>CAMKTJ010000042.1 GCA_946415645.1 uncultured Prevotellaceae bacterium
GTATCCACAACCTTGCCAACCTCATCGAGATGAACCACGAGCAGGGCATCCACGTTATCCTTTCAGGTGTAACACCCAAGGTTCACAGCCAGTTGGAGAAGGCTCACTTCTACGACAAGATGAACCCCGACCATATCTGTCCTCACATTGACGTTGCCTTGCAGAAGGCTCGCGAGTTCCTGGGCGTTTCACAATCATGAAGCAGCAATACGCATTATTCTTTGATATAGACGGAACGCTGGTCAGCTTCAATACGCACCAGATTCCGTCTTCTACCATCCATGCCCTCACGCAGGCCAAGGCTAACGGGTCGCGTGTCTATATTGCCACGGGGCGCCCACCTGTCATCATCAATAACATAGACAGCATCTCGCATCTCATAGATGGGTTCATCACCACCAACGGAGCCCTCTGCTTCGTAGGCGACGAGCTTGTATGCTGCAATCCTATTCCCAAAGAGGATGTGATGACCTGCGTGAATGATGCCAAAGAGAAAGGCTATAGCATTATTGTGGTAGGTCGCAAGGATGTGGCCATACTGGACCCGACAGGTGCCGTTGACCGTATTTTCCATCAGATATTGGCAGTTAAAGACTTGGACAAGGCAGTACCACTGGAGGAAGTGCTACAGCAGGATATCCTGCAGCTGACGCCCTTCTTTCCACCTGAATACGAGACAGAACTGCTGGCTCGCCTGCCAAACTGCATATCCGGTCGTTGGCACCCCGAGTTTACAGACATCACAGCCAATGGCGCCGACAAGGGAAAGGGTATCCTGGCAATGGCCCGTCACCAGGGTTTCGACCCCAAGCATACCATTGCCTTCGGAGATGGCGGTAATGATACCTCTATGATTCTGCAGGCAGGCATCGGCATTGCCATGGGTAATGCCATAGAAGAGTTGAAGCAGCAGGCCGACTATGTCACCACTTCTGTTGACGAGGACGGCATCCTCAATGCCCTCCAACACTTCAATGTAATATAAGGTATACAGAAAAGGTGACCAATTGGGCACCTTTTCTTTGTTTTCTTACTTTTTACCTTTGTTTCTTTCTCCTGTACAAAAAGCTGCCAATGGCAAGGAGGATGATGAGGCCGGAAACCACACAGGCCCAAATATTAACCTTGCGTGATGTGGCGGTAATAGTGTAATCCTGAGGGATGAGGCGCTCGCCTGTGAAAGGATAGAAGATGGTGCCGTCTGCCTGAAGTGTTCCGTTACCTGGATCTACAACGAATCCAGGCATCTCTAGGATATAAGGAACGTTGAACCAAAAGATGTTCAGGCTGTTCTGGAACTCTTTGTTCAGGGCCTTTCCGCAGGGCGTATCTTCGTCAAAGAACATTGCGTAGGCATCCGAGTGGAAGAAATTGCGAAGAGCCTCATCAGTCTGTATCTCCAGAATATCATCCGCCTGAGAAATCAGGTATTTTGCCAATGAGTCGTGCAGCTCTATGAAACGTTCACGGCTAACGGGAGGATTGGGGATGGAATCATAGTTAGCCACAATGAAGTCGAATCCTATCTTAAAAAGGTTATCATTCAGCCACTTAGTGATCTGAGGCTCTATATCGTTGAGCTTTTGCGAAGCCTCAGCACCGCTCATACCTTCAATCAGATTGGGGCGACCTGTGAACCAGTAGCTTATCTCTGCTTTGTCGGCATAGTCGGTAGCAGGCAGCTTGAACGTATCACCCACGCAATAGAAGGTTTCCGTGAAGGTGTATTCGGTATAGAACCAGCGAAACCGCTTGTCCAGTTTGGCCTTCGACCTCAGACGCACGCCGTTCAGTTGCAAGGGTGTCCGCTCGCTCATCTTTTCTGCAGTATCAAAATAATCATAGAGCGTGGTAGTAACCGTATCGCCTTCGCCAAAGTCTGTATGCGTACCCATAAAAGCATCGAAGTTCAGGCATTCCGGAAGGGGGCAAGACAATATAGCCTGGTCGCTTGCCATCATGGAGTCTTGCTTCTCTTTCGACATCACATTACTATATTTGGCCTCCCGGACGAAGTTAGAATATCCTCTGTCAAAAACAGTGGTTTTCATCGTCACATTAGGCTGATAGCAGGAAGTAAAGAACAGAATGGCCCCCACCAAACATCCCCAAAGGGAGATATTATGAATTATGAATTGTGAATTGTGAATTAAATTAATTGTTTTCATAAAGCATGGTTCTTATTTGGGTGTAACTTATTGTTTTCTTACATTCTTGGCAAAGACGGTACTTATAGACTTCGCGAAGAGTGGAAGCCCCCTCCCGACCTTCCCCAAATGGAGAGGAGTTATTTGCCTCGGAAGGAGCGGCTACGTCGTATTGCAGGTAGATGAAGAAGCCCACAATCCACATAGCTGCGAGGGAAAGCACCATTCTAACGATGGGCAGGAAGTTGATAGACTTCCCAAAACCTTTCTCCTCCCCCATGGGGGAGGCTGGGAGGGGGCCGACCGTGTTCATTATCTCCTCCGTCATATCTATCTCAGGCTGATTCGCATTCTTCAGCTTCTCCAGTATATCATCAGTCTTATTCATAACCTAAGTGTTTTAGTCGTTCGCGTATCGTTTGGCGGGCCACATACAGGTTGCTCTTTACCTGCTTGGCATCCAGCCCTGTTATCTGTTCTACTTCTGCCGATGGCAGGCCCTCCAACTGGCAGAGTGTAAACACCAGTTTCTGCTTGGGACTGAGTCCTTCTGCCAGCATCCTTACTATGGACACCCACTCGCTGTTCTCCAGTGTCTGCTGCTCATCGTTGGCAAATCGTTGCAACACACTCTCGTCTTCTGGCAGCGGCAGGATACGATGCATTTGTTTCAGACGGTCCAGACAGAAACGCGAGGCAATGGTATAGAGCCAGGTGGTGAAAGGCTTCTGGGGATTATAGTCACTAATGCGTTGCCACACGCGGATGAACGTCTCCTGCACCACATCCTTAGCCTCTTCCTCATCGGCCAGCATCTTCAGCGCCAGAGAGAACACCAACCGCTGGTGCTGCTGCACCAACCATCGGAAGGCTTCCTTGTTGCCGTCCCTACATTGTTGTATTATGTCGCTCTCTGTTTGCACCTTTTTCTGCGTTTTCTCTACTCATTATACGACCGAGGTCTGCAAAAGTCAAATTGAGTGCTTCTTATTTTTCGGAACCAAAGCCTCTTTTAAGGTCAAGAGTACGTAATCTTAAAATAGTCAAGCAACGCCTTGTATTGGTCTTGGGCGGTGAGGCAGGTATCCGTCAGGAATCCATTGATATGTCCCCATTCTTTCAGGCCGCGATAATAAAACAGCTTAAGATCGTCAGAAATAATGAAGGGAACTATTCCGTTAGCCAAGCATTCTTTAAACGTCAGCAAGCGACCTACACGGCCATTACCATCCTGGAAAGGATGTATCTGTTCAAAACTTACATGGAAATCGATAATGTCCTCCAGCGTCTTGCTTTTATTATGATTGTAGCAACCGAGTAATGCCTTCACCCTTTGTGGAACCTCCTTCGGCGGACAGGTCTCCTGACCACCAACTTCGTTTGCAAGTCTTTTATACTCACCCACGGCATACCAATCCTTGCGGCTGTCTGATGTTCCCGTTTTCAATAGCAGATGAAGTTGTTTGACAAGAGACTCCGTAACAGGTTCCTCTGCATGATCAATGATATAATCAATGCATCTGAAGTGGTTCAGCGTTTCTACAATATCATCTACATTAACCACCGAATCCGTGATGCCGATGGTGTTGGTCTCAAAGATATAGCGCGTCTGGTCATGAGTCAACCGACTGCCTTCCATATGATTGGAGTTATAAGTCAGGTCAATCTGCGTGCGATGATAGATGCCACCTTTCAGCCTTGAGTCTTTCTGCTCCCTCAGGGCAATCAGCAAGGGTGACACCTTCTTCTTGGTGGCTCCACGCTGAGGCAAAACAGCATCAGCAGGGATATTCCATGTTTTACCTGTGAGGAAAGCTCCATCAATCTTTCCGCTAGCACAATAATTGCGTGCCGTGCGTTCCGAAATGCCGAACTTCTCGGCAAACTGCATAACTGATATATACTCCATCTTCGTTTATCGGCAAGTTTTTTTCCCGTTTTCCACCGCAAATATATTCATTTTTGCCGATACCGGCAAGTTTGTGACAAATTATTCTGCCTTAAACACGTTTGCGACGATGATGGCCCTGAGCCCCCTAGTAACAAAACATTGGAATGCTAAGGAGAAAACATGCCAAGACGGCTGAAATAATTATTTTCAAGGCTTGAAAATATATTTTCATGGTTTGATAATTTATTTTCAAGGCTTGATAATTTATTCTCAAAGTTTGAAAATAGTTTTAAATGCCGTAATAAAGTGTTTTATCCTTAGGGTAAAAATGTTTTGTATCGGGGGATAAAAAAACTCCTACGTTTCTCAACGCGGGAGCTATTTGGTACCATAAATTATTTAACCTTAAAACATAACTGGTGCAATTTTCTGTGCCAAAACATTCACTTGAACACAATCATGTCTGCCAACTGCAGGAAGTAGTCGTTAGACCAAATATCAAGTTCGTGAGGGTTGTTCCTGAGGAAAGGCCGGACATCCTGCTTTACATCTTCAATATTGGTCATAGCCAGACGTTCTTTCAGTTTTGCCTTAAATTCGTCCTTTGACATCTCGACCCCATTGAACTCGCGGATACGTTCTTGCAGATGCTTGAAATCAAGAGGTATCTGCCAACGCACATACCATTCGAAGTCATACCAGTCACGTCCCTTCACACGCGTCTTCCAATTACGGAACACCAAGGCATGCATCTTGCCAGCATACAAGTCTGGCAGTTGAAAACAACGCACCATAAAGGTATAAGGTAGAGTTAGCGCTTTCTGTTCTGTCTGGAACATCAGAGGCGGTTGAGTATCAACCTCAATCTTTACCTTTATAGACTTCTCTGTCTGAAACGCCACATTATAGACATCCGTATTGTCTTTCAGGAATGCAGAATCAACCCTACCAAACAATTTCTTGTCCTTCTTCTTTATTTCAACCTTACGCCCCAGGCTTTCAAACTCGTCTATAATTGGTTGAAAATAGTTCTCAAAAACAAAACCATCATCTGAAGCCAACAGAGAAAAGTCCATATCCTCAGAGAAACGAGGCAACTGATGGAACAGTCGCAGGCAGGTTCCGCCGTAGAAAGCAGCCTTGTCAAAGAAACCTCCTCGATGCAGTCCTGCAAGAACTACTTGCTGAGTAATCTCGTAGATAGCATTTTGCTTGTCCTTTGCATTGTTTATCTGATAGCGTTGAAGTGCTCTCTCAAAGAAATCAGTCATCTTTCCAAAATCTTTATCAAGTTATTAATGGCTTGCCGTTTTTTACACACTGCGGCACACTGCCGGAATATGTCAACGTTCATTTCCCTAAAAGCATCCATATCCATTCTAAGATCCTCTTCCAGAAAGACATAGGTATCCTTCAGGAAACGTAAAGGAAGTCTGGGAGTAGTAATGATGTAATCACACAAAGCTTTCTCCGGCGTAGCTATCAGGTAAGAAACGCCTTCTTCTTCCCGCAGGGTAATACCTATGGGATAATAGTCTTTGGCACAATGATAATACTCAAACCTTCCTGCTTCATTCTGGAAGGAAACCGTCAGATGCGTGGTCATTGACTCCACAACTTCAACCCGTTCTGGTATAAGGCCATATTCCCTAAGGGCCGTCAGCTTGGAAACATACGATGGGCCATAAAGAACATTACCTATCAAGTTCAAAGACAGCAGCATGCCACTCTCGCGCGGAGATACAACATAAAGCCCGCGCTTCAGACGAATAATCCTACCTGCCCTCTCAAGGTTTGACACCTTTCTGTTAGCCGACTTTACATTAGAATACAGCGAGGCAATAGCAGCAGTATTAACCGGTATATTTTTAAAGACAGCCAGTTCGTTCATAACAATTCTCTTTGCTTTCGAAGGCAAAAATAGTTACTTTTTCAAGAGAAAACAACATTTTCTGTAATTATCTCTCAAAAAAGTAACCATTTTGATATATTTCTCCGGAAAATGCACAGGACAAAGTTGAATGATAGCGCGTTTTGCTATTTTATTCAACGTTCAGGGCTTTCTTGATTAGTGGCTCCAGTTCTTCCGTTTCTGTAGAAGTAGAGAGAATAGTGCCGTCACGGTCTATGAGGAACATAGCGCCACCTGCATTACCTGCGCCATTCTTCTCCCAGATATGGTTTTCATCTTTCAGTTCCAGTAGGCTTGTCCATGGGTAGCCGTCTTTCTTGGCGGCCTTTTCCATATCCTCTTGTTTGCTCTCGCGGGCAATGGCAACGACGGTGAAGCCCTTGTCCTTGTAGCGCTCGTAGACGGGAATCATTGCCATGCTATGACGGCGGCAGGAGCCGCACCACGAAGCCCATAGGTCGATGAGCGCCACTTTACCCTTTATTAGCGAAGAAACGGGTACAAGTTTGCCTTCAGCATTACGGACATTATAGTCGATATAGAGCTTGCCGGGCTGAAGGCGAAGGGCTGCTAAGGCTGTGGCAATCTGCCTGTGAACGGGGTGGTCCTTATAAAGGTTGCACAGCTTTGATTCGTAGAGTGCGACCATATTCTCGTATGGCGTGGAGTTGAAGTTCTGGTAGACTGCCGCATGTTTGAGCATCTCAATATCTCCCAATATGTCATAGTAAGCCCATAACATGGGATGCTGTTCATAGTATTCTGCCATGAATGGGCGAATAAGGTGGCTTAAACTGCCTTGACGCTGGAATAGACGCCACCCTTCATCTGTGTAATCCTCACGCTTGAAACTATAGCCGGTATGAATATGGCCAAGCTTTCTTTCATGCTCAACGTATGACAGAAAATCGGGTTTGAAGTATTTTTCCCTGTGTTCCTCCATCTCGTTCCTTATACTCATTATTTCGTTACGGAACCGAATATCCACGATGCTATCCATTGCCTGATGCAAAAGGCCTTCGTCGCCAGTGCTCACAATCTTCGGTTCCTTGTCATCATAGATTTCGATATTTACTGTTCCGTTTTCCACAAGGAACCTACCTTCATACCAAGCTCCATCTAAATATTGTTTGTAGGAGAAGACTTCATACATTTCGGGAAGGTCTGCTTCTATGTCACATTCGAATTGGCCATTCACAGCCTTGTGGTGCAACTCCGATGCATCATTGACTCGTAGGTCTGTCCCTATCTTGCAGATGACAACTTCGTCGCCTACCTTGTCGCTCATAAGCTTACCTTTGATGTGGCATTTGATTTGTCCCTGCCCTGTCAGGCCGACGAGAGTCAGCATAGCGGAGATAAAGATTTTCTTAATCATGTGTTTCGCCTTAGTTTAAAATTAATACCTTTCTAATATTATATACGCAAAACTACGAAAGATATTGCATAACCCAATGAACATTCAAGTAGTTTTAGTACGTTTTAACAAAAACTCCCACGTTTCTCAACGCGGGAGCTATATGGTAGCATAATTTATTAACCTTAAAAACCAAACTAATGCGATGTTTATTTTTTGTCTTTCTTCTCCTTCTTGGGTTCCATTCCTTCGAAGTATGTTTTCTTGCCGTTGACGAAAGTCTTGATAGCATACCAGTCCATAGGAACCCAGAAGTTTCCGCGAGACTGGGCAAGAATAAAGTGAAGGCCATAATCGTCCCAGATTGCACTAATCGTATAGGATTTGGGATCTGTGCTGTCCAATGGCTCCCAACACCAGAGAACATTACCCCAGTAGTACTTGCCAAACGATTTCCTGTCGTCGTAACGATAATAGAAATCCTGTGGAGTGCCGGCAACTTTCTGCGCCAAAGCGCTCACCTCCACCAGTAGCTGGTTGGCCAGTTCTTTTTGTTCCTCTGGCAAAGTATAGACAGTTGCTTCCGTATCGCCATCCTTTCGGTCGTTATAGAAATTAATCATTATAACATAATCATTAGAACGTGCTTTCTCCAAAGAATCAGCGTACTCCCTATCATGTTGCCAATAAGACTTACGGGGCTTGATGTTATGCTGCTTGAACAAGCGGGCCATATCGTCTATCAGAGCCGTGAGGGGATAAGGCGCAGCAGCCTCCTTGTCCTCATCCGGCAACGTTACGGTATATTCCAACATTCCATCCATATCCGATCCACCCATCCAGGGAGTATAATAGAAATTCAGGCATTCATTAGAACGGAACGTAGTGTGGTTGCCGTTCTGATGCTTTACAACATCCGTAGTGTCAGCACATAGGTTCATGGAATAGATGATGGTATCCTTCCCGTTCTTATGAACCTCATAATGATAGCTCTCCTGCGCCACCTCCTGCAACTGATCCAGTGTCTGACGTACGGCTGCCAGCTGACGTTTCACCCTACCCTTTTCCTCGTCTGGCATTACCTCGTACATATACAGATTTGTACGATAGGTCAAATGCGCAGGAAGGTGCGGACTTCTGGACTTAACAACTTCATGATATGCCCCTAACTCAGTAAGCTGGTCGAAGAGTGCACTCATCTTTGGGTTTACCTGGGCCTGGGATGCTACGCAAAGAGATGCGAGCATCAGAAAGAATGTGATTCTTTTCATTTGTAATATGGAATTAGAATTGTTTACTAGCTTCTTTTATCTGTTGGTGTACGTTTGCCAACAGTTGCTGTCCTCGTGCCCGCAATTCGGCTGTTGAAGGCATATCCGCCATCATGGGCATATCTGCTGTCTGGACATTGAACACCACCTGATCTGCGGCAACCCTGATAATCTGTACATTCTGGTATTCAGCAACGGATTCTTCTGCTTGGGTGCTAATAGCAGGTTGTTCTTCCAGTAGCGGATCAGCCTGTGCCAGCAAAGGCTCCTCTACGGCTTTGCTAACCTTGCGGGCCTTATGGGTTCTCTTGGGTTTAACTGGTTCTGAAGGCTCGGATTTTTCGGAGTTATCTGAATACTCAGAATATTCGGAGGAATCAGAAACCTTAGGAGCCTCTGGTGCAGGTTGCTCAACCACCTCTGCTACTACGGGCTGCTCAACAACTGCAGGGCTATTAGGCCAGAGGAAAAAAGCAACAATGATGCTAGCAGCAACGGCAGAGGCGGGGAACCACCAACGATGCAAGGGGAAGCGCTTTTTCTCTCCCCCTCGGGGGAGGCGGAGGGGACTTCTCATCTGCGGCACATTGGAATATTTGCGCCGTAAGGCTTCGCGGATGTCAGTATCTTTGGGTGTTGTCATATCTTCTGGAGTTGTTTGTATAGTTTCTTTCTGATTCGATAGAGGCGGTTAGCCAATGCGTGAGAGGTTGCATCCATAATGTAGGAGCATTCGTCTAAGGATCGGTCCTCGAAGTAGTAGAGCATGAGCAGCATGCGTTCGTCGGGGGACAGGTCGTCAATCAGCAATTCCAACCTCTGAATGCGTTCCTCGTTGCCTGTTGACAGCTCTGCCTCCAGCTGCTCGTCGCTGATGTCTGTCTGCCAGACCTCAGTATCTTCCATCGAGACAACAAATGGGCGACGACGTTTCAGAAAGTCAAGTGTCAGACGGTAAGCAATCCTACAGAGCCATGTGGAGAGTGATGCCCGCTCAGGGTCGTAGCTGCCGATGTGGCTGAAGGCGCGTAAGAAGGTGTCTTGCGTCAGTTCCTCAGCATCCTGCTCATTGGATACCTGCCTGACAATCATGGCAAAGACCTCCTGAGCATAACGGCCGAACATCAGGTCTTGCCCCTCACGCCGGCCGTTCTTCACGGCTTCCACTATCTGTACGTCTGTCTTCACTTTTACAATTCTTGTTTGTCTTTTCTACTTGTTATACGACGGAATCAGAGTAATATCCCGCCCTAGAGGAAACTTTTTCCAAATTTTTCTCTGCAAAGATACAAAAAACTCCCACGTTTCTCAACGCGGGAGCTGTTTGGTACCATAATTTAACCTTAAAACCAAACTAATGCGATGTTTATTTCTTGTCCTTCTCCTTCTTGGGCTCCATTCACTTGATGTACACCTTCTTACCATTGATGTAGCTCTTCAGGCTTGCCCAGTCGCAGGGTACCCAGTGCACGCCTTTGCTATTGAGGGTGAGGATGTGGTAGTTGCCGTCTTCTACACGATGGCAGTAGAAATAGAACTCATCGCTGCCGTTTAGGATATTCCCCTTAATATTCTCGGGAAGTCCTTCATAAATGCGGCTACTATTCGACTCTGTGAAGCCTGCCTCTCTGAATTGGTAGCTATAGGGCTGCTCTGGATGCTTGGTGATGTAATCGTAGGCCAGCGAATCGAGTTGCTTGAAGAGGATTTTGGCTGTGGCTTCGTGCTCGGAAGGAATAATGTAGTGAGTGCCTGTGGCCAAGCCTGGATGCGTTTCGAATTCATGCTTGTTGCGGCCATATCTGGGAATAAAGCAGAAATCCTCCTTCTTCTCAAAGTTTTCGTCGTGTTGCCAATGCACAGGATAAGCCTTTGCTCCCTTCAGCTTCATAAACTTCTTCAGTACAGGCTGAATGTGTTCACAGAAAGCTTCTCCATCGAAAGGCTTCATATCTTCCTCTTTAATACCTGTTGAAACAGTATAAGAGTGAGTATAGGAGGAGTAATAGTCGCTGTAGTCTATAATTCCGTATTCATTGTCTTTATGGGGTTTGTTGTGATAGTCGAAGTTGGCAGCTTCATGCGAAGGCCCCATATAGGAGTACTTGATGGTGTCCAAGCCGTTCTTGTGGAACTCATACATATAGCTTTCCGGAGCGTCTTTGCCTATACTGGCGAAGGTGGTACGGAAGTAGTCAATAATTCCCTCCACATACTGACGTCTTTGAGTAATGCGGCTATTTACTGTAAGGGTACTCTGTTGCCTCTCTTCTTCGGTCATTTGCTTCTTGAAATAGGATTCCCAAAAACTTACCACGTTGTAACCTGCAGATATTGTGTAAGTGATTTCTCCTGCATAATTGTGTTGCCTCTTACTGACTTTGATGTCTTGTGTGGGCAAGTATTGCTCTAGTTGTGTGAGGCGAGCGTTTGGCTGCTGTCCCATAGCTGTGGCAGTAAGTGCTGCCCAAAGCATAAAAGCGAGAATCTTTTTCATTGTTATATATTTTTAATGGTTATTTATCAATTGAGCTACTTCTTGGTAGAGGCGTTCACCTCGAGAGCGGATATCCTGAGTCTCGGCTGCCGCCAACAGATAAGGATTAGGCTCTTTAGGAAGATAATCCTGCTCCGCCTCTGCCTCTTCCTGTATCAACTCTGCTTCTGCCAACTGAGGCTCTTCTATAGCCTTACGGACCTTATAGGTTCTCTTGGGCTTAACAGGTTCTGAAGGCTCGGATTTTTCGGAGGACTCAGAATCCTCTGAGTAATCAGAAACCTTAGGAGCCTCTGGTGCAGGTTGCTCTACTACCTCTGTCACTACGGGTTCTTGCTTTACAGGCTCGCTGTCTTTCATTAGTAAGGAGATACCTATCAGAAGTATAACACTTGCGGCTATGCCAGTCATAATCCATCGGAAAGGAATAATCTTTGGCTTAGCTACAGGTTTTGCCTCTTGTTCTATGTCTACCGCTCCACCATCGAACAAGGCGAACATTTCCTTGTATTCCTTCCATTCATCGCTCACCTCGTGAGTGTGAAAGTAATGAGCCAGGATATTCTCCTCATCCAGACTGGTTTCTCCTGACATGAACTTATTGAGAAGGTCGGCTATTTTCTGTTTACCGAGTTGTCTTTTCATAGTTGATTCCTCCTTTTAAGTTTGTTTAGCAATTCATTCCGTGCTCGCGAAAGCAGAGTAGAAACAGATGTTTGCCTTATATTCAGGATTTCTGCAATCTCGCCCAACTCGCGGTGTTCCAACTGGCGCATCCTCAGCACAATACTTGATGTGCTGGGCAGATTTTCTATCTGCTCTTTCATCCATTGCTCCAGTTCTGCATATTCCAACTTGTCATACAGTGAATCCTCATCAACGATTGGCATTATGTCACCCACTCTTGTTTGAATATGGGTGGTGCGCCATTTATCAATACACACTTGCTTCGTGATAATCGCCACAGAGGCCTTTAGGCGTGCCGCATCATCCATCTTTTCGTGTAGACACCACAGCTTGAGCATCACATCTTGCGCAATATCTTCTGCATCCTCCAACCCATATCCGAATCCTTGGGCTACAGAAACAGACTTTCTGCGCATCTCATTGGCAATATGTGTGAACTCTTCTTGTGTCATACACTTATATAACGAAGTAGCCCCACATTATTAAACAAGAAAAGGTAATTATTTTTTCACTTTTAACCAAACTAACGCATTATGCCTCTTATTTCTTCTGTTCCTACCCTTACCTCTTCTATTATTTCCAGACATCGGGAACGGGTGATGCGGATATTAGTACCAACCACAATCATATCCTCATCTGTAGGGAGGCCTTTAAAATTCACGGTAGTGGCATGTTCCCCCAATGTATTATCATTGGTAAGGTCATAGGCAGGAGCTAAAGTCCATTTACCGTCACGACAGATAAAACTGAAGTTGCGGGCATGATCATCGTAGTTACGGGCATAGACATTAAAAGCCATACGACGGAACTGCTGCTCCACCTCTTCGGGCGACTGCGTCAGATAACCTGTCAGTTGCAGCAAACTATGATAATCCATCTTGGGTGGGGTGATAGGCTCGTTCAGCAAGCCGCTGGCTGTTACCACATGCAAACGCTGACCATCTTCAATGTCGAAGCGCTTAGAGGCAAAGTATTTGCCATCCATCAGTTTAAAGTCTGGAACGGTAATGCCACACTTACGAGCTACCTGATTGTATTTGAATTCAATCTCTCCAATATTCTTAGGGTCGTAGGTGTGACGGAACTTTACCAGCCAATGCCCGTCTGCATCCGTATATATACATTTGGGACGGACGCCACCAGAATTACCACTTCTGTAAAAGAGTACATCGGCATTATCTTCCGTCTTCTCTGCCAGAACCTCCAGTGCCATTTGCTGCATCTCATCGAACGAGCCCTGCCAATCGCTTTGCTGCATCTGGGTCTCAGGTACATAACACAAAGCGCCCATACCGGAACTTCCCACAAGACTCAACCGTTGAACAGGCGTCAGCGTGCCGTAGTTGATACCAGCCTTGCTGAGCACCTTACGCAGCAGATACTCGCCATAGCCGCCTGGCAAACAGTCCTCAAACACGCCAAAATTCCCATTGAAAGGCATGTAGTCAGCCGTCATGATACCCGACTTCAGCGGAAGCTTCAAAGGAGATATGGAAAAACCATCGACAAGCCAGTCCTTGTCATATTCAAACTGACAAATCTGCTTACTGCCGACAGAAAGCGTACCCACCTTCCTGCCATGATACATCACGCTTACTGATTGTAATTCCTTTATCATATGCCTCGTTTTCTGGTTTTGTTCTTATGGATTTCCAATAGTTCCTCCATTGTATCGTACTTAGGCTCAGACAACAGACTGAAGATTTCTTCAGAATAGCCCAGAGCCTTGGCCAATTTGACATATGATTCCAGGGAAATGGAATGCTTCAGCTCGAAGCGCTGAATGCTGGAAGCCGGCACACCACTCATCTCTGCCAGGCTTTTTGTGGAGATCTTCTTCTCTAACCTACGAGCCTTCAGGTTTTCTGCTAACCGCTGCATGGTTACCTGTAGCGGATAGGGGTCAAATACATATCTATTCTGCATAATATATTATGTATAAAACACGAATTTACTGATTAACACATCATATATTGTGCACAAATATACAAAGACATTCTTTAACCACCAAACTTTTTAGCGATTATTTTCAACTTCAAAAAAAACTCCCACGTTTCACAACGCGGGAGCTATTTGGTACCATAATTTAACCTTAAAACCAAACTAATGCGATGTTTATTTCTTGCCCTTCTCCTTCTTGGGAGCCCTACCCTTCAGGTAAACCTTCTCGCCATTGATCCAACTTTTCAGTATTGGCCAATCGCGGGGTATCCAACCCACACCTTTGACAGTGTAGGAAAAGATATGATAGGCGTTATCTTCGAATTTACAGTTCAAGTAGTACACATCTTCGCCCTTATTATTTTCTCCTTTAACTATGAGGGGAAGACCACCAATAGAATGGCTTGAAGTCGAACCTTGGATGGTAGTATCTAATACTATCCAATAAAACTGCTCAGGGTGCTTGTTAACGTAATCGTGTGACACCGAAATCAGTTCCTCAAATAGGGTTTGAACCTCACCCTTGTGCTCTGATGGAATGTAATAATGAGTGCCAGTGGAAATACCTGCATGCTTTTTATAATGATCCCAACCTTCAAAATCATCATCATTGTCAAAGCCTTCGTCGTGCTGCCAATGAACGGGATAAGACTTGGCACCTTTCAGTTGCATAAACTTATTCATGACGGGCTGAATATGTGCTTGGAAGGCTTCTCCGTCAAAAGTTATCATATCTTCTTGTGCTATGCCAGTAGGAATGACAGTAAAGTGGCTGTACATAATCTCCCCATCCATGTACGTAATTTTATCAGAGTCTTCGCTTTTACAAGGAGCCCAATTGAACTCAAAGCTGGCTATTTCTTGTGATTTATCAGGAAAAGAATTCCGGTAAGAGTATTTAATGCTGTCTATGCCGTCTTTGTGATATTCGAACATATAGCTTTCCTTACTTTCTTTACCCAGTTTCGCGAAAGCAATACGTACAGAATCCAAGAGAAGCTGTTTTTCCTCTTCTCTTTTTTTTGCCAAGCTTAAATACTCCGGAGAAGGATTTTCCTCTACCATTTCACTCAGCTGTATATGACTTGTCCCTGTATGGCATTGGATTCCACTTCCCCAATTCTGCTGCGAACTTCTTATTTCATATCCATGCTGACGGAAGTACTCATCCAACTGAGTAAGACGCGGATTGGCTTGCTGGCCCTGAGCTGTGGCAGTAAACACTGCCAGAAGCATAACGGTAAGAATCTTTTTCATAACTCTATGTTTTTTTATTGTTTAGTCGTTATTTGAATAATTTCCTGACACAGGCGTTCACCTCGGGAACGAATATCCTGTTCGAAAGCTGCAGCCAAAAGCATCGGGTCTGTCCGCTCTATAGTATGGTTCCCATCCCCAGCCTCCACTTCATTCTCTTCCACTTTTGGCTCTGCCTCTGCCAGCAGAGGTTTTTCCTGAGCCTTACGGACCTTATAGGTTCTCTTGGGCTTAATGGGCTTTGGGGGTTCTGATTTTTCGGAGTTATCTGAATACTCAGAATTCTCTGAGTAATCAGAAGCCTTTGGTGCCTCTGGTGCTGGTTGCTCCACCACCTCTGCCACAACGGGCGTGTCATCTATTACTGCAGGACTATTAGGCCAAAGGAGAAAAGCAATGACAATACAGGCAGCAACAGCAGAGGCAGCATAGGGCCATATCACTCTGCGCTTCCGTTCTTTCCCCTCGGGGGAGGTCAGGAGAGGGGTTCTTTGTAACACCTTATCTGCAAAGTCATCAGCCAACGGCGGCACCTTGTCTGTACGGTGCTTCATGGCCTCGTGCAGGAGCTTATCTATGTGATTGTCTGTCGTTGTCTTCATAATCCTATTATTTTACTGAGTTTCTGTCTAATTCTCTGTAGTCGGCTGGCCAGCGGACCGGCCTGAACCTCCATTACCTCTGCTATCTGACCCAGTGATTGACCTTCGTAATAACGCAGATGCAGGAGCGAACGTTCTTCGGGGCGCAGGCTTTCTATGGCCTTGTCAAGGAGTGTGAGTTGTTCAGACTCATCGGTAGCCTCATCATCCTGCGCCCAAACCGGCACATCAGGCGGCGAGTACTGTTCCTCGTTCAGCGACAGAGGCTCGTATCCCCGACTGCGCAAATGATTCAGGGCTATGTTATGCGCAATCCTACTGAGCCATGTACCGAACGAGGCCCGCTCTGGGTTGTAGTCCGAAAGATGTTCGAAGGCACGCACGAAGACATCCTGCGTCAGCTCTTCCACATCCCTCATGTCCGTCACCCATTGTGCTACAAGCAACTGCACCTGGCGTCCGTACCTGTTCATCAGGAACCTGTAGCCCTGTGCCTGCCCCTGAAGGGCTGCCTGTATCATTTGCGTTTCCATATCGGTCATGAGTTCTGCCTTTCTACCCTTATATACACAGCAATGCAGAAAATATGTCGGTCAAGGAAGAAAAATTTTCAGATACAAACAAAAAAAACAGAAAACTTACTTCTTTACCATATGCCCGAAACGACTGTGAAGCCATTGGAAAGGCATGTAGAGGACGGGCACGATGAAGAGGAGGGCAATGGTTCCCACCAACATACCACCGGCACAGCCAACACCCAAGGAAATGTTACCGTTGGCACCCACACCGTGGGCAAAGACCAAAGGTAGCATACCGAAGA
The DNA here is from genome assembly GCA_946415645.1 of uncultured Prevotellaceae bacterium. GTDB lineage: Bacteria > Bacteroidota > Bacteroidia > Bacteroidales > Bacteroidaceae > Physcousia. The sequence goes on from CAMKTJ010000042.1 coordinate 16,383, forward strand.
TCATGGTGAGCGAAGTCATCAGGATGGGACGCAGACGCACACGGGCTGCCGTCATAGCAGCCATGGTGATGCTCATGCCCTGGCGATGACGCTCCGTAGCATATTCGGTAAGCAGAATGGCCGTCTTGGCCAACAGGCCGATAAGCATGATAAGACCCGTCTGCATGTAGATATTGTTCTCCAGGCCCCACATCCGCGAGAACAGGAAGCTACCCAGCAAGCCAAAGGGCACGCTCAGGATAACAGCCAAGGGGATGAAGAGGCTCTCGTAGAGGGCACATAATATAAGGTATATGAATAAGACGCAGATGATGAAGATGAGGGCTGTGGTATTACCCAGCGAAGCTTCTTCACGCGACATACCACCGAACTCATATCCGTAACCATCGGGCAGCACCTTGGCAGCGGTACGGCGGATAGCCTCCAGCGTCTGACCGCTACTGTAGCCGTCGGCCGTCTGACCCATCACGGCAATGCTACTGAACAGGTTGAAGCGGTTCAGGCCCTCGCTGCCATAGACGCGCTCCATGCTGATGTACTGGGTGATGGGAATCATCTGACCGCTCTCGCTTCGGACACGCATATTGGAGAGTGCCTGCTCGTCCAGACGGAACTCGGGCGAAGCCTGCACAATCACACGATAGAGCTTGGTAAAGCGCGTCAGATTACTGCTGTACGTACCGCCCACATAACCCGAGAGGACCTTCAGCACGGCATTGGGCGTCACACCATCGCGCTTGCAACGGGCAGCATCCACCTCCACCCGGTACTGCGGATACTTGGTATCGAAGGTAGTAAAGGCACGAGAGATGGCAGGCTCTTGGTTCAAGGAATCAATCAGAATGCGGGTATAGCGCATCAGGTCCTCTATCTTGCCGCCCTTGCGGTCCTGCACATGCAACTCGAATCCGCTGGTGGCGCCATAGCCCGAAATCATGGGACGGGTGCTGACACGAATCTGTGCCTGCGTGATATCGGCAGTACGGCGGTAAATCTCGTCAATGACGGAGTTGATGTCATCGCCCTTGCCCTTGCGCTCATCCCAGTTCTTCAGACGGATATTGAAGGAGCCGGCAGAAGAAGACTGGTCGAAGGTAGAACCGCGGCCGACAGTCATGTTATACAGTCGGAACTGCGGGATATCCTTGATGCGCTTTTCCACCTCGCGGGTAATCCTGCCCGTAACGGCCATGCTGGTACCTGGGGCACACTGCACGTTCACGTTGATGGAACCCATATCCTCGTTGGGAACGAAGCCCGTCTTGGTGGTCTTGAGCATATAGCCCAACAGCACGCACACCACTACTACCGACACCCAAGGCAGCCATCGGTGACGGAAGATACGTAAGACACCACGCTGGTACTTGCTCACCACACGCTGGAAGCTGACATTGAACGCCTCATGGAATCGGGCTGAGAAGCTGGTGTCACCCTCCTTGCGGGGACGCAGCATCAGGGCACAGAGCGCAGGCGAGAGGGTCATGGCATTAATGGTGGAGATAACAACGGCTATCGCCATCGTCACACCGAACTGGGTATAGAAGACACCCGTTGTACCGCCTACGAAGCAGACGGGAATGAAGACGCTCATGAAGACAATCGTTGTGGTGACAAGGGCCGAGGTCAGTCCCTTCATGGCATCGACGGAAGCCAGATAGGGCGAGGTATAGCCCTCGTCGAACTTGGCCTGCACAGCCTCCACCACAACGATGGCATCATCCACCACCGTTCCGATAACCAGTACCAGGGCAAAGAGGGTGAGCAGGTTCAGGCTGAAGCCTATGAAGTAAAGCACGGCAAAGGTACCAATCAGACTGACCACAATAGCCAGCGAGGGAATAAACGTGCTTTTCAGGTTCTGCAGGAAGATATACACCACCAGCACCACCAGGAAGATAGCCTCTACCAGCGTTCTTACTACATTATGGATACTGGCATCCAGGAAATCCTTGGTGCTCATCACATCCACCAGCTCCATGCCTGGGGGTAGCTCCTTCTGAATCTCAAGGGCCGTCTCGTCGATGCGCTCAATGATTTCGTTGGCATTCGAGCCGGGTGTCTGGGCAATCATACAGTTGGCACCCGCATGTCCGTTGGTACTGTTCTGGATGGTGTAGTTCTGGATACCCAGCTCCACACGTGCCACATCCTTCAGGCGCAGCACACTACCGTCGGGGAGCGACTTGATGACCATATTCTCGTAGTCGCGCTCCTCCTCATACCGACCTCTGTACTTCAGCACATACTGGAAGGTATTCTCGGCATCGGCACCCAAGGTTCCCGTGGGGGCCTCAATGTTCTGCTCTGCCAATACATTATCTATATCCGATGGCATCAGACCGTATGAAGCCATTCGCAAGGGGTCGAGCCAAATACGCATACTATAGCTGGCACCCCATATGTTCACCTCGCCCACACCCGGCACACGCGACAGGCGCGGCTCGATGTTAATCTTCATGTAGTTGGTCAGGAAGTCGGTATCGTAGGCATCCGTAGGGCTGTAGAGCGAAAGGCTCTTGATATTACTTGTCTGACGTTTTCTCACCGTCACACCGCTTCGGGTCACATCGGCAGGCAACTGTCCCTGCGTAGAGGCCACACGGTTCTGCACGTTCACCATCGCCATATCGGCATCCGTGCCCTGCTTGAAGAAAATGCTGATACTGCCCGAACCCGTATTGGTGGCAGAGGAGGTCATGTACATCATGTTCTCCACACCGTTCAGACTCTCTTCCAGGGGGATAATCACACTCTTCTGCACCGTCTCGGCATTCGCACCGGTATAGTTGGCTCGCACGCTGACGGTAGGCGGCGCAATCTCGGGGAACTGCTCAATGGGAAGGTTCAACAACCCTATCAATCCCAGCACAACAATGAATACTGAGATTACGCCCGAAAGTATGGGCCTATCTATAAATGTCTTTGGGTTTACCATTTACATATTTTTTAGGGGTAGTTAAGAAGTTAAAGTAGTTAAGTAGTTAAGCCAAATGCCTGGGATGTTGGATATTTTTCTGTTCAAACTGCCAAATGTATCGGCTTAACTACTTAACTTCCTAACTACTTAACTACTTCATTTCACCTCTATCCCTTCCTTGAGCAATCCTGCTCCTTCTGCAATAATAACATCGCCTTCTGCGAGGCCTTCTTCTACGATGTAGCTGATGCCATCATCCAGGGGAGCGACTTTAATTTCCGTCTGAGACGTCTTGCCGTCAACGACACGATAGACGAAGACCTTGTTCTGCAGTTCGAAGGTTGCTGTCTGGGGAATGACGATTACATTATCACGGATGGTCGACACCACCACCGTTCCCGTACCGCCATTGCGGAGCAGATGTTCTTGGTTGGGGAACACGGCACGAAGCGAGACCGCTCCCGTGCTGGCATCAACAATGCCGCTCACGGCATCCACCCTACCCTTCTGGGCATATTCCTTGCCGTTGCTAAGCAGCAGCGACACATCGGGCATTCCCTTCATGAAGGCCTCCAGACTGCCGTATTGCAGGGTCAGGTCGGTCACCTCGCGTTCACTCAAACTGAAGTACACCCACATCTCGCTGTCGTCGCACACGGATATCAGGGGTTCGCTGATGTTGCTGCTGACCAAAGCCCCCACATGGTAGGGAATCATTCCGGCCACACCACTGACGGGACTCTTCACCGTGGTATAGCTGAGACTGTTGCGGGCATTGGCCACTTGGGCCTGTGCCTGAGCCACCTGAGCCTGAGCAGAGAGCAAAGCCTGCTGGGCGGTCTGTAAATCGTAGTCGCTGATTACCTGCTGGGAACGCAGTTGCTTCTTGCTGTCGTAACTAAGCTGGGCCGTTGCCTCTGCAGCCTTGGCCGACTTCAGGGCCGCCTCTGCTGTATTCAGGGCCTCCAGATAAGGCACCTGGTCAATCACAAAGAGCGCCTGCCCCTTGTGTACCTTCTGCCCCTCCGCAATCAGGATCTTGGTGATAAGGCCGCTCACTTGTGGCCTGATCTCCACAATCTCCTTGCCCTTCATGGTGGCGCTATAGTTAGCCTTTACAGCCTGACTGGTGCGCTCCACCTTCATAGTCTTATACACTAAGTCTCCTTTCTCTTGTTTCTTATCCTGACAAGAGACGAATACTAAGAGGACCAGCAAGAGGGTCCAAAAGGCATTTCTTTTCATTATTGAATGGTTACGAGGTGGATATACAAATAAAAGAGGGACATTATTCTGTTTTCTCCTTGCCATGGAAGGACTTCACCTTCATGCCCAGCTTATCTGGCATAACAGCATTGAGCAGGATACCTACAATAGCAGCAATGGCCAAACCGGAAAGATGGATGGGACCAAGGGCGATATCATCGTTGGCACCATATTTCACGCCAATGGCAAGTACAAGGATAAGGGCTGCCACAAACACGTTGCGTGAGCTCTTCAGGTCCACCTTCTCCTCTACCAGGTTACGAACACCCACAGCTGAAATCATACCGTACAGTATCAGGCTGACACCACCAATGGTGGCAGCAGGCATCAACTGAATAAGGCAGGCAAACTTGGGACTGAAGGCAAGTACGATAGCCAAACAGGCGGCAATGCGGATTACCTTGGGATCGAAGACCTTGGTAAGGTTCAGTACACCGGTATTCTCACCATAGGTGGTATTGGCAGGAGCGCCAAAGACAGAAGCAACAGCAGTAGCGATACCGTCACCGGTTAATGTCCTGTGCAAACCGGGCTCTGTCAGATAGTCCTTACCAACCGTTGAACTGATGGCCAGCATATCACCAATATGCTCCATGATGGTAGCAAAGGCAATGGGCATAACAGCCAGGATGGTAGAGAGCATGAGGGTAGTGTTACCGTCCTCGAAGACTGCCAGGATAGTGTGATCCCTCTGGATGGGGAATCCTACCCAGTCAGCCTGACCAAGAGGTGCAAAGTCAACCTGTCCCATACAAGCGGCAATGGCATAAGATACCATTACACCCAGCAGCACAGGAATAATCTTGATGATACCCTTGCCCCAGATAGATGATACAATAACGGTGACAATAGAGATGATGGCCAGCAGCCAGTTGGTCTGACAGTTAGAGATAGCCGACCCGGAAAGTACCAATCCGATGGCAATGACGATAGGACCGGTCACTACGGGTGGGAAGAAACGCAGTATCTTCTTGATGCCGAAGGACTTTATCAACGCAGCCATCACAAAATACATGAATCCTGCACAGGCCACACCTAAACAGGCATAGTCAAGGGCCAGTGTCTCGGAAAGGCCTTGTGCCACGCCCATCTCCTTGACAGAAGCATAACCTCCCAGAAAGGCGAATGAAGACCCCAGGAAGGCAGGTACGTTCCACTTGGAGATAAAATGGAATATCAGCGTTCCGATACCTGCAAACAGTAGGGTCACGGACACATCCAAACCAGTAAGTAAAGGTACAAGTACTGTAGCTCCGAACATAGCGAAGAGATGTTGAACACCCAATATCATCATTCGCGGCATGCCCAACTGACGGGCATCATAAATGGCATTTTGTGGTTCCATATAGATTTATGTGTTTAAAAATTTCCGTCAAAGGTACACATTTTTTGTTAAAACTAACAAGAAAAACGGTATACGAAGATAGGAAAAAAGGGCAAAAAGGCAGCTTTATCCAAGAAAAAACATACATTTGCATACGCAAACAGACAAAACAACAACATTTTATACTACATGAAGAAGATTTTTCTACTATTAGCCTTATTCCTTGTCGGCAATATGATGCAGGCAGCAGAGAAGAGTTTACAACAGTTGCAGCAGGAGTTCGTAGACCTGCGCTTTGGCATGTTCATCCACTTTAACATGCCTACCTATGCACCTGAGGACTGGCCAGACCCTGATATGCCCGTCTCTGCCTTTAACCCTACCAAGCTGGATTGTCGCCAGTGGGCACGGGCTGCCAAGAGCGCCAACATGTCTTATGGCTGTCTGACCACCAAGCACCACAGCGGCTTTTGCATCTGGGACACCAAGACAACGGATTACAACAGTATGAACTCGCCCGTACATAAGGATGTGGTACGCGAATATGCCGATGCCTTCCGTGCCGAGGGACTGAAGGTGATGCTCTACTTCAGCATCCTGGATACCCACCACCGCATTCGTCCGGGACGTATCAACACCAAGAAGCAGACGGCTATGATTAAGGCACAGCTCACGGAGTTGCTGAGCAACTACGGAGAGATTACTGCCCTCATCATAGACGGATGGGATGCCCCTTGGTCGCGCATCAGTTACGAGGACATCCCCTTTGGCGAGATATACCGCCACATCAAAAGCCTGCAGCCCAACTGCCTGGTAATGGACCTGAACGCTGCCAAGTACCCACGCGAGGGTCTCTTCTATACCGATATCAAATCCTACGAGCAGGGAGCCGGGCAAAAAATCAGCACCTCAGAGAACCAACTGCCTGCCCTGGCCTGTCTGTCTATCCAGCGCACCTGGTTCTGGAAGGAGAGCATGCCCACCGACCAGTTGAAGGATGTCAACTGGCTGATGAAGGAGAACGTGGAGCCCTATAACAATGCCTATTGCAACTTTATCCTGAACGTAGCTCCCAACCGCGACGGTCTGATGGACGACAATGCATTGGAAGCACTCCGTAAGATTGGCAGCATCTGGAAGAACCAAGGTCCTACGCAGCCCATTCCCGTTCAGGAGGCACCCATCACAGAGACTAACATAGCCAAGCATCAGCCTACAGAATACAGTTGGAGCTACGACTATGCCTTGGGTGACTTTGCTAACGATGACGACTTCTCTTCTTCCTGGATGTCTCATCCCCTGGTGGAACAGCCTTGGTGGGAAGTCTCCATTCCGCAAAACAAGGTCTTCCACCGCATCACCATCCTAGAGGGCAACGCCGATGCTATTCAGGAATACCGTCTGGAGTATCTGAAGGACGGAAAGTGGACTATCCTCTTCGAGGGCGAAGCCAATCCCTGCCGCCTGAAACAGCATACCTTCCCCGCCATAACGGCTGAGAAAGTCCGTATCACCATCCTTCGTCACAAAGGCGAAGTCGAGATTGCCGAGTTCGGTGTCTACTAACCGCTAACCACTAACCACTAATGAAAATAAAATGGCCATTATTTCTGCTACTTGCTGTGACAAGTATCTTCACGGCAAATGCAAGTGACAATTTTGTACGTGTTTCAGGCACAAAACTGCTGGCACGCGACGGACAGAAGCTGCAGGTTCGTGGCACGAACTGCGGCAACTGGATGGTGCGTGAACCCTATATGATGAACACCTCGGGCAATCTGGACCGACAGTTCAAGTTCGACCAGATGATTGCCGATGTATGCGGGGAAGAAAAGGTGGAGGAGTTTGACCGCCTGTGGATGGACAACAACTTTTGCGAGGAGGACATGAAGTTCCTTGCAGAACAGGGGTTCAACACCTTGCGTGTACCAATGCACTACAAGTACTTTACCCTACCTATCGAAAAAGAACCTGTTGCCGGCGAGCAGACTTGGCTTCAGGAGGGATTCAACCGCATTGATGCCATGTGCGAGTGGGCAGAACGCCACAATATACTGCTCATTCTGGATATGCATGCATGTCCGGGCGGTCAGTCTTCGGGTGATATCTGCGACTACGATTCCAGCAAGCCCTCCCTATGGGAAAGCGAGGCGAACCGCACAAAACTGGCTGCCTTATGGCGAAAAATTGCCGAGAGATACAAGGACGTGAAGTGCGTGGCAGCCTACGACCTTATAAATGAGACTAACTGGACACTTGCCAATAGCAACAAGTTGCTGTGGGACACCTTCAAGGCAATCATCAAGGCCATACGCGAGGTTGACACCAATCATATCGTTATTTTGGAAGGAAACTCATATAGCAACGACTATACCGGTTTCCCCTCAACAAAGATGGACAGCAAGATGGTTCTGCAGTTCCACCGCTACGGCGTTTACAACACCAAATCGCAGGTGCAATACATGGCAGATATGGCTACCAAGTACAATTGCCCGGTATATATTGGGGAGTTCGGAGAAAACAGCAACTCATGGACAACCGACTGTGTGCGCCTCTATGAGGAAGCCATGCAGTTTGCCGGATGGACTTGCTGGCCCATGAAAAAGAGCAACATAAACGCCATTCTGCAGGTGAAACGCGTCACCAGTTACGATAATGTCATCAGCCAATGGCAGAATGGCAGTCGGCCCTCGTCCACCACATTGTGGAATGCCTGCAAGGCATGGGCCCAAGCTCAGCACATTAGCAAATGCAGCGTTCGTACGGATTATATCGATGCACTCCTGCGCCGTCCCTTCAACGATGAATGCCTGCCATTTGCCACCTGTCAGACCGGTGACTATGTCTATGCCGCCCACTACGACATGGGGCCTCAGGGAAAGGCTTACTGGGATGCCGATGATGCCTCGTACCAATACAGCGGCGAGGATTTTACGTCGTGGCAGAAAGGATGGGTATATAGGAACGACGGAGTGGATGTGTACAGCGGCCCCAACGACACCAAGAGTTGTGGGTATTACATAGGAGAGACAAAGGACGGAGAATGGCTTCAGTACACGATTGAGAATCCCAACGAGCCTGCCAGCTGGCAGTTGCAACTGCGCTATGCCATCAACTCAGGCACCTCAACCGTACGGATTACCGTCAATGACCGACCTGTTACTGCCTCTACAAAGCTATCGTCAACAGGAGGCTATACCACATGGAGTACTAAGACCTTTACGGGTGTTATACTGCCCAAGGGAACCTTGCGCATCCGCGTATATATAGAGAAAGGTGGACTTAACATCAACTGGTTGCGCATCGCTAACAAGAAAGCAGCCACAGAGCAGGAGCAGAAAACACTGGAGCCTGACACGGATGAAGGTCGGAACCGACTGGTAAACGGCGAATGCGAATATCAGGGCGCATGGCAGACGGCCTCGCTGGCATCCATAAACAACGCCAAATATATCTGGAACTCAACCACCAACACCCCTACAAACGGTAACGACGGGGCACTATGCATTTCCAACGCCCGAAGCAATGCACTTAACACCGTGGTGTACCAGCCGGTAGAGGTGATTGCCGGGCACACCTATTCTGCCGACGTGGCCGTGCGAGGAGCCAGCGGCAACGGTGATTTCTGGATTCAGGCCTTCATGGTTACCGACAAGCCCAAGGACTATGCCGACGCCGGCTTGGAGGAGGCCAATACCATTGGTCAGCTGAACTCATGGAAGGACGCCACCCTTGCCAATTATGACGGTATGATGTCTGCCAAGGCAAAGGCCGGTACCAGTCACTCTGCAGGCGTAATGAAGTGGAAGGCCAAAACCACAGGCACAGCCTATTTTGCACTAAAGGTAGGCACCAACAAGACATCATTCAGCTATTCCTTTGACAACTTCACCCTCAAGGACCTTACAGCAGAAGCAGAAACATCCATAGATCAGGTTCAGGCCGATGCTCTCCCCTATTCTCCTGACGCATGGGGGAAACCCAATCGCGCCTATAACCTAAGCGGCTGGGCGATGGGTGAGAGACCAAAGCAATCCGGCATATACATCATTAGCAATGGCAAGCACACCCAGAAAGTGTTGACCAATAGATAAAGATAAAACCTGCCACCTATTTCGGGTAGCAGGTTTTTCTTTCATACACAAAACGAATATACGTCCTGATTATTCCTTGTTCTTTAATATATCTGCAAAGATGCCGTTGGCAACGCTTACGCCATCCTTATTCTTCAGTTTAGCAGCGCGATAGCCAGATGTCAGATAGTGTGTACCTCTCCCCCTGTAATATTCCCAATCTGTAAAAGTTGTCTTTTCCAAGTCGAAATGTACTCTACGGCCTGTACCATTGTAGATATAGCCATAGAAGTTGTTTCCTTTCATCTGGTAGTCAATAATATAAGTGGGATTCCACTTGTCGTCGTCATAGATTATGGTGATATCACCGTCAACGATAAACCATTTAAAGGTACAGAAGGCATAGTTCTCCTTAGGCGAAGAGGTCTTATAGTCCAACTCATAGCCTCTGCCGCTGGTGTAGTATGCATCCTTAGACTCAAAGCCCATCACGGTAGAGTATTCTGAGCCGGAAACGCCCCAGCGATCATGATAATACTCCGTAATCACACCTTGCCAGTCGCTGTTACGTAAGGTTGAGGCAATATACCCATCCTCATCTTTTAAACAGCCGGTAAATGTCACCATGGTAATCACGGCAACGAACATCATTTTAGTGAAATTGCACACTGTTTTCATAAAGTTTTAATTGTAATTGTGAGTTATTTGTTATGATTGTTATTCTCTTCTTATATTATAAGGGTACGAATACTTCCAAGGCGAGTCTTCGAGTTTGAATTTCTTGGCGCCTTCCTGCGTCTTTGGCGAGCGTACAAGTGGAATGTCTGAGAGATCCATCAGGTAAAGATAGCCATGGAACAGTGATTTTATACCTTCTCTTACCGACCAGCGTGCAGAAATGTATTCTTTTGTTATAG
>CAMKTJ010000043.1 GCA_946415645.1 uncultured Prevotellaceae bacterium
AAGAATCTGCTTGATACGACGGTCTTGTGACTCGAATTTTACTTCTCTAATCATAGCAGTTCCTCCTTATTCTTTACGTGGATCAATACTCTTAACAGCACCGTCCTCAGCCTTTGTGCGGCCATAGGTACCTGTAACACTCTTCAAAGCCTCTTCTGCAGGAACACCCTTCTTGACAGCGTCCATGAACTTGCCCATGTGAACAAACTCATAACCGCAAACCTGATCGTCCTTGTCGAGGTACATCTTTGTGATGTAACCCTCAGTCAGCTGCAGGTAACGGGTACCCTTAACCTTGGTACCGTACAATGTACCGCACTGAGAAACAAGACCCTTACCCAGGTCCTCAAGACCGGCACCAATCATCAGACCACCCTCAGAGAAGGCGCTCTGTGTACGGCCGTAAACAATCTGCAGGAAGAGCTCGCGCATAGCGGTGTTGATAGCATCGCAAACGAGGTCGGTATTCAAAGCCTCGAGGATGGTCTTGCCGGGCAGAATCTCAGATGCCATAGCAGCAGAGTGAGTCATACCAGAGCAACCGATGGTCTCAACCAAAGCTTCCTCAATAATGCCGTCCTTTACATTCAGGGTCAGCTTGCAAGCACCCTGCTGGGGAGCACACCAACCGATACCGTGTGTCAGACCGCTGATGTCCTTAATCTCCTTTGCCTGAACCCACTTACCCTCTTCTGGGATGGGAGCAGGACCATGGTTGGGGCCTTTAGCCACGCAACACATGTTTTGTACTTCGTGTGAATAAACCATGTTTACTTAAATTATTAATTATAATTTGATGTTTTTTATCACTAAAAATCATGCAAAAGTAGTAAAAAAAGCGCTTAAATCAAAAAAAGGAAAGCGATTTTTCACGACGGCTACCTAATTATCATTATTTTTGATACCTTTGCATTACAAATAACAACAACATATCATGCAAGTTCAGATTAAAGAAACAGAGATAATACAAGCTGCCCAGCAGGGAATGGATGCTTTTGTTGATGTCTTTTACAAGCATATCATGGAGGGCATCGGAGGAGAATTAAATGCTGAAGGGATGCAAAAGTTGCAAGCCGACCAGATAACCCTGCTTGCCTACATGATTTTCCGTGAGGAAGTAATGGACGGTGGCTTTGTGCAGCTTATTCACAACGGCTACGGACCTTTCATCTTCCTGAACCCATTTGCCAAAGCCATGCGCCTATGGGGAGCAAAGGATTTCTGTAACCTTATATATAAAGGTAGGAAACTCTTTGAGAAGTACGGAGAGGAATTAACAAAGGAGTACTCAGATGAGGAGTTCATGGCGCTGTTTGAGAAGTACCCTGAATTTGATGACCTTGACGATGAATTCATCGAGATGGAGGAAGAGGTGACAGAAACCGTGGCCCGTTACATCGACGAACATCTGGAACAATTTGCTACCATTGAAAAATAAAAACGTGAAGACAAAGAATAACAGGACAAAATGCCTGAATTGCGGTAACGACTATAAAGGGAACTACTGCCCCCAATGCGGACAAAAAGCCTCTACCAGCCGTCTCCACCTGAAGGGTTTGATCACGAATGTAATCACAACATTTGTGGCCGGTGAAAACAATTTCATCCATACACTCAAAAGTCTCTGTACCCGTCCAGGTCACATGATCAGAGAATTCATACTGGGAAAACGCATCAGCTATGTCGCTCCCATCAAGATGCTGATATATCTGGTTACATTCTATGCTTTATTCTCTTACATAACCGGCAAGGACAATTCTTTCTACCAAGAAGTGGAAGAGAAATATGAGATCATAACACAGGACGAAGACAGCAATGACGAAGACTTTGATGAAGAGGTAGAAGAGACTGTGCAACAAACGATGTCATTACTTCAGGTATTTTTATCCAACAAGGTTTATCATGCACTGACTAATGCATTTTTCTTTGTAATCCCTTACAGGATATACTTTAGGAAACGAAAGTTGGAAAGACCTGACGGAATGATGCAAGAACTAAACATAGCAGAGCACTTCTACACCATGATTTACCAATCCTGCCTGATGATGTTATTTGCTATAGCCATACTTCCCCTCTCACATATTGTTAAAATCGAAGAATGGGCAAGCTTCATATTCCGAAACACATTGTCAGTAATCTTCTATATTATCATATATAAACAACTGCTGAAAATCAGTTGGAAGAGAAGTATCACCACAAACATTGCTACTTACATAACCTGTATCATCATCTTTTACATTTTAATCACAGCATTACTTGGAAGCATTATCTTAGTAATAAATCTGATGCATTAAATAAGAAAGGGAACCCGAATCGAGTTCCCTTTCTATATTATCTTATTTCTTAGAGGTCTTCTTAATCTTGTTGGGGCGAACGCCCTCAAAGGTCATCTTCACAGGCTTTATTGTACCATCCGGATTGAACTCCAGCTTGTCTATGCAAGTTACACGGTGGTTACCGTCAGTCTCTTCCAAAGGACGACGGTGATAGATGATGTAATACTCGTCCTTACCGGGAACCTGAATGACGGAGTGATGACCCGCACCACGTGCTATGCTCTCGTCACGCTCCAGAATCTTACCGATACGCTTGAAAGGACCGAAAGGACTGTCGGCAATAGCATATGCCACGCAATAATCGGGACCGGTCCAACCGCCTTCGCTCCACATGAAGTAATACTTGCCGTTACGCTTCAGCATGAAAGGACCTTCTACGTAAGTCTCGCTGGGAGTAACCTCGTGGAACTTCTGACCGTCTTCCCACGGAATAATGCTAAGCAAATCGGGACTGAGCTTACAAACATTACAATGACGCCAACCACCATAGAACATATAGAACTGCCCGTCGTCATCACGGAACACAAACTGGTCAATGGGCTGTGCACCGTTCAAAATCTCGTTAATAAGAGGCTTGCCCAAGGCATCTACATAAGGACCCTCAGGCTTATCTGATACAGCAACACCAATACCTCCCACTTCGCCTTCGTGAACATCGTTACCGCCAAAGAAGAGATAGAACTTATTGTTTGCCTCTATAATAGCAGGAGCCCACAGCGCCATATGCAGCCAGGGAATGTTCTTCTGTTCCAAGACACGCTCGTGCTTAGTCCAGTTCACCAAATCAGTACTGCTGAAAGCATCAAAATGCAACTGCTGTTTGTAAGGAGCACTATAGGTGGGGAAAATCCAATACTTACCGTCCAGGACGGCACCTTCCGGATCTGCATACCACCCTTCTGCAATTGGGTTGCCACTAGTCTTTTTCTTCTTGGCTTCTACAGCATTTGAGCCTAAGACAAGTATTGCAAGTGCAAGGATAAAGAATCTTTTCATGTGGAATATGACAATTAAATTAAGAATTGAAAAATGAAAACTATGAATTATGAACTATGAACTGAAAAACGTTCCCCCCACCCACTCTGTCGCAGCTTCTTCCTGCTGGAGCAAATGGTAAGAGACGAACGTTCCGTCCTCATCCAGCTCGACCACCAAAGGCCCCTCTATTATCTGCCCCTCGGCTGTCTGCATTCTATGGTAGGCACGTTTAATAATCATAACTGGTAACGACGCTTTAATCTGCTGTTTCCCTGATTACGTCTTATAGGCCGGGAAGGTTTCTCCTTTACCACATCAATCTTCTTCTCATGTGGCTGCTTGTCCCTAATCTCCAAAGGAGAGAGACGCTTAGATGGAAGATCAGGCATTGTATCGTGCTGCAGAGAATCTGTAAGCGTTGAATCAACCGCAACCGCCTCCTTCTTCTCAGCATGCATACGAATCATGGAGAGATCCTGCAAAAGAAGAATCATCAGGTTGTTCTCGCCCTTCTGCATTGTGGGCATAAACACAAAACCACTGATCTTGCGTAAGGGTACAGTGTCAAGCGGTGCACTGGGAGAGAATCGTACATCAAAGTTATTATTGCCCCTGACATACTGCGTGACACTCACAACAGAGTCATTCTCATACTGCAAGGAAAGAACGGCATAAGCCTCGCGGTCGATTCCCTGAGTGATATACTGTGTATGGAAGTGCCAGATAAACGAGTCACCCGTCTGATATGTGCTATCAGCCATCAAGGCAAACTGATAGATGTTCTGAAGTTTATTGGGAATAATACAAGCATTACTGTGGTCAGTCCACACATTGGCAGTATCACCCTGACTGGTAAGATGACTGTACTGATTTTGGGTAGCCCTGGCATCTACACCGAATTTCTCTGCCTGAGCCTGTACTCGCTGACTTACATTCTTGTATATATCATTGAACTTCTCTGAATTCTCGAAATAGTAAACCAACGAGGAATCAAAGACAGCTTCCGTAATGTGGTGTTTCTTGAAGACTGCCTGAATATACCTGTAACGTGCAGCTTCAACGTCTCCGTCTGCCTGATCAGCCATTCCCTGTGCCAGATGGTAGTCAACCATTACATTCTCCATTTTCTTTTCCGAGAGAATGCCACTGGGTCGCTTTGGCTTACAGCCCATCAGCACACATGAAGCCAAAGTGAGGCAACAAAAAACAAAAGCATTACTCCTCATTACGTAATACCCTTTTATTAAAGAAGAGGAGCAATGCTATAACACCACATGATATGCAAGCATCAGCAAAGTTGAAGATGGGGCTGAAGAATATAAAATGCTCACCGCCAAATAAAGGTAGCCACGATGGCCAGTCCCACTCCACCAACGGAAAGTAGAACATATCCACCACCCTACCGTGAAGCAGACTTTCGTATCCTGTTCCCCAAGGTACGAACTCGGCAATCATGGGAGCTGGCGGGTTATTGAATATCATGCCGTAGAAGACGCAGTCGAAAATATTTCCTGCAGCTCCTGCCATTATCAGAATCAGGCAAGTGAGATACCCCCATCCTATTCCCTTCTTTATCTGCTTACCGATATAATATATAAGGAAGGAAACGGCAATGATACGGAACGAGGTAAGGAACAGCTTGTCGAACAGTTCCATACCGAAAGCCATTCCACGGTTCTCTGTAAAGAGAATCTGGAACCAATCCGTTACATGTATACTCTGATGGAGGTACATACCCGTCTTCACAGCTATTTTAATTAGCTGGTCGGTACAGAGTATGCCCACCGAGAGTATTATGCTAAAGAGTACCTGCTTTTGCCTGCGAGACATAGACACGATTACTTACGTTTGTCACGTGCATTCTTAGCTTCAACACTAAGAGTTGCATGGGGAACCAGGCGCAGACGCTCCTTGGGAATCAACTTGCCTGTTTCACGACAGATACCATAGGTCTTATTGTCGATGCGAACCAAAGCCTGCTCCAGTCCCTTGATAAACTTCTGGGTACGAACGGCCATGTTCATAAGCGTCTCCTTAGACAATGCTTCAGAGCCCTCCTCCAACTGATGATAAGTGGGGGCTGTGTCGTCAGCTCCATTGTCATTACGGCGGGTAAGCTGATCCATATAGGCTTCATAGTCTCTACGGTTCACAGCCAACTTGTCCAGGATAATCTGACGGAACTCTTCCAGTTCCTCGTCAGAATAACGTTTCTTTTCTTCTTCCATGTTATTAACTTTTTTGTATTGTTAGTTCTTCTCCTAAGGTTATATTATCCGCCAAGACCTGTGAGGCGATATACTCACCATATGTCTTGACACATGCTTCATTATCTTCGTTCTTGGGAACAGTAACCTTAATGCGGTCTGTTATCTCAAGGCCCGTATCCTTACGCATCTGCTGGATGCTACGCACCAATTCACGTGCCACACCCTCCAGACGCAACTCGGGTGTAATAGTGATGTCCAGCGCAACAGTCAGTACGCCCTCACTGGTAACACTCCATCCGGGCATATCCTGAGCAGAGATCTCCACATCATCACGGGTCAGCTCGTAATCGGTACCCTCTACATTGATGGTGATAGCTCCGTTCTCCAACTGTGCTATCTGCTCCTGAGAAAGGGCTGTAACAACAGCGGCAGCGGCCTTCATCTGCTTACCGAACTTCTTACCCATAACGCGGAAGTTGGGCTTCACATTCTTCTCTACCATCTGACCCTCTATGAACTCAATATCCTTGATGTTCAGTTCTTCCAGGATGATATGCTTCAGGAAGATGATTCCTTCCTTAATACTATTATCTGTAACAGGGATGGCAATACGCTGCAGAGGCTGACGAACGCCAATCTTCTCCTTCTTACGCAGAGAAAGGGCCATAGAGCAGATCTTCTGAACAATGTCCATATTCTCCTCCAGCTTCTTGTCTATGACGCTCTCGTTGACAACGGGATAGCTGTCAAGGTGTACACTTGTCTTAGCTTCGCCGAAGGTCAGATCACGATACAGACGGTCGGCAAAGAAGGGAGAAATAGGAGCAATCAGCTTGCTTACGGTCAGCAGACACTCGTAAAGGGTCTGGTAGCAAGCCAACTTATCCTGTGACATACCCTCGCCCCACAGACGCTTCTTAGCCAGACGAACATACCAGTTACTGAGGTTATCAACAACAAAGGTCTGGATGGCACGTCCTGCGCGTGTAGGCTCATAGTCATCAAATGCCTCTGTAACATCCTTAACAAGGGTATTCAGCTGACTCAGAATCCAACGGTCAAAGAGGGCACGCTCTGTATAAGGTACCTGAGGCTGGCTGTTGTTCCATCCGTCAACATTGGCATACATAGCCAACAGGCCATAGGTCTGGTGCAGCTTTACAAAGAAGCTACCGCTAACCTCCTTCACACCATCGGGGTCGAAACTGAGGTTATCCCAGGGAGCCGAGTTGGTAACCATATACCAACGAACGGGGTCTACACCATAAGTCTCTATACAATCAAAGGGATTGATGACGTTACCCAGACGCTTAGACATCTTAATACCATTCTTGTCCAGTACAAGACCATTGCTGATAACAGCCTTGTATGCAACGCTGTCAAAGACCATTGTAGCAATGGCGTGCAGAGTAAAGAACCATCCACGTGTCTGGTCAACACCCTCGGCAATAAAGTCGGCAGGATAGCAAACACGGCTATCGAGGGCCTCCTTATTCTCGAAGGGATAGTGAATCTGGGCATAAGGCATAGCACCTGAATCGAACCATACATCTATCAGGTCAAGCTCACGTGTCAGCACATCGCCGTTCTTGCCAACCAGTTTGATATCGTCAACGTAGGGACGGTGCAGGTCAATCTTATCATAGTTCTCCTGACTCATATCGCCAGGAACAAATCCTTTATCCTTCAGGGGGTTGCTTGCCATAACACCGGCAGCAACAGCCTTCTCTATCTCGTTATAGAGTTCCTCTACACTACCGATGCAGATTTCCTCCTTGGTATCACGGTTACGCCAGATGGGCAAGGGAGTACCCCAATAACGTGAACGGGAAAGGTTCCAGTCGTTCAGATTCTCCAACCATTTACCAAAACGGCCTGTACCTGTTGCTTCAGGCTTCCACTTGATGGTCTTGTTGAGTTCTACCATACGGTCCTTACAGGCGGTAGAGCGGATAAACCAGGAATCCAGGGGATAGTAAAGCACGGGCTTATCAGTACGCCAGCAATGAGGATAGTTGTGTACATGCTTCTCAATCTTGAAGGCAGTACCCTCTTCCTTCATCTCCAGACACAATACCACGTTCAGGTCCATATCCTTTGTGGCAGCCTTCTCGTCGTACTTACCATCTACATTATATTTGGGATCGTATGCATTCTTAACATAGTTGCCGCTATGCTTCCAGTATGATTCGTTGACACAGGTAGCGACAAAGTCGGGATTCATATCTTCCTTCACGAAGTACTTACCCTGGAAGTCAACCATTGGGCGGGTATCACCTGCCTTGTCTATAACAAACAAAGAAGGTATACCGGCATCCTTAGCCACCTTGGCGTCATCGGCACCAAAGGTAGGAGCAATGTGTACAATACCTGTACCGTCCTCGGTAGTTACATAGTCGCCAGGGATAACACGGAAGGCATCTGCGCTCTTGTCAACCACCTTGTCACCCTCCAGGGCACAAGGTTTCACCCAAGGCATCAGCTGCTGATAGTGCAAGCCTACCAGATCAGCACCCTTACCACGCCACAGAATCTCTGTCTCCTTGCCTTCCTCTGCCTGGAAGTAAGCACTCAATCTGCTCTCAGCCAAGATATAGACAGCCTCTTCACCGCTATAGGGATTAGCACCCTTTACAGCTACATAGTCAATCTTAGGACCAACACAGAGTGCTGTATTAGAGGGCAATGTCCAAGGCGTTGTTGTCCAAGCCAGGATATAGATTGAACATTGAACATTGAACATTGAACATTTATCCACCACCTTAAACTGAGCGGTAACGGTAGTATCCTTTACGTCGCGGTAGCAACCGGGCTGGTTCAACTCGTGGCTTGAAAGGCCCGTACCGGCAGCAGGACTATAGGGCTGAATGGTATAGCCCTTATAAAGCAGGTCTTTGTTGTACAGCTGCTTCAGCAACCACCAAAGACTCTCAATATACTTATTATCATATGTGATATAGGGATGTTCCAGATCTACCCAGTAGCCCATTTTATTGGTAAGGTCAGACCACTCGTCGGTGTACATCATCACATTCTTGCGGCAAGCATCATTGTAGTCGTCAACGCTGATCTTCTTACCGATATCCTCCTTGGTAATACCCAGACTCTTCTCTACGCTCAATTCAACGGGGAGTCCGTGTGTATCCCATCCGGCCTTACGTTTAACCTGGAATCCCTGCATGGTCTTGTAACGCAGGAAAGTATCCTTGATGGTACGACCCATCACATGGTGGATACCTGGATGTCCGTTAGCTGATGGAGGTCCTTCAAAGAAGACAAAAGAGGGACAGCCTTCACGTTCAGTAATACTTCTATGGAAGAGATCCTCTCCGTTCCACTGTGCCAGAACCTCTTTGTTCACATCGCTGAGGTTCAGCTTACTATGTTCTGCAAATTTCTTGCCCATATCGTATTTTGCTATTTACCTTATTTATTTGGGGTGCAAAGATATAAAAAAACATCTAAACAGCCAAATTTCTTTCCCACATAAAATAACAAGAGCCCCTGAAGAATCAGGAGCTCTCTTATTTGAAATTATGATATTTGACGTATATTTACACCTTAGGCAGCTTATCCAGGTATTCCTTGATTACCTCATCGCTGGGGATGATATCGGACATTGTGCCATTGTTGAACTTCTCATAAGCAAACAAATCAAAATATCCAGTACCGGTCAATCCAAACAGAATTGTCTTCTCTTCGCCTGTCTCCTTGCACTTCAAGGCCTCGTCAATAGCTACGCGGATGGCATGGCTGCTCTCAGGTGCAGGCAAGATACCTTCTACACGGGCAAACTGGGTTGCTGCTTCAAACACTTCTGTCTGCTCTACGGCACGAGCCTCGAACAAACCGTCGTGATACAACTGAGACAAGATAGGACTCATACCATGATAACGCAAGCCGCCTGCATGGTTAGCAGAAGGAATGAACTGGCTACCCAGTGTGTACATCTTAGCCAAGGGGCAGATCATACCTGTATCACAGAAATCGTATGCATACTTACCACGGGTTAAGCTGGGACATGACGCGGGTTCTACGGCAATCACCTTGTAATCTGCCTCGCCTCTCAGCATCTCACCTATGAAGGGGGAAACCAGACCGCCCAGATTACTACCGCCACCGGCACAACCTATGATAACATCGGGCTTAACGCCATACTTATCCATTGCTTTCTTAGCCTCCAGGCCAATAACGGTCTGATGCAGCAGCACCTGGTTCAGTACAGAACCCAACACATAACGATAGCCGTCGCTGGTTACAGCAGCCTCTACAGCCTCGCTGATGGCACAACCCAGAGAACCGGTTGTATCGGGATGGTCGGCCAGAATCTTACGACCCACATCGGTAGTAAGGCTAGGAGAAGGAGTAACGGTAGCGCCATAAGTACGCATTACTTCACGACGGAAAGGCTTCTGCTCATAGCTGCACTTTACCATATACACGCGGCAATCCAGACCAAAGTAGGCGCAAGCCATACTCAGGGCTGTACCCCATTGTCCGGCACCCGTCTCGGTAGTCACGCCTTTCAGCCCCTGCTTCTTGGCATAGTACGCCTGGGCAATGGCAGAGTTCAACTTATGGCTACCGGAGGTGTTGTTACCCTCAAACTTATAGTATATCTTGGCAGGAGTGCCCAATGCTTTCTCCAGGAAATAGGCACGCACCAAGGGAGAGGGACGATACATCTTGTAGAAGTTCTGTATCTCCTCGGGAATATCAAAGTATGGAGTATCATTATCCAGCTCCTGCTTGTTCAGGTCCTCGCAGAAGATGGGATTTAAGTCCTCCAATGTAAGAGGCTTGCCTGTTCCGGGATTGAGAAGCGGAGCAGGCTTATTCTTCATGTCGGCTCTTACATTATACCATTGTGTTGGTATCTCGTTTTCGTCAAGATAGATTTTGTACGGAATCTTATTACTCATTGTTCGGAAAATTGGTTAAATTGGTAAAAAACTCCGCAAATTTACGCAATTTACCTAACAATACGCAAGAAAACGGGTATTTTTTTTGTTATTCAAGTTTCGCAAGCAAAAATTTTAGGGGCAAGGAGCAAGAGGTTAGGGGCAAGAGGATGGTTATACACCTGTAATTCAAAA
This sequence comes from uncultured Prevotellaceae bacterium, assembly GCA_946415645.1. GTDB lineage: Bacteria > Bacteroidota > Bacteroidia > Bacteroidales > Bacteroidaceae > Physcousia. The sequence goes on from CAMKTJ010000043.1 coordinate 10,621, forward strand.
TTCAAAATTCAAAATTACGCTAACCGCTAACCCCTAAGGCTGCGATTAAGCGAGAGGCGACTGAGGTCTTCAGAGTAGCCACTAAATGTGGCTGCGGCCTCACAAAGGGGAGTGAGTCCCCACTCACGACGGGGGCCAGCGATGCTTGCATCAGCTTTTCCGAGCGTGAGCAGGCTCGAACGAAGTTCAACCCCTAACCGCTAAGGCTGCGATTAAGCGAGAGGAGAGCGATGCTCGCATCAGCTTTTCCGAGCGTGAGCAGGCTCGAACGAAGTTCAACCGCTAACCACTAATAACTCTCTGCCTCGTTGGGGAAATCGCCACTCTTCACATCAGCAATATACTGTCCGATGGCATCATTCATAATGGCACCCAACTGGGCGTACTGGCGCAGGAACTTAGGCTTGAAACCGGCATTCATACCCAGCATATCCTGGATGACAAGCACCTGTCCGTCGGCACTTCCGGCACCTATACCTATAACGGGGATAGAGATGCTTTGGCATACCTTCTGACAAAGGGCAGCAGGAATCTTCTCCAGCACCAGGGAGAAGCAACCAGCCTCTTCCAGCAACTTGGCGTCTTTCAGCAACTTGTCAGCTTCCGCCTCTTCCTTTGCTCTAACTCCGAATCCTCCGAATTTATAGACGCTCTGAGGGGTCAGACCCAGGTGTCCGCAAACAGGAATACCTGCATTGATGATACCCCTTACGGTATCAATAATCTCTTCGCCGCCTTCCAGCTTCAGGCCGTCCACACCAGACTCGGCCATCATGCGGACAGCATTGCGGATGCCCTCCTCACGACTAACCTGATAGGTACCGAAAGGCATATCGCAAATTACCATGGCACGCTTTACGCCACGGGCCACGCTACGGGCATGATAAATCATCTGATCTATGGTAATAGGCAAGGTGGTCAGGTTGCCTGCCATTACGTTGCTGGCACTATCGCCCACCAGGACGATGTCTACACCTGCCTGATCAACAATCTGTGCCGTTGTATAGTCATAACAAGTCAGCATGGCAATCTTCTTGCCATCCTTCTTCATCTGAATAATTCTCTGAGTAGTGATTTTCTTTGTATCCTCAACAATATATGCTGCCATTACGTGTTTTATTTTGTTTTTGCGGTGCAAAGGTACAACATTTTCAAACAAAAACCTTATCTTTGCAAAAATCTATAGCATTTTCCTTTTGAATGAGTAACACATTGTCTATATATAAAGCCTCTGCAGGAGCCGGAAAAACGTTCACGCTGACCGTTGAGTATATCCTGCTCTTATTGCGCAAAGGCCGCAAGGAATTCGAGCACACCCTTGCCGTAACCTTTACCAACAAGGCTACTGCCGAGATGAAGGAGCGAATTCTGGAGACCCTCTATGGTCTCAAACATAAAATCCCCGAATGCGACGGTTACCTGAAGGTTATTCAGGACCGACTGCAGGAACTTGGTGAGGAGATGGGCGACGAGATGATTCGCCAGCGCGCAGGAGAGGCACTTAGCTCTATCCTGCATGATTACACCCATTTCCGCGTAGAGACCATCGACTCTTTCTTCCAGAGCGTATTACGCAATCTGGCACACGAGTTGGGCCTGACAGCCAACCTGCAGGTGGAACTCAACAACGACGAGGTCATTTCCCGTTCCGTTGACCGTGTGATAGAGAACATGCAGAACCGCAAGGATGTGCAAGGCTGGATTATGGATTATGTAGAGGAGCAGCTGCAGACGGGCGAGCGTTGGAACATCTCGGGCATGATAAAGCAGTTTGCCCGTTGCATCTTCGAGGAGGCCTTCCAAAACCGTTCCGAGGAGGAGCGCGAGAAGCTCTCGGATTCCCGTCAGATGACCGACTTCAAAAAGGAGATGCACGCTATCATCAACGGCTGCAAATCCCAACTCAAGGAGTCTGCTGATGCACTTGAAGCATTAGTTAATGAAAAGACACTCAACTTTGAACGTATCAGTAACGGAAGGATTTACCTTAGCTTCCTGAATCTGGTCAGAAGCGAGAAGATGGACAGTGCCTCTAATACTATCTACAAAGCGGCTGATGACTACGAGGTAATGCTGAAGGCCAAGGACAAGAACGACCCCATTCTGGTGGCAGATGCAAAGGAGATTCAGACGGCATTATCAGACCTGCTTCATCTATATGAGAAGAACAGCATCGCCATCAATACGGCCAAGCTCTCGCTTCGCTACCTGAACCCCTTGCGACTGCTGAACGTCATAGAGCAGGAGGCCAACATCATCAATGCCGAGAACAACCAGTTCAACCTGAGCAAGACCCCCACCCTGCTAAGCAAGTTGGTGGAGAAGACGGATGCTCCGTTTGTCTTCGAGAAGATAGGCACCCAGTTCCATAACGTGATGATAGACGAGTTCCAGGATACCAGCCGCCTGCAATGGAACAACTTCAAGGTGCTGCTACTGGAGAACCAGTCAACGGGCGGTAACGACCTCCTGGTAGGTGATATCAAGCAAAGCATCTACCGTTGGCGTAACGGCGACTGGGCCATCCTGAAGAATGTCAAGCAGGAGCTGGCCGCTCTCTCGCCTCAGGACAAGGAACTACGCTACAACTTCCGTAGCAAGAAGAACATCATAGACTTCAACAATGCCTTCTTCCCCAATGCAACCAAGGCGCTGGACGATATAGAACCGCAGGCACGCTTTCAGCTACAGGACATCTATAGCGACGTAGAGCAGCTGACTTTCCAGACAAAGGACGAGGGCTATGCCTCCGTAACTCTCTATACCAAGAGCGGAAACTCGGCACCTGAGGATTACGAGGAAGGCATGATAACGGATATGATAACCCGAATCCGCAGCCTTATGAAGGCAGGCCTCACCACGCAGGACTTTGCCATCTTGGTACGCAAGAAGGGCAATGCCGAGAGCCTGCTGCAACGGTTCCACCAGTTGGCGCCCGATATAAAGCTGGTCAGCGACGAGGCCTTCCTACTGGAATCCTCCGTAGCCGTTCAGATGCTGGTGGCAGCCCTCTTTGTGCTGAACGACAACAAGAAGCTGAACCCCATCCCCGAGCGCTACCTGCTGATGCACTATTATAGCGATGTGTTAGGGCAACCGCTTAGCATGCTCAATATCGCTACGGATAACCCAGACAACCTCCTGCCCGAGGCTTTCACCCAGCACAAGCAGGAACTGGCGCAGTTACCCCTATACTTGCTTTGCGAACGCCTGTATCAGCTCTTCCAGTTAGACAGAATTCCGGGTCAGGATACCTATATCTTCACCTTTATGGACGAGCTGCAGAACCACCTTCGCAGCAACCCATCGGACATCCATACCTTCCTGCAGGCGTGGGACGAGAGCATCCACAACCACTCCATCCCGGCCGGAGAGGTAGACGGCATCCGCATCCTTACCATTCACAAGAGTAAGGGTCTTCAGTTCCATACCGTCCTGTTGCCCTATATGGATTGGACTATCGAGAAGGACCGCAACGACGATACCATCTGGTGTCAGACGGAGAAGGAACCCTATAACGCCTTAGGCTCGTTGCCCATCAATGCAGGCAAGAACATGCAGCAGTCGGACTTCGCCCCCGATTACAACGAGGAGCATTTGCAACGACGTGTAGATGCCCTCAACATGATATATGTGGCCTTCACCCGTGCCGAGAGCAACCTCTTCGTCTGGGGACTCGCAGCCGAGAAGGAAGGCACCATAGCCTCTGCCGGCGACCTCATCCGGGCAGCCATCTCTAATGGCCAATTCAAAGATTTAAATTCAAAATTCAAAATTCCCGAAGCTCAATCCCCTAAGGGAACAAATAATTCTCAATTCTCAATTCTCAATTCTCAATTACTTTATGAGTTGGGCACTCCCGTGACCACTCATAAAACAGCTAAGGCTGAACATAAGAACCGCATGAAGAGTTCGCACGAGAAGGAAGAGGCGCTAGAGGTTGTCATGGCTTCCAATGCGCCCACGCTCGACTTCATGCAAAGTAACCAGTCGCGTAAGTTCATAGGCAGCCTGGAGTCGGAGGAGGCAGAAGAGACCGGTCAGCAGACATACTTGGAAGTAGGTAAGATCATGCACTATGTGCTCAGTCAGATAGAACATTCAGACCAGATACGGAAGGTGCTCAACCGCTGTATGGCAGAAGGCATCATAACAGACAGAAAACTGATGGACGTTGTCATCAAGAGGCTCCAGAAGGGATTCTCCAATCCCAAGATTGCCCAATGGTTTGCCCCAGGCAATCAGGTGTTCAACGAGTGCAGTATCACCAGCATTAGCAAGGAGACTGGCGAACCTTGCACCCTACGTCCTGACCGCGTCATCATCAACGGCAATATGATTACAGTCATCGACTTCAAGTTCGGTCGTCCTGAGGCGGAGCATCACGCCCAGGTCGAGGCATACAAACAACTGATGCACGCTATGTACCCCCAGAAACAGGTAGAGGGTTATCTATGGTATATTTATTCAGGTAAAACAGAGGAGGTAAAGGCATGAAGACATTCCTAAGTTTAGTAGCCCGCGACCTCCTCGAGCGTTTCGGCACCAACATGCACGATGTTACGGTTGTCTTTCCCGGCAAGCGTGCAAGTCTTTTCCTTAATCAAGAGTTGGCCATGGCTAGCGACACACCCGTATGGGCGCCTCGTTACATCACCATGAGCGACCTCTTCTACCGCCTCTCGCCCTACGTGAAGGCCGACCCCATAGACAGCATCACATCCCTCTATCAGATATTCAGCCAGACCATCCTCTCAGAGGAGATGCAGGAGGAATATACGTTGGATAAGTTCTGGGGATGGGGAGAGATTATCCTCTCCGACTTCGATGATGTAGACAAGCACCTGGCAGATGCCGAGGCTATCTTCCTAAATGTCTATGAGCTGATGCAGCTGGAGTCGTTGGATTATCTGACCGACGAGCAGAAGCAGACCCTTCAGCATTTCTTCCGCAATTTCTCTACCGAGGGCAATTCCCAACTCAAGGAGCGCTTCCTCCGCATCTGGTCCCAAATGCATGATATGTACACGCAATTGCGACAGGAGCAGATGCAGGCAGGTGCCGTATATGAGGGTGCCATCTTCCGTAGCGTGATAGAAAACCTCCGGCAGGATGATTCCCCCTTGCAGACATTACTGGAGAACAGGAAAGCCATCGTCTTTGCCGGCTTCAATGTGCTGAACGATGTGGAACATGCCCTCATGTCGGCCATCCAGAAGCAAGGCAAGGCCATCTTCTATTGGGATTACGACAGCTATTACGTTGAGAATCCCGAACATGAGGCAGGCGTCTTCATGCGTCAGAACCTAAAGGACTTCCCTTGCGCCCTTGGCAAGGAGCATTACAACAATCTGCGCCACCTGCAGGACGTTACCTTCATCTCCTGCAATACCGATAATGCCGCCGCCCGCTATGCCCACCAGTGGTTAGCCGGCTCTCATGACCCTATCGCCAACCATAATTCGGTTGTCTTGTGCAACGAGAACCTCCTCCAACCCGTCCTGCACTCCCTACCTCAGCAGGTCGGCAAGGTCAATATCACCATGGGCTTCCCCCTAACGGATGCCCCCGTCTATAGCTTTGTCATGGCCTTGCTATCGTTGCAGACCGATGGCTTCGATGCCACCCAACAACGTTTCCGCCACCCCTTTGTGCAGGCGGTTCAGCATCATGTCTACGCCCCATTTGTGCCCGAGGAACAATGGCTCCGCTATCAGGCAACGGATAATGTGCAGTTGCTAACCTATCTGATAGAGATGGTGGAGCAGGTAGGCATGCATTTCTCAGGCATCCAGGAACCCGATGTCTACGAGCAGCTTTACATCGAGGCTATCTTCCAGACGCATCGTATCCTGGGTAAGTTCCTGCAGCTGACCAGCCGCCAGGAGAATCCCCTATGCGTTCAGCACGTTACTTTAAGGCGATTATTACGTACCCTCCTTTGCAGCACCAGCATCCCCTTCCACGGAGAACCGGCACAAGGCCTGCAGGTGATGGGTGTGTTGGAGACCCGTTGTCTGGACTTCTCGCACATGCTGATGTTGTCAGTCGAGGAAGGTATGCTGCCACGCAACACGCAAAGCAACACCATGATACCGGCTAATATCCGCGAGGCATTCAGTCTTACCACCCCTCGCCATCGTATAGCCGTCTTCTCTTATTACTTCTATCGGCTCATCCAGCGAACGGAACATCTTACCTGCGTCTACAACGAGAATTGCGTAGGTACCAGTAGGCATGAGATGTCGCGCTTCCTACGTCAGATGCTGGCAGAAACGGATATCCCCATCCGTACCCTTTGGCTCAAGAGCGAGAGCAGCATCCAGGATGTGCAGGAACTTTCCGTTCCCAAGACGCCTGAGATTCTGCAACGCATGCTGGAGCGGTACGACCAGAATACCAGCGGCAAGAAAGCCATTCCGCTCAGCCCGTCTGCCATCAATACCTACATGACGTGCCCCCTGAAGTTCTTCCTTACGCACGTATCAGGCCTCCGAGCCGATGTCGACCCGCAGGAGGGCCTCAATGCGCCCCTCATAGGCGATATCTTCCATGATACGGCCGAGCTGATTTACAAGCGCATCATCCATCATACAGGCAGTCATATCATCCAGCGTAACACCCTTTCCGAGGTGCTCAATGATATGGAAGGCCTGGTAGGTCCCATCCTGGATATAGTCTTTGACACCATCTACTTCCATCCTGCCGACCGCTGGAACCGTACCGAAGAGGCTTGGAAGATGGTCTGCCGCGATACCCGTCCGGGCAACCAGTATACGGGCGAACTTATCATCATCCGTCGCGTCCTGATGCAGTATCTTACCAACCTCCTGCGTTACGACCTCCGCCACGCCCCCTTCCGCATCATCGCCACGGAAACCGACCGATACTTTAACATAACCGGCCCCTCTCCCAAACCCTCCCCCAAATGGGAGAGCTCTAACCCTCAACCACCCAATTCTCAATTCTCAATTCTCAATTCTCAATTCAACATCACCACCGGAGGTCGCATCGACCGCTTGGACGAGATGGACGGACGCATTCGTGTGGTAGATTACAAGACAGGCTATCATGTGCCCAGCATCAAGGGTATGGATGATGTCACCAATACTGCCGGCAAGCACGAAGGCTATTTCCTACAAGCCTTCCTCTACTCCTATGCCGTCCTGCAAAACGACAAGCCCTCTTCTCCCTTGGTACCTGCCCTCTTCTATCCCGGCAAGGCGTACAAGGAGGACTACAACCCTACCCTCACCATTGGCAAGGATGTGATAGAGGACTTTGCTCCTTTGGCCGACGAGTTTTATGAGGGCCTCACACATATTATAGAACAGATTTTCTCGCCCGACTACAGCTTCACCCAGACACCCGAGGTGAAGGACTGCGCCAATTGCGACTTCAAACTCCTTTGTGGCAGATAAGAAGAAATATATGAAAGAGATTGATCAGGAAGAAGCCATAGCGCGTATGCAGGCTTTCGCCAACGCCCGGAAGCCGTTTATCTTTGTTATCAGTTACGACAAGTCCCGCACCATCGTAGAGGCGTTAGAAGATATAGACCCCTCCCAGTTGCTATACAACTTCAGCGGCATTACCAATATCCCACCCACGTTGTCAGCCACGGAGTCGGAGATAGAATGGCAGTTCACCCAACCCTCGCGCCAGTCGTACCATCGTAGCTTTACCATGGTGCAGGATGCCGAGAGGGCTGGCAACAGCTACCTTGTCAACCTCACCTGTCGGGTGCCCCTCACTACCAACCTCTCCTTGCGCGATATCTTCCTGCGTACCAAGGCCCGTTATCGCCTTTGGATTCATGGCAAGCTGGTATGCTTCTCGCCCGAGATATTCGTCCGCCTACAGAACGGCATCATCAGCTCCTATCCCATGAAGGGAACCATAGATGCCACCCTACCTTTGGCTAGGGAGCAGCTATTGCGCAACCCCAAGGAGGCTGCCGAACATGCCACCATCGTGGACCTGATACGCAACGACCTCAGCATGGTGGCGGACCACGTTACGGTAGAGCGCTATAGGTATGTCGAGGAGATTACCACCCATAGGGGCTCCATCCTGCAAACCAGCACCCAGATAAACGGCCACGTACGCCCTTTCTTTCAGGAGCATCCTGGGCAGTTGATTATGCAACTCCTACCTGCCGGCTCCATCACAGGAGCCCCTAAGCCCAAGACCATGTCCATCATACATGGTGCCGAACCCTATGACCGCGGCTACTATACCGGCTGCATGGGCATCTGGCAGGATGGCAATATAGATAGTGCCGTAATGATACGTTTCGTGGATCTGGAAGACGGCCACCTCTATTACAAGGCAGGAGGCGGCATAACGGCCATGAGCGACGAGGAAAGTGAGTATAATGAAGTAATAGAAAAGATTTATGTGCCAGTTTGTTGAGACCATTTGCATCCAGGACGGCAAAGCCCGCAACCTCCGCTACCATATAGACAGGATGAACCGTACCATCCGCCAGTTCTTCCCCCATCTAACGTCTGTTACCGAGGCCGACCTGCTACCCCAGATTCCCCAGGAGTCAGGCCTGCAGAAAGCACGCGTGGTATATAGTGCAGAGGGCATTACGGAACGCACCTTCGCCCCTTATGCCCTACGCACCATTCAGAACATAGCCTTGGTAGAGGATAACGATATCAATTACGCCTGGAAGAGTACCGACCGCACCCCTCTCACCCGTCAGCGCGAGAAAGCCCCTCATGCAGACGAAGTCATCATCATCAAGGACGGATGCGTCACAGACACCTCCTATACCAACCTCTGCTTCTTTGACGGCCACGAGTGGTTCACCCCAGATACCCCTCTCCTGCCAGGCACCATGCGCCAGTACCTGCTGGACCAAGGTCTCATCAAAACACGTCACATCCTTGCTACCGACATCCCCCACTACCAGAGGGTCAGTCTCATCAACGCCATGATGCAACTGGGTGAGCTCACCCTTGATGTATCAGGTATTCCAGGACTTTAAACAACGTAAATGTAGACATAAAACTGCCCCCATAACCACTACCCCTAAGGAGGAACGCTAATCAATTAACACAATCTTCATTTCTATGTCGTCAACGGGTCGGTCAGCACGTCCAGTAGCAGTGTTTTGAATCATCTCTACCACATCAAGGCCTTCCTCTACCTCGCCAAAGACAGTGTATTGTCCGTCAAGGTGTGGCGTACCGCCAATGTTGGAATAGACGTTGCGCTGCTCTTCTGTCAGCCCCTCGCCTGTTACCTTAGCCTCTGCCTCTGAAACCAGCTTGTCTTGTAGCTCCTGCAATCCCGAACGGTTACGCTCACGTCGCATCTGCATGATCTCGTCGCGATGCTGTGCGGCCAACTGCTGGAAAGCAGCCTGCACCTTCTGCATCACCAGTTGCTTGGAGAACTGACGTAGTTGCCCCTCGTTGTACACCTGCCCCCATACAATATAGAACTGCGAACCGCTGCTACGGCGTTCGGGGTTCACCTCATCGCCCTGACGGGCAGCAGCCAGGGCACCACGCTTGTGGAACAGGCCGTCCTTTATCTCAGCCTCCAGCGTGTAGTCAGGACCGCCCACACCCAACATCTTACCGGCAGGAGCCCCTTTGGAGTCAGGATCACCGCCCTGAATCATAAAGTCTTTAATCACTCGGTGGAACAACGTCCCATCATAATAGCCCTCTTTCACCAGCTTAACAAAGTTATCGCGGTGAATTGGTGTCTCATCATACAGGCGAACAACAATGTCGCCCAACATAGTCTGTATTTTAACTTTCATATCTCTTAATTCTTCATCTTGTTGATAACATAGATTCCCCCTGTTGTCAGACAGGCTGCAACGGCATAATTCCATACGAAAGATTCGTGCAGGCACAGGCAGGAGGTGACGGCACCCACAACGGGGATGAGAGAGTTCCAAATGGCTATCTTGCCCACGGGATTGCACGTCAGCAGCTTGTTGTAGAGCGTAAAGCCTATGGTGGAGATGCCTATGAGCATGAGCAGATAGAAGAGGCCCAAGAGGGTAATGTTGGGCAGGGTTCCACCCATTAGAAGACCCGGTATAATCAGCAGGGCTCCACCTATGCCAAGGCTGTATCCCGTACCTACAAATACATCTACACGCTGTCCCAATCCTCTGGTCATGAGTCCTGCACTGGCTCCGCACAGGGCATTGAGAATAATCATGCCATCGCCAAGCAAGGTAAAGGAGCCACTCTCAGCGCCACCGAGATTTAATGTAAGGATACCAGCAAAGCCGACGGTACAACCCAGAAGTTTTCTGAACGTCAGTTTGTCGGACTTAAAGAACAGGCAGGCAAGAATTACCAAGACAAAGACACTCAGGGAGTTCAGGATAGCAGCTCTGCTGCCCTGACTATGCGAGAGTCCGATGTAGAAGCATGCGTAGTGAAGCGTTGTATTCAACAGCATGAAAACCAAAAGAAAAAAGATGCTCTGTAAAACCTTAGATTTAAATTCATTCTTAAGCCCGAAGGAACGATGAGAAAGTCGGGCAATAGAGAGAATAATGAACCCTGAAATGAAGAAGCGGATGCCAGCAAAGAGCATCTTACTGCCCGTCATCTCTGTGGTAATCAGGAACTCGGCAAACCCAAGCTTGATAAACGGATATGCCCATCCCCACAGGAATGCAGCAATAAACGCAAAGAATGCGGCCCATAAGGGGCGTTGGAAAATACTGTTATTTGTCATACGAAATGTGGGCGCAAAGTTACGGCTTTTTGGTGTAACAATTATACCATAAATGAATTTATTCAGTCAAAAGGCGATGATTATCAGTTTTTATTTGTAGCTTTGCCACGTCATTCGGAAGTAACGACACCTAATTAAAGACAATTAACCATATTAAAATAATGAAAAGGAACCTTATCATAACAACCCTTATACTCTTTTCTACCCTACCCATGCCTGCCCAGGAGATGGTGATGAAAGTCCAGAAGACGGACGGAACAGTCGCCAAGACACGCGTGGCTGACCTGAAGCAGATAAACTTTCTGGGCCTGGACGAAGACGGACAGACACCGCAACCCTCTACAATGATTACAAGGCTGGTGAACGGTGCTGCCTTCCGAACAGAAATGCAAGAGGTGGGAGACATCACTTTTGCAGACACAACATACAACCTGAACAGTTCCGGCTACCGTGTTCTGGAAGCCAACGAGCTGTGCTGGCCCGAAGACCGCCTGCTACCATGCTTCCTTACCCCTGCCCCCACACTGAGGTCATTGGACATGGGCGCTGCAGGGCTAAGCAATGCGGAACGCGTGATGTTCTGCACACTGCAGGGTATTGTTAACCGTACCCGTCCACGCATCATCCTGTATAACCACAACGAAGAGGCCCAGACCCTATGGCCTCAGGCTCACAGCCTGAAGTATACTTCCGTCAACGGAACGCCCTATTCGCTGGTAAGGCTATACAAAGACGAAATCAAGGGTCTGGTACTTTACAGCAATGAGAAGAGTGAACATTATGCCAACCTTGCCATCACCATAGCCGGACTGGACCGTCTGCTGCCCGTTACGCCCGAAGTCAGGGACAAATTGATTGCTAACAGCCTTGACTTCCCTGTAGTGGAAGACCTGACAGGACTGACAATGAACACAGCACAGACCATTTACAACTACTTATACAACAACTACTGGAGCCGTTGTAACCACAGACTTCTTATCAGCGAGCGTCCCAACATCCCCTATGTGCATGACATTGGCGCTGCCTGCGGATCGGCCTGCGTATGGCTGGACCCAAGAAATGCAGGGGAAAAGGCTGTCCTGGACAAGATGCTCAAGGATATGACACCCGGCAGGGACTTCGTTATGGGATGGTATCCCGAGGAGCGCTCGGGCGTAGGCGAGGCAACAAAATACGGACTATCGAGCGTCCCCGGCGATTTCTTCGAGAATACTACTGTCTATACGGCTGTCAACAAACCCGTGAAGATAAGCCCCGTTCCCAAGCGACCTAAGCTGAAGAACAAGGTCTATGCAACCGTCTATATCAGCGATGGCGACAATATCCAATACTGCCAGCATGCCATGGCAAAGATTTTCGAGCAGAACGGTCGCGGCAAGATGGCCATGAACTGGACCATCAGTCCTGCACTGGCTGACATTGCGCCCATGATGCTGAACTACTACTATCGCAAGGCAACGACCAACGACTGCTTCGTCAGCGGCCCCTCCGGCATGGGCTATTCCATGCCATTCAATGGGTTAGGCGAAGGTAGCGGTACGTACTACTTATCATCTGGTCCGTTATTTGCTCCTTACACCAAACTGACGCAACGCTACATAGAGAAGGCAGGACTGCGAGTTATCACTATCTGGGACAATATTAGTACGGCCCAACGCAAAGACTTTGCCGACAACTGCCCCTACCTGTACGGACTGACCATCAACGATTATGAGAGGCAGAGTGGCAGACTGCAATATGCTGTAGTATCGGGATGGCTGCCCATCGCACCACAATACCCCTGCTATCGTGGAGACATAGACGGTATAACAGACTTCTTCAACCGTGACATCAAGAACTTCAAAGGCACTGCCCCCATGTTTGTAACAGGACAGGCTGATGTATGGAACCTGAAGCCCGACCAACTCATCGCCCTGAAGGACAGGCTAGACGCCCTCTCGCCAGGCAATGTCAATATAGTCCGTGCCGACCACTGGTTCAGCTACTACAATGAAGCAAAACACCTGCCCTTCAACATCACCATCCTGCAGGATATGGAAATAACCTCCTCTCCTACCAAGACATACGCAAAGTATGCTGCCAACGGAACACCCTCTGACGGGTATATGTGGGTATCACAAACTGCCACCGATGCAGCATGGATACAGATGGACTTCAAGGAGACCTTCCAGATTAGCCGTTACGTGGTACGACATGCCGAGGCTGGCGGTCTGGAACCTGAACTGAACACACGCAACTACACAGTAGAAACAAGTCTGGACGGCGAGACATGGACAACGGTAGGAACGCATGTGGCTAACACCGACCCAGTAAACGACATCAAAATCACACCAGTTGAAGCACGTTATGTACGAGTAAACGTCACCAACGGAGGTAACGACGGCATCGTAAGAATAGGCGACATAGAGGTCTATGGCGCGCATTAAATACTCCTCAAACACTAAACTAAAAGCTGCAAGAAGGGGACTCAACATCTGTTGGGTCTCTTTTTTTGATAGCGGTAGCAAATTATTCGCTCTTAATTCTTCTATGTTCGCTTTTTTTTGTAATTTTGCACCCGCAATTGGTTCTCCTATGCCTTAAATCACAAGAAACAAGGAGCTAAGACGGGAACGCAGTGAGATTCTGCGACATTACCCGATGCTGTAAGTCCTTTCTGAAAAAGACGGTCAACAGTGTCACTGGAGCCAACCGGGAACCCTGACAGGGCACAAGGTTGAAACATAAAAACTCTGGGAAGACCGCACCGCCACAAGGATAAAGTCAGAAGACCTGCCTCTTGCAAGAAAAACGCCTGCCTGCGGGATTACGGGCACTGCGCTAATCTAACTCAGCCCTTACATGGGATGTGAAACCTACAAAGGTCACAGAACACACCTGAACTAACCTCCGTGAGACATCATGAGTGAGTGTAGATTCAGTGTAGTGTATAATTATGTATTAAAAATTAACAGATATGTTTAAAATCTTTACTGGTAATAACCTAGTTGAGGCCTATCATCGCCGAAAGAAAGAATTACGGAACGACTGCCTCATCTGCAAAGCTGCCAAACTGCTTCTGGCAATCATCATCGGAATTGTTATATGGGCACTCCCCACAGATGCATTCGGTATAGAGGGGCTGACAATCATCGAGCAGCGTGTCATTGCCCTATTCTGCTTTGCCACCATGATGTGGATTACAGAGGCTATCCCCTCCTGGACAACCTCAGTAGCTATCATCGTTATCCTGCTCTTTACCTGCTCGGACAGCGCCCTATGCCTACTCATAGACAAACCCGTAGAGGAACTGGGCACAGTCATCTCACACAAAGCTATCATGGCATGCTTTGCCAACCCCATCATCATGCTGTTCATTGGCGGATTCATCCTGGCCATTGCAGCTACCAAGAGCGGACTGGACGTGAAGCTGGCCAAGGTACTGTTGAAGCCCTTCGGCACCAAGTCTGAGAATGTATTGCTGGGCTTCCTGTTGGTAACAGGTCTGTTCTCTATGTTCCTCAGCAACACAGCCACAGCCGCTATGATGCTTACCTTCCTGGCTCCCGTACTGAAGTCACTGCCTGCCAACGGCAAGGGCAAGATAGCCCTGGCACTGGCCATCCCCATAGGAGCAAATATCGGTGGTATCGGTACCCCAATCGGTACACCTCCCAACTCTATTGCCCTCTCCTATCTGGGTGACCCCAACGGTCTGAACATTCAGATAGGCTTTGGAGAGTGGATGATGGTTATGTGCCCCTATGTTATTATATTGCTGCTCATCTCATGGTTTATCCTAAAGACCTTGTTCCCCTTCACACAGAAGAGAATTGAGCTGCAAATAGAGGGTGAGACAAAGAGCGACTGGCGCTCTGTGGTAGTGTACGTAACCTTCGCTATTACCGTTCTGTTGTGGATGTTCGACAAGAAAACCGGCATCAACTCTAACGTTGTAGCCATGCTGCCCGTAGGCGTCTTCTGCACCTGTGGCATTATCACACGCCGTGACCTGGAGGAAATCAACTGGTCCGTACTGTGGATGGTTGCCGGTGGTTTTGCATTGGGTCTGGCCCTTCAGGATTCACACCTGGCAGAGCACCTGATCTCAACAATCCCCTTCGGTTCATGGTCACCCCTGCTGATGATCTTAGGCAGCGGTCTGCTGTGCTATGCTATGGCTAACTTCATCAGCCATACGGCAACAGCCAACCTGCTCTTCCCCATTCTGGCACTGGCAGGTATGTCAACCGTCTCAACCCTGGAGCCTTACGGAGGTGTAAGCACACTGCTGATAGGTGTAGCCCTCAGTTCATCATTGGCAATGATCCTGCCTATATCAACGCCTCCCAATGCATTGGCTCACGCCACTGGCCTTATAGACCAGAAGCAGATGATGCGCGTGGGTATCATCATGGGTATCATTGGTTTGGCCACAGGATATGTCCTGTTGTTCTTCATAGGCAAATACAGCATTTTATGCTAACCAAACAATAATTAGATACTTATTACTATCTGCATATTTTATTAACATTTGAAAAGCCTCAGCTGCGAAGCCGGGGCTTTTTTCTATATCTGTAAAAAAGGGCATACACTTGACCTAAGGCAAGAAAACAGTACCAAATGTGCGAAAGCAGTGGTATACTCTGATCTAATATTACAAAATAGCCGTACCTTTGCAGCGGATAACAAAAGGTACACCGTACCACAAGAGTAAAAAGATTGTTTTTAATTAAAGAAGAAAGGAGTTAATTATGAAAGAAATTCTGAACATCGCACTTGTTGCTCACGACTCCAGAAAGAACGAGCTAATAGAATGGGTAGGCTATAACGCCGAACTACTATCTAAGCACCACCTTTATGCAACTGGTACCACTGGTAAGTTAATTGGAGAGATTGCTTGCGGAACAGAGGATGAGCCCGAATACCCCTTTACAGGTAAGGTAACACGCCTGCTGAGCGGTCCATTAGGTGGTGACCAGCAGATTGGCGCCATGATAGCCGAAGGCAAGATAGACATGCTGATATTCTTCTGCGATAACCTGGCCATGCAAGGACACCAGAACGACGTATCTGCGCTAAGCCGACTGGCATCGCTCTACAACATAGCATTTGCCACTAATCGTACAACAGCCGACCTGCTGCTTACCTCTACCCTGCTTGGTGATGAGTCGTATTCCCGTATTGTACCGGAGTGCATACAGCAATATGCAAACAGAAAGCTGAAATAGATTATCATTCAGCTTTCGTAAAGAAAAAAAAAAAAGAGTTGTCACAATTAAGTAACAACTCTTTTTTTTATTCCTTAGTTCTGCGATTAAACAGAGACCGGCAAACGAGACTGAATGCTTTGAGAACCTTGAGTCTCTTTCGCCCTTCGAGCTATGCTCTATGAGCGGCAAACGAGACTCGAACTCGCGACCCCAACCTTGGCAAGGTTGTGCTCT
>CAMKTJ010000044.1 GCA_946415645.1 uncultured Prevotellaceae bacterium
ACTAGGGAATTTTTGCGCCCTAGTATAGTAACAATTGTTCCTATTCGTACAAAAAAACGAGGGGCAGAAACGCCCCTCGCTCCGTGTAAAAGATTTTTATTAACTATTTTATAACATTGCCAAAAGACTTTGCCCTACTTCACCGTTTTCTTACCCGACTGAATGTAGATTCCATGGGGAAGAGAGTCCGTTTCATGCCCCAGATACGTGCCTCCAATACTATATACTGGCGTATAATCAGGCTTCTGAAGGTCGGAATTTTGCACAGCACCAATGCCCGTTGCATTATCTACCGTAAAGTGGTAAGAGCCGGAACCTAAGCGACAGACAGCCTTGCCATCCTGTATGCCCAGATACTCTATATCGCTGCATTCCGATACAAACTGACCGCTTTCCTTCAATTCATACCCATCAGCAACAGGCATATAGAGTGTAGCAGTGGTATTGGCAGGGATGGTAACATCGTAGGTAAGGTCTGCTCCGCCCTCGCATACCCAAGCTGCCTTGATAGGCCCATAGACACTCCAGAAGTTAGCATCCACACTGGTGATACGCTTCTGCTGGTAGCGAAGAATCTTACGGGTGTCGGGATTGGGACGAAGGATGAAATGCTTGAAGCCTGCATTCTCCTCATCCGGACAGATACCTGCCATATGACGGAACATCCATTCGGCGATGATACCATAAGCATAATGATTGAAGGAGTTCATGCTGACAGGACCATATCCACTAGCCTTAGTATAGGAATTCCAACGCTCCCAGATGGTGGTGGCCCCCTGGTCTATGCTATAAAGCCACGAGGGATCATTACGCTGAAGAAGCAGGGTGTAAGCCTCATCGTTCAGACCGTTTTCCGTAAGTGTCTGATTCAAGATAGCTGTACCCAGGAAGCCTGTATTGAGTTTGTAGCCATTATTGGAGATGGCATTGCGAAGAGCCGTCTTGGTACGTTTAATGGCATTCTCATCGCGTAACAGATTGTAATGCAAAGCCATAAGGTAGGCACACTGAGTATTGATGTTGGGTACACCTGTAGAGGAGATAGTGTAACGTGTCTGCCACTCAGCTTTAATATTATGGAAGAGTTCATCGTATTGCTTGGCCTTCTGGGCATAGCTGTCAGTCTCTGAGGTTGAGAGTACACGGGCCATTTTGGCCATCAACTGAGCATCAAGGGCATAGTAGCAGACACTGCAGTAACGCGAATCGGTATTCACATAGGCCACCCAGTCGCCGTACGTAGTCTCGCCGCCATTATACTTATAGCTACCCTCCGTCTTGGTAGAGAGGAAGTTCATGTAGTTCTCCATAGCCGTCCAGTTGTCCCTGATAATCTGCTTATCGCCTGTCATCAGATAGACATTCCAAGGCAGGATGACACCTGCATCAGCCCATGCTGCGGCTCCATGACCCACGCCCCAAGCATAAGGCGCGATATGGGGGAAGGCACCATCTGAGCGTTGTGAGTCGCGCATGTCACGCATAAACTTCTCGTAGAACATGCGCGTGTCGGTATTGTAGAGGCCAGCCATTGAATAGACCTGCGTGTCGGCTGTCCAACCCTGGCGTTCATCTCTCTGGGGGCAGTCTGTAGGAACGCTTAGGAAGTTGCTGCGCTGTCCCCACATGCAATTGCTATAAAGCTGATTGACATCGGGGTGAGAGGTCTTGAAGCTGGAACGTTCATCCATTGCAGAGGTGACGGTCTCGCCCACTACATTGGTAAGTTCCACATCAGCACTGCTGACAACTTCGATGTAACGGAAACCCATGAATGTGGTAGTGGGATGGAAGGACTCACCCTCCTCTGCACCTTTAAGGGTATAATAGAGCAAAGCTTCAGCACCACGCAGATTCTCTGTATAGACAGAACCGGCTGGACCGTCGTCACCACGATTGCGGTCGCCCGTTGTATTAGGCATTTCGCCAAAGCGGAAGCGCAGGCGGGTACCACGCTCGCCCTTAGCCGTGAAGCTAACCCATCCGGCAGCATTCTGAGCAAGGTCGATAATGGCAGTTTGACCAGCCTTAAGCTGGAAGTTGTTCTGCCCTATCAACTCTGAAACGGTATTTATCGCACCATAAGTCTTTCCATTAGACTTTGCCCCCTCATATATGGTGATGGTCTTAGGCTGACGAGCCAAGGCAGGAACAGCCTTTATGGCAGGGCCTTCGAAAGCACGGATAGTACCCTGGAAGTCGTTGCTGACCGCTGTAGCGAACCAATCGGTATCATCGAAGTCCGCCTCTGACCAGTTACTCTCCAAGCGGGCATCATAGGTCTCACCATTGTAGATATCACCCTTGCGAAGTGCGCCATTGGTATTGCAGGACCACGAGGTATCTGTGGGGATGATCTTCTCCGAACCATCCTCATAGGTAAGGATAAGCAAGGCACGGAAGGCTACAGGCTTGCTGCCATACATGCCATGAGATATAGCGCCACTCCACCAGCCGCTGGTGAGCTCTGCCCCTATAGCATTGTCACCCTCATGGATAAGAGCCGTAACATCGTGTGTAGTATAGAATACTGTCATGAGGAACTCTGTGAAGCCTGGCTTGAGTTCATCCTGCTCTGTGGTTCCGTCATCATGAGTGATTCCCACACGAGTTCCATTTATATATACATTATACACGCCCAGACCCGTGGCATACAAGCGGGCACGCTTAATGGCAGCATCTGTAACGAAAGTCTTACGCATCATGGGTGCTCCGGGCAAGATACTGCCATCGCTCTGCATCATACGCTTGGCATTACCCGCAGCAGCCTCCATGTACACCTGACGACTGCCGTTGTAATCACGCACATCGGCATTGTCAAAGATGCTGGTTGCCTGCTCAAAATCCTCTGAAAGGGTAATAGAGGCATTACCTTCTGCATCGTATGAGGTGACCTTGAGATTATCAAAATAAACCTTCTCACGCTCATTACCCGTAGCGCTGACACGGAAGCCCACATCGCCCACAGCCAGGACAGCCGATGCATCCACAAAGATATCCACCAACTTATCATCGATATAGGTACGCACATAAGGTGTCTCGCACGCTATACGAATGTGATGAGTCTTACCTATGAGGTCAGCCTTGGTGAAACCCTGAATGGGAGTATCGTTATATGTGAGCGCCCCAGCATTGTAAACATGACGACGAACCACTGGCTGTGAAACATCGAAGGTATTGATGGCCCACATCATGTAAGTGTCAGTAGCCGTAGCAGAGAAACAGATACTGGCGTTATCCTGAACAAGGGTCATATCCGTCTCTATATCATAATGAACATACTTGCCCATCTTGAACTGCCAACAGTAGGTGGCAGGACCAGACACATAGAATCGTCCGTCCGCCACACTGCCGCCTGAAAACATCTTTCCTTCCTCTGTATCAAAATGCTCCTGCAAAAGAATTTTACCGCCTGAGGTCACTACGAAATCATCAAAGTAGGCCTGCTCTGGTACATTGCCGTTGTCATAGTCCTCGCGGAAACCAAAATCACCATAGGCAAAATCACCTGTACGACTGTCCACCTGCGTACCATCGACATATGTTGTGGCCGTATTGGCATTCCTGACCTCTATACGCAGGGTATGCACCTCTCCGTTCTTTACATCAACGCCAAGGGGATTCTCAGACAGACAGGCGGCACCACCGTTCTGCCAACGGTGCGGACGGAAACGGGCCGAACCGGTAAGGGTGTTCACCTGCCACATATAATAGTTATTATGGTCCTTGGCAGCAAAGATAAGACCTGCGGCCAACTGCTGAACCTGGAACTTCACCTCCACCTCATAATCCTTAATCTCTGCAGAGGATTCACCAGAGGAACTGCCTTTGGGGTTGGTACTGGCCTTTATCCACCTTGCCTTGTCCCAAGCTGTAGCATCCTTAAGACCCACTTCAAAATATGCCAACTCTGTACTGGTAGCTGCATTCCCCTTGTTGTCTGTGACAGTTACCTGCCAGTAGTAACGTGTACGGGCCTGAGGCGTGAAGTCTGTTGTCTGCACATCAGCAGACTGATTACTTTCCACGGTTCCAGACTCCCATACGACAACGCTGAAATCACGCTCCTTACTAATCTTAATGCTGTAAGAAGTCTGCATAACACCCCGTTCCCTGGAACTGAGCTGCCAACTGAAGGACGGAACGGTAATGTCAATACCTATGGGATTGGTGTATGCCTGCGTCCTAAGATTGTTCACCTCGAGCGCATGCATACTTACAACCATAACCCATAGCACAAAAAAAGACCAAAATTTTCTCATATTGTTGTTATTCATTAGGTTTCTTGCTACTTCCGGGAACAAAATTATCGTTTAGGAAACAACAGAACCTTTAAATTATGTCATTAGTACATCAAATTATGATATATAACATAGAAAACGGCTATTTAACCTACAAAAAGCTGTTGTTTAAGGCTATTGTTACATAAATTTAGCTACCTTTGCGAGGAATTCTGCGCTTTATTCCTATAAAATATGACATCCGCAAACGAACATCTCAACTTTAAATACCTGCCTGCCGTTGAACACGATCTGGACTGGGGGCTGACGGTTAGCTGTGTGGGCAGCCAGGACATTATGCCCGGCGAGAGCTACCCGCCTGCCGAGCACCCGTTATCACACAGATTCAAGCCTACAAAGGGGCGTATGCTGGATGAATTCCAACTGATCTACTGCGCCAAAGGGGCAGGGACATTCTGCTCGGCATCAGCAGGAGAGATGCAGGTTAAAGCCGGAGATATGATCATGCTCTTTCCACAAGAGCGTCATACCTATCATCCCGACGAGAAAACAGGATGGAAGGAATATTGGATAGGATTCAAAGGGCCTAACATAGAGATGAGGGTAAAGAATGGATTCTTCAGTCCTGAGCGACCCCTGTTTCATCTGTCACCAGCAAGGAGCAGCGATGTAATCTATCTGTTCAACCAGGGAATAGATGCGGCTAAACATATGGAGAAAGGATACCAGCAACTGCTTAGCGGATACGTGAACATGCTGTTGGGGTACATCCTTTCCTACGACAACACACTAAGTCAGGCAGAAAAGGAAGTTACAGAGGCTATACATCAAGCCATTCTGTTCATCCACAACAACTACCAGCACGACATACAGTCGGAGGACATAGCGAAAGCCATCAGCTGGGGCTATAGCCGATTCAGAAAAGTATTCCTGCAGCAAACAGGCAAGACGCCATACCAATACATACAGGAAACGCGCATCAAACAGGGCAAATTCCTCTTGCTGAATACCACAAAGGCACTAAAAGAAATAGCCTACGAGGTAGGTTTCAGCAATCCCGACTACTTCTCGACCGCCTTCAGACGGATAACAGGTTTGTCACCGTTGGCTTACAAGAAACAGCAACTGGAATAACAAGATTATTGGATACCCAAGAGACTGAAAGGTGTGGTGTAGGTGGTACGGATGCGCCACTGCTCAGGGTATAGATTGTTGATACGGTTGCCCACACACTTGCCCGGCCCTAAAACATAGCCTTTATAGCATAGCAAAACCATCCCCCTGGGCGCTGGAACACGAACAGCCTCACGACGCAGATATTGCAGGGCCTCGTTATAGTTAAGTTCTACGCGAGGGACGTCTGGATCAACGGAGAATGCAGGAAGCAAACAGCCTCCCCCGGCCCCTCCCAGAGAGGGGAGAAGATTTTCCAGACGCGCCAACTCGTCACCCCTCCTTGGGAGGGGCTGGGGGAGGCTATTTTTCCTAATAGCTGCACAATAGAAGCCTTCTCCCCTATCTCTGCCAGGGAGGAAATGACGTTCCTCCAAGAGTTCTGCACCAAGCGTATCGCAAATCCAACGGGCATTATCCTCGTCCTCATACCTATTAAAAGTGCAGGTGCTATAGATAAGCAAGCCACCAGGCTTGAGTACATGCCAGATATCCTGCAGGATCTTACGCTGACGATGCCAGCAGATATCCACGTTCTGAAGGCTCCAATCCTGAACGGCAACCTCATCCTTACGGAACATGCCTTCGCCTGAACAGGGAACATCAGTCACCAGCAAATCAAAGCAGTCCGTGAAGGCGCCAAAATCAGCCGGATAGTTCTGCGTAACGATACTACGGACAGGATACTCACCCTCTGCCACACGCGTCCACTTCTGCATATTCTCAGCCAGCACCTGAGCACGCTTGGGCATAGGCTCGTTGCTGACAAGCACAGAGCCTTCAGGCAACAAACCAGCCAACAATGTACTCTTGCCACCAGGGGCAGCACAGAGGTCTAGAGCAACAACGTTGCTCTTAAAGTTGAGAGTTGAGAGTTGAGAGTTGAGAGCCTGCCGTTGACTGCTGGAATTTTGAATTTTGAATTTTGAATTTTGAATTTGAAGTAGGTACTTGCGGATCAGTTCCGCAATGTACATAGAAGAGGCTTCCTGTACATAATAGGCACCGGCATGCAGCAGGGGATCAAAGGTAAAGGCGGGGCGCTCTGCCAGATAATAGGCATCGGGACACCAGGGAACGGGGTCGGCCTGCACATTATCCAAGCTAAGAGGCTGGCCCTTACGGGGATTCAGACGGATGGAAACCTCTGGTTCCGTCTCGCAGAGGGCTTGGCACAACGCATCGGCAGTACTGGTATCATACTGCTCGTGCATCAAACGTATAAAGTCCTCTGGCAACTGCATAACGGTTACACGCTTACAACGCCCTTGATGGCGGGCCAGGGATCATAATCAACGAGCTGGAAGTCCTCGTACTTGAAGTCGAAGATGTTCTTCACCTCTGGGTTGATAATCATCTTGGGCAACTTACGAGGCTCGCGGCTAAGCTGCAGCTTAACCTGATCCATGTGGTTGAGATAGATATGCGTATCACCTGTAGTATGGATGAACTCGCCGGGCTTGAGGCCACAGACCTGAGCCATCATCATACACAACAGGGCATAAGAGGCAATGTTGAAGGGGACGCCCAGGAAGCAGTCGGCACTACGCTGATAGAGCTGCAGGCTAAGCTTACCGTCTGCCACATAGAACTGGAAGAAAGCATGGCAGGGGGGCAGATTCATATTCTTGATGTCAGCCACATTCCAGGCGCTGACAATGATACGACGACAATCGGGATCGTTCTTGATGGTATCTACAGCCTGCTGAATCTGGTCTATGAAGCCTCCGTCATAATCAGGCCAAGAACGCCACTGGTAGCCATAGATATGGCCTAGGTCGCCCGTCACAGGGTCTGCCCACTCATTCCAGATACGTACACCACGCTCTTGCAACCAATGGGCATTGGTATTGCCCTGCAAGAACCAGAGCAACTCATAGATGATACTCTTGAGGTGTACCTTCTTGGTAGTAAGAAGAGGGAAGCCCTCCTCCAGATTGAAACGCATCTGATGGCCAAAGATGCTGACGGTACCGGTTCCGGTACGGTCGCTCTTCTTATTACCCTCGTCGAGGATGCGCTGCAGTAAGTCTAAATATTGTTTCATTGACTATATTTACTATTTGACGATTTACTATTTACGATTTATTTGACCATTTTATTATTGACCATTGGCATTGGAGGTCTTTACATAGTCAACAAAGCGATAAGAGTGGGCATGTTTTTCGTCAATATCATGCTCTTCTTTCTCTGCCACCTTCCACTCTTCTTCTGAGAACTGGGGGAAGAAAGCGTCAGCCTGAGCCGGAGTATCCTCTATCTCTGTCAGACAGAGGCGGTCTGCCAAAGGCAACGCCTCTGCATAAACGCTGGCTCCACCTATTATATATACATCCTCTTCTGGAGCACAAGAAGCCAAAGCGGCCTGCAAGGAAGGGAATGTCTCAGCGCCTGGGAAGGTTACCTGAGAGCGCGTAAGCACCACATTACGACGGTTAGGCAAGGCACCTTTAGGTAGCGACTCGAAGGTACGACGCCCCATAATGATGGTATGCCCTGTGGTAAGTGCCTTGAACCGTTTGAGGTCGTTGGGCAACCAATAGAGCAGCTTATTCTGATAACCTATGGCCAGATTGCGGGCCACGGCAGCAATGATACTAACCATAAGAATTCCGTGTTTTATTATGGACGCAAAAGTACAAAAAAAAGGCGACTTGCGGAAACAAGTCACCTCTTTTTTTATTAGGAAATCTGTCTTTTACTAGTTACGACGTGAAGCTGAATAATTAATCTTCAAAGCCCATGACTTACGCAACACTTCCTTGATATCGGTGATATAACCCATATGAGTGTGCTGGTCAGCCTTGATGGAGATAACCTGATCTCCCTCGTTAACCATTCCCTTACGCTCTGATGCAACGAAGTCCATTACTTCACGGGGTTCTGCATAACGATCGTTCAACTGAATACGAGTACCGCTACCCATCTGAGCACGAAGCTGATCTGTTGGAGGACCAACATAGATGAATGAAACGGCTGACTTCTTCTCCAGCTTGGTCAGCTCAGTTCCCTGGGGAACAACGAACTTGACCTTGAGCGTTACTTCACGCATCGTTGTTACCATCATGAAGAAGAACAAGATGGTAAAAATCAAGTCGGGCAGAGATGAGGTATTCATCTCGACCATCTCACGACCTTCTTTTCTCTTAAATCCTGCCATTATTGTGCTACTCCATACTTTTTAGGTTCGGCCTCGGAAATATTCTGAGGATAGTACTGACGGACTGCAGCCTTGAGATCTTCATCCAAAGACTCGTATAGACGTCCGAATTTCTCCTTAGAAATCTCGTCACGCAACTCGCTATAAGCAGCTACCAGTTCGTTCTGAACCTGGAAATACGCGAAGTATGGCGTATCACGGGCAGTCTGAACAGAGATAACGTGCTTGTCGGTTACGAAGCAACGACCCATATGATCAATTACCTTAACATGCTTCTCAGGCCACTTGCTGAAATTCTGCTCGTTCTTGATAAAGTCTTTAGCGCGCTGACGCAATATGCTGATATCAACATAATCGTTAAAGGTCTCATCCTTTATCCAGAGCTGACCTGCAGAATTCAAGCGAACATACATAATGTTCCTGGACTTGATGTCGACCTGGGCATCCTCCTGGTCTGGATCTGGGGGATTGGGAAGTCGGCGAGACAAACCCATATCCGTATCCATTGATGTTGTCACCAGGAAGAAGATAAGCAGCATGAAAGAGATGTCAGCCGTTGAACTGGTGTTCAGGCCCGGCATTTTCTTTTTCTTCTTTGCCATATCTACTTAACTGTTTTTTAAAGGATGTTACTTCTTAATAGCACTTTTTGTAAGAACGCCAGTCATGCTAACAATTACAGCAGCTGCAGCAGCAAGGGTAAGGATAGCAATTGATACACAGAATGCATCAACCACAGTAACCCAACCTGCTGAGGTTACGGTACCGTCGGCAGCAGTGAATGCTTCCTCACCAATACCCAATACGAAACCAACTACAACTGAAGCAACGAACAAGCCCCATGTAATAAGGGAAACCTTACCACCAGGAACGCCGGTTGAAGCAGCAGGATCTGTACCCTTGCTACTTGCAATACCCTTGATTCCTGACCATACAGTAAGTCCTGCTGTTGCAATTACCAACAGGTACATCAACCACATGATGATGTCTGTCAGTATAGGCTCATTGTTGTCACCTACAGGATTATCATAGCCGATCGTCAAGAACGCTGCGAAGGATACCAAGATAATTCCAATGCAGATGTACAAAGCCATCTTGGAAATTTTCTCAATCTTCATAATACTTTCTCTGAATCGGGGTTATTACTTCTTACACTTGTCTGACTGTACACACATGGTCAACAGCTCCTGAGCTGCCTCTTCCATATTACTGGTCAGAGATTCTACCTTAGCCAGAATGTAGTTGTAGAATACCTGAAGAATCAAAGCTACGATAATACCGAAGATAGTGGTAATCAAAGCCACCTTCATACCACCAGCAACAACGGTAGGACTGATATCACCAGCACGCTGGATGTCATCGAATGCCATAACCATACCGATCACAGTACCCAAGAATCCGAGAGAGGGAGCCATAGCGATGAAGAGGGTAATCCAAGAGCAGTTCTGCTCGAGGTAAGAGCCCTGAACCTCAGCCTCCATGTTGATAGTACTCTCGATAGTACCGATATCGTTACGGTCTGTACTAGCCAAGCACTCCATAGCCTTGCGGCTAACCTGAGCTACAGGACCACGTGTACCCTTGCAGAATTCAATAGCACCATTAACGTCACCAGCGGCAACCTTAGCAGCCAAATCAGTTGTGAACTTACGTGTATTGATCTGAGCGAGAGACAGATAGATAACGCGCTCGATACAGAATGCAAGACCCAGTACCAAAGCGATAGCAACCAATGACATGAAGCCTGCGCCACCCTCGATGTACTTTGTCTTCAAAGTCTTAAAGATACTTTCACTCTCTTCCTCTACAACGGGAGCAGCGTCTGTTTCTGCCTCAGCAGCAGTAGTGTCTACAGCAGTAGTGTCTTCTGCCACGCTATCAACCTGCTCAGTAGTAGTTTCCACATCTTCCTGAGCCATTACAGCTGGTGTCATTCCAAAAGTAAATGCTGCTACCAACGCAACAATTGCAAATAACTTTTTCATTTCGTGTTCTTTTAAATTGATTAATGTTATTACTTTTTGTTTTATTTTATTCTCACTTAATGTCTTCAAAATATGTAAGCGGGGAGACGGGGATTCCGTAAAGGCTTTCTGCCTTGTCGGCTTTGAACCCCTTCTCATACCTTGCGGAGAGACGGGGATTCCGTAAAGGCTTTCTGCCTTGTCGGCTTTGAACCCCTTCTCATACCTTGCGGAGAGACGGGGATTCGAACCCCGGATACGCTTTTGACGTATACACGCTTTCCAGGCGTGCCTCTTCAGCCACTCGAGCATCTCTCCTTAGGCAGAAACGCACAATTTATGCGTCACTATATACGTTTTCGGTTACAAAAATATCTTTTTTTTTGAACATTACCACACGATATTGCAAAAAGTTTTGAGTAAAATGGATTTTTTCGACTATTTGCACACAACGGCACTACTTCATACGGGGAAAAACACGCTTTACATTGGCATTGGTAACTTTTTCCACCTCTTCGGGCGTTACATTATATATATCTGCCATTTTACGCATAACTTCAACAACATAAGCCGACTCATTCCGCTTTCCCCTATAAGGGGTAGGAGCCAGATACGGGGAGTCTGTCTCCAACACAATACGCTGTAGAGGAATATGGCGCAGGACGTCTGATAAGGGGGATTTCTTGAATGTAGAGACACCGCCGATACCCAAAACAAAGCCGTCAAAAGTAAGCAATTCCTGCGCCTCCTCAAGCGTTCCGCCAAAGCAATGGAACACGCCGGACACCCCCTCTGACATATACGGACGAAGGGCCTGCACCAACTCTGAATGGGCAGAACGGGAATGAATCATCAGGGGAAGTCCGTAACGAACAGCCCACTCTATCTGTCGGGAGAAGGCATCTATCTGCTGTTGCTTATAGCTGGCATCCCAATAGAAATCCAGCCCCACCTCGCCTACTGCGATATATGGATGAGACGGGTCTTCCAACAATGCCTCCATCCTGGAGAGAACCTGAAGATAGTCGTCCGTCACATCCTCGGGGTGCAAGCCCATCATGGGATAGCAATAACCAGGATTGGAACGGCAGAGAGACAGCATAGGCTCTATAGATTCCTCGTTGATATTAGGCAACAGGATACGCTCTACCCCAGCCTGCCGTGCCCGCTGCACAACAAGTTCTCTATCCTCCTCAAATTCAGGACCGTAGATATGACTATGCGTATCTATCATGACTTGCGGTTGAGCATAGACTGGGCGTAATCCCAGAGAATAGCCGTGCGCTCCTGAGGCAGCGACAAACGAGAAATAGCCTGGGCAGCCTCCTGGTAATAATGATTGATTTTTTCGCGAACCAGTTGGGGAACACCAATCTCGTCATAAAGACGGGTAACGGCAGCCACCTTCTCCTCACGAGAGGGGTTCTCCTTATTCAGCCACATATCCAGCTCCTGAGCCTGATTCTTGTTGGCCAGCAACTGGGCATTGATAAGCATGTAGGTCTTCTTGTTGCACATGATATCACCACCAATCTGCTTGCCGAATGTCTTGAAATCTCCGTACACATCCAGGTAGTCATCCTGCAACTGGAAGGCAAGACCCAACTTCTCTCCGAACTCATACAATGCATCAGCATCCTGAGCAGAGGCACCACCCAGAATAGCTCCGATCTTGAGTGCACAAGCCAAGAGGACAGAAGTCTTCAGACGTATCATCTCAATGTATTCCGCCTCTGTAACATCCGATCGGTTCTCGAAATCAATATCGTACTGCTGCCCCTCATCAATCTCCAAAGCCGTCTCAGTAAACAGGCGCAGAACAGCAGGCATATACTTTTCATCGCACTGAATCATACGATGATAAGCCAGGACCAGCATGTTATCACCACTCAGAATAGCAGCATTATCATTCCACTTCTTATGCACACAGGCTTTTCCGCGGCGAACTTCGGCCCTATCCATAAGGTCGTCATGCAGAAGGGTGAAGTTATGGTAGGTCTCAATGGCTATAGCTGGCATCAAGATACTCTCCACATCCTCCTTATACATATTATATGCCATCAGCATCAACACAGGGCGCAACCGTTTTCCGCCCAAGGACAACACATACCTAATGGGATCATACAAAGCGGCAGGCTTTCTGTCGTATGGCAGGGAATCGATGGTATCGTTAACCATCTTCAGGAGTTCGCTACTACTATACATAATCAATTTCTTTACAATGAAACGGGGAAAAACAAGGCTGCCCACCTACACGGAGAGCAGCCTTACATTTATTCGAAAGGGGGATTAGCTCAAACGGAAAACGATAGGAAGACGGAAGTTACAACGAACCGGCTTGTGATTCTGTCTAGCGGGCTTCCACTTAGGCATCTTCTTGATTACACGCTCGGCCTCCTTAGACAGACTGGCATCAGGAGATTTCAAAATCTTAACATCCTGAATACTACCGTCCTTATTTACAACGAACGTACAGGTTACACGACCCTGAATCTCCTGCTCTCTGGCAATGGCAGGATACTGAAGATTATCAGAGATCCACTTATACATGGCTTCATCACCACCGGGGAACTCCGCATTATCCTCAACAAAATCGTAGACACGATCATCGTCATCATTCTCAACAACAGGACCGGCAGGACCAGAGATAACAGCAGTGGGAGCACCAGTACCTACTGTAGTAGTAATAACCTGATTAACCTCCTCAGTGGTCTGAATCTCCTCTTCAGGCAACTCGGTATCATCCTCTACCTCATTGATAACCTCCATAACGGTTGGTGCAGCAGCTGGTGGGGGAGCCATAGTTTCCTCC
This sequence comes from uncultured Prevotellaceae bacterium, assembly GCA_946415645.1. Lineage (GTDB taxonomy): Bacteria > Bacteroidota > Bacteroidia > Bacteroidales > Bacteroidaceae > Physcousia. The sequence goes on from CAMKTJ010000044.1 coordinate 13,351, forward strand.
TGATGAGTGATAGGAATCATATCCTCATCCATGTTGAAATCATAAATTTTACTGTCGTCAACAACCTTCACCTCACGCTGGGTGTACTCGAAAGCGACGAACATAAGAGCCAAAGACAAAACATAACCAATCAAAATATTGGTGGATTTCTGTCCCTGCAGTTCTTCATTTACACTTTTGTTAGCTTCCATATTATTTTTCTTCTTATTTTTGCTCGTAAACACATCTATTTGGGGCAAATTTAGCACATTTTTTTTATTCGCCGTCGCTCTCCAGTGTTTTTTTTTGAGTTCAATTTAAATTTTGTTCCAAGAAAAGACATTATTGACAGAAAATGCACTAACTTTGAACGCAAAATGCTAAGGACAATGACAAAGAAGCATATACTTCCACTTATTGGGGCATTATTATTTGTGCAGACAGAATCTTTCTGCCAAGAAAGCGCCAGTATCTTCAACTTCCTGAACCTACCCAATTCCTCACATGTAATGGGATTAGGAGGCAAAAACATATCTTTGGTTCAGGACGAAATACAGACCGCTGCAATAAACCCAGCACTACTTTCAAACATAAGCGACAAGAGCATTGGCGTTAACTTCATGTCGTATATGCAGGGATGCAAAGCAGGCGGAGCCGGATATGCTCAAACCGTTGGCAGCAGAGGCACCTGGGGTGTTTACACCCAGTTTGTGGGATATGGCTCAATGAAGGAGACAAACATTTCCGGCGAAATAATAGGTGATATGAAAGCGCTGGATTTCTGCATAGGCGGACAATACAGCTACATGCTTACAGACCGACTATCAGGAGGTGCTACAGGAAAGATTGTCTATTCTCATTATGGAGAGTTCACATCATGCGCCTTAGCGGTTGACCTGGGACTGAATTATTATTGGGAAGAGAAGAACCTTTCCATATCAGCCGTTGCCAAGAACATTGGCGGACAAATAAAGAGATTCGGCGATGTGGGAGAACGCATCCCCTTTGATATGCGAATAGGCTTCACCAAAGGATTAGGACATGCGCCCATAGACTTCTCTGTAACAATGGTTGACTTGACCAGATGGAGCCAGAGCGACTATTTCTCATCAGACGGCAAGGTCAGTGGAGGCAGAATCTTTACCAACCACTTTGAATTAGGAGTTGACGCCTACCCCATTCCTGTCATTTATGTCTGTGCCGGCTTTAACTTCCGTCGTGCATTTGAGATGAAAGCTGCAGGAAGCTCACATGCCGCAGGCCTTTCGTTTGGCGCTGGAGCCAACCTTAAGAAACTAAAGGTAGGCATTGCCTATGCCAAATATCACGTAGGTGCTCCTACCCTCTCACTGAATTTCGCATATAGTTTCCAAAAATCAGATAAGGAATAAGATAACATCAACATTCCGTTATACAGGTTCTAAACCCTAGCATATAATTACATCATGAATAAGATAACAATAGCCATTGATGGTCATTCTTCATGCGGAAAAAGTACAATGGCAAAAGACTTGGCAAGAGAAATCGGATATGTTTACATAGATACAGGCGCCATGTACAGGGCCGTGACTCTATACTGTCTGCAAAACGGACTCATTAAGGACGAAACCGTTGACACCGATGAGTTGAGAAAGCACATGGACAAAATCTCCATAACATTCCTTCTGAACCCAACTACCGGGAAGCCTGACACTTACCTGAACGGCGTCTGCGTGGAAGACAAAATCCGCACCCTGGAGGTCTCAAGCAAAGTCAGCTATGTTGCCGCATTGGGTTTTGTAAGGGAAGCCATGGTTGACCTGCAAAGACTGATGGGCGAGGCAAAAGGTGTGATTATGGACGGAAGAGACATCGGTACCGTTGTTTTCCCCAATGCAGAACTGAAGATTTTTGTTACGGCCAGCGATGAGATTCGTGCCCAGAGAAGGTACGATGAGCTAACTGCCAAAGGCGAGAAATGTAACATGGAAGATATCATTGCCAACATCCGTGAACGCGACAGAATTGACAGTACACGCGCTGTGAGTCCGCTCAGGAAAGCTGACGATGCCATTATCCTAGACAACAGCAATATGACTATCGCTGAGCAGAAAGCTTGGCTCATATCTCAATTCCAACGCGTAACAGCAGAATGAAGATAGAGATTGATCAAGGCTCAGGCTTTTGCTTTGGCGTGACACGAGCCATAGGAAAAGCTGAGGAGGAACTAAACAAAGACGGGCACATATATTGCCTTGGCGATATCGTTCATAACGGAAAAGAATGTGACCGCCTGCAACGTTTAGGTCTTGCCACCATCAATCACGAGGAATTAAAGAACATTCGCCAATCCAAGGTTCTTCTAAGGGCACACGGAGAGCCTCCATCAACCTATCTTCTAGCCCAAAAGAACGAGATTGAGATTATAGATGCAACCTGCCCCGTTGTGCTACATCTGCAGGAACGCATCAAGAAAGAATACGACAACGACAAGGAGCACAAGAAGCAGATAGTTATCTTTGGCAAAAACGGTCATGCCGAGGTACTGGGACTGGTAGGACAGACAGAAGGAACAGCCATTGTCATTGAGTCCGTAGCAGATTTGCGCAAACTGGATTTCAACAAGGACATCTGCCTGTATTCACAAACAACAAAGCCCCTTGACGAGTTCAGACGCATTGTAGAATACATACAGCAGAACATCAGCAGCAACGCTACATTTACATTCTACGATACTATCTGCCGACAGGTAGCCAACCGCATGCCCAACATCAGGGAGTTTGCCAATAGGCATGATGTCATACTGTTTGTCTGTGGAAAGAAGAGCAGCAACGGAAGAGTGCTGTTCAAGGAATGCAAAGATGCCAACCCCAAATCCTATATGATAGATACAGCCAACGAGATTGACCTTCGTTGGCTGCAAGATTGTAATTCAGTTGGAATCTGTGGAGCAACAAGCACCCCCAAATGGCTAATGGAGGAGTGCAAAATAAGAATCGAGGAGTTGCTTGGCAGCAACAAATGATGAGCGCTGCCCTTCTAACACGCTCTTCTCAGCAGCCTTCAAGAGATCCGCAATAGTAGGATTCTGATAGAAATTGTTACGCAGTTGCTCATTTATACTCTCATACATCCAATATTTAGACTGCTCGGCACGACGGAACTCAAAGTATCCATTCTTCTTGACGAAGTCAATATATTCGTATATCATATCCCAGATCTCCTTGATTCCTAAAGCATAGAATCCGCTATAGGTAAGAACCTTGGGCTCCCAGCCACTCTCTGGCTTGGGGAACAATTGCAATGCATTTCTGAACTGTGTAGCTGCTAACTGGCACTTATCCACATTGTTGCCATCGCACTTGTTGATAACAATCCCATCGGCCATCTCCATAATACCACGCTTGATACCCTGCAGCTCGTCACCAGTACCAGCCAACTGTATCAACAGGAAGAAGTCAACCATAGAATGACAAGCCGTCTCACTTTGACCGACACCAACAGTCTCGACGAAGATCTTATCGAAACCTGCAGCTTCGCAAAGGATTATCGTCTCACGCGTCTTACGGGCCACACCGCCCAAACTACCAGCTGAGGGACTAGGTCGGATAAAGGAATCAGGATGAACAGAAAGCTTCTCCATACGGGTCTTATCACCCAGAATACTACCCTTTGTACGTTCGCTGCTGGGGTCAATGGCCAATACGGCCAATCTGCCTCCATGCTCCTTCAGGACATGTATGCCGAATTCGTCAATACTGGTACTCTTTCCGGCACCTGGAACGCCACTGATACCAACCCTTATACTCTTACCAGAATGGGGCAAGCATTTCTCTATCACCTCCTGAGCAATTGCCTGATGAGCCGGATTCGTACTTTCCACCAATGTTACAGCCTGTCCCAAGACAGAGACATCACCACGCAATATTCCCTCTACATAGTCTCCTGCTGTAAGTTGGCGACGGGCAAACCTACCACGTTTGAGATAAGGATTAACGATAGAAACAGGGCCTACTCCACTGTTTACTGTCAGGCCTCCAAATTCTGCACTGTTCTCAGGATGTTCCATATCTGGTTATTTAAGGTTTTATATCAATGTTTATGACAGCCTTGGGCTGTATGGGGTCGTTCGTTATCAGGAGAACCCTTGGACGTCCCTTGGCACGCTTCAGATATTTTGGGGTTACAGTGACCTTCAGTTTCGTACTGGCACCAGGCTTGAGCACTCTGTTTCCCAAACTTACGGAGACAGCCTCGTTGAAGACCTGTACCTGTTCAAAATGCAAATCACTCTTACCCTTATTGGAAACAATAATTGTATGGGAAGCCTTGGACTTTCCTTCCAAAGCTGCAAACTCAACTTTTGATTCCGAAACAGACAACACAGGAGCATTTTCCTTCTCCTCCTCAGACATCTTGGAAAAATCAGGAAGCAGGACTGCAGAGATCTGAATCTCATTGGCATCACTAATCTTGTCACCCATATAACGGGAAAGATAAACAGAAGTCTTATTCAAGCCCATCTGCAACAACTTGTCACTGTCCAGCGTCAACCTGATAATTCCACGTTTGCCGGCTGGTACATTCTCCGGAATATATTGGGCAGACAGATATGAAGGCAGATGCATAAGTTCCGGACGGAAAGCTGTATGCTCTTTGTTGATAAGCGACATCTCTACCACAGGGTGCTCACCCTTATGGACATCATCAAACTCCAGATAGTTTGTTTCTATCTGTACATTTCCCAAGTCAATCGGGTATTCTATTCCCACGTCCTTGACATCCGTTACTACCGTTCCCTGTATTGTCAGATAGAATGGAGTATCAGACACATTTGTAACAATCTCCACTTCCTTATAGAAAGTACCCAAAATATTGGCATCATAGACCAAAGATATCACCCCACCCTTACCTGCAGGAATGGCCGTCTTGGGGAAAGTTACATCAATACAACCACACGACGCTTTTGCCGAAGTAATCTTGAGCGGCTGATTACCTTTGTTGGTAAAGCCAAAGACTACCTTCTTGGGTTGCTGGAATTCCACCTCGCCCAGCTTCTTAATCTCCACATCAGGAACAAAGCGGGGTTGTGCATGTAGAACACCAACACTCATCAAATAAAGAAAAAATATATATTTCAGTTTCATTTCTGTTTGTCTGTTTTATACAATGTCCTTAAAGAAGCCTCTACCATACGTAGCAAGTCTCTTTTATCTGTTGATGGAGAATATACAAATCCTTCAGCAACGATTATCTTATTGTTCACGGAGTCTATCCTTGTCTGTGAAATGAAAGGACCGCCCAAAGCCCCGTTTCGCATCTCCCATAATCCACGTACTTCATAAACCTTCCGGCCATCCAGTTCCCTCAGACATGAGAAAAGGACAGGAGATCCGTCTATCTTAGTTGTCTGCATCCATTGGTCGGGGTTACTACCAGGGATGTTCATTCGCATTACAGAATCCCTACAAGCCACAAACTTATCCTCGTCAGCAATATCCATCCCATCCCACGGAAGCACATAGACAACGACATTAAGGTCCTTCTCGTTGAGATTTGATCCTGCCCAAATGAAATTCCTGCCAATCTTGCTAGCTCGAATTTGCTCAGGAACCTTCATGCCATAACCGACGGCAGACTTGAACTTCTTTTCCATGTCTCTGTTATGATGCTTGCGAAGATTATTCGCACGCATCTCTATCTGCGCATTGTCAAGCAAGCCTCGTATATACAACGCCTTCTCCGACAAGCATTTACGAAGCACATCTATAGTAGGAGCGGCTACCATCACTTCTATCTGAGGACGGGCAACAACATCTCTTGCCACCCCTACCGCAGCCTCTTTCAAGCTGGAGTCCAAACGGACAAAGAGCTTACTATGGAATGTGGTATACGTCTGGACATAATGACGAGATGATATCCTAACCGTTTTAAAGTAAGGTTCCTCCTGCATAAGACCAGGAACAGACCCTTGGGTTATAGCCTTAAGAGTATCAGCCAAGTCGCTATGCCAAACCTTATCATCTACCACAAGAAGTAGCTCGCTGGGTAATCCTTTTGAGGCAACAATCCTTGGCTTCTTGTCCTTAGGTGTACAAGAAATCAGACAGGATAATAATATCAACAAGGGATAGAATCTCATATTTGTTCCTTTGCTTTCTCACCCACAAAGGTATCTTCTTTTTCCGGGAATGGCAAAAGGGAACCGGAAAACTTCCTCTCTTGTTGTTTTTTTTTAACAGAAAGAACTAATGAATCAGAATTATAACGTACCCTTTCTGGTTCATTACCCTCACCTTATCTATTTCATTTTATTCCAAATGAACCCTTTCTGCCTTGATTGATTCACCCATAAAGGCTGCAGCCTTACACTGAAACGCCTCGGCCTGCTCTGTTGTCAAGAAACGTGTTGAACCTCCCTGAGTAACTCGCTTTGACATCTCCGGATGACGGTTCAGATAATCCTGCAAACTATTTGCCACATAATAGCCCTGCTCAATGACATGAATATCTGATGGCATATATTTTCTGATCTTCTCTATCAGAAGGGGATAGTGTGTGCAACCTAAGATAACACTATCTATCTGCGGGTCCCGACTGAGCAGGTTATCAATATTCTTCTTGACAAAATAGTCGGCACCGGGGCCGTCATATTCGTCATTTTCAACCAAGGGAACCCACATGGGACAAGCTTCGCCCGTGACATGTATATCCGGATGCAACTTGGCAATCTCCAAATCGTATGTAGCACTGCGTATTGTGCCCGAAGTTGCCATAATACCAACATGGCGGCTCTGTGATATACCCCCTACGATCTCTACAGTTGGACGTATAACACCCAAGACACGTCTATCCGGGTCCATCTGGGGAAGGTCATTCTGTTGTATGCTACGCAAAGCTTTTGCCGAAGCGGTATTACAACCTAGAATAACCAGATGACATCCTTGTGCAAAAAGATACCTTACAGCTTGTAAGGTAAACTCGTAAACGATATCAAACGAACGTGTACCATATGGAGCACGGGCATTGTCACCCAAGTACAAATAATCATACTGCGGCATTAACGAACGTATCTGCCGCAGTATTGTTAAACCGCCATAGCCCGAGTCAAAGATTCCTATCGGGCCAGGCGTTTGTGGGAACTTATTAGTTTTGCTCATCTTGAGATGACGCTGCTGCCCCCAGTTTCTGGCGTACAAGTTCTGTAACATCTACGCCAACCACAGGATTGATATACGGGCATGCATTATCGTCAGTATTCAGGATAAAACCATATCCATATTCCACGCCAATTTCAAGAAGTATCCTATTTAGTTTCTTCTGCACCTCAGCAACCAAATCCTTCTCGGCCTGAGCCAACAGGGTCTGCACTTGTACACGAAAAGCAACACCATTATCCATCAGTGTCTGCAATTCTGCCTGACGCTTCTGCATAATGGTCTGGGGGAAGTCCTTCTGTCCCTGCAGGAAATCAACAAATTTCTTTTGGAACTCGGCTTCTCCTCTCGCAGCCTCCGCGTCGTACTTAGCCTTTAACGTTTGCAATTCCTGCATAGCCTGAGTATACTCCGGCATCTCCTTAATTACCTGCTGGTAACTTAAGTAGCCGAACTGTATCTGGGCAGAAGCAACTACAGGAACAACAACTAATAGAAATACTAATAGACGTTTCATATACTTTGTTTATTATTGGATACCAACCTCTTTCTTAATCTGAGCTGTCACGTCAGTGCTCAACTGTGAATTAACGAAGGGGATAGCACCGGTATTGATGTCAACAACGTAAACATAGCCACCTTCTTCGCCTACTTTCTTTACAGCAGCCAACACTTTCTCGTTAATAGCACTCATCTTCTCCATACGAGCCTTCTCCAGAGCCTGCTGATTGTCCTGGTAAGACTGCTGCAAACGCTGATACAGATCCTGCAGTTCCTGCTCACGACGCTGCTTTACATTATCCAACAGCTTAGCCTGCTCCTTCTGGTACTCTTCGCTCTTCTTCTGGAGTTCATCCTGCATCAACTTGATATCATCCTCGTACTGCTTTGCCATTGCCTGGATTTCCTCAGTAGCGGTAACATACTCCTTCATATTAGAAATGATGTCGGCACTGTTGAAATGAGCAAACTTCTGTGCATTCATACTCACGGGAGCTATCATCAGGATAGCAATCAATAATTTTTTCATAATCTTGCTTTATTATTTGTTATTCGTTATTATTATCTGTTGTTTAATTATATCCTAACTTAGAAAGAACCTCATTGGAAATATCAATTTTGGGATTAGCATAAATAATGCCGGCATCACTGGCACGATCCAGAATCAGACTATATCCCTTTAGGTCAGATATATCCTTCACGGCGTTGTAGATTTCATCCTGAATTGGTGTCATCAAGCTCTCACGTTTCTTATAAAGCTCGCCCTCAGGACCAAAATATTTTCTCTTCAGTTCTGCTGCTTCCTTTTCCTTTGCTACAATGGCCTCCTCACGCTGAGTCTTCTGCTCATTGCTCAGGAAAACAGCCTCGGACTGGTAATTCTTATATAATGTCTGTGCCTCTTGTGTTAAGGCATCCACCTCTGCCTGCCATTTCTTGCTTACCTGATTCAACTGCTCATTGGCACGCTCGTAAGCAGGAACATTCTTTAATATATATTCCATATCTATCAGGGCAAACTTCTGTGCCATAGCATTGACACTTGTCATCACCATCAAAATCAAAAATAGCTTCTTCATATGCGTAAATAATGATATGTGTTATTAAAATTCCTGTCCCAAAACAAAATGGAAGTGACTACCGCTATACGTTCTTGTACCAAACACGGAATCAAAGCCATATGCCCAGTCTATACCCATCATACCTACCATAGGCAGGAAGATACGAACGCCAACACCTGCAGATTTCTTCATATCGAAGGGATTGAATTTCTTTATATCATCCCATGCGTTACCACCTTCCACAAAGGCTAGACCATAAATATTCGTACTAGCTCCAAGCATAAAAGGATAGCGAAGCTCTAAGGAGAAGCGGTCGTATGCATAACCGTTAAATCCGTTGGGTGTAAGAGATCCGTTGTCATAACCACGCAGGCCAATAGTCTCTGTGGCATAAGTTGAGCTATATCCGCTCATACCATCACCACCCATATAGTAGGTTTCAAACGGAGAACGCTTGTTCTTGTTATAATGACCAAGCAAACCAAGTTCCACACGGGTAGACAATACGAAGCATTTGTTGGCATTGGACAGAGCCGTATATGTACGGTTCTTCAACTTCCATTTGTGATACTCTATCCACCTGTGTTTCTCCTGCATCTCATTTTGGTAATTGGGATCATTATATCCTCCTGACCCTAATTTTGCATAATCCTTTCCATCAAACAAGCTATAGGGAGGAGTCAATGAAACACTCAGTTGGAACTCAGAACCACTACGGGGGAATATAGGATTCAGCGTACTGTTTCTACTTAGTGTCAGACCAAGTGTGATATTATTACAGTTTCCGTTATTGATAAGGAAGTACTGCCAATCCTTCAGCATGTATCGGGTATAACTTATGTCGGCATAAAAATTGAACCAGTCATCAGGCCAACGCAAACGCTTTCCCCAACCCAGGCTGAAGCTGAAAGTCATAAAACGTTTGTCTGGGTCGTAATAATTCTCGTAATAGTTACCATATCCGTTACCATAATATCCATTCATAAAACTGTAGTAGTTATTATAGTATGCAGAATTGTAATAGTTGTCACTGATATCCGTGTACTTGCTGAATGAGGCACCAACACTGAATGTATTAGGTCGCTTACCGCCAAACCAAGGATTAACATAGCTGACACTATACTGCTGGTAGTACCTACCGTTGGTCTGACCACTGACACTGAAAGTCTCGCCATTTCCCTGAGGCAGGACACCACGTCTTATACCATTCTTCTTGAACAGATTGGCCATACAGAAATTTCCGAACTGGAAACCAATCCTACCTACCACACCCGTCTGGCCATAACCCAGCGAGAATTCCACCTTGTCGTTACTCTTGTATTCAAGATTCCAACCAAGGTCCACGGTACCGTTAGAAGGATTAGGTTGAATGTCATACTTGATGTTTTCTGCATCAAAATGTCCCATTGCAGCAATCTCACGGTAATCACGCTTCAGGGCATCCATAGAGAAAAGGTCGCCGGGTTTATTTCTCAATTCCCTACGTATAACATTCTCATAAACACGGTCGTTTCCAGAGATTCTCACATGACTGACATGTGCCTGAGTACCTTCAAATATACGTACCTCCAAATCAACAGAATCCTCCACAACATTTACCACAACTGGGTCGATTTGCGAGAAGATATAACCATTATTATAATAGAGACTACCTACTGCATCATCGTCCACCTTCAATCTTTCATTCAGAAGTTTCTGATCATACACATGTCCCTTTTTCATTCGCAAATATTCATTCAGGATATCAGTAGGATAAAGTGTATTACCTACCCACTCTATATTACGTACATAATATTTCTGGCCTTCCTCCACGGTCAGGTAAACGTCCACATTATTTTCATAAGGTACTACGCTGTCTGACACCAGAATGGCATCCATATATCCCAACTCTGCGTACTTGGACATCAGATTCTCCTTAGCCTCCTTGTACCTGGCGTCCGTAAATTTCTTACTACGGAACCAACCTGCAAGGGATCCTTTCTCATGGATTTTCTTGAGAACGCCAGATTTTATCAGGTTACCTTTTATTTTGCTGGTTTTCAGATACTGGTTACCGGAGATATAGATTCTGTGAACCTTCACTTTGCCTTTCTTGTCCACATTGATATCCAGAATCACCTTGTCAGGCTGACTGGCATCATCGCGCTGAAGAATACTTATTTCGGCATTCTTGAATCCCTTTTCAGTGAAATATCTCTCACATAGAATCTTTGCACGATCCAACATATTAGGCGTCAACTGATTGTCTTTTATCAATCCCAGTTTTTCCTGTAGGTCGTCACGTTCGCCTTTTTTTACACCGTTATAGTTTATCTGAGATATTCTAGGTCTTTGCGCTAACTGGATATGTAAATACACCGAGTCATTAACCAGGCTATCCACACTGACTGCAACATTGCTGAAGAGTCCGTTTCTCCAGTAACGCTTCACCACGTTGGTAATTTCATCACCAGGTATTGTGATAGCCTGCCCTTTTGTCAAGCCACTAAGCCCCAACAGCAAGTATTCATCATAGTTCTTAATACCATCAATAGCTATGTTAGCTATATAATAGGTACGTGGCGTACGACTATAGTCTATCGTAGGTTTAATTTCTCGCTGTACCACCTGACCATACACATTGGGCAGCAGTGCAGTCAACAATAATATAACAAGGTATATTCTTTTCACAATTCTAACCTTAATTCCGTAGCGTTTTGTTTATTTCCTTTCCTCTTCCACCTGATCGCCAGTCTTGCCGAATCGGCGCTGACGTCTCTGATATTCCGCTATTGCCTTATGCAAGTCTTCTTCCTTGAAATCTGGCCAGTATGTATCACAGAAATAGAACTCACTGTAGGCACACTGCCATAGCAGATAATTACTGATTCTTAGTTCGCCACCCGTACGGATAAGCAAATCCGGATCAGTCATAAAGCGGGTTTCCAGATGGTCAGATATATATTTCTCGTCTATTTCCTCAGCCTTCACCTTTCCCTCGGCAGCATCTTTTGCCACCTGCTGCATGGTTTTTGTCAGCTCCCAACGGCTGCTATAGTTTAGAGCTGTAACCGCAGTCATACGAGTATTGTTGGCTGTATTTGCCATACACTCCTCCAGACGTTTTCTGGCATGCTGAGGCAGACGAGTAATGTCGCCAATCAGTCGGAATCTGACATTATTCTTCATGAATATCTCGTCCTCCAACTTAGTGGCAATAAGGTTCATCAGTGCCTCTACCTCAGGCTCTGGGCGATTCCAGTTCTCTGTGGAGAATGTATACATGGTCAGATATTTAACGCCCAATCGTGCACATTCCGAGGTGATGCGTGTTACCGTCTCCACGCCCTCAACATGTCCTGCCGAGCGAGGCAAACCTTTCTCCTTAGCCCATCGTCCGTTACCATCCATGATGATAGCTATAGACTCTGGGATATTGTTCATGTCGAGTTCTATCTTATTTTCCATTGACTTTAAATTTTCTCTAACCGCTAACCGCTTTCAATTATTACATTTTCTCAGTTTTGGACATATCTCGTATGTCAGGTACACCATTGTAAAGTTGTAGCAGTCCTTATTCTTCAGTCCTTTACTTTTTATTCCATAAGGATGCGCCAACTGAGTTGTTCCTTCAGGTGTAGCATCCAGCCTATCGCTTGTGGTAAATCGCATAGTCCATTCAAATCCAATATTCAAACGGGGCTTCAACTTATATTTTACGCCCACTCCCACAGGCAGGCACAAAGCACCACACGCACTGGCTCCACCTCCCATACCAACTGTTAGTCCCACTCCTGCCAAGGCATAAGGGGTGATGCGCTTTAGTTCTTTATAACCGGCTCCCATACCAAAGCCCCAGAAATTCATCTCAAATTGAGCACCTAAATCCAGGACGTTACGTGAGAAATCCACCTTTACGGGCACGCCGCCTTCCAACGAACCGTTCCAAGGGTCTTTTGGAATAAAGGCATCAACGCTACCGCTCAGATGTCCTATTGCCAGATTAGTCTTCAGCGCCATTCTCGGGTTAAAGATACGTCGTACCGTAAAACCGCCCATAAGACCCATATTTGCATATGGTTTGCTATTAGCATCTCCCATATAGAAACATGTTCCCAAGGCAGCTCCCAAATCCATCTTGTATTCCAGATCCTCCGCTTTCAGATTGGCAGGAATGAAACACAACAGGAGTAGCAGCGTTATTGTTGCTCGAAGTCCAGTCTGTTCAGTTTTCCTCGCCATACTTCACCATTGGCAATTATCCATA
>CAMKTJ010000045.1 GCA_946415645.1 uncultured Prevotellaceae bacterium
ATCCTTTCACATGCCTTACCATCACCATAAGGATTAACAGCTTTACTCATCTTTTCATAAGCCACAGGATCATCTAAAAGTGTGCTCACCTCGGATACTATCTTTTGGTAATCTGTACCGACAAGATGAACAGTTCCACTTTCTAATGCCTCCGGGCGTTCTGTTGTATCACGCATAACCAATACCGGTTTGCCCAAGCCAGGAGCTTCTTCTTGAATACCCCCGCTGTCAGTTAACACCAAAGTGGCTTTCTCCATCAAATAGACAAAACTGAGGTATTCCAACGGTTCTATAAAAAACATATTGGGGAATGATTTTCCATCAAATACCTCATGAATAGGTTTGCGGACATTTGGGTTCAAGTGCATAGGATAGACAAAATCCACCTCAGGGTATTTAAGGGTCAAGTCCTTGATAGCGGTCAGCATACGAATAAAACCCTCGCCGAAATTCTCCCTACGATGACCTGTGATGAGAACAAGCCTACGCTCCGATTGAGCATTATAACCCGCCTGACGCAACACCTCTTCCTGCTCTGCTGCAAGTGAAGGATTACGTTTCAGCTTATCAACAACCATATGCAAGGCGTCAATGACCGTATTACCCGTAACAGTTATTGTCTTATCATCAATATGTTCCTGCAAAAGATTCTGACGACTTAATGGAGTCGGTGCAAGATTATAAGTAGCAATGCGACTGGTTATTTGCCGGTTCATCTCTTCCGGCCAAGGGCTATATATATTATAGGTACGCAAACCAGCCTCGACATGTCCAACGGGTATCTGCTGATAAAATGCAGCAAGAGCCGCAGCAGTAGAGGTAGTGGTATCACCATGTACCAGAACAATATCTGGCTGTGCCTCCTTCAGTACGTCACGCATTCCAAGAAGTACACGGGCTGTAATATCATAAAGGTCCTGACCAGATTTCATAATATCCAAATCGTAATCAGGGATAATATCAAAGATATGCAAAACCTGATCCAGCATCTCTCGATGCTGACCAGTAACACATACCTGTGTGGTAAAACTATCTTTATGCCGTTGAAACGCCTTCACCAAAGGAGCCATCTTAATGGCTTCCGGACGTGTTCCAAAGACTATCATTATTCTTTTCATATCTTGCAATATTTGCTATACAATACCCTATCAGCAGGAAAAACAACGGTTCCAAAAGAAATGTGCTACTTACAAAAAGTTTCACAACACTAGTGCAGAAAAGCAAAAGGATAAATGCCATATCCATCTTGCTTCTGCATGTCCACACGCCTGCTGCTAAGATCAAAACCAACACTATTAATATAAGCGTCCCTATATAATAACCGAAGGTGACGTGTAAATCACATACAAAACTATGAGAATATATTATACCATATCTTTGCGACCCAAACATCCCCAATCCAAAGAAACTGTCATTATGGTCCAGAATCCCATATAGTCTGTCTGTGAGCCAAGACCTACCGGTATCATGTGACAAACCTCCGCCCAATATTCGATCAATGATGCGAGTACTGAGACTCATATCATCAAAAATCACTTTCAAGAATAATGCAATTTGCTTCTGAAATAAAAACATCAGAACTCCAACACCTGCGAGACATGCCTTAACATATTCTGAATGTCTGAATTTCATGAAGAAGAAAAAATACACTATTATGAAAACTCCTGCACAAGCCAATGGACCACGAGAGCCAAATGAGAGAAGAAGCAAGACACCGAGTATGGTCAAAACCAGTGTAACAAGATTAAACTTCCTCATTGCAGACCATGCCATGATTAGCACATGTGGTAGCAATTGGTATGCCGCAAACATATTGTCATAAGTAAGTATCTCTTTTGCATCTTTCAGACTCTTTGCACTTTGGACAAAATATAAAAAGTAAAAAAGATCCATCACAATGCAAATACCGGCAAGCCAAACAAAAACCACGAAAAAGACTTCCGGTTCTATAATTCTACCTATAAAATAACATGGAAAGACTACTAACAAACATGTGAACGCATATTCACACAAAGGGTCAAAATTTTCCGGATAAAACAAGAAGTTCAATCCATATACAAACAAACACCCAAAATAAAAAGAATAGTCAGCTATAGTAAATCGAGATAATAATGCCGGAAGGGATAGCAAGACTATTGATACAACAAGAACAATTTCGGACTCCTCTGTGTAGTCGCTTATTACAGGAAGGTGGTTTATTATGCCACGCATATAAAACAGTAATTTTGATGCCCATACTATGCAAATCAACATACTGAGCATAAAATAGCGATTACAGAAACAGCGTCGTATACTGTCTATAGTATTGTCTATGCAAAAACCAAACATTCCCGCTATAATCTATACTACTTCTTACTGTAAAACAAAATAGTTTTCGTTAGGTCATCCCGAAGGAAATACAATCCGGTGACAAAGGTCGCAAGAGCTAACATGAAAGCAACAAAGAACATACGTTTAGGACCCGCAGGCTTCACAGGCACAGAAGCATTCTGTATTACTGTGAAAGCAGGAGTTCTTTCCTGCAGCTTTGATTTTGAATTCTGTAACGAAGCTATCAGAGTAGTGTATATGTTATAGTTCAACTGCATCTCATTTTCAAGTTCATCTCTTCTAGACAACACAGTTTGAAGTTGGGCACCTTTGTGCGAGTCACAAAAAGAACTATATTGTCTCTGAACTTTAAGATAATCCTCATGGGCATCTTTAACAAGCTTTTCGTAATATTCTACATCAACTCTGGCCTTATTTGTACGATACCTGATTATAGCATCCTGTAAACGATTACATATAGAATCTGCCATAGTTGCGGCTATTAAGGGATCCTGAGCCTTGGATCTTATCACAAAGACTCCGGATATCTTATCTACCACACAAGAAACATCACCCCTCATTTTGTTGACAATATCAGTCTCTCGCTCTGTCAGCATAAAAGGATCTGTCTCTATTTTTATAATTTCTTTTTGGGGGGAGAAAATATCCTTTATGCTCTTTTTTACCCAAGATATAGGTTTATTATAAAAGGCCGTCTTCTGACACTTGCTTTCATATTCATATAAATTTGTCTTAATCTTTCCATCTAACGAAACGACGGGAATATTAAACAGACTAACAACAAAGTCTGTTGAAGACATCAAATCAGGATACAATTCCGGATATATAGCGTCCGAACCGCCACCCAAACTCAAACCGAATGAGGATGCTAAAGAACTTATTCCCCCCATCGCGTTTTCATCCGAAGTCTCGGGGGCCAGCATTACCTCACAAACATAATATCTTGGCTGTGGAAAAATCCAAATGCAGGAAAGAATAAAAGTTACCACCCATACTTTCACAAAGGTCATTTTCTTAGTCCATAGCAAGTTTACTATCTTACCAAGATCTATAGTCTTCTGCTGTTGTTTATTATTATCTTCCATTCAGATTCTGTTTTACGTTTAAACTAATGGGGAAAAATTATTTCCTGAGCAAGCTGATAAGAGCTACCACAACACTGGCCAACGAAGCAGCGCCCGAAGAGAGAGCAACTATCTCGCTTGTGCCCATCTTCTTTCCATTTTTCTTCGAAGGAACTACAATCTCGCAACCCGGCTCTATCATCTTGCCGCTACGGTTGCCAAGTTTCTGTACAGCTCCGTTCATATAGATGGCATACACACCATTCTTCTTGGCACGGTTTCCATAACCACCGGCACGCTTGATATAATAAGCCAGGCTTTCGCCTTTCTTGTAATTCATACTGATGGGATAACTTACCTCACCGCTAATCTTGATGGTATTGCTGAACTGAGGAATCTCTACCTGATCACCTTCGCGCAACACAATATCATCAGCGCAACCAGGATTTGCCATAGCCTTCTCCAAATTAACAGCAACGGGATAGGTGGTTCCCAAATCCATCTTCATCTGAAGAAGAGAATCAGCCTGTGCCTTATTGAAGTTCCTCTCACCTGAGAGGGCCTCCTCGTACAACTGAATCTGTGCTGCACGCAAAGAACTCTCACGCTGCAGACGCTCATCTGGTGTCATTACTCGGTTCAGACGAGCACCCTTGGTATATGCAAGAGAGGTTACACCTCCTGCTGCCTTAACCAAATCACTCAGTCGGAAATTCTGACTGGTCATGGAGTACTGACCCTCAAAATTCACGCAACCTGTAATAGTAACATTCTTTTGCTCGCTATAAGAAGGGCTACGGCGGACAACTACCTCGTCAAAAGGCAACAGCTTAAAACCATTATCGTTGATACGGAAACCATCCTCCAAAGCAAAACTGAAGAACTCTGCCGTCTTGCCGGTATTCTCCGTAGAATTAACATCGTTTATACGACGGAACACATCCACCTTTGCCATTGAAGCAGCCTCTGTAAGACCACCTGCCTGCAGGATAAGATCCTCGATGGTAGTATTCTCGGCAAACTTATAGGTTCCAGGATAAATAACTTCTCCGCTAATCTTCAGGACTTGTTCACCCTTCATATCCACCTTGCTGGGAACATAAAGCACATCACCCTTCTTTAAGGGAATATCGGCAATAGTACCATTCAGAATACCGTCAATATCCACAGAAATCATCTCTAACGTAAGGTCTTCTTTCTCCCTATGCATGACTGCACGGTTACGGAAGGCATCCTCACGTAAGCCTTCAGCTACCTGCAACAACCCCCGTACAGTCTGAATCTCGCCCCCCAACTGGTACTGGCCTGCATGCTTGACGGCACCTCTCACCTCAACCATATTGTTGTAACGGGCAATCACACTGTCAACATACAGAGAGTCGCCATCCATAACATTGAAATTCCCCATCTGGAACTCGTCTATGGTGTACATGCTGTATTCCTGACCAGACTTACGGCTCAGCCTTACATTCTTGGTATAGGCATCGCCAGAGAGACCTCCTGCATAACTGAGCAGTTGTTTCACAGTTTCAGTACGCTTCATCTCATAGAACATAGGTCGCTTGATCTTACCTCTCACATTAACCAGACACTCATACGGACCAACTTGAATAATATCATTGTCTTGCAAGCGAACATCGCCCTTCTGATTGCCATTCAGAAGATAGTCATAAACATCGATGGTGGCAATCTGACGACCAGAACGGTACACTTTGATGTTACGCAACGTACCAATCTCGCTGATACCTCCTGCAGCATAAAGGGCATTAAAGGCACTGCTCAGACTGCTCAACGTATAGGTTCCGGGCATCACCACATCACCTACCACCTGAACCTGAATGCTACGGGTGTCACCTACAGAAAGGCTGAAACTACAGTCTGAATAGAATCTTCCCAAATGACTCTTAACGGTCTGAGTAGCCTGCTTAACTGTCAGACCTGCCAGTTTTATGGGACCTACACCATCTATCACTATCACACCATCTGGTGAGATGGTTCCTTCAAAAGTCTGCTGGCTGGCTCCCCATACATCAATCACCACTTTATCACCGGCACCTAACATGTAGTTGGACGGAGTAGCCATATTCTGGTTGGGTTCAAAAGTCAGGAGCTTGTTGTTGAAGATATTTCTTCCGAACACTTGATTGTCATTACGGAAATGATTCTGGTAATAAAGCAGCGAGTCAATATCCATGAAGGAAATCTCTTCATTCAACTCGTTCTGACGGTCGGCTCTGGACATTCTCCTTTCATCCATCTCCTCACGCTGAGAACGGATCATATAGCCATTCTGCTGATTCAACTTCTCCAACGCCTTCTCCTTCTTGGTACGCATTCTGCCAGCTGTATTATTGCCATTGGAATTTGCCTCCTGCAAATCAACAGCTCCCAACTGGCTCTTCTGGGCTTCATATTTCTTTCTGATCTTTCTTAGCTGATCAACCGTAACGCCCTTCTGGAGTAGTTTGGTAACAATAGTCTGCTGGTCAGAACCTTTCTGCTGCTCTTGCTGTACAAACTGAATAATTTGCCCCTCTGTCATAGACTGGGCATAGCCATTAGCAGGAACAACCATCAACAATACAACGAAAGCAATTTTGGAGAACACTCCGTATTTTGAAGTCATAACTTGTGATTTTATTATATTTTATATAAAAACTACGCAACACGTTAAATTATTGCAAAATAACCTATTTTTTTTCTTTATATCAATAAAAAGGGAATTATATTGCCTGAATGATAACCAAAAACAAAAAAAAAGTCCGAACACTTGTCCAAGTCTGCATTTTTGTCTACTTTTGCAATCTATTAAGCATAAGCGCACCGGGGCTGACTGGATTTGACAGCAGGATGAGGTGTTGTGTAAGCACGCAGAGAGTTGGCAGCCGCTCTCTTTAATCAATGATTGCCAAAGATTATCTGGCGAAAACAACTACGCTCTCGCTGCCTAATCGAAGCACAGTAGATTACAGGCTTTATCTCGGCACCAGGTGCTGAGACGAGATGTCACTCTGGAGCTGTTGCTCCGAAGCGTCCAGGCAAAGTGGCACAGCTAAATCGGGGATAGCTCATAATGGCCTCGCATTGTGGGTGAGATTTAGAGGATAAGGTACAGATTGGTGGCCCAGGTCTTGTCTGCACTCGAAAACTGAAGGCTGGGATAAGCGTGTAGAAAGCACAGGACGTCCCTGTTTGGACGAGGGTTCAATCCCCTCCAGCTCCACTCATTAGTGAGGATAGGGAAAAGCAACTAAGATTAGTATGAAGTTGTATGCTAAGGTAATTGCCATATTAGCGTTGCCACTTATTTTTGTGGTTGCTTATGCATTATGCCCTATTCAATTACCGCCTCCAGGCTGGACATTAAGCAAATTAGACTTGAAAGCCTCCCCCGTCCCCTCCAAAGGAAAGGAGACTACACAAGACACTTCAGACTCTATCATCCCTCCATTGGAGGGGACAGAGGAGGCTACCACAGACTCAACAGCCCAACGCATTCTCTTCTTTGGTGACTCCATGGCAGAAGGACTTGTACGCCGCATGGCCGATTATGCACAAGAGAACGGACACCAGCTATCACGCATTGTTTGGTACAATTCCACAACTCAATTATGGGCAACATCTGACACGTTGCGCCATTACATCCGCAAGTACCGTCCAACTTTCTTTATGGTCTGCATAGGGGGAAACGAACAATTCCTTAAGCGGCCACAGGAACGGGAGATACACATTCGGAAGCTAATGGACATGATGGAAGGAAAACCTTTCGTATGGATAGGTATTCCCACATGGAAGGGAGACACAGGCTTTAACAACATGGTTCAGCAATGCGTAGGGGCAGAGCGGTACTTTGACAGTCGCCGACTTACCCTGAAACGTAGTTCAGACCATGTACATCCCACCTTCGGAGCAGCCAGCCTGTGGATGGACAGCATAGCCGCATGGATGCAGGGCCAATATAATATACAGATGCAGAAACCAACCCGGAAGGCAACGCAAAAGTTTCCGCTGCACTTGCTACAACCGGTGAAGTAAGAATTAGAGATTAGGGATTAGAACTATGATATTTACAAGCATTCATTTCTGGGCCGTCTTTATCGTCTTCCTGACGATATTTGCCCTCTTGCGCCGTTCCGCCCGAACGGGGATGATGCTCTATGTAACCATCATAAGTCTGGGATTCTTCTTCGTGGCCAACCACTGGCTCATGCAATTGCTACCTCTTACGGCACTCATATCATGGTCGCTGACAAGAGTCATGAAGCAATACGACGGCATCAAGCGTAAGGTCTTCCTGGTGATTATCATCCTATTGGATCTGGCACCTTTGGCATACTTCAAATATGCGAATCTTATTGTTTTCTGCCTGAACAACCTCCTGGAAGGTAACTTTGCACTGCCAGACATAGCACTGCCCGTGGGCATCTCTTTCTACACCTTCCAGGCTATCAGCTACTCTATAGATGTTTACAAAAGGCATTTTACCCTTAATGTCAGTTTCCTGGAATACATCTTCTACCTTTCTTTCTTCCCTCTGCTATTTGCAGGACCAATCACACGGGCCGAGACTTTCTTTCCACAGGTCCGTAGGCACCAACCCATGAGCGAACGCCTGGCATACATGGGCCTATGGCTTATCATCCTGGGAATCCTCAAGAAAGCAGTAGTGGCTGATTATTTAGCACAGTATAACAACTGGATTTTTGACTCACCCCTCACCTACTCTGGCTTCGAGAATCTGATGGGACTTTTAGGTTTTTCCATGCAGATATACCTTGATTTCTCGGGCTACAGCGATATTAGCATTGGCATTGCTGCTTTGATGGGTATCCGCTTGCGCGACAACTTCCGTTTCCCATATCAAAGCCTTAACGTTACAGAATTCTGGCGTCGTTGGCATATCTCACTTTCCACTTGGTTCCGAGACTATGTGTATATTCCCTTAGGGGGTAACAAGAAGGGCAAGCTGCGCACAGGAATCCATTGCCTCATCACCCTGCTGCTGGTAGGAATCTGGCACGGAAGCAGCATCATGTTTTTCATCTGGGGCGCACTGCATGGTTTGGCACTGGTGGTACACAAGGCTTTCCAACGAGGACTCCGTCTGATTCCCGACACATGGTACACCAAGCCCTTTTCTCTGCTAATTACCGCTACCTTTATTATAGGTAGCTGGGCTATTTTCCGTTCGCCAGATATGGATACAGCCATCATGCTCTTCAGACAGATTTTTTCCGATTTCCGTCCCGAGAGCATCACTGCGTTTTGGTCCATGCGCTCAACATGGCTACTGATGCTGATTGTTTGTAGCCTCCTACTCTGCATAAAAGAAAGGTATTACAACAGACTGATGATAAAGTTCATTTACTCTCCCTGGCTTATGAAGTTGCTGGCTTTTGCCTGCGCCGTTCAACTGGTCATAGAGTTTCATAGCAGTAACATCACACCATTCCTGTATTATAACTTTTAAGATAGCTCATATTTGGAAATATATCATAATCTATAATAAATAAACACAAATGACAGAATTACAACTTAAGTACGGATGCAATCCTAATCAGAAACCATCTCGCATTTACATGGAGGCCGGTGAGCTTCCCATCGAAGTATTGAACGGCCGTCCCGGCTACATCAATTTCTTGGACGCCCTGAATGCTTGGCAGTTAGTAAAGGAACTGAAGGCCGCAACAGGTCTGCCCGCTGCCGCCAGCTTCAAGCATGTCAGTCCTGCCGGTGCCGCTGTGGGTCTGCCCCTTACAGATACACTCCGTCACATCTACTTCGTTCCCGAGAGCATTGGCGAACTGAGTGCTCAGGCTTGTGCCTACGCCAGAGCCCGCGGTGCAGACCGCATGAGTAGCTATGGCGACTTTATTGCACTCTCTGACTGCTGCGACAAGGCAACTGCCTTGCTCATCAAGCCCGAGGTAAGTGATGGCGTTATCGCTCCCGAGTTCACAGAGGAGGCTTTGCAGATTCTGCGCGAAAAGCGTAAGGGTACCTATAACGTCATCAAGATTGACCCCACCTATAAGCCCGAGCCTATTGAACGCAAGCAGGTCTTTGGTATCACCTTCGAGCAGGGTAGAAATGAGGTTAAGTTGGATGATCCAGCTCTCTTCGAGAATATTCCCACACAGAACAAGAACTTCCCCGCAGATGCCAAGCGCGACCTTATCATTGCTCTCATCACCCTCAAGTACACTCAGAGCAACAGCGTTTGCTACGTGAAGGATGGTCAGGCCATTGGCATC
The DNA here is from genome assembly GCA_946415645.1 of uncultured Prevotellaceae bacterium. Lineage (GTDB taxonomy): Bacteria > Bacteroidota > Bacteroidia > Bacteroidales > Bacteroidaceae > Physcousia. The sequence continues at coordinate 9,650 of CAMKTJ010000045.1, forward strand.
GGAGCCGGTCAGCAGAGTCGTATTCATTGTACCCGCCTGGCTGGTAGCAAGGCTGACATCTGGTGGTTGCGTCAGAATCCCAAGGTAATGGCACTGCCCTTCCTGCCCAACATTCGCCGTGCCGACCGCGACAACACCATAGACATCTACATCAGCGATGATTATATGGATGTCCTGGCTGATGGCGAATGGCAGAAGTTCTTTACTGAGAAGCCCGAACCTCTCACTCGCGAAGAGAAGAAAGAGTGGATTGCCAAGAATACCAACGTATGTCTGGGTAGCGATGCCTTCTTCCCCTTCGGTGACAATGTAGAACGTGCCCATAAGAGCGGTGTTCAGTACATAGCACAGGCAGGCGGCAGCGTCCGTGACGACCATGTTATTGATACCTGCGACAAGTACGGTATTGCCATGACCTTCACTGGTGTACGTCTGTTCCACCATTAAAAAGTGAAGAATGAAGAGTGAAGAATGAAGAATTATTTTTCTTCGGTTCTTCCTCTTCAATGTTCAATGATTAATATTCAATGATATGAATTACGGGGGTGACGATATTGATGCCGTAATCTTAGGGGGTATCACCTTTAAAGGAAATAAAAAGGGGCAAGGAGCGAGGGGCAAGGAGCAGGAGCCCAAGGTAAAGACCAAAGCCAAGAAGAAACAGTATATTACCGGCGCTCATGGCAGCGGCTCAGCTAAGATGAAAGCCGACATCCGCAGAAAACGTGCCAACAGACATAAATAAGATGAGGGGAGAGCAGAAAAAGTTCTCCCCTTTCTTGTGTTAGCAGGAGAAAACATAGGCCATATGCGCCCTTACATATATATAAGGTGAGAAAAATATACAGAAAACCATCCATAATAAAGAAAATTATCGTATTTTTGCACAACGAAAGCACAACAAGACTATCTTTTGCAAGCCTCACATCAAACTTAAACTGAACAACACGGCAACAAACTAAAACAACTGTATAACCTTAAATATTTTTCGAAAAAAATGAGAAAGTTTTTTACTTCCGTATTCCTTGTCGGCCTACTGGGCATAGCATGGAATAGTGTATGGGCGCAGGATGACGGCCGCCTCTCGTTTGGTGTCATCTCTGACATCCATATTGAGAACAACACAGGACAGGGCGCCATGTACAAGGTGCCCAGAGCATTGAAGAACCTGACATCTCACAAGCCCCTGGATGCCATAGCCATAGTAGGCGATGTGGCAAACGCAGGAAATGCCGATGAGTATGAGAAGGTTGCAAGCGTCTTCAAGGATGCGTCTAACTTCACCAACCCCGTGGGTACATTGCTCTTCATGATGGGTAACCATGACAATGTAAACGCTAATGGCACAAAGAACTATCAAGAAGGTCTGAAGGACTTTAATGGCGGCGAGGATTACCCCTTACATCAGTACAAGGTTATCAAGGGCTATCCTTTCATCACCATCAGTATGCGCACCAGTTCCAGCAACGACACTGGTAATGATGCTACAGGAAAAGCAGCCTATCCCGATGATGTAGTGCAACAACTGGAGGCATGGATGGAGCAGGCCAGCAAGGAATGTCCGGGCAAACCTATCTTTGTGTTCACCCATGTTCCACCCCGCTGGACAGTCTATGGTTCATGGCCTGAATATGAGAATGGAAACGCATGGGCCATGAAGGTGCTGAACCCCGTGCTGAACAAATACCCGCAGGCTGTAGTGTTTGCCGGTCACAGCCACTATCCCTTGGGCGATCCCCGCAGCATCCACCAGGGTGCCAATCCCAATTCAGAACGTCAGAACTACTACACCGTTGTCAATACTGCCAGCACAACCTATTCCGAGATTAACCCCGGAGAGGTCGGCGCAGGCATACACCCCGCTGGTTACTCTAATATTACAGAGGGTCTGATTGTCAACGAGCTGGCAAACGGTGATATTGAAATCTGCAGGTATGACACCTACCGCAATCTGGAAATCTGTGCTGAGCACCGCTGGGTACTGAAGGCTCCGTTTGACGGTTCCAAGTTTGAGTATGCCGATGTCCGCGATGCCGATGACAATCCTAACAATGTTCCCCTATGGAACGGCATGCCCGCTCCTGTGTTCAGCAAGAGTGCACAGATCACTATAAAGCCCATGGCTTATGATGCTACAGTCCTTCTGCCACAGGCTACAGACAACGAGTGCGTGTTCCGCTATCGTGTACGTCTCAGCAAGGGCGGTCTGGTACTCTCCGAGAAGTTCATCTTCTCGCAGTTCTACCTGAACACCAATATGCCCGACCCTCTGCAGTATTACATTCCCGACCTGAAACCTGATACCGAATATGAACTAGAGGTGGTAGCTTATGACTCTTATGACAATGCCTCTACACCACTCACTACCACCTTCCAGACTCCCGCTGTTGGTGATGACAATGTTCTCACAGCCCCAGACGGTCAATGGAAGTTCGAGGATGCCGACAACCTGTTGAAGCCCGAACAAGGAAACCCGTCTTTGCAGCCTTGCATTGTGGGTAAGAAGCAGATTAGCGTTGCCGAGAGTTTGGGTGAGGCTGGCATAGCAGCAATAGAAGGTCCTACGGCTGATAACAAGGCTATTCTGGTTCCCAAGAACGCAGCCCTGAAATTGGACCGCACAAGCGAAGGAGCCACTAAGAACTACACCATCATGATGGATGTAAAGATGGCTGATGCTGCTTCCTATAACGGCTTGCTTCAGACCAACATCTCCAACAACAATGATGGCGACATGTTTGTATCACAGAACAAGATTGGCATTAATGCTATAGGTGGCTACTTTGGCGAAATCAAGGACAATACATGGTACCGCATTGTTATGACAAACCGTGATGGCAGGATATGCGTCTATGTCAACGGAGAGAAAGTCCTTGACAAGAACAACTCAGATGCACGCTGGGAGCTTGACCCATGGGGACTCTACCTCTTCTGCGACGACGATGGAGAGATGACGGACACCGAGGTCTCTGAGGTTGCCTTCTGGGAGAGAGGGCTCTCTGACAATCAGGTAAGAAAACTCTGCGGCTTGGAAGTTATTCCCGAAGAAGAGGAACAAGCTTACCTGAACGTTAAGACTCCTAACGTAAGACTGGTGAATGAGAAGGAATTCTCTATTACCGTAGGTGCCAACGTAGGCTTCAAATTCGAGCTTCCTGATTGGATAGAGCCGGTAGATGATACGCCTTTCCTGGGTGAAAGGGCCTACACATTCCGCGCCAATCCTCAGGAGACAAATGAGCGTTACTCTGGTACCATCACCATAAGCGGAGAGGATGTTGAGGAGCAGCTAGTGGAGGTTATTGCATATATGGGCGACGATATTCCTGAAGTATCAGGTCTTTGGTCGTTTGACAACACACATAACTTGCTGGACGGAGGCGGATATCCTGCCATATTACGTGGTGCTGTCAAGGGCAGCGAAGGTCCCGAGATTACCACAGATTTAGCTTCCGCCAACATTACGCCCACCGCAGGTCCTACCGAGGAGAATGGTGCTATCAACGTGCCCAAGGACTCGTATCTGTGGTTCTTCCCCAATACTGATAGTGAGGTACTACGCGACTACACAATCCTCTTTGACATTAAGCCCGCCAACCTGCAAGGCTACAAAGCTCTCTTCCAGGCTGATGCCAAGAATGCAACAGACGCAGGACTCTTCATCAAGAACAACCAAGTAGGTCTGGGCGGTTCAATTGGATATGTCGGCAACCTGCAACAGGACAAGTGGTACAGACTGCTATATGTTGTCAAGAACAATAGGGCTATCCTGTATCTCGATGGTGAGAAGGTTGGCGAATCCTCCGTTACCAGGGATCTCTGGACAATCACAAGGGAAGCCCTTCTTTTTGCAGATAACGATGGAGAAGAGGGGCCCCTTGACGTGGCAGGAATCCGTTTCTGGGATCTGCCCCTTTCTCCAACCCATGCCAAGAGACTTGGTAATGTCTTCAAGGATGCAGAAGAGTACTTCAAAGTGCAAACACAAGGCGTACGCCTTATCAACCAGAACGACTTTACCGTCTCTGTCAATTCCAATGTTCCATTTACCTTCGACCTCCCGGATTGGGTAGAGCCTGTTGATACCACATTCTTCAGCGGAGATAAAGAATACACTTTCCGTGCTGCATCCCTTGAGGCAGTAGGTCGCCGATGCGCAACTATTGCAGTCAACGCAGAATACTTTGATACGCAGGAAGTACCTGTCCTCCAGATAAAGATAGGCGAAGAGTTGCCAGAAAGCACAGGTTGCTGGACATTTGATGACCCCCAAAACCTCATGGCCGGTACAGGTACAGCCACCATAAAGGCTGCATTCAAGACAGATGACGGTCCTCAGACCACAGAAAACCCGTCAGAGGCAGGAATTGAAACTGTAGAAGGTCCATCAGAAAAGAACAACGCTGTAAGCATGCCCGTTCCCTCTTACCTCATGCTCTATAACAATACAGGTTTCTCTGAGTTGACGGACTACACAATCCTCTTTGATGTCAAGCCCCTTGGCTTGAAAGGCTATTATGCCCTACTGCAGACTAATCCACGTAACGAGACTGACGGCTGTTTCTTTATCAAGGACAATACGATTGGCCTTTTCAATAACGGATTAGGTTACCACGGCATCATGCAAAACAACAAGTGGCACCGCATAGTATTTGTTGTAAAGGCAGGATATGCCTATGCTTATCTCGACGGAAAGTTAGTCGGGCAGAGCACCAGTCCCAACTTCACGTTATGGACTATGCAACCTCAGGCTCTTCTCTTTGCCGACGATAATGACGAAGACGGCTATGACGAGGTTGCCGAAGTTCGTTTCTGGGACGTTCCTCTTACTGACGAGCACGTCAAAACCCTTGGAGCGGTTGACCAGGAGTGGGAAGATGAACCCATGGAAGAGCCCATCAGTGTCTGGACCTTCGACAACGCCACCGACCCGCTGGCAGGCTCAGGAACAGCCACGTTGCGGGCAGCAGTCAAGGGAACAGAAGGACCAGAAGCAACAGAAGACCTGAAAGCTGCCGGCATTGTTCCCGTAACAGGTCCCACTGCTAGCAATGGCGCCATCACTGTTCCTGTCAACACTTATCTGCAGTTCGCCCACAATCAGGAGGAGGATCAGAAGACCTTCACCTTCATGATGGATATCCGTCCTAAAAAACTTGGCATCTACAACGTTATTTTCCAGAGCCAGGTTCTGAACAACAAGGACGCTAGTCTCTTCGTCAACAAGAATAACCAACTGGGCATCAACTCAAACGGTCTGGGATACGGAGGAACCCTGGAAGAAGGCAAATGGCACCGTATCATCTTTGTTGTAGACAACTGCAAAATCACCACCTTCCTTGACGGCAACAAGATTGGCAGCTCCAGCTCAGCTAATGATGACAAGTGGATACTCCATAATGTAGCCTATTTCTTTGCCGACGAAGATGGCGAGGAAGGCGTTATTGACATTGCCGAACTACGTTATTGGAACATTGCCCTTGAAGGCATCTATGCTCAGCAGTTAGGTGGTGTAGAGGCCAATGATGAAGAAGTTGGAATAGACAGACCCACCCCCAACCCCTCCCGTAATGGAGGGGAGATCTACGACCTTGCAGGTCGGAAGGTGCAAGGAGCAAGGAGCAAGGGGCAAGAGGATTCTTCAATGTTCAATGTTCAATGTTCAATGTTCAATGGACTTAAGAAGGGTCTTTACATCATGAACGGCAAGAAGATTCTGGTAAAGTAAGCATTTAAGGGTGGTGCTCCCCAGAATTGCAATCAACAACAAATGCCACACTTCGCAATGAGGTGTGGCATTTGTTTTATATAATGTTTAGTTGTCTACTTCTTCTTTGTTGCGGTGGATTTCTTTGTAGTAGTGGACTTCTTGGTGGTGGTTGTCTTCTTCTGAGCAGGTTCTGAAACTGGAGGCGTATAGTACTTCAATGCCTCCGGCATAAGTTTCTGCAAGGCAGCCAGACGTTTCTCGTCAGAAGGATGGTCGCTGAACAACTCGCTCTTGTTGCTGCCGCCGCCCTGCTGAGCCATACGCTGCCAGAAAGGTATTGCCAACTGTGGGTCATAACCTGCCATGGCAGCAAAGATAAGACCCAGATGGTCTGCCTCCGTCTCGTTGTCGCGTGAATACTTCAGGTTAGCAAAGTTGAAGCCAATCTGTCCCACCATATCAAGAAGTGAGGCTGCATTACCCAATCCTTTTGCCTGTGCTACCTGCGATGCTACGGCACCGCCTATCTGAGCGGCATACTGCTGACGCATCTGCTTGGACAACTGCTCGGCAGAATGCTTGGCAACGGCATGTGCTATCTCATGTCCAAGCACTATGGCAAGACCCGTCTCATCCTGAGTAAGAGGAAGAATGCCTTCATAGACAACAATCTTACCGCCAGGCATGCAGAAGGCGTTTGCCTGATTGTCAGCCACAAGATTGAATTCCCACTTGAAGTTCTGCAGTTCGCTGGCGTAGCCGTTGTTGTTGAGGTAAGTCTCTACGGCACTTGCCAGACGCTGTCCTACACGCTTCACCATAGCGGCGTTGTTCTGGTTGGTAGACAACTTAGCCCCCTTCATATAATCCTGATACTGTTGTGAGCTAAGACTCAGCACTTGTGCATCGTCTACAAGCAGACGTGTCTTCCTACCCGTAATGGGTACTGTGTTAGTTGTGCCACATGCTGCAGTTAGCAGCGTAAGGGCCAAAACGAACAATGATTTGATTGTCTTCATTTGCACTTCAATATTTATGTTTTACTGTTTATGAATTCTATTTCTCTCTCCCTCACTTACATTAGTTATGCTTTTCTGGGTAAGAACCTGTCAAAGAGCTGATGCAACATAGCCTCATCATCTATGATGTCCTGCAACTGCCTTAGGCGTTGTGCATTGGGGGAATCATCGAACCACAAATGCAGGTAGCCGTTACGGCCGTATTTCTCATGCAGATGCGAAAGCATACGCTGGTAATGCCCCTCTCTGTCCAGCTCCGGGTAATGGTCAATGCCATACTGAATGGTTCTTAGGATGATTGTATCCGCATCTATGAAACGGTCTGCCTCTGCCACGATACGCCCATAGACAGTACGCGGTTCATGACCAGAAGAGGCACGGTGGTCTTCGGCAGCATCTGCCATAATACTGATTTGTTCCGCCGTGAACCACTGCCGCAAAGTCTGGTCGGCCCTGATAATACGGGCAGATACTTCGTGGTGATGCTCACGACCTTCGCACAGACCGGTATCATGGTAGGCTGCAATAGTATAAGCCATATCAGCATCAGCTCCTAACTTCTCTGCCAGCTCCAGGCTCTGCTGGATAACCATCAGCACATGATCGCGCTGATGTGCCTTGTCAAACCCGTCATACCTGGGTATGATATGCTGTTCTATATATTCCCGAAGTTCTGTGTTGACAACCATACTGAATGCTTCTCTATTATCTGGTTTGCACCTGCCAATTTACTTAATCGGCCGTAAATATACCTATTTTTTCAGATAAATTTGGAAAATAGCTTACATACTTGTACCTTTGAGACAGATTTTAGCATTTAAGATGTAAATCACAGACATGAAACTGACAAACAAGCAACAGTAATATCATGAAAACGGAGAAAGTTACAGAAAGGATTAAGGTATTCTTCAATATCCTGCCAGACAAAGAGAACGAGCAGGAAATCATTGCCCAGATCAGCAGCGGCGTATCCTTCAAAGGAGCCAACCTGTGGGTACTTATCTTTGCCATCTTTATTGCCTCATTGGGATTGAACGTCAACTCTACGGCAGTCATCATAGGTGCCATGTTGATATCTCCTCTGATGGGTCCCATCATAGGCATGGGACTGGCGGTAGGCATCAACGATCTTGACCTGCTGAAACGCTCGGCCAAGAACTATGGGGTAGCAACACTGATCAGCGTACTCACGGCAACAGTCTATTTCCTGATTTCACCCCTTAGCGAAGCTCAGTCCGAGTTGCTGGCACGCACCTCTCCTACCCTATATGACGTGCTCATAGCCTTCTGCGGCGGTGCTGCAGGCATCATAGCCCTTTGCACCCGAGGCAAGGGTAACGTAATTCCAGGTGTGGCCATCGCAACAGCGTTGATGCCCCCTCTCTGCACTGCTGGCTTCGGGTTAGCAACAGGACATTGGCTTTATTTCCTTGGTGCCTTCTACCTATTCTTTATCAATACGGTATTCATTGCCCTTGCCACCTTCTGCGGTGTAAGACTCCTGCAGTTTAGTCAGCATGAATTTGTTTCATCCGCACGAGCTATAAAGGCGCGCCGCATCATGATGGTACTGGTTGTTGTTACCATGTTACCGGCAGCCTACATGACCATCCATATCGTCCAGCAAAGCGTTTTCAACAACAACGTCAACCGCTTCGTCAAGGCTGAGTTGCAACAGCTTGGCACACAGATTATATCCAGTAGCATTGACAAGGATAGCCTGAAACTGCGCATTGTTGCCGTGGGACGCGAGATAACAGAAGCCCGCCAGCAAGAGGCACAGAAGAGGATGGAGTTCTACGGACTGAACAATTTCGAACTAAGAGTGATTCAGGGAGCACAGTCAGATAGTCTGATGCTGCTGAACAACGAGTTAACAGCTATAAACACCAGCAGGAAAACAGAACGCCAGCAACTGATAAATCTGACAGCACAAGTAAATTCGCTCAATTCCCAATTAGAAGAATACACTCGCTACGAAGCACTTTCCAAGGATATCGAGAAAGAGATGGAAACTCTCTTCCCACAAATTAACTCATTAAGCCTGACTCGTGTAATTCATAGCAGCAAAGATACAACAGCCGCAACCCACTATGTTGCAGCCATCATAGAAACCGTCCATGCCAAACCGCTACCAAAGGAAGATGTCCGGAAGTTGCACGAATGGCTGCAAGTAAGAATCAAGGCCGACAGCCTGATTGTGGTGAATTCCGAACAATACAGATAGGATAAATAAATACACTGTATTCTTGATTTAACCCCCAATACTCAATATACTATGTTTACAGACAATAAACTATATGTGGCACACGGTTCCAACGGACCGATATGCCTTTGCGGAAAGATGGCAAACCGTCATGGTCTGATAGCCGGAGCAACAGGAACCGGAAAGACTGTAACTCTGCAAGTACTGGCAGAGACATTTTCGCAAGCCGGTGTCCCCTGCTTCATGGCAGATATGAAGGGCGACCTATCGGGTATCAGTCAGACAGGACAGACGTCTAGCTTTATTGAGAAACGCTGCGCCGAATTCGGTATTGAGAACCCGCCGTTCCAAGGCAGCCCCGTCTGCTTCTATGATGTATTCGGCGAGAAAGGACATCCCATGCGTACTACCATCTCCAATATGGGTCCCGATCTGCTATCGCGTCTGATGGAGCTGAATGAGGTGCAGACAGGTGTGATGACCATCCTCTTCAAGGTAGCCGATGAACGCGGACTGCTGCTATTGGATTTGAAGGACCTGCGTTCCATGCTCACCTATATATCAGACCATGCATCAGAACTGACCAAGCAGTACGGCAATGTATCCAGTGCCAGTGTAGGAGCCATTCAGCGAGCTCTTCTCAGGCTGGAGGATCAAGGAGCCGACAAGTTCTTCGGCGAACCGGCTTTCGACATCATGGACCTCTTACAATGCCGTCCCGACGGCAAGGGCATCATGAGTGTCTTGGCAGCCGACAAGCTGATGCTCAACCCTAAGCTCTACTCTACCTTCCTGCTGTGGCTGTTGTCCGACCTCTATGTACGCCTGCCAGAAGTAGGCGACCAGGAACTGCCCCGTCTGGTATTCTTCTTCGACGAGGCTCATACCCTCTTCACCGACACCCCCAAGAGCTTAGTGGATAAGATAGAGCAGGTAGTGCGCCTGATCCGCAGCAAGGGTGTAGGTGTTTACTTCGTGACACAGAATCCTACTGACATACCCGACTCCGTATTGGCTCAGTTGGGCAACCGCGTCCAGCATGCCCTGCGTGCCTTCACGCCCAAGGAGCAGAAGAATGTCAAGGCAGCCGCAGAGACCTTCCGCGCCAACCCCGACTTCAAGACAGAAGAAGCCATCATGGAACTTGGTACAGGAGAGGCCCTTGTATCCTTCCTCGACGAGAAAGGAACGCCCACCATTGTGGAACGAGCTAAGATTCTGTTCCCCCTGAGCCAGATTGGGGCCATCACCGATCAGCAGCGCGACCAGATTATCAAGACGTCGCGTATCTTCGGCAAGTATGACACCATGATAGATCGCGAAAGTGCGTTTGAGGTGCTACTCGCAGAAAGCGAGGAAGCCTCATCCCAAGAGAAGGTATCTACTCCTCAAGCAGAACAAAAAGAATCAAAGACTTCATCCTCAGGGGAGAAGAAGGGGGAGTGGAAGAAATCCTTCTTCGGCAAGATTCTCAGTGCCGTCATCACCAGCGTTACGGCTGCCTTGGGAACATACGTGGCCAACACCGTAACAGGAAGCAAGAGTCGGTCTAAGGATTCTATAGGCAAGAAGATAACCAAGACCACCGTCAGCACAGCCACACGTACAGCAACCCGTGAACTCACTCGCAGCATCTTAGGCAATCTGACAAAATGAGAAAGACCTTCCTTTTTCTATTGGCAATCGTAGCCCTAACAGTTACTGCCCAGAACCCCATAGTACAGACATGGTTTACAACCGACCCAGCCCCTCTTAGCTATGGCGATAAGGTGTACGTCTATGTAGGACACGATGAGGACAAGGCCGATTTCTTCTGGATGTACGACTGGCGCATCTACTCCAGTAGCGACATGGTTAATTGGACCGACCACGGAACGCAACTAAGCCTGAGTAGTTTCAGTTGGGCCGACGATCGTGCCTGGGCTGCACAAGCCATAGAGCGCAACGGAAAGTTTTACTGGTACATATGTGCCCATTCCCGATTGGCCGGTGGTATGGCCATAGGCGTAGCTGTCAGCGACTCGCCCACAGGACCTTTCCACGACGCCATAGGCAAACCGCTTTTCGACAATGGGTCATGGGACAACATAGATCCTACGGTGTTTATTGATGATGACGGACAGGCATGGATATATTGGGGAAATCCTCGTGTTTACTATGCCAAGTTGAACAAGGACATGGTTTCTTTTGACGGAGAGGTAAAGACCCTCGAGATGACGGAGCAGACTTTCGGTGGTCCCGTTATAAACCAACGCAAGGAAGGCAAGCAGTACAAGGACTCGTACGTAGAGGGTCCGTGGATTATGAAACGGAAAGATCTTTACTACCTCCTATATGCAGCAGGTGGTGTACCCGAACATATTGCATACAGCACAGCTCCTACACCCGAGGGGCCCTGGACCTACCGAGGTACCATCATGCCGTTAGAGGACACAAAGTCCTTCACCAACCATTGCGGCATTGCCCAGCATAAGGGACATAACTACTTCTTCTACCATACAGGCAAACTGCCTGGCGGAGGAGGTTTCGGCCGCTCTGTTGCCATCGAGGAGTTTCAGTTCAACAAGGACGGTTCCTTCCCCATCATCCATCACACCAACGAGGGCGTACGTCCCATAGGAACCCTCAATCCCTACCAGCGTACCGAGGCCGAGACCATTGCTTGGGCGGCTGGCGTTAAGACAGAGAACAGCCGAAAGTCTGGCGTCTATGTAAGCGAGATCCACGATGGAGATTATATCAAGGTACGCGAAGTGGACTTTGGTTCTTCTTCACCTACAGCCTTCACAGTCTGTGCTGCATCGGCTCTACAAGGCGGGCAGATAGAGGTGCACCTGGATAGCCTGAGCGGACAGAACATTGCCGTTGCAACAGTTCCCAACACAGGCGACTGGGAGAAATGGCAGAAAATACGCACCTCCGTAGCTCAGGAAGTCACAGGCAAGCACGATGTCTTCTTTGCTTTCAAGGGCTTCAAGGGTACTAAACTATTCAACCTGGACTGGTGGAGGTTCTGGCTAGATTGATGAAGAGCTGACCGTAATAGCCAGCTCTGTTTGTTTATCGTATTTTCTAAAGTATCATTATACCATTGATATTGCGCCCTGTATTGATGGTGTCGCGCCGGGCGCTATAGAAATGAGGGCTTATGAGGGTATCGATATCGGAAACTACGATGTCTGTGATGCCGTTGTTCTCCAGTAGCCAGCGGTTAGCATCCTTCAGGTTGATATGCCAGGCCCCCTCCCCGCTCCCCCTTTGGGTGAGTGCCATGTAAGGGAAACGCTTTGCTAAAAGTTGCATGGGAAAACCTGCCTGAACGAATTGTTCATAGACTTCGTCTCCCACCTCGAAACTCTCCAACGATATACCAGGACCTATGATGGCGGAGAGATCTTCTGCACTACTCTGCATCTGCTGTAGTGTCTTCTCTACTATACGACCTACCGTACCACGCCAACCGGCATGAATGGCGGCTATGCGGTGCTGACGCTGGTCAAAGAGAAGAACCGGGATGCAGTCGGCCGTCTTGACGGCTATGCAAAGTCCCGCCTTGTCAGTAATAACAGCATCAGTATCAGCCACCTCACCAAAGGTATCTACCCAGCACACATTTGTGCTGTGAGTCTGCCGGGGAATCATAATGCTAGTGGAAGGAATCTGCAAGGATTCACCACAGAGCCCCGTCTGACGGGCATCAATACCAGGTTCTGTTCCATGCACACCCTTTCCAACGGAAAAGGCGAGCAGCCAAGAAGGTGTAGGGTAAATCATTCGTCTTCGTACTCGAAGTCTTCCAAGTCCTCAACATCCTCGATGTCTTCCTCATCGATAAACTCTATCTCCTCATCCTCACCTTCGTCTTCCATCTCGGAGCGAAGCCAGGCAAGATCTTTGTTGCGGTGTACAAGAGTCTCCTGCTGAGTAATAGCCTGTAGTTTGTTGCTCTCGCTGTTGAGAGCCTTCCAGAGGACATCCTTCAGTTCTGACAATCCCTTATTGGCAACTGCGCTGATGAAGACGTGCGGCAGATCGTCTGGCAAATCCTCAGAGAGCATCTGCTGCAGTTCCTCGTCCAGCAAGTCGGTCTTGGTAATAGCCAAAACACGCTGTTTATCCAGCAACTCCGGGTTGAAGGTCTTCACCTCGTTCAGCAGAATCTCATATTCCTTGCGGATGTCATCCGTATCGCCCGGCACCATGAAGAGCAACAGAGAGTTACGCTCTATGTGGCGCAGGAAGCGAAGACCCAGTCCACGACCTTCGGCAGCCCCCTCTATGATACCAGGGATGTCTGCCATAACGAACGATTGTCCGTCGCGATAGGAGACAATGCCCAAAGAGGGCTCCAAAGTAGTAAATGGATAACCGGCAATCTTGGGACGGGCACTGCTCAATGCACTCAGCAAGGTACTCTTGCCGGCGTTGGGGAAACCTACCAGACCCACATCGGCCAGTAGCTTCAACTCCAGAATGATGGTCAGCTCACGCATAGGCTCACCAGGCTGTGCAAAGCGTGGTGCCTGATTGGTGCTAGTAGCAAAGTGCTTGTTGCCCAAGCCACCACGACCGCCCTTGAGGAGCATTACCACCTGTCCGTCTTCTGTTACGTCGCAGATATATTCGCCTGTCTCAGCATTATAGACTACGGTTCCGCAAGGCACGTCTATGTAACGGTCCTCGCCATCGGCTCCTGTGCTACCGCTCTTACCGCCATTGCCGCCATGGGTAGCAAAGACATGACGCTCATAGCGCAGGTGCAGCAACGTCCAGTAGTTGTGGTTGCCACGCAGGAACACGTGACCGCCACGACCGCCGTCGCCGCCATCAGGACCGCCATTAGGAATGTACTTGGCCCTGTGCATATGCATAGATCCGCGACCGCCCTTACCAGAGCGGCAGCAGATCTTTACGTAGTCTACAAAATTGCTTTCTGCCATCTAATTTTATTTCAGAGTATCCAGGAAGGCAAAGATATTAGCCAGCATCTGCTCCTTGCTGCCTTCCCATGTAAATGTATGGCGAATGCCTTCCTTCTGGAACCATGCTGCCAGAGGCTCTGTCTGATTGTGATAAACGGCAAAACGCTTCTTGATAGTCTCCTCGTTATCATCAGCACGACCCTGCTCGATGGCACGGTTCAGCAAACGCTTCATCAATGTATCCTCATCAACAACCAGCTCAATCATCACGCCCATATCGTGCTTACGCTCTGCCAGCATCTGCTTCAGAGCCTCGGCCTGAGCGATAGTACGGGGGAAACCGTCAAAGATAACACCCTTGCCGGCAGGCAGGCTGTCGTAGGTCTTAGCCAGAATGTCAATCATCAACTCGTCAGGAATCAACTGACCGTTATCTATATAACCCTTGGCTGTCTTGCCCAGCTCTGTACCGTTCTTGATCTCAGCACGCAGCACATCACCTGTGCTGATGTGACCCATACCATACTTCTCTACAATCTCATCACTGTAGGTACCCTTACCAGAACCGGGAGCACCAAAGATAATAATATTCTTCATACCTTAAATAAACTATATTGTTATATTCTTTTTTTTATTAGAGGTTAGGGGTTAGAAGTTAGAGGTTAGAGGTTAGCGAGCATAGCGGTAGCAAATTCTTCACTCTTCATTCTTCACTTCACTAACGTGAAAATATCCCTTGTATTTCTTCCGTAGCCGTCATAGTCCAGGCCGTAGCCTACTATGAAATCGTTGGGAATCTCCATGCAGCAATACTTGATGTCAAGATCCACCTGCAACTTGCCAGGCTTCAGCAACAGCGTACAGATATCTATGCTGGCAGGGTTCTGCTGCTTCAGCACATCCAGCATGTGCGCCATAGTCAGACCCGTATCCACAATATCCTCTACGATGATGACGGGACGGTCCGTAAGGTCCACGTTCAGACCTATCACCTCGCGAATCTTGCCCGTTGTATTGACGCCCTGGTAGGATGCCAGCTTAACAAAGGAAATCTCGCAGGGAAGACTTACCTCCTTCAACAAATCGGCAGCGAAGATGAACGAACCGTTCAGAACAGCCAGGAAAACGGGCTCCTTATCCTGAAAATCCTTGTTAATCTGCTTTGCTACACGTTTCACCTCCCGCAGAATCTCTTTCTCGGGAATAAAGAGGGAAAAACTCTTGTCCTTAACCTGAATTGTCTGCATGATAACTGATAATCTTTTTGAAAATCGCGACAAAGGTATATAAAAGTTCACAAAAAGTAAAATCTTTGCCATATAACCGTATCACATTCATCGAAAAACGTTATCTTTGCATTACAAAACATCAAGATTATGAAGCTAAGAAACATTTTAGGACTTGTTTTCTGCTGTTCCGCACTGGCCGTTCAGGCACAGACTGATGTAACAAAATTCATACCCGGAAGCACCCTCGAGGGCGTCTCTTATTTCCTGCCCAAAACAGCCTTCCGTGTTACCGTTATCACAGAGAAGACGGTTACCAAACCCGGCGATTTCTACAAATATGCCAACCGCTACCTGCGCCTGTCTAATGTACCAACAGAGGAGAAGGTGGAATGGAGCATCAAGAGCATTAAGCTGGAGCCCTTTGGTGTACCCGACAAGGACAAGGCCTATAACATAAAGATTAAGAGCAAGACCGTAGCACCGCTGGTTAGCCTGACAAGCGACGGTATCCTGCTGAGCATCAATACAGAAGCAGCAGAAGAGGTGTTACCCGAGGTACCAGACGCCATCCCTGCACCCAAGCTGGATAATCCACGCAATTACATGACGCAGGAGATGCTGGCTGCCGGCAGTACCGCCAAAATGGCAGAGCTCTGTGCCGAGGAGATATACGACCTCAGGGATAGTCGCAACTCCCTTATCAAAGGTGAGGCCGACAATACGCCCAAGGACGGTGCCCAGCTGCAGTTGATGTTGAATCAGTTGGACAAGCAGACAGCTGCCTTGGAGTCTATGTTCAAGGGAACACAGCAGACCAGCACAGAGGTTACATCCTTCAACTATCTGCCTGAAGAGGAGACTGACAAGGACATTCTGTTCCGTTTCTCTCAGAAACTGGGCATTGTGGACGAGGACGATCTGGCCGGTGCTCCCATTTACGTGAGTGTAAGACGCACAGAGACACTTCCCCAAACAGAGACCAACGAGGACATTGCCAAGAAGAAAGCCAAGATGGAGAAAGGCGTATATTATAATGTACCCGCACGCGCCAAGGTGACCGTCTTCAACAACTTGCAGGAGTTCTGCTCTACAGAACTGCCTATGGGTCAGTTTGGCGTAGTAGAGATTATGGCCAACACTCTCTTCGACAAGCAAGCCACCACCAAGGTTACCTTCTTCCAGACTACGGGAGGAACCAAGGAGATTACGAAATGAGACTTTCGACGATTAACCCAATAAGCAATTAAGCTAATAAGCAATTAAGCTAATAAGCAATTAAGCTAATAAGC
>CAMKTJ010000046.1 GCA_946415645.1 uncultured Prevotellaceae bacterium
TAGAATACATGCCTGTCACGCATGGGGTCACGGGTTCGAGTCCCGTACGCACCGCCACATAGCAAAAAGTGTTTTTCATGGTATTAGATTTTTAAGGTCAAGATTCAAGGTCAGTGATGATATTGAATCTTTTTTTTTGTCTAAAACTGAAAAAAAATCCTGTATTTTCTTGTATTTACAAAAAAACTTGTAACTTTGTACTCGGTTTTTGAAACTGGTGCGTTAGTTCAGCTGGTTAGAATACATGCCTGTCACGCATGGGGTCACGGGTTCGAGTCCCGTACGCACCGCCACATAGCAAAAAGTGTTTTTCATGGTATTAGATTTTTAAGGTGAGATTCAAGGTCAGGGATGATATTGAATCTCTTTTTTTATTAACAAGAGTTTAAATTAAAAATGTGGTATTATGAGGAAAAGGATTTTGTTGAGTTTATCGCTATTTATCATTAGCTTGTGCACCGTTTTTGCTCAGGGTGACAAGATTGTGGGCGAATATCAATGCGTGCATGATGGCGTGGATTCCAGAATCAAGATCTTCAAACACGAGGATGGCTATCGTGCCCAGTGTATATGGGTCTCTAACTTGAAGATGGAGGACGGTACACTGAGAAGGGACGTTAAAAATCCTGATCCAGCAAAGAGGAAAATTACAAATGACAAGATTGTACTTATAGATAAGGTAAAGTTCGATGGTAAGGATACCTGGAAGGATGGTAGGATTTATGACCCTACTAGAGGCAGGTACTTTACCGTTACGCTGACATTCAAGGACGAAAAGACGCTGGCGGTAAGAGGCTCTGTGGCTTTTATAGGCAAATCCGTTTACTGGAAAAAACTGAAATAATCATTTATGGCTAAAGATAAGACATTGTTTGTTTGCGACTACTGTGGGCAGGAAAGCCTGAAGTGGGTAGGTAAGTGCCCTTCGTGTGGCAAATGGAACAGTATGAAGGAGATAAAAGTTCCCTCAAATTCTCCCTCTGGGCGAAGAACGGGGACTGATGCACTCCCTACTGGGAGCGGAGAGGGAGCCTCTCCTCTGCGTAATATTGTGGCAGATTCAGAACCTCGCATTGATATGGGAGATGCCGAACTGAACCGTGTGTTGGGTGGCGGATTGGTGCCTGGCAGCCTGGTTTTGTTGGGCGGTGAGCCTGGAATAGGCAAGAGTACCCTTATCCTGCAGACGGTCTTGCGTCTGGCAGATAAGAAGGTGTTGTATGTGAGTGGAGAGGAGAGTGCCAGACAGATAAAGCTAAGGGCCGACAGACTCTCTGAAACCAATGCCAGTTCCCCATCGGACAATCTGCTTATCCTTACAGAAACATCCCTGGAACATATCTATACCCAGATAGAACAGACCCAGCCTGATTTGGTAGTCATAGACTCTATCCAGACCATCCAGACGGAGACGGTAGAAAGCAGTCCTGGCAGTCTCAGTCAGATTCGTGAGTGTGCAGCCAGTCTGTTGAAGTATGCCAAGGGTGGGGGCGTCAGCATTGTCCTCATTGGTCATATCACTAAGGAAGGTACTTTGGCTGGCCCCAAGGTGTTGGAACACATTGTGGATGCTGTTCTGCAGTTCGAGGGCGACCAACATTATATGTATCGTATTCTCAGAAGTATCAAGAACCGTTTTGGAAGTACCAGCGAGTTGGGTATCTATGAGATGAAGCACGATGGACTCCGTCAGGTTTCCAATCCCAGTGAACTATTGCTAACTGACGATAGGGAAGGACTCTCTGGCATTGCTATCGCCTGTGCTATAGAAGGTGCCCGTCCCTTTATGATTGAGACGCAGGCGCTTGTCAGCACTGCTGCTTATGGAACGGCTCAGCGTAGTACCACAGGCTACGAGAGCAGGAGGCTGAATATGCTATTGGCTGTTCTGGAGAAGCGTGTTGGCTTTAAGTTGGCCACCAAGGATGTTTTCCTGAATATTGCAGGCGGATTGCGTGTAACAGACCCAGCCTTGGATTTGGCCGTCATAGCGGCTGTTCTCAGTAGCAATGGGGATATGCCTATAGATACGGATGTCTGTGTAACGGGCGAGGTCGGTCTGAGTGGAGAGATCCGTCCTGTATCGCGTATAGAACAGAGAATTGCCGAGGCACAGAAACTGGGCTTCCAACGTATCCTTATCCCTTCTCATAATATGAAGGGAATAAACCCTCAGCAATACAAAATAGAGATTGTTCCTGTTCGTAGAGTTGCTGAAGCTGTTCGTGAACTGTTTGGATAGTTGTTTTTGCAGAAAAATACCAACTTTCTTTCTTGGCTATATCATGGGAAGTGTGTATATTTGCAGTCAAAAGTGATAAAAACATACTCTAAAATGAAAAAAATATTCAGTTTCTGCATGATGCTCCTGATGGTTCAGGCTGCCAGTGCTTATCAGGTTTCAGTAACAATGGTCCAGGTTAATGACAGCACTTGGAAATTCAATGTCGGCCTGGAGGAGAACGATTTGGATTTTACAGCTTTCCAGATGGATGTTGCTCTTGAGGGTGAAGCTGTTGTTCCTGAGGCAGGTTTGATTTGTGACACCCTGTTGACAAATCACCAGTTGATGCTGGGTACTCCCACAGGTAAGTACCGTATCATTGGATTCAGCCCTGTAAGTACCACTTTCAAGAATCAGAATGGTAAGCTGATGTCATTTACCGTTAAGGGTAATCCCAGCACCATCAGTGTTGATAAGATCTTGTTTGCCGAGGCAGATGCCACTACTCATCCTGCAACAGACCTGATAGCTGTTACAGTAGAGGATCCTACAGCCATTAATGGTGTATCTGCAAACGTTAAGCCTTCAGATGCTACATACGATATGTCTGGCCGTAAGGTTACACACCTCAAGGATGGTGCCGTATTTGTAATAGACGGCCAGAAGGTGATGGTGAAATAGATTAGTGGCTTAATGGCTTAGTGGCTTAATGGCTTAGTGGCTTAATGGCTTAATAGATTAGGGATTCGCTAACCTCTAACCTCTAACCACTAACCTCTAACCTCTTATATAGGTAGCGCAGGCCTCAGCACAACGTTCACCGTCTACACCGGCACTGACAATGCCACCGGCATAGCCGGCTCCTTCTCCACAGGGGAAGAGGCCGGCTATTCTTATGTGCTGCAATGTCTCGGCATTACGGATGATGCGCACAGGACTGCTGGTACGTGTCTCTACGCCTATTACAGTAGCCTCGTTGGTCAGGAAACCATGTTTCTGCTTGCCCCAAATCTTGAAGGCTTCCCTCAGTCTGTTGCTCACAAACTTGGGCATCCAGAAGTGTAGGGGGCTGGCCAATAAGCCAGGAGCATAAGAGGATGGGTTCAGGTCGGCCGACAGGCGTCCGTTTACAAAGTCTGCCATCCTTTGTGCAGGAGCCGTCTGCTTCTGATTTCCCTGTAACCAGCATTGCTTCTCCAGTTCTTCTTGATAATGCATGACAGAAAGGGCAGGGGAGTCCTGGTAGGTCTCTATGTCTTCAGGCCTTATCTCAACCACCATACCGCTATTGCTCCAACGGCCTCCTCTGTTGCTGGGGCTCATACCGTTGACAACTATCTGTTCTGGTCCGCTTGCAGCAGGCACAACAAAGCCGCCAGGACACATACAGAAGCTGTACACGCCCCTTCCTTCTACCTGTTGTACCATGCTATATTCAGCTGCAGGGAGCCATTTTCCACGTCCCTGCTTGCTGTGATACTGAATCTGGTCTATCAGCATGGAGGGATGTTCCAGTCTGACGCCCACGGCAATTCCTTTGGCCTCTATCTCTATGTTGTTGCTGGCAAACCAGCGATAGACATCGCGTGCAGAATGTCCAGTAGCCAGAATCACGGGGCCTTTGAACATTGAACATTGAACATTGAACATTGACCGTTGTGAATTATCAACCGCTTCTACTCCTACTACCTTGTTGTCTTTGATGATGAGGCCCGTCATTTTGGTCTGGAAGTGCACCTCGCCACCATATTTCAGGATGGTGTTGCGCATATTCTCGATGACACGTGGCAGACGGTCTGTTCCTATGTGGGGATGGGCATCCACCAGTATGTTAGGACTGGCACCATGCTGCACAAAGATGTTCAGGATTCTGTCGCTGTTGCCACGCTTCTTGCTGCGTGTATACAGTTTGCCGTCGCTATAGGCACCGGCTCCGCCTTCGCCAAAGGAGTAGTTGCTCTCTGGGTCGACACGTTGTTCAGGACGTATACGGGCCAAGTCTTTCTTCCTCTCGTGTACGTCCTTTCCGCGCTCGATGACAATGGGGCGCAATCCCAGTTCTATCAGCCTCAAGGCAGCAAACAGTCCGCCAGGACCGGCTCCTACTACGATTACTTCTGGCCTGTCGCTCACATCGTGATATTCAACAGGAGTGTACAGTAGTTCTTCAGGTTCCTCATTGACGTAAATCCTTACAGTCAGGTTTACGTATATAGTCCGCTGGCGGGCATCAATACTACGTTTTAATACCCTTATGGCTTGTGCTTTGATACCCTCTTTTTGCTGAAGGTAAGCCATAATACTTTGTTCGTTATATGCCTCTTGGGGCAGTATTCTTAGGCTGAGTTCGCGTGTCATACATTTATAATGTATAGCAAAAGTACAAATAATTCTTTTTTTTCATCAGCTAATTTGAAAAATATTATTACTTTTGCACAGGTTTTGTATTAGATAAGTTTACCAAATAGGATGAAAGTACTTAAATTTGGTGGAACATCCGTAGGTTCCACAGAAAGTATTCTTAATGTAAAGAAGATTGTTGAAAGTCAGAATGAGCCCGTGATTGTGGTTGTCAGTGCATTGGGCGGAATTACCGACAAACTTATAAAGACCAGCCAAATGGCTGTAGAGGGCGACTCTCTCTATCAGAAGTGTTTCTGGGAGATGGAGGAACGTCACGAGGAAATGATAAATTCCATTATCCCTGCTGGTAAGGAGCGTGATGAGCTGTTGGCTGAGGTAAAGAGCAGCCTCGAGGAGCTCAGAAGCATCTATCAGGGTGTTTATCTGATTCGTGATTTAAGTCCTAAGACGCAGGCTGCTATCGTCAGCTATGGCGAGCGTATCAGCAGTCGTATTGTTGCAACCCTCATCAAGGGTGCTGCTTGGTTCGATAGTCGTGAGTTTATAAAGACAGAGGTCAAGCAGGGCAAGAAATGTCTGGCTACAGAGATTACCAACAAGCTGGTTCGCGAAACCTGGAAGACTATTCCCCAAATCAGTGTCGTAGGCGGCTTCATCAGTAGGGATGCCGAGAGTGGCGAGATTACCAATCTGGGTCGTGGTGGTAGCGACTATACTGCCAGTATCATAGCTGCTGCCCTGGATGCCAGCGTGCTGGAGATTTGGACCGATGTGGACGGCTTCATGACTGCTGACCCCCGTGTCATCAGCACAGCCTATGTAATTCCTGAGTTGAGTTACGTAGAGGCTATGGAGCTTTGTAACTTTGGAGCCAAGGTGGTTTATCCTCCTACTATCTATCCTGTTTGCATCAAGAATATTCCTATACTTATCAAGAATACCTTCAACCCCGATGCTCCCGGTTCTATCATCAAGGATGTTGTAAAGGACGACAAGCGTAGCATCAAGGGTATCAGTAGTATCAAGGGTACTTCCCTTATCACTGTATCCGGCCTTTCTATGGTAGGTGTGATTGGTGTCAACCGTCGTATCTTTACCTGTCTGGCAGAAAACGGCATCAGCGTCTTCATGGTTAGTCAGGCCAGCTCAGAGAACAATACCAGTATCGGTGTTCAGGATGTAGATGCCGATGAGGCTTGCCGTGTCCTGAATCTGGAGTTCCAGAAGGAGATAGAGGATGGTGCTATGTTCCCCATGATAGCCGAGAAGGGCTTGGCAACTGTCGCTGTAGTAGGTGAGAACATGAAGCACACCCCAGGTATTGCCGGCAAGCTGTTCGGAACCCTTGGCCGTAGTGGTATCAGTGTTATTGCCTGTGCCCAAGGTGCCAGCGAGACCAACATCTCATTCGTTATAGATCAGAACTATCTGCGCAAGGCGCTGAATGTTATACATGACTCTTTCTTCCTGAGCGAGTATCAGGTGCTGAATATCTTCATCTGTGGTGTAGGAACCGTAGGTGGCAGTCTGATAGACCAGATTCACCAGCAGCAGGAGAAGCTGATGCGTGAGTTGCGTCTCAAGCTGAACGTGGTTGGTATTGCCAGCGGACATAATGCTATGTTCCGTCGTGAGGGCTTGGATCTGGAGAATTATCGCGAGAACCTGAAGAATTCTGCCCCCAGCAATGTTAAGCGTCTGCACGACGAAGTCATTGGTATGAACATCTTCAACAGCGTGTTTGTTGACTGTACAGCCAGCGAAGAGGTGGCAGGCCTTTACAAGGACTTCCTTACGCATAACATCAATGTGGTAGCTGCCAACAAGATAGCTGCTAGCAGTGATTATGCCAACTATAGTGAGTTGAAGCACATTGCCCAGAAGCGTGGCGTCAAGTTCCTCTTCGAGGCCAACGTAGGTGCAGGACTTCCCATTATCCGTACCATCAACGACCTCTGCAATTCAGGCGACAAGATCCTGCGCATTGAGGCTGTCCTGAGTGGTACCCTCAACTTCATCTTCAATACCATCAGCAAGGATATTCCTTTCAGCAAGACTGTCGAGATGGCAAAGGCTGAAGGCTACAGCGAGCCCGATCCCCGTGTGGACCTCAGTGGTAAGGATGTAGTCCGCAAGTTGGTGATATTGGCCCGTGAGGCCGGTTACGAGATTAACCAGGAAGATGTAGAGACACATCTGTTCATTCCTGAGCGTTTCTTCGAGGGCTCTATCGAGGATTTCTGGAAGAATCTGCCCTCTTTGGATGCCGACTTCGAGGCCCGTCGTGCTGTTCTCGAGAAAGAGAACAAGGTTTGGCGCTTTGTCGCCAAGTTCGAGAATGGCAAGGCCAGCGTATCGCTCGAGGAGTTCAGTCGCGACCACTCGTTCTATGTGCTTGAGGGCTCCAACAATATTGTCCTCCTCACCACAGAGCGTTACAATGAGTATCCTATGCTCATTCAGGGATACGGTGCAGGCGCCAGCGTAACAGCTGCAGGTGTCTTTGCCGATATCATGAGTCTGGCTTAATAGCCACTCTCTCTTCCTATTACCCATTATCCATATTACATGAAACATCTTATTATCTTAGGCGACGGTATGGCCGATTGGGCTGTACCTCAGTTAGGTGGTAAAACTCTTCTGGAGTATGCTGCTACGCCTCACCTCGACTGGTTGGCGCAGCAGGGCTGTAACGGTCTTCTGAAGACTATCCCAGATGGGTTCCATCCTGGCAGTGAGGTCGCCAATAGCAGTATATTAGGGTACGACCAGCACATCGTCTATGAGGGACGTGGTCCTTTGGAGGCTGCCAGCATAGGCGTCGAGCTGGATGCCGATGATTTGGCAATGCGTTGCAATCTGGTATGCCTGGAGGGCGACCTGCTGAAGAATCATTCCTGTGGACGTTTGGAGACAGAGGAAGCCGATGTGCTCATCCGTTTCCTGCAAGAGAAACTGGGTAATGAGCGCATTCATTTCTATACAGGTGTTCAGTACCGTCACCTTCTTGTTATCAAGGGTGGCAACAAACACCTTAACTGCACCCCTCCACATGATATCCCATTGAAGCCTTGGAGAGAGCATATGCTCAGTGCAGCTGTTTCAGAGGCTGAAGAAACAGCAGTTCTACTGACCTCTCTTATTCTGCAGAGTCAGGAGTTATTGAAGAATCATCCTTTGAATATAGAACGCCAACAGCGTGGTATGGACCCTGCCAATAGCATCTGGCCTTGGGGCGGGGGATATCGCCCCCGTATGGTGCCTCTTACCACCACTTATCCCCAAATCAAGAGAGGTTCCGTTATCACGGCCGTAGACCTGATCCGTGGTATTGGCAAGTATGCAGGCTTGCGTGTACTGGATGTAGAGGGTGCCACAGGACTTTGGGATACCAACTACGAGGGTAAGGCTGAGGCCGCTATCCAGGCCCTGCGTGAAGGCGATGATTTTGTCTATGTACATGTCGAGGCCAGTGATGAAGCCGGCCATGATGGCGATTTGCAGCTCAAGTTGCAGACCATAGAGAACCTTGACAACCGACTGGTACGTCCCATCCTTGAGGCTTTGCCTACCATTGGCGGGGAAGTCGCTATTGCTGTTCTCCCAGACCATCCTACGCCCATCAGTCTGCGTACGCATACTGCAGAGCCTGTTCCCTTCTGCATCTACTGTCCGGGCATAACACCTGACAGTGTCCAAACCTTCAGCGAACAGGCAGCTAAGGACGGTACATACGGACTACTACAAGGGAACCAATTTATAGAATTGTTTATGAACAATGGCTAGTGAGCCGGAGTTTCCGGAATATCCGCTAACCCCAAAATAAAAGAAAAAATGCAATACTACAGCACCAACGGGAAAGCGCCTCTTGCAACATTGCAGAAAGCGGTCGTAAAAGGTTTGGCAGAAGACAAGGGACTATATATGCCCCAGCGTATCAAACCCCTTCCACAGTCGTTCTTCGATAACATCAAGGATCTCTCTTTCCAGGAGATAGCCTATCAGGTGGCCGACTGCTTCTTTGGCGAGGATGTAGAGGCTGATGCGCTACGTAAAATTGTCTATGACACCCTTTCCTTTGACGTACCTTTAGTAAAGGTTTCCTCACCCAAAGGGGGAGGTCAGGAGGGGGCCATATATAGCCTGGAACTTTTCCACGGTCCTACACTGGCATTCAAGGATGTTGGTGCCCGCTTTATGGCAAGATTGCTACAGTACTTCATTAAGGACCTTAAGGACTCTAAGAACCTTAAGGAAGTGAACGTCCTGGTTGCTACCAGTGGAGATACCGGTTCTGCTGTTGCCAACGGATTCCTGGGCGTAGAGGGTATTCATGTTTATGTTCTCTATCCCAAGGGTAAGGTCAGTCCTATCCAGGAGTGCCAGTTCACTACTTTGGGTCAGAATATCACAGCTATAGAGGTGGATGGCGTCTTTGACGATTGTCAGGCGCTGGTCAAGAGTGCCTTTATGGACGAGGAGTTGAATGCTCACATGCTGCTCACCTCTGCCAACAGCATCAATGTCGCCCGTTTCCTGCCCCAGAGCTTCTACTACTTCTGGGCCTATGCGCAATTGAAGAAACAGGGCGTTACGGATAATGTGGTGGCTTGTGTTCCCAGTGGCAACTTCGGCAACATCTGTTCTGCCCTCTTTGGCAAGCGTATGGGATTGCCCATCAACCGCTTTATTGCTGCCAATAATGCCAATGATGTGTTCTTTAACTATCTGAAGACAGGAGCGTACAATCCACGCGCAAGTGTGCAGACCATTGCCAATGCTATGGATGTGGGTGACCCCAGCAATTTTGCCCGTATCTACGACCTCTATGGTAAGAGCCACCAGGCTATCTGTGCTGATATCTCAGGTGCTACCTATACAGATGAGCAGATAGCAGAAACCATGCGTCAGTGTCTGAAGGAGACAGGTTATCAGTTGGATCCTCATGGTGCCTGTGGTTATCGTGCCTTGCAGGAAGGATTACGTGAGGGCGAGGTAGGCTTCTTCTTAGAGACAGCCCATCCTGCCAAGTTCAAGCAAGTGGTAGATGATATCTGTGGTACAGACGTAGAGATTCCTGCCCGCCTGCAAGCCTTTATGAAGGGCCAAAAGCAAAGCGTTCCTATGACCAAGGACTTTGCTGCTTTCAAGGAGTTCTTGCTGAAGCAGTAAAAAGCCCCCTCCGGCTCCCCCTTTGGGGGAGTGTTTTATCAGTTAGGGTGTGGTGAATCACTCCCCCAAAGGGGGAGCAGGGAGGGGGCCTGCCCCTACAACAACCACGTTGTTGCCCTTAACTTGGAACTTTACTTCCCAATCTGCAAACTCTAGGGCGTAGATGCGTTCGGGGTCTTGCTGGTAGTGAGGGCGAGGGTCGGCAGCTAATACGCCACGCAGGGCTTTTAGCTTATCAGCATTAAATAATTTCTCTATATCAGACGGAATCTCTACAGTCAGGGGTTCCGTCTTTTGGTTCTGCTCCTCGGCAAAGCCCCCTTTGGCATCAGGGTGGGAGTCTGTAAAGGGCAGGTAAGGCTTTATGTCCAGTATGGGTGTTCCGTCCATCAGGTCGGCACCCTCCACCTCTATAACAGGTCCTTCGGACGTGTGTAAGTCTATTTTGCTGATACGTACAGAAGACAGGCCTATGTTGTTGGGTCTGAACGGACTTCTGGTAGCCCAGACACCCATGCGCTGGTTACCTCCCAGACGGGGTGGACGGACCGTAGGACTCCAGTTTTCACCGTCTCTGTGTGCCTCTGAGAAGTCCCAAAGCAACCAGATGTGCGAGAATCCCTCCAGCCCTCTCAGCGCCTCAGGATTGCGGTATTCAGGTTCAAAGACTATGCGTCCCTTCAGTTCTTTTACCAAGCCACTCTGACGGGGGACACCGAACTTGGTCTTGAAATCCGTATGTATCTTAGCTACTATCTTCATTTTCTTCTAAGGAATCTTATCAGGTACAGAATGCCGGCTGTGGTCAGTCCGAAGGGGAAGGCCATCCATATGCCCCACAGACCACCGTTCAGGGTAAAGCCGAACAGATAGCCCAGTGGCAGGGATACTATAAAGTAGGCTATGAAGGCTATCCATACCAAGGGTTTGACATCCTCCATACCACGCAGGGCATTGCAGTAGGTACATTGCAGGGCATCTCCGAACTGATAGATGCACAGGGGAATTACCACGGCAGCTACCAGGGCTGATACCTCGGCACTATTGGCAAACCAACCGCCTATCTGATCTCTGAGCAGGAATATAGGAACGGCTGTCAGCAAGCCCAGCAATAGGTTCAGATGCAAGCCAGCAAAGGCCACATGGCGTGTCTCTGGTAACCTGCCTGCTCCTCTGTAATAGCTTACCTGGACGGCTACAGCAGCACTCATACCGTAGTATAGCATATAGCAAAGTTGGGCTATGGTAAGCATTATCTGGTGTGCAGCCAGATTGGTTGTGCCTAACCACCCTACATAGAAGGCGCTAAGGCTGAAGCTGGCCGTCTCCATGCCCATCTGCATCATGATGGGGAATCCCAGTCGGAACATCTGCTTGAGGTCAGACTTGTTCACACAGGCCTTCCAGAAATCCTGACTGTAGGTCTTGTATCTGCTTGTCAGATGGAACACAGCAGCAAAGGCTGCCCACATGGCTATACGACTCAGCAGGGTAGCCAGTCCGGCACCCGTCAGTCCCATCTCGGGCAGTCCTGCCACACCATATATCAGTAGCCAGTTGCCTATCACGTTCAGTACATTGCTGCCCAGAAGAATCCACATAGGCATACGGGTATCCTGAATGCCGTCAGAGAACTGCTTGAAGGCGTTAAAGGCCATCATGGGTATAAAACTCAGGATGTTCAGTATCAGATACGGACGCATCAGGGGAAGTAGATGATCAGGCAGCCCCAGACGGTGCAGATTCAAGTACAGAATACCCAGTGCAGCCATCATGCCTACGGCCAGTATATTGTTGGCCACCAGACTGTTCTTCAGTTTCTGTGCGATATGGCCCGTTTCTCCTTTTCCTAATAGGGCGCCCACAACGGGTGTCAGTCCGTAGGAAAAGCCCAGAGCCGATATGGCTGCCAGTCCTATGATACCGTTCACGAAGCCGGCAGCGGCCAGTTCCTCTGTGCTGTGACGGCCAATCATCAATGTATCCATAAAACCCATTATGATAGTACCAAGTTGGCCTATCATAATGGGTATTCCCAGCCTAAGCAGGGTAGGGTAATGTATGAAGTATTTCTTCAGCATTCTATGGTCTTTATTCTGCCACGTTGTGGAATGTCAGATGGTCGCCCTCCACATCCACCTCTATGGGCACTCCGGCTTGTAGCGTTCCGCCCAGCATAGCCTTGCTCAGGTCGTTCAGCAGCAGACGTTGTATAGCACGTTTCACAGGTCGGGCTCCGAAGTCAGGATCATATCCCTCCTTGGCCAGCAGCTCTATGGCAGGCTCTGTAACCTTCAGGCGTACGTTGTTCTGCTCCAGCATCTTGGCAATGCCGTTGATCTGCAGACGAACCACCTGCTTGATTTCGCCCTGAGTCAGCGGATGGAAGACTATCGTCTCATCTATACGGTTCAGGAACTCAGGCCTTATGGTCTGTCTGAGCAGCTGCAGTACCTGTTGCTTTGTCTCTTCCAGCTTCTCTGTAGGAGCGTTGGCAAAGAGTTGGCTACCCAGATTGCTGGTCATGATGATGATGGTATTCTTGAAGTTCACCGTCCTGCCCTTGGAGTCTGTCAGTCGACCGTCGTCCAGCACTTGCAGCAGGGTGTTGAATACATCGGGGTGAGCTTTCTCTATCTCATCAAAGAGCACTACCTGATAGGGTTTTCTCCTGACAGCCTCCGTCAGCTGACCGCCCTCGTCGTAGCCTACATATCCTGGAGGGGCACCGATCAGACGCGTCACGCTGAACTTCTCCTGGTACTCACTCATGTCTATACGCGTCATCATGCTCTCGTCGTTGAACAGGTAGTCGGCCAGTGCCTTTGCCAGCTCTGTCTTACCTACACCCGTTGTACCCAGGAAGATGAAGGAGCCGATGGGGCGCTTGGGGTCTTGCATACCTGCCCTGCTACGCCTTACGGCATCGCTCACGGCCTGTATGGCCTCTTCCTGACCGATTACACGCTTGTGTAGCTCATCCTCCAGATGCAGCAGCTTCTCGCGTTCGCTCTGCATCATCTTCCTGACGGGGATGCCCGTCCATCTGCTTACCACATCGGCTATATCATCAGCAGTAACCTCCTCTTTCAGCATAGCTTCTGTGCCTTGGGCCTCTTTCAGCTTCTGCTGTGTAGCCTCTATGTCCTTCTCCAGCTGTTGCAGCTTGCCGTAGCGAATCTCAGCTACCTTGGCATAGTTGCCCTCACGTTCGGCTCTCTCAGCCTCAAACTTCAGGCTTTCTATCTGCTGTTTATTCTGCTGGATGTGGTTCAGCAAGTCCTTCTCGCCC
The DNA here is from genome assembly GCA_946415645.1 of uncultured Prevotellaceae bacterium. Lineage (GTDB taxonomy): Bacteria > Bacteroidota > Bacteroidia > Bacteroidales > Bacteroidaceae > Physcousia. The sequence continues at coordinate 13,053 of CAMKTJ010000046.1, forward strand.
TGCCACTTCTGCTTGAAGTGATTCTCCTGCGTCTGCAGTTCCTCAATCTCCCTGTTCAGTGCCTCCAGCTTGGGCTTGTCGCCCTCGCGCTTGATGGCCTCACGTTCAATCTCCAACTGTTTCAGTCTACGGCTTATCTCATCCAGTTCCTCTGGAACGGAGTCGCGTTCCATACGCAGTTTGGCAGCTGCCTCGTCCATCAGGTCGATGGCCTTGTCAGGCAGGAAACGTTCTGTAATGTAACGTGTGGACAGCTCAACGGCGGCTATGATGGCATCATCCTGGATACGAACGTGGTGATGGTTCTCGTAGCGCTCCTTCAGACCACGCAGGATGCTGATGCTGGCCAGACGGTCGGGCTCGTCCACCATAACAGTCTGGAATCTACGCTCCAGTGCCTTATCCACCTCAAAGTACTTCTGGTACTCATCCAGTGTAGTGGCGCCTATGCTGCGCAGTTCTCCTCGTGCCAAAGCAGGTTTCAGAATGTTGGCGGCATCCATGGCGCCCTCGCTCTTGCCTGCGCCTACCAGCGTGTGTATCTCATCTATAAATAGGATGATGTTACCCTCGCTCTTTACTACCTCGTTTACAACGCCCTTCAGACGTTCCTCAAACTCGCCCTTGTATTTGGCTCCGGCTACCAGAGCTCCCATATCCAGGCTGTATAGCTGCTTCTCCTTTAGGTTCTCAGGGACATCGCCTCTGAGGATTCGGTGGGCCAGACCTTCCACAATGGCGGTCTTACCCGTACCTGGTTCACCTATCAGGATGGGGTTGTTCTTGGTTCTACGGGAGAGTATCTGCAGCACACGCCTAATCTCCTCGTCCCTGCCGATGACAGGGTCAAGTTTACCTGCTCGTGCCTCGTCAACCAGGTTGCGGGCAAACTGTTGCAGGAATGTGTTTTGGTTGTTCTGTGTCATAACTTTACTCCTTTCTTTTTAGCGGTTAGTGGTTAGCGGTTAGCGCTTTCCCGTTCCCGTTATCGTTTACGTTAAAGTTACAACAACATCCGTGCAACAGGTTAGTAATCAGTCAAATTGGCGTTTTCTGCGCCATTCTGACCGATGCATTATACTATTTTCCGTCTTTCCCGGGTTCTTCTATGGCCTCGTGCACAAACCAACCAATCTTTGGGGTCAGGGTGTTTGTCTGGGTATCCTCTACGGCTCCCACAAAACCGGCTCTGAGCTCCAATGGAATTTCCTTTTCTACAGTACCGTCAGGTCTTACAATCCTATATTTGAACCCTACACGTGTCTGCTCAGCAGGCATATCCTTGGTGTAAGGAACGTGGTTGCGTGTCACACCCTCTTCGTTGGGGAAGAACTTCAGCAGCCATCCGTCCAGCTGGGTAGGCATCTCGTCGCTGCATCCACCACCCCTGAATTTTTTCACGCGATGTTTTTTGACAATATCCTGCCAGAATTCCTGATTGGGCGTCCCTTCGGCAGCGTGGACAAACTCTGTCAGTATCGGCTCCAATTCCTTCAGCCACTTACCTGTTCCGTAGGCCTCCAGCTTGCGTGTCCTGTCAAGTACGCTTTGCCAGTCTTCGGGCGTTCCCTTCAGTGTAATGCTGGGGATGCCGCAAGAGATTCTCATAACAACGTATTCGAAGTATGACTTCATACAGTCCATCAGTGTTATTTGCGAGGCTACGCGCTCAACGGGAGAGGTTGTTGTAAAGTCGGCTGTGATGGTTTGGGCAATGTCGCCCTTGGTGTTTTCGTTAATCTTGGATGTGAAGTCTCCCATCAGCTTTGGCCAGTCGGCTTTCTTGCTCAGTAAGTTTTCCTCCGAATTGACAGCCAATTCCTTTTTCCCTTCGTGATTTACCAGTAGCGGACGCATCTCCTCGGAGTGTGCATTCACGTAGTTGGAAAATCCCTGAGTGATGAGTATCCATATCATATCAGGCGTCAGAACTACCGACTGATGGTTGGCATAGGCTCTGACGATGCACTGGTAGAAAGCATCTTCTCCCAGGTTTAGCAATTGCTCGTCGCCAAAGCTGCAGGCAATGATTTTCTTCTTCTCCTTGGGTTTGTGCCAATCGTATATCAGTTGACTTGCTATCTTGTCTCCCTCAACGTAGTAAGACTTCTGTTTCTCAATTTTGCGAAGTTTCTCGTCCACAGTAAAGGTAATACTGCCCTTTTCTTGAGCGATAATCTTTGTGTTCTGGGCCCATCCCGTTAGTGTGGAAAGGACAAGCAATGCGGCAATGATGCTTCTTGTTTTCATTTCTTTATTTTGGTTTTTGTGTGTACTTTGCTGCAAAATTGCAATTATTTTAGCATACAACAAAATATTTAGCACTATTTTTTTCGACTTAACTACTGTTTCTGCGTGAGATTTAGATCTGTAGGCTCTGCTAAAGTCTGTTATCGGGACGTTAAAAGGTTCAAAAACACCTTGCCAATTCTGGGATATTTCCTACCTTTGCATAACAGATAACGAAAAACAACCCTTAAATATATATAATGTAATGAAGAAACTGTTATTACTGCTGGCATTGATTCCAGCGCTTGTTAATGCACAGAAGTTTGAGCTGACACCCAAGGGATTTGTGGATTCCAAGGATCACGAGAAGGACTATGTTGTCTATACATTCAAGGGTAAGAGTCAGAAGGAAATCTATAAAATGGCGCTTGACGCAATAGGAAAATACTCCACCTCGCCCAAGGACAGACTTACCAAAGAAGAGCCCACCAAACTCACCCTGAATGGTGTTATCCCCAATGTTACCTACATCACCCGCCTGGGTATAAAGCTGTACTTTGAGATGTATTACAACATGGTCCTTGAGTTCAAGGACGGCAAGATGAGGGTCAACAGCCCTGAAATCATCAAGATTATGCGCGACGACACCCTGAACGAGGTGCAGTACATCTATCTGACAGAGTCGCAAATGAGGAGTGGAATGGTGATTGCCGACAAGTACATCTTCTGTAAGAACGGAGCGGTGAACAACCAGAAGTACAAGGATCACGTGGAACTTTCCACCAACGACATGGTTTCCAGCATCATCTCCCTGATGAAAAAGACCGATAAGTCAGATTGGTGATCTGTTTCCTAATTGCTGTTGTTTTTGTCAATTATTTTCTTTGTAATAAACACAGGCCTTTAGTCGCTAATCATTTACGCCGGGATAGGGCCTTAATACCTGCAATTGTTACTATTAAGGTTTGCAAATTTTTCTATTAGTACCTTCTCTTATGTGAAGGCGACTGTCTTTTATTTTCACAATTCATAGGTATGGTAATTTGTAATATTGTAAAATAATTTCCGTTTATTATTCTGGGGGCGGATTAACTACTATGTGGGGCAAAACTCTTTGGTGCACGTGAGAATTTTTACGGCCTCGTGTGGGAGTAAATTTCTATCCCTTTTGTTTGTCAATACAAAGATACGGCAGTTTTATAAAATTGTGCCGTACCTTTGCAGCAGAAATGAGGGGCACGAGCATATGAATATTAATTTCACACAGATAAAAGAGTTGACGTTTACGTTAGACTGGGATCTGTGTGAGAATAAAGGCGGAAAATATGTTGAAGAACATAAAAGTTAGGTGCTATCTGGTGGCAAAAAATAGAAAACTTACATGCTTAACATTGTTTAACCAATAGAGTAGGAGAGGGAACAGATAAAACTATAAATTTGTTGGCGAATCGGTGCTTGCGCACAACTTGCACACGACACACACAAACATTCAACTAACGACACACATTTTTAATCTAAAAACAGTTATGATCATGAAACAAAAATTACTTAAATCTATGCTCCTACTATGCATTTTAGTGGGGGGAGTATGTAATGCGTGGGCGACGGATTATTCCTACACTTTTAGTAGTCAGCAGTATGCTGCCGCAGGTGCAAAAACTTTAAATGGAGTTTCTTGGATTATGGCCGGAACAGGAGGCTCTTTTTTTGGATATGATGGAACCAAAGGACAGCAGTTTGGTTCCGGAAGCAAGCCGTTTTCAGCTATGAGTCTTACCACCTCTGGTATCAGTGGAACTATAACCAGTGTTGTAGTTAACACCTCTGGTGCTAGCAGTATAAGTGGTACGGTGGCTGTATCGGTAGACGGAAATAACTTTGAATGTAATGATAAAACAACAGCTAGTTTAACCACAACAGCTACCGACTATGAATTTACGGGTAGTGCTTCTGGTGAAATCGTCATTTCTTGGGCACAGTCGAGTAAGAAAGCTGTTTACGTAAAATCTATTACCGTGACTTATTCTACTGGCGGTGGTTCTGAGCCTAGCATAACTCTTGGTAAAAATACCGTTAATGCAACAGAAGCTGCCGTTAGCACTACATCTATCGAAGTAACTTATAATAATCTGACAAACTATATTGCTGATGTAAACTTCTACGAGGCTGATGGTACGACAGACGCAACCTATGACCACTCATGGTTGACAGCAGAGATAAATGGTTCTACCAATAATTTGGATTATTCAATCGAAGCCAACACAGGCGCTGCCCGTACAGTTTATCTGAAAGTTTATGCTGTAGGTGACGAAGGTGAAGCAGAATCCAGCCTAATTACTATCACACAAGCTAAAAAATCTGTTGCTTCCCCTGAGTTTAATCTTGAAGGAGGCAGTTATATGCAGGGAACGGAAATTACTTTGACTTCTGCAGGAAATACTATTTATTATAATATGACAACAGATGGCACCGACCCTGCTACTCCGACATCAGGCAGTACATTATATTCTGAACCAATCGCCTTGGGTAATAGTACGGCCAAAATTTGGGCTATAGCTTATGACACATATGGTAACAAAAGTTCTGTAGTAAAACGCACATACACAGGTGTTGCCCTCGCTTCCTTGCCGTTTAGCTGGACGGGAACCAAAGATGCAGGAAAGGCTGATCTAGCAGGAAAAACTGGTGTTGCTTTGTCTTTAGCTTCGGATTATGCTGCATCAAATGCTCCTTATAGACTAAAGTTTGATGGCGAAGGAAAATATGTTACCATTTTTTTGGATGGAAAGCCAGAAGCTGTACATTTTACAGCAAAATTGCTTGGAGGTAAAGCTGACACGGGCTCGAAGATAAAAGTACAAGGTTCTGATGATGGTTTATCATTTACAGATATTGAAGAGTTTACCATGAAAGGTGCTGCAAACGCAACATTTGAGTTTACGACATCTAATGCTTTTGCGCCCACTCATAGAGCTGTTAAATTGGTAATGAGCTCAAAAGATCAAAATGTTGGCGTTGGTACAATATCTATTAATTGTATTCCAGTCACACTCACTTCCGAAGGTTATGCCACCTACGCTAGCACCTATCCACTTGATTTTACTAATAGCAACATCAAGGCCTATATAGCTACGGAAGCTGAGGGTAGCGCAGTAAACCTTTCTGCAGTAAATAAGGTTCCTGCCAATACGGGCGTAGTGCTGAATTATAGTGGTGAAATCACTGAGAATATCCCTGTATTTGACGGAACAAGTGCTGATGATGTTGCTGGTAATTGCCTACTTGTATCTGACGGCACGGTCAAAGGCGGTACGGGTATCTATGCTTTGGCTAACAAGAACCATGGGATAGGTTTCTATCTGGTAAATAACAGTGTGACAATACCTAAGGGTAAGGCATATCTGCAAACTGGTGCCAATACCAAGGAGTTCCTGATATTCAACTTCAGTGATGACGAAACCGGAATCAATACGGTTAATAGTTCAGAGTTAATGGTTAATGGCTCTATTTTTAACCTCTCCGGCCAGCGTATAAGCAAGTTGCAAAAGGGCGTCAATATTGTGAACGGTAAGAAAGTGTTGTTCTAAATTACGGGAGGAATAGTTATGAAAAGATATATAAGTCCAGAGACTTCAGTTTTTGAACTGCAAATGAGAAAAGTAATCCTTAATCCCACAAGTTTGGGCATTTGGGAGGAAGAGGAAATCGATAACGATGACCAAATCCTAACCAAGGGTGTGATCAACAACAAAAGCATTTGGGAAGAGGAATGGTAACCCATCATTCATAATGATTGTAAAGCGGGCTCGGTCTATTTGACTGGGTCCGCTTTTCCTGTCGCTAATCGCTAACCGCTAATCGCTAATCGTTAAATAAAAAATGTATATTCTTTTGTGATTCATCTGAAAAATCTTATCTTTGCACGTCAATAACTAAGATTATGAAAATAAATACTGTAAAAATTTTGGTTGCTTGCCTGCTGATGATCTCAGCCTCTGCATGGGCAGTGCCAGCTCTTCGCGTAAAGAAAACTATCACCCTGGCGGACGGAACAAAGACGGAAGTGACGCTAGTGGGAGATGAGAATATACACTTTTACGTAGATGCTAACGGAAATGCCTATGTAAAGGATCCTGATGGCATGTACGTAAGAAAAGACCGTGCCATACTGACGGAGCAGTGGCAGGAACGCCTGACCAAGCGCAACAAGCATCGTATTGAGCGTGCCAAGGCTCGTGGCATGAATCTGTCGCCCAAAACGTTGGCTCAGGGTGGCGGTAGGCACCGTGCACAGTGGGGGGCAGAACAGAATCCCATCAGTGGCTTTAAGAAGGGACTGGTGATTCTGGTCACCTTCCCCGACCTGAGCATGAATCAGGCTCACGACCAGAAGTTCTATGACGGCTTCTTCAACGAGGTGGGCTTTAACAAGGGTGGAAACTACGGTAGTGTGCATGACTACTTCTTTGAGTGCAGCTATGAAAATTTTGACGTGACCTTTGATGTCTATGGTCCTGTTACCGTTAGCAAGCCTTATGCGTATTATGGCCAGAACAATTCCAGAGGCGAAGATATGCATCCAGCAGAGCTGACGGCTGAGGCATGCGAGTTGGTAGATAAATTGGGGGTTGACTTCAGTAAATATGACTGGGACGGTGACGGTGAGGTTGATCAGGTTTTCCTGATATATGCCGGTCATGGCGAAAATGCTGATGCACCAGCCAATACCATCTGGCCCCATGAATATACGTTGTATGATGCAGGACTGGAAGGAGACGGACCGGGTTCCATTACGTTGGATGGTATAAAGGTGAACACCTATGCCATGAGTTGCGAGCTGGCCGGAAAATCCGGTAACAATCCTGCCGGTATCGGTACTGCCTGCCATGAGTTCAGCCATTGTATGTGTCTGCCTGATTTCTATGATACGGTCAGCAACACCCGATACGGCATGAATGTGTGGGACCTGATGGATTCCGGTTCATACGTTGGTCCCAACAATGGTGGATGTCCCCCCCCCTATACCTGCTACGAGCGTATGTATTGCGGTTGGCTGACTCCTAAGGTATTGAACGACCCCCGTGTGGTAAAGGATATGCAGTCGCTGAACAAGGTACCCGAGGCATACATTATCTATAATGACAAGAATCCCAACGAGTATTACATGCTGGCCAACTATCAGAAAGATGGCTTTGGAGCCTACTATCCGGCTCACGGCATGCTGGTGCTGCATGTTTACTTCGACTCGGAAGTGTGGGCAGGAAACACAGTTAACACTACTTCCACGCAGCGCATGACCATTATTCCGGCTGACGGGCTACTGACTGAGGATACTAACGCAGATGACACTTGGCCTGGTAAAAAGAATAATACAGCCCTTACGGATACATCCACTCCTGCTGCTACACTGTATGTGTCTAACACAGACGGCCGTCCGCTGATGGGCAAGCCCATAGAGGAAATAGAAGAGAATGAAAATGGTGAGATAAGTTTTGTCTTCAACGGTGGACTTCTCCTTGATACCCCTGATGCCACAGATCCTACTAACGTTACTTTGGACGGCTTTACAGCCAACTGGACACCTATAGAGGATGTTACAAGCTATAAGCTGCAACTGACAGCAATAGAAAAGGAGGGACTGCAGTTTAGCCTGGATGAGTTGACCCTGCTGAAGGAGGACTTCAGTGGCTTCAACAACGGAAAGACAAGTGATGGTGCAACGGATTTGGGTAATAGTTTGGATGACTATACCAAGATGCCGGATTGGGTAGGTGAGAAGCTGTACAACACGCCAAACGATGAGGTTAAGTTGGGCTCATCTAAACCTGGTTGCATCTACACGCCATGGCTTAAGACACAGAACAATAAGGTGACATTGGACTTTACCGTACGTAAATACAAAAATGATAATGCACCCTTAGTCATCATGTTTGGAGAGGGCAATGATGTGGTTGGCTCTTCTCTAGACGAGGAGATAGAATTGGTTGAACAGCCAGTCCGCCATGTGATTACCATCCCAGTAGAAGAGAATGATTTCTGGTGGGGACTGAAGTGTAATAAGCGCTGTTACATATCAGAGATGAATACGTATGATGGTGAGGTAACTGCAGAGCAGATAGATGCCGGTGTTGTAGTTGTGAAGAATTCAGAGACCACCTACGTAACAACGGAAGGCAACTCTTACCAGTTTACCGGTCTGTCACCCAAGTGTTATTACACATATTCTGTTCGTGCCATCACTGATGATTGCTACAGCAAATGGAGCAACGGAGTAGAGGTGCAGCTGAGTGGTGAAACATCCATTAAAAGACCCACCCCCGACCCCTCCCGTAATGGAGGGGAGATCTACGACCTGGCAGGTCGTAAGGTGCAAGGAGCAAGGAGCAAGGGGCAAGAGGATTCTTCAATGTTCAATGGATTAAGGAAGGGAATATACATTGTTGATGGGAAGAAGGTGGTTAGATAATTGGTTAGCGTTGACCCGGAATTTCCGGCTAAAACTAAATAAAGGAGCCAAATTGGCTCCTTTATTTAGTTAACCAGATAGGTTTTGGTTTTGCCCTTGTAGGTGAATTTTACTGTGGCGCGGTTGTCTGTAATAGTACCTATCTGTATCTGTATATCCTTGCTACTGGCGCTGGCTGTTATCTTGGAGCCTGGCTGCAAGGGGGCATAGACCTGATAGTTGGTGACATCTGTATAGCCATTGGCATTGCTGGTGAATAGGGGCTTCTGGGGGAGTTGTAGTGGTTGTCCGTCCACCTCTATGCTAACCTGTGGTACCTCTGGTACTACAAAGGGGTGAGAGGCGTTGGCAAAGCCTATGCCGTGCAGATCCAACAGGCCCTCTGTGACCAGATAGATGGCATGCTTGCCTGTCAGACCTTCTACAGCAGGAACCTTAGCTCTGAAGGTCTGAGGGATGCGTGGTGCATTGGTTGGAATGTTTATGACGGCAATCTCTTTCCCATTCCATACATTATTATCATAAGGGCCGTCCAGCATCACCTTCACCTTGCTGGCTTCCTTGCCGTTGGGGGTGAGGTTCAGGCAGATCTCCGTTCCCTGCCCGATGCCCTCAAAGGCAGGTACACCTTTGGCGCTCTGAGCCAAGCCTCCAAAACCAAAGTACTTGAAGCCTATAACGGTGCCGTTACGCAGGCTGGTAAGGGTCATGGAGTTGTTCCAGACATCGTGATTGTCCTGCATACACTCAAAAGAGCCAGGTCCTGCCAGATAGCAGGCTATACCGGCTGAATAGTAATCGTATGGGGGCAGACCAAAGATATTGAAGCCCTCGCTGGTCACCTCTGCACCTGTATATTCCATGCCGTTAGTGGCTTTGGCGGTCCACTCGTTGTTAGGAGCATAGGCATCATACCCTGTTATGCGTACCTTACCGCCTTTGGCAACGGACTTCTTGTCGCACTGAATCTTAACGGGAGCCACCATAGCCTGACGGGCATTGCCAAAGCCACGTGGAGGACGGTGATAGAAGACGTACCACTGGTCGTTTATCTCCTGCAGGGAGCCGTGGGTATTGTGTCCGTAGTTGCTAGTGGTGAGCGCTGTACCATCGGCATTGGGGACAACACCACGTGAGTCTACCAAGACGCCACCTGCTCGCCAGGGACCTAAGGGGGAATCTCCGTAGGCATAGCGCAGGGTGCTGTTGGAATTACCTATGCCGTATTCCTTTCCACTATGGCCACTGAACACCATCACATATTTGTTGCCTACCTTACGGATGCTGCTGGCCTCAAAGAAATTGAAGTCCAGTGGGTTCTGTCCCTGATACAATGCCTTGTACTGACTGCCTTCCTTATCCAATAGGCGTCCATCATGACTGCTGGCAGGGATGAAGGGGTCTATCAGCTCTGTGCCTGGGCGCTTGCTGAACATGGTATTCTGGTCCAACTGGCAGGCGGTACTATGCTGGAAACCATAGAAGACATAGGCACGGAAACCTTGGGCATAGTCGGGGTCTTTCTTGTTGGTCACCTCCTCTATATACACAGAAGGGTCAAAGTCTATGAGGGAGCCGTTCACGCAGGCACGTCCGTCTGGAGTCAGGTTGACGGGTGTAAAAGGGCCGTCAGGCCTGTCGCCCTTGCAAACCATAGGCACACGTCTCCAGCCACGACTGTGAGGATAGAGCCAGTAGGTCTTCTTGCCTGTCTGTGGGTCTTTGGTCTCTACCAAATCTGGGGCATACATGGTATCCCAGCGTCCGTCTACGTAGTAGGTGAAGATAGGACCTTCATCACGCCACTCAGTAAGGTTCTCAACGGGTGCCGACCACATGCGGATGTCATTTCCGCAGTATTCACTATAGTGCGTATCATGCGATCCTATGATGTAGGCACGCATCTTACCTGGGCAGTCAGGGTCTTCAAACACACGGGGCTCGCCATCAGGCAGATGCTCCCAGAGTGGCAAATAAGGGTTCTGTGCCTGTCCACACAGGGCAAAGGCAGAGAGGAGGGTTAAAAATGTGTATTTCATAATATGGGGTTAGCGGTTAGCGGTTAGCGTAACCTTTGAATTTTGAATTTTAATTCTTCACTCTTCACTCTTGTTGTACTCCTTTCATGGAAAGGGAGATGCGCTCTCGTTGCATATCCACCTCTACCACACGGACCATGACGTGCTGATGCAGGCTGACAACGGTGGTAGGGTCTTTGACAAACTTGTCGGCCAGCTGACTGACGTGCACCAAACCCTTGGTGTGAACACCCACATCCACAAAGGCACCAAAGTTGGTGATGTTGCTGACAATGCCAGGCAAAATCATGCCAGGACGGAGGTCGGACAGCTCATGCACGGTGGGGTCGAAGGCAAACTGGGTGAGAGGCTTTCTGGGGTCACGGCCGGGCTTCTCCAACTCTGCCATAATATCCTGCAGGGTAGGGAGACCCACAGAATCCGAGACGTAGTGGTTGATATCTATCTGCTTGCGCTTCTTGTTGTCGGAGAGCAGGTCTTCAACCTTGCAGCCGCAATCCTTGGCCATCTGCTGCACCAGGGCATAACGCTCTGGGTGAACGGCACTATTGTCCAAAGGCTCTGTGCCACCCTGCACACGCAGGAAGCCTGCACACTGCTCGAAGGCCTTGGCACCCATACGGGGCACCTTCAGCAACTCACGGCGGGTACGGAAGGCTCCGTTCTGCTTACGGTAATCAATGATGTTCTGCGCCAAGACGGGACCTAAGCCACTGACGTAGGTCAGCAGGAACTTGCTGGCAGTATTCAGGTTCACTCCTACACGGTTCACGCAGTTCTCAACTGTCTGGTCGAGGCTCTTCTTGAGGGCTGTCTGGTTGACATCCTTCTGATACTGACCCACACCTATGCTGCTGGGGTCAATCTTTACCAGCTCTGCCAATGGGTCCATCAGTCGACGACCTATGCTGACGGCGCCACGGACGGTAACATCCTCGTTGGGGAACTCCTCACGGGCTACCTCGCTGGCACTGTAGATACTGGCACCATCCTCGCTGACGCTATAGACCTCTGTGCCTTCTGGCAGTTCCAGATGATTGATGAAATCCTCTGTCTCACGCCCTGCCGTTCCGTTTCCTATGGAGATGGCTTGAATCTTGTATTTCTCTATCAGCTTGCCAACGGTGAGCATGGCCTGCACCCTCTCGTTACGAGGCGGGTGGGGGAAGATGACATCATGGTGCAAGAGGTTGCCCTGATCATCCAGGCAGACAACCTTGCAACCTGTACGGAAGCCTGGGTCAATACCCATCACACGCTTCTGGCCAAGGGGACTTGCCATTAGCAGTTGCTCCAGGTTGCGCACGAAGATGCGGATAGCCTCCTCATCGGCTTTCTGGCGCGATGAGGCTGCAAACTCGTTGCTGATGCTGGGTTCCAAGAGGCGCTTGTATCCGTCCTCTACGGCTGCCTGAACAGCCTGACTGCACTCGTTGTTACCACGGACAAACTGACGACTCAGACGCTCTATGGCCCTGTCGTCATCCACGCTGATGCTGATACGCAGAATGCCTTCTGCCTCGCCTCTGCGCATAGCCAACAGACGATGGCTGGTGCAACGGTCCAGACGCTCCTGCCAGTCGAAGTAGTCACGGAAGTTCTGTCCCTCTGCATCCTTGCCTTTTACCACCTTGCTGCTGATAACTGCATGTAGGCTAAAAGTGGTACGCAGGGTGTTACGGGCACGCTCGTTCTCGCTAACCCATTCGGCAATGATATCCTGAGCACCTTGCAGTGGGTCCATAGGACAATCCTTGTAGGGTGCCAGCAGGGAAGCCAGCGACTCAGGGCCTTGGCGCATCAGACGCTTGGCCAGAGGCTCTAATCCTGCCTCGCGTGCCACCTGTGCGCGTGTACGTCTCTTTTGTTTATAGGGCAGGTAGATATCCTCCAGCTCTGTGCTGTCCCAACAGTTCTGTATACGTTCAGCCAGCTCGGGTGTAAGCTTTCCCTGACCCTCTATGGTGGTGAGGATATACTCGCGACGTTTCTGCAACTCAGTAAGTTTATCCAACTCGTTGCTGACCTGTGCCACCTGGATATCTGTCATGCCACCAGTGGCTTCCTTGCGGTAACGACTGATAAAAGGTATGGTAGCACCTTCCTGCAGCAAGGCTATGGTATTGACAACGTGTTGCTCTTTAAGACCCAAACGCTGGGCTATGATTGATTCAAAAGTCATAAAT
>CAMKTJ010000047.1 GCA_946415645.1 uncultured Prevotellaceae bacterium
GCAGACTTTCCTTATACTATCCGTGTGGTAAGTGATATCCTCGAGAGCAACGGTTCCAGCTCTATGGCTTCAACCTGTGCCGGCTGTCTGGCTCTGATGGATGCCGGTGTGCCCATCACTGCTCCTGTCAGCGGTATCGCTATGGGTCTTATCAAGAACCCCGGCGAGGACAAGTATGCTGTTCTTTCTGATATTCTTGGTGATGAGGACCACTTGGGTGATATGGACTTCAAGACCACAGGTACTCCTAAGGGTCTTACAGCTACCCAGATGGATATCAAGTGCGACGGTCTTTCTTACGAGATCCTCGAGAAGGCTCTGATGCAGGCTAAGGCTGGTCGTGAGCACATCTTGGCTGAGATGATGAAGACTCTCTCTGAGCCACGTGCTGAGCTCAAGCCTCATGTACCACGTATCGAGCAGATGATTATTCCCAAGGAGTTCATTGGTGCTGTTATTGGCCCCGGTGGTAAGATTATCCAGGGTATGCAGGAAGAGACTGGCGCTACCATCACTATCGATGAGGAAGACGGCGTAGGTAAGATTCAGGTGAGCGGTCCTAACAAGGAGACCATCGATGCAGCAATGTCTAAGATTAAGGCTATCGTAGCTGTTCCTGAGATTGGCGAGGTTTACGAGGGTACCGTTCGTAGCATTATGCCTTACGGATGCTTCGTAGAGTTCATGCCTGGTAAGGATGGTCTGTTGCACATCTCTGAGATTGACTGGAAGCGTCTCGAGACTGTTGAAGAGGCTGGTATCAAGGAGGGTGATAAGCTGCAGGTTAAGCTCCTGGAGATTGATCCCAAGACTGGCAAGTTCAAGCTCTCTCGTCGTGTTCTGTTAGAGAAGCCCGAGGGTTACGTAGAGCGTGAGCGTCGTCCCCGTCCTGAGCGTGGTGAGCGCAAGGATCGTGGCGAGCGTCGTGAGCGTCGTCCCCGTCCCGCTGAGGGAGAGGCTCCTGCAACAGAAGCTGCAGAGTAAGTAAAGGTTTACAATCCCTTTATATATATAATAAGGTGTAGTCCGTAGGGCTGCACCTTTTTTGTAGTTCATAGTTCATAATTCATAATATAGTTGACGAGTAAACAAGTTGACAAGTTAACGAGTTATTCGCTAACCGCTAACCTCTAACCTCTAACAATCCTCTTGCCCCTTGCTCCTTGCTCCTTGCCCCTCGCTCCTAACCGCTAACCGCTAACCTTTTTTGTACTTGTAGCACAAATTATTGACAAATTTTGTTTGAATTTGCAAAATAATTGATACTTTTGTAACCAAAACAATGAATTTAAGCCTAAAAACAGATGAAAATTTATCTTTCCACATTACTTTTCCTTATAGCCGGTTTCCTGCAGGCTGATGAGCTTCGTGTTCTCACAACACCCGAGGAAGGTTGCTTCACCATTTCCGGGGCAACAGCTACGGACAAATGTATTATCCTGTACGATTCAAACGATGGTGAGGTAGTTCAGACAGTTCTTGAATGCCTTATTTCGGACCTCAAGGCAGTCACCAAGAAGACGTTCCTGAAGTACAGGACCGAACCAAGCTCATTGAAGAATCCCATTATTGTGGGAACCATCGGGAAATCAAAGCACATCGACCAACTTGTTGCAGCTGGTAAACTGGACGTAAGTGAAGTAGAGAATAAGTGGGAAGCATACGGCTTGCAGGTTGTTGAGAACCCTATGGAGGGAGTGGAACGTGCCCTGGTCATTTACGGGTCTCAGCCACGAAGCACGGCTTATGGCATGTTCGAGCTAAGCAGGATGATGGGCGTTTCGCCTTGGATATGGTGGGCAGATGTTACACCTACGGTAAAGACGCAGCTCTATGTTACACCTGGGAAGAAGGTTGTGGGAACCCCCTCAGTGAAGTTCCGTGGTATTTTTGTCAACGACGAAGATTGGGGCTTGCGACCCTGGGGGGCAAGGAATCTTGATACAGACCTTAACAATTTCGGCCCCAAGACCTATGCTGTTATCATGGAGCTGATTCTGCGTTTGCGAGCCAACACCCTTTGGCCTGCCATGCACCCTGGTACTCGCGCCTTCTGGTACGAAAAGACCAATATTCCGCTGATTACCAAGTACGATATCTATATGGGCTCCAGCCATTGCGAACAAATGCTTTGCAACAACGAGTACGAGTGGGAGCGCTTTGGCGGTCATCGCGATGAGGACTGGGTATGGCATTCCAACAAGGATATGATCATGCGCTACTGGGGTGCCCGCATCAGCGAGAGTAAGGACAAGAACGGCATCTATACTTTGGGTATGAGAGCTGTGCACGATGCAGGTATGAATGGTTACAATACTATAGAGGAGAAGGTTGCCGCACTGACTGACATCATAGATCACCAACGCCAGCTTATTGCAGACAGCATAGGTGACCCAACTACTGTGCCGCAAATCTTTATACCTTATAAGGAAGTACTGACGGCATACAATACAGGTCTGAAGGTTCCTGAGGATGTCACCCTGATGTGGGTGGATGATAATCACGGTTATATCCGTCAGATGCCTACCCCAGAGGAGCAGGCTCGCTCAGGCGGTAATGCCATCTATTATCATCTTTCCTATTGGGGGACGCCCTGTGGCTATTTATGGCTGAGCACCATTTCGCCTTCGCTCTGCAGTTACGAACTGAGCAAGGCTTATAGTCAGGGAATGCGCAACCAATGGATTATTAACGTTGGTGACATTAAGCCTGCCGAGGAGGAACTGGAGTTTTGTATGGATTTGGCATGGGATATAAACAGTTGGAAACCAGAGGATGCCTACAAATATACAAGGGCATGGGCGGCACGAACCTTTGGAGAGGAATATGCTGATGAGATTCAGGAGATTAAGATGGCATACTATCGCCTTGGTATAGCAGCTAAGCCCGAACATGTTCACCTCTGCTATTTCGACCATTCCAACCGTCAGATAGACGAGCGCATTGCAGAGTATCAGGAGCTATATAATAAGGTAATAGCACTGCGTTCCCGGATTCCTTCCACCTTGAGTAACGCATACTATGAACTTATCGAGTATCCTGTCTGTGGTTGTGCTGATCAGAATATCAAGATTCTGAGGGGCCGTCAGAGTTTCGTCTATGCTTGGGCAGGACAAGGGGAAAAGGCACTTTCCTATTCAACTGCAGCACAATCTGCCTATGACGAGATTGTTTCCATGACCAATAAGTTCAACACATCCATTGCAGGTGGTAAGTGGAACTATATGATGAGCTACAAACCCAACAATATGAGTCAGCATCTCATGCCGGCTGTAGCTTCTTCTTCTGATGTGGGAACCATCGAGAGTGCCATTAAGCAGCCTGACATCACAATACTGCCGGGTGGCAGCTATCGCACGGCAAGTAACGGTGTGGTCTCGTTGACAGGCTTGGGGTTGGCAGGAAGCACAGCAACTGTCTGGCCATTAGATCTGACTGCTTACACCTCGTGCAGTCAGGCACCCTATGCCGAATATTCCGTCCCTGTTCAGGAGGGTCTTAACGTTATTCAGGTGAGATGTCTGCCTACTTTCCCTCTTAATACCTCATACGACCTGAGAGTTGGTATCTCTGTTAATGGGAATACACCTTCTGTTATTTCTGTCAAGACAACGGCAATGACTACTCCCTGGGATGAGACTGTTGTACAGGGCTACACTCGGGCAGCTGTTCACTATACCAGTACCAAGGACCAGACGGTGCCTGTCCGTGTTTATTTCATGGACCCAGGTTCTACGGTTAGCGCCTTGGCAAGTATTCCTTTTGGGAGTGATGCTCAGGATTTGACAACCCATTTGCTCACAAATGCCGATTTTGAATATAATTCTTCCGGTGCACTCAATGCACAGGATAATACAGGAAGGGGTGTTCCCAAAGGATGGACTGCGACGGGTAAGATGAAGGGCAACTCGTGGGGTATCAATCAGGATGCCAAACAGATATACGGCATCAATAGCTATTGGGCAACAAGTACGCCCATGCCCGAAGTCTATGAACTCTCACAGACCATTCCCGCAGGAAAACTGGAGGCTGGTACTTACTTGGTCAGTTGTTTGCTGGGAACGCTCAAAGACAAACTGGGCACATGCAGGCTTTTTGCCAACAATGTTGTCCAGTACTACGGGAAGGAAAGCGATTACGTGTCGGACGTCTTCACTTCAGGCGAGTCTCATACCTTTGCTAACTATGTTGGCTCGGGTGATGGCAGGATGATCTTGAAGCCGATGGAGGTTATGGTGACTATTTCAGAGGGTGAGAGCCTGAAACTTGGTATCCGTACCAGTAACCATAGGGGAGACGGAACACGTGTCACCGGCAATAATCATGGATGCTTTAAGGTTGATCACTTCCGCATTCAGAAGATAAAGCCTGTTGATGGTGAGACCGCCATTGAATCAATTCAAAATCCAAAATCCAAAATTCAAAATGATGGGGCCATTTATGACCTGAGTGGTCGTATGATATTCAAGGGAAAACTCTCAAATAGTTCTCCCCTCCCATTGGAGGGGACGGGGGAGGCTTCTCACTCTTCACTTAAGAAGGGCATCTACATCGTCAATGGTGAGAAAAGAATTGTTAGATAGTATCAGCATGTTAGGAAATAACAATACAAAATAATCATAATGAAAACAAAAAAACTATTAACCCTGCTTCTCATGCTTCTTGCCTTGATGGCAAAAGCTGATGATATGCAGGTAGTGACTTCTCCACAGGATGGCTGCTTCACCATTTGCAGTTCAGTAAGCGCAGACAAGTGTGTAATTGTCAGCGATGCCAACGAGGCAGAAGTGGTTAGCACGGTTGTTACATGCCTGAAGTCGGACCTTAAGGCAGTGACCCGTAAGACTTTTTCCAGTTATAATGCCGTTCCCGAAGGAAAGAACCCCATCTTGGTGGGTACCATAGGGCAGAGCTCTTTTATCGACCAGCTTATAGCCGACGGAAAGATTGACGTCAGCGATGTTCAGGGAAAATGGGAGGCCTTTGGAATCCAGGTGGTGGATAATCCCATGGATGGTGTCTCTAAGGCACTGGTTATCTTTGGTTCACAGCCTCGTGCTACTGCTTACGGTATGTTCGAGCTGAGTCGCATGATAGGTGTCTCCCCTTGGATTTGGTGGGCGGATGTAGCTCCTGCCATCAAGTCTCAGCTCTATGTTACCCAGGGTAGGAAAGTGTGTGGTTCACCCTCGGTGAAATTCCGTGGTATCTTCCTGAACGACGAGGACTATGGTCTGCGTCCCTGGGCAGCCAAGAATATGGATAAGAACCTGAATAACTTTGGCCCCAATACCTATGGTGCCATCATGGAGCTGCTGCTTCGATTGCGTGCCAATACGCTATGGCCTGCCATGCATGCGGGTAGCCGGGCCTTCTGGTACGAGAAGACCAACATCCCCCTTATCATGAAGTACGACATCTACATGGGCTCCAGCCATTGCGAGCAGATGTTGCGCGACAACGAGTACGAGTGGGGCAGGAACGGTGACAAGTTTGGCGGTCATTATAATGACGACTGGGTCTGGCATTCCAATAAGGAGATGATTAAACGTTACTGGGCCATTCGTGTAGGTGAGAGTAGGGGCAAGAACGCCATCTATACCCTTGGTATGCGAGGCGTGCATGATACGGGTATCAACGGCTACAATAACACAGCCGAGCGTGTAGCTGCCCTGACCGAGATTATCGCTTATCAGCGTCAACTGTTGGCCGATAGCATTGGCGACCCCACCAAGATTCCGCAGATTTTCATTCCTTACAAGGAGGTGCTCGACTGCTACAATGCCGGTCTGAAGGTGCCAGAGGATGTTACCCTGATGTGGGTGGATGATAATCACGGCTATATCCGCCAGATGCCTACGCTGGCCGAGCAGGCCCGCCCTGGTGGCAATGCCATTTACTATCATTTGTCTTATTGGGGTTCTCCCGATTCCTATCTGTGGCTCAGCACCATATCTCCCAGTCTTTGCTGCTACGAGTTGAGCAAGGCCTATGACCAGGGCGTGCGCGACCAGTGGATTATCAATGTGGGCGATATCAAGCCTGCCGAGGAGGAACTGGAGTTCTGTATGGACTTGGCTTGGGATATCAATAGCTGGACACCTGAGACAGCCTATTTGTATTCACGTGACTGGGCTGCCCGTACCTTTGGCGAGGATTATGCCGATGCCATCCAGGAGATCAAAATGGAGTACTACCGTCTGGGTATTGCTTCTAAGCCCGAACATGTGCATCTCTGCCACTTCGATTTCTCTAACGAGCAGATCGAGGAGCGTATCGGGCAGTACAAGGAGTTGGTCGAAAAGATGCAGACACTCAAGAGGCGTATTCCTACTACGCTCAAGGATGCCTTTTATCAGTTGATAGAATATCCTGTTATTGGTTGTTATGATATGAACGTCAAACACTTGCGAGCCCGCCAGAGCTTTCTGTATGCTCGTGCCGGACAAGGTGATTTGGCACTCTCTTACTCCAAGCAGGCACAGACAGCCTTCAACGAGATTGTCTCTTCAACTACCAAATACAATACGGGTATTGCTTCTGGAAAATGGAATGGCATGATGAATTATAAGCCCAACAACTGGAGTTACCATCTTATGCCAGCTGTTGCTTCCTCTTCCGATGTTGGTGAGATAGAAAGTTCTATCCTGCAGCCCAAGGTTACCATGGTGGCTGGTGGCGACTACGATACAGCCTCCAGTACGGTTAAGTCTATTCAGGGATTGGGTATCCGTGGTACCAGTGCTACCGTATGGCCTTTGGATATGACGGCTTACAGCAGTGCTTCTCAGGCTCCTTATGCCGAGTACACCTTGCCTGTGCAGAAAGGTTTGAATGTCATTCAGTTACGCTGTCTGCCTACCTTCCCCATCAACACCTCGTATGACCTGCGTGCTGCTATCTCTGTGGCTGGCGGTTCAGCTTCCATTATTTCCATCAAGACAACGGCCATGAGCGCTACTTGGGACGAAACTGTTGCACAAGGTTATTTCCCAGCGGCTGTACATTATACCAGTACTGAGGATAAGACTGTTACCGTGAAGGTCTCTTTCATGGATCCTGGGCTTACCGTCAGTGCTGTAGCAAGTATTCCTTTCAGCGCTGGTATGGAGGACCTGACTAACGTGCTGCTCACCAATGCCGATATGGAGTACACCTCTGCTAATGACCTTAACAAGCAGGGTGTTACCTCGCGTGGATATCCGCGTGGTTGGCGTAATACGGGAAAATTGAGCGGTAATTCATGGGGTGTCAACAGCGATGCCAAGCACATCTATGGTACCAGTTGCTTCTGGGCTTCTGCCAGTCCGATGCCCAACACCTTCGAGCTCTATCAGACCATTCCTGCCAGCAAGATAGAGCCTGGAACCTATCTGGTAACATGTAACCTGGGTGTTTTCAAGGAGAAACTGGCTACCTGCCGTCTCTTTGCCAATAAGAACGTGCAGTATTATGGTGCCGAGGGTGATTATCTGACGTCTATGCTCACATCTGGCGAGAACAACACCTTTGCGGGTTATGGTGGTAGCGGTTCGGGTAAGATGACGTTGAACCCCATGCAGGTGATTGTCACGGTCAAGGAGGGCGAGAGCCTGAAACTTGGTATCCGCACCAGCAACTATATGCCTGACGGAACCCGCTCTACCAACGATAACCATGGTTGGTTCAAGGTCGATCACTTCCGCATCCAGAAGGTGAATGCCGTTGATGATGAGACAAAGATTTCTGAAATTCAAAATTCAAAATTCAAAATTCAAGATTCAAATTTGGGGGAGATTTACGACCTTTCCGGTCGTAAAGTGCAAGGAGCAAGGAGCAAGGGGCTTTATATCCTCAACGGACGTAAGGCGGTGTTTTAGTTCATAGTTCATAATTCATAGTTCATAGTTGCGCTAACCGCTAACCGCTAACCACTTTTTAGCGGACCGTAGTTTTCTTGCCGTCAACATAATACACACCGTGGGGTAATCCTGCGGTGTTTTTTGTGCTTCTGACCTGCTTGCCGTCTAGGGTATAGATGTCCTTGTCAGGGGCCTTTTCTTCTGATAAAATGGTGTTTTTTATGCCAGTACTGTTCTCTGTTACCTCTATCTGACAAGCCAGGGCGGTAGCCTTGTTCTCAATGTACGAATTGTTGACCGTTCCTACGTGGAAGAGGCGTGAGCTCTTGGCGTCTGTATAGCTGTTGTATTTGTCAATGCCGGCATCGTCCTCCTCGTCGCCTCCTATGAAGTCAATGGTATATTTGCCAGGCTTGGCATCCTCGGAGATGGTGACCAGGAAGGTTACACGGATGGAATCGCAGCCATTGCGCCAGCAGGCCGAGATATTCTTGGGCACCTTCTTCTGACTCTGGAATCCGTGCCAGGTATAGCCGCTCTTCTTGCAGGCAGCATTGTAGAATTCCGCCAGTTTATCGCAAATAATCATATCGTGCTGACTGTTCACCTTGCTGCCGTCGCTATAATAAACCCAATCCTCCGCAAATTGTTGGTGTGCACCCTGGGGTACCGTCACCTCCCATCCGCTGGGTACACGTATGCCGGCATACGACCAGTCGGTCACAAAGTTCTGGGTATCCGACCCGTCGTCAACTACGGTAAAGCTCACTTCTATTGTCTGTCCCGCCTCTACCGTCTTAGGTGCCGAGGTACTTATCAGCTTGTAGCATGAGGTCAATAAGCACAAAACCAAAGCAAGACCCCCCACCAACCTCCCGCCGAAGGGGGAGGCTTTTTTATTTTTATATAATGTAATCATCAGATGCGCTATTTTGAAATTTGAATTTTGTTATTTGCTTTTTTTCTTTTGAATTTTGCTATTTTGAATTTTGAATCAAAGCGTCACTCCCCCAAAGGGGGAGACGGAGGGGGCTTTTATTCTTCAAACACCGCTTTCCAGTTATACACTCTGAAGAAGAAGGGGCGATAGAAGTCGGCCGACCCTTGGTCGTTGAAGTTATCGCTGAAATCCTTGCAATCCGTATTGGTGGAGAATACCAGCTCGCCCTCGCGTGAGAGGCTTTGATGCAGGTGAGGCATGTAGAAGTTGTTGTACGTGCGTGTACCTTTCTTATCCAACACCCAAGGCATTGTCCACAACTGGTGGCATTCCTCAAAGGGGCCCCAGGGATTCTTGCTGCGCATGATGTACAGCTGCTTACTGAACACAAAGCCCTGAGCCGTCATGTAGTAATAGTCGCCGTCCTTGAAGACCCATGCCGTAGAGACGGAGCGACTTGAGATAGCCGAGCGGTTCACTTCATCTGCTGTAGGGTAGGTCTTCTGCCAACTGAAATTACCCTTTTCATCGGCAATATAGTATTCCCACTGCGAACGTAGGTCGTGAGTGGTGCTGCGAGCTACTACAGGCGATGAGGTGTTCATGACATCCCCCTCGTTCTTCTTGTATTGGTTGCAGGCATACAGATAGGTATGTCCGTCCTCATCCTCCCAGAGTGTCTGTCCGTAGCCTATAGGGTCTTTCTCAAAGAAGTTATGATCTACGCTAAGGAGTTTCAGGTAGGTGTCGTCGCCGGGCTTTCCTTCTAGCGAGTAGATAGCCAGAGCACGGTTGTCGCTCTGCATCAGGTTCTCTGTTCCATTATAGACACCAGCCCACAGCATCTGCAGCTGTCCGTCAACTACCGTAGCATCGCCTGCCCAGTAAAGCCATTGCTGGTCAATCTCGCCTGCCTTTATCTGAGCCTCCGTCTTCTCACCTTTGGGGTGACGCAGGTGCGTACGGCAGGTACCTTGTTCTTTGCTGATCCAGTCGGCCAGCCATACCAGGTTGCTGCTCTGTGTTCCAGGCAATCCGTCTTCGCCGGGTGTCTGAACCATGATGCTGTTACGTGGAAAGGTGCAGTTGCCACGTGCTCGGGTACTTGCCGATACCACACCGTAGAAGCTGTCGTTGAACGACCAGAACACATTGCCGTCGGGCAGCATGGTTGTCTCTACGCCGTCGCCTCCGTTCCATCCGCGTGTACGGGTGAACAGCGCGTCATACAATTTGTCCTTGTAGACGTATACATTATGGTTGGCGTTGTTGTGAGGCAGGTACTCCAGTTTCCATTCCTCTTTTACCGATGGAACGGACCATTTCTCTGTGTCGGCCTCTACCTCGTGAGTCAGGTCCTGTGCCAGGCAGTTCAGTGTCAGAAAGAGGGCTGGCAGCATCAGATGTGGACGTAGTAATTTCATTATTTCTTGTATTTCTTAGGTTTGTCTGTGTATTTGGGATAGTAGAAGGCCGGCATGCCCAACGCCATTATGGCAAACGGCTTGTGCCCGGGTGGCAGGTGCAGCAGCTCCTCCGTCTTGCGCTGGCCTATGAATTTGAATGCTATCTGCACTAGTCCCATGTAGATTTGTGATACGCCGTGTGCCTCGGCCATCAGCGAAGCGTTCTGGTAGGCCATGTTGCAGTCCTGCCAACCGAATTCGTACTTCTTGGGTGTGCTTATCACCAGCAGGGCTTTGGCGTTGCAGGTGCAGGGACGTTGTCCAGCTTTCCATCTCCTCTCAAAGCGGTATAGCTCGGCAGCCTCATTATAAAGGTCGCGCAGGAAGAGTTTTGTCAGGGGGCGTATGGGTTTGGACATCAATACGCTGGCCAGACGCAGGAAGAACTTCATGGTAGCATCTTCCACGGCCTGTATCTCTGCTCCTTCCAACACCGTCACCACCACCTTCCTTGAGTTCTCAGAGGTGGGTGCTACGTAGGCAGCCTCTATGATATCCTTTAGTGCTTCAGTCGGAATCGGCAGCTCTGTGATGGTACGGTTAGAGCGTCTGCTTTTCATCAGTTCCATCAGTGATTCAGGCGATGGAATCAGTTCTTTTTGCACACGGTGTATGTGTTCGGGTGAGAAGCTATCATGCTGCAAGGCATCTGCCTCGCACACATCTACGCAGTGTCCGCACTGTATGCAATGTTGCGGCTTCACCACCTTGGGCACTTCGCCCTTCTCATATGTGTACACGGCAGCTGGGCAGACCCTTGCACAGCGTCCGCATCGTTTACAGTTGTTGTTGATTGTTATCTTGTTCATTTTGGTGGCTTAGTAGCTTAGTAGCTTAATAGCTTAGTAGCTTAGCAGTTAGCAAAAACTTTTATTTTCTCTTTTAACTTTTATCTCCGCAACGCGGCTCTCTTTTCTCTTTTAATTTTTCTCTCCCCATTCCCCTTCCCTTTGGGAGAGGCTAGGGGTAGGCTGTTCCCAAAACTTTCTCAACAGGAAGAAGCAGAGGGCGAATCCTACTATGATGCAGATGGCGGCAGGGATGTTGCCGCCTACCCATTCCACCATACTCTCGTCTAAGGCTTCTTCGCCATATATCCATATTGTAACCATGGCAAACGAGTTGTTCAGGATGTGTATGATGCTGGGCACCACAACGCTACCCGTCTTCATGTATATCATGCCTAACATCACTCCCAGCAGCATGGCAAAGGGTACCTGGGCAGGATTTACGTGTATCAGTCCGAAGAGGATGGAAGAAACCCAGATAGCCTTCCAGGGGCGCGCGCCGTTGCGGGCCAGATAGCCGCAGACACCTTCACGGAATAGCAGTTCCTCTGCTATGGGGCACAGGATACCAATGGCCAGGAACCCCCAGATGCTTTTGGCCGAATCCAACATCATATCCTCTATCATATTGGGCAGGTCAGCCATTTCTGTTGCCAGGTTGCCGGCAAAGATACCAAAGAAGGTGGCCACTATGGCTGTCAGTGCCCATCCCCATTTGATGTTGGCTATGCTGAAGGTCTCAGGAATGCGCATCACCTTCAATCCCTTCCAGCAAACAAGGATTGCTATGGCACATGAGACAATCATGCATGGCATCATAATTGAAACAGGGATACCTCCCTTCGGAGACATTCCAAGAGCCATTGCAATGACAACTGTGCACACGCCCGTTCCTATCTGACTGATCAGAAAGTAAACCAATACTGACAATAATGCTTTTTTCATATTTTACTGTTGTATGAATAGGTAATAATTGCTGCAAAGTTAGCAATAATTTCCATATTCGAGCAGTGTTTTGTGTATTTCTGTTATTTAGGGTGGTGGTATCTATGATAATTTTTGTACATTTGCCCATGAAAAACCTAACTCTTAAATCAGAAATGAAGAGATTTTTACTTTCAATAGGCGTTTTCCTTCTCTTTGCTTTCGTCATGAAGGCGCAGATGACAGCAGTATCCGAAAGCCTTACACAAGTGTACAACACCCCTTATGCCCGTTTCTACTCCTTCAACTACCCGTCTAAAGATGCGGCAGGGAATGATGTGGTGCTCTCCTCCATGCTCATAGCCTGGAATCCAGCCACCCCGTCGGCCACAGACAGCATAGAGTCTTTGCACATCTACAGTCACTATACCATCACTTCCGACAAGGAGTGTCCTACCTCCAACTCCAACCTTCAGGACCGTCTGCTCTTTGCTATGTTGGTGAAGGCCTCCTACGCATCGGACCCCACTACCGATTTCATCTCGCGTTGTATTGTCATTGCGCCCGACTATCAGGGCTATGGCGTCACACGCAGCATGAGTCATCCTTATCTGGCGCAGGAACTTACAGCCCGTCAGGTGGTGGATGCTGTGATGTATGGCATGCGGCTCTATCAGAAGTTGGTGGATGGTGGTCAGGCTCTGCCCGTCAAGACCGACTGGCGAACCTTTGCCTATGGCTACTCGCAGGGAGGTGCCGTCACATTGGCCGTGCAGCGTTACCTTGAGGAGACCACTCTCGATGAGGATCTGCACTTCCGTGGCAGCATCTGTGGCGATGGCCCTTATGACCTTATGGAAACCCTGCGCTATTACCTGCAGGATGACGGCGACAGCTTTGACGCCACTACCCGTCACCGCAAGGGTCTTTGCACCATGCCTATGGTCATTCCCATGATTATAAAAGGTATGCTGGATACGCACCCTAATATGGCAGAGCATACGCTCGGGGATTATCTCTCGCAGCAGTTCCTGGATACCGGCATTATGGATTGGCTGGCCAGCAAGGACTTTTCTACCGGTGAAATCTCTAAAAAATGGTACCAGCAGCTGCAGAACGGCTTGGATGCCAACGGTCGCCATTATACCCCAGAGCAGATGGCAGAGCTGTTCTATTCACCTTCTACCAACGATGTGTGGGGGCGACTGGACAAGGTCTTCACGCCCGGACTCTATGAGTACCTCTCTAATGAGGATAACTTCAGTACCGTTCCTTCTGAGAAGGGTGATGTCTGGCAGGATATCCATCGTGCATTGGCGGATAACAATGTGGCTTCTGGCTGGGAACCCCGTCACCGCATACAGTTCGTGCATTCGCGCGGAGATATGGTAGTGCCTTATGCCAATTATCTGGCTTTTTCAGATGCCCATCCTTTCTATCTTGATAATCTGTACCGCATTGACGACAGCCTCACGCCTTCCGACCATACGGATGTCGGCACCTCTTTCTTCCTGAAGCTCTTCGCCGGTGCTTACGGAGATTACTTCAAGTGGGTGGATGAAGGTTTGCCCACAACTGGTGTTGTGGAAATTCATAATTCAAAATTCAAAATTCAAAATGATGAGATTTACGACCTTAGTGGGCGTAAGGCTAATTCAAAATTCAAAATTAAAGATTCAAAATTGAGAAAAGGTATTTACATCCAGAATGGACGTAAGGTGGTGTTTTAGTTCATAATTCATAGTTCATAGTTTCGCTAACCTCTAACCCCTAACAATCCTCTTGCTCCTTGCCCCTTGCTCCTAATCGCTAACCTCTAACCCCTATAAAAAATATGAAAAACAACGTTGGAATCAGGGTTTCCTCCTTTGTTGCCCTGATGGTGAGTATGGCCTTATCGGCCTTCGCCCAGAACCAGCCGGGCAAGCCTTGGCAGGTAAATGTGATGAGTTATAATGTACAGCATTGTGCTGGTGTCGAGATGGACATCAACTACGATCGAACGGCAGATATTATCTGGCGGCAGCAGCCCGATGTTGTGGCCCTGCAGGAGTTGGACAGTGTCACTTCCCGCAGCGAGGGACTCAACCAGATAGAAGAGCTGGCCCGGCGTACCCTCTACTATCCCGTCTTTGCCGGTGCCATTGACTATGCAGGTGGCAAGTATGGTCTGGGTATCCTTACGCATGAGCGTCCGCTTAGTACCCGTCGTATTCCCCTGCCCGGCAAGGAGCCTCGTGTACTGCTGGTAGTGGAACTGCAGAACTATGTGATGGCATGTACGCATCTCGACCTCAAGGAAGAGAACCGTCTGGCCTCCATCCCCATCCTTGTCAACGAGGCTAAACGATGGCAGAAACCCTTCCTTATTGCCGGCGACTGGAATGATACGCCCGACTCCAAGACCATGAAGGAGATAGGTAAGTATTTTACGGTGAATACGGGCAAAAAGCCTACTTTTCCTGCCGACAAGCCCAAGGACTGCATAGACTACATTGCATCATATAATGCCCGTCCTGCCGTGGGTCTGAAGAGCTGGGTGCTGGACGAGCCTACTGCCTCCGATCACCGTCCCCTGATGGCTACTCTGCGTTTGCCCATCAAGTCCGCTGACCTGATGACCCTCAAGCCCTACCTGCAAGACCCTCAGCCTACGCAGATGACCGTGATGTTCCAGACAACGGCTCCTGCCCATTGCTGGGTGGAATACGGAACAGACAAGAACAACCTGAGTCGCAAGCGTGCCCTGCTAGACGGCCAAGAGGTCTGCTTCGACATAGAGAACCGCATCACCCTGGACGGCTTGCAGCCCGGTCAGCAGTACTACTATCGTGTCTGCGTGGTAGATTTGCTGATGAAGCATGCCTACGAGTTCCATACGGGTGATACCTTACGTACCCAGCTCTATCAGTTCACTACCCCACAGGTGAACAGCACCGACTTTACCTGCGTCATCTTCAACGACCTGCACGCCAATCAGCAGACCTACTCCTTCCTCTGCGATACCTTGCGCCAGGAGGGTATTTCTCCCGATTTCATCGTATTTAATGGCGACTGCCTGCCTGAGCCTTACGACCGTGAGCACGCCCTACGCATGATCCACAATCTGGCAGACCCCATTGGCGGAGCAGAGACCCCCATCTTCTTCATCCGTGGCAATCACGAGATTCGTAACTACTACTCGGCAGGTATGCATCGTCTGATAGGCTATCCCAATGACAAGACCTATGGCGGTATCAGTTGGGGTGATACTCGCTTCATGGTGCTGGATTGTGGCGAGGACAAAGCCGATGACCACCGCGAATATGCTGGTTTCAACGATTTCACCCAGCTTCGTGCAGAGGAGACCGACTTCATAAAGCGTGAGCTTAAGAGCCCTGCTTTCCGCAAGGCCAAGCGTCGCATCCTCCTCAGTCACATCCCCGTCTTCGGTAACGATGACAAGTACCAGCCCTGTCGTGATGCCTGGGCACCGCTCCTCAAGGACCAACCCTTCAGTGTCGCCATCTCTGCCCACACCCACAAGTTCAACTATAGCCCCAAGGGCTTAGAGGGTGCCACCTATCCCGTCCTGGTGGGTGATGGTCCTAATATAAAAGGTGCCACCATCACCATCCTGCAGAAGAAAGGCAACGCCCTGCACCTGAAGACTCTAAGCAAGAATCCAAATAATTGCATAGAAGTGGAACTCTAGCGGTTAGTGGTTAGTGGTTAGCGGTTAGCGAAATAGTTGACGTTGACGTTGACGTTATCGTTGACGTTGAATTACGTTTACGTAATCAAATTGCTTATCATTTATTCCCAACGTGGGAATTATTTTTTCCCAACGTGGGAATATTTGATTCCCAACGTGGGAATATTTAGCCAGTTCCTACCCCATTAATGCCACTAAGACGAGGGTTGCGCCCGTCTGGTTCTGCGCAGGGAGGAGCTAGAGAGAGCTAACGCTCAAAATTCAAAATTCAAAATGAACTCTGCCTGCCCGAACCCAAGAAGATCCTGGCATTGGCCGACCACATCATCGGCAAGGGCCTTCGCATGCTGAACGAGGAGGCAGAGGACTGCCTGACCGCCACGCAGGTGGCAAAGACGTTCAACGGACTGAGATTCCTGAACAGTAAGTTGGGCTACCCAAACTTTTAAATGAAGAGTGAAGAATGAAAGAATGAAAAGTGAAAAATATAAGCTACTAAGCTACTGACCTCTAACCCCTAACCGCTGATAATTGGAAACTGAATATTGAGAAATTACGAGTTTTGGAGAAATAATTATGGATTTATTTGGGAAGATAGAAAAAAGTTCTCATATTTGTAGCCGTGTATACTAATACCATTAGCAGTATTAACCATTCTTTTCAGAAACTAAAACAATAAACTAAACTAATATGAAACAGACAATGAAACTCTTTTTGTTGTTATGGGCTACTATTCTCTGCCCCTTCACAACACTGAGTGCGCAGACCGTATGGGACGGCTCTGTTGCCGAATCTTTTGCCGGTGGAACGGGAACGCAGGATGATCCGTACCTCATTGAGGACGGTTCGCAACTGGCGTACTTGGCTAAAATCACCAATGAAAATCCAAGTGTGACCGAAGGCAAGTATTATAAGTTGATAGACGACATTATCCTGAATGACGATGTGTTGAACGATAACTATGAATTGATAGGCACGCCTGCCAATGCTTGGACGCCTATTGCAGATGTAACTGCAAACTCCATGGGTAATTCCTTTAAGGGGGACTTTGATGGTGACGGTCATGCTATCTCAGGTGTTTATTGTGTTAAGACGTCTGGCAACTATCCATATACCGGTCTTTTCGGTAGTATAGGAAATAACGCCGTTGTCCATGATTTGGCGGTGGTTGATTCTTATTCTGAGTGTATTTATACTTGTGGTATTATTACTGCCAATATGACGAACACATCGGTGGTACGCCGCTGCTATGCTGATGGCCGACTGGCTGGCAGAGGTTCATATGCTGGACTTGTGGTGGGCACGATGACCAATGGCATGAGTTGTTTGGTGGAATACTGCTATTCCAAGGGAGTCAACACTTGTTCTTACAATGCAGCTGGTGGCATTGCTGGTTATACATCCAGTAACAACTCTGTGCGTTATTGCTTCTCTCTTGTAGATGTACGGTTAACGTTAATGGATGCAGGATCATGTGTTGGTGGCGTGATAGGTCAGGATAATGGTCACGGTGAGTTTGCTCATTTGTATTTTGACCAGACTATCTTGCCTGATTTTTCCGTTGGATACCAGAATACTTATGAGAACTGTTCGGGTAAGACCACCGAGGAGATGCAGAGCGAGGAGTTTGCCCAGCTATTGGGCGAGCCTTTCCGCTATGCCTCAGGCAACTACCCCTATGTAGAGGGGCTACCCAAGGTGGGTGATACATCATCCTACCCTGCTACGGCTCATCACCTGAAGATTGGTACGATTGTCAACGGGAAAGGCAGTAGCATCAAGTATTTCCGTAAGTACGACGGTACAGATGTCAGCAAGCCCGTAAGTCGTGCCGAAGCTGGCGATACCGTTTACCTGCAGTTCTCTTTTTACAGGCACATGTTTCTGGAAGAAGAGGGTCTGGTGGTAACGGACGCAGCGGGCGTTGCCGTCAGGCTAACCCCTGTTGCTGACGGTATCTGGTCGTTCCTCATGCCCGAGAGCGATGCCACAGCTTCGGCTTCCCTCTATCGCGACCCTGACGCTCCTATTGTATGGGACGGCAGCGTTGCCGAATCCTTCTCTGGTGGAACAGGAACCGAGGAAGACCCCTATCTGATTTCGAGCGGCGAGGAATTGGCTTATCTGGCTAAGATTACCAACGAGAACGGTAACCAAACCAGTGGTGTATATTACAAACTTACGGAGGACATTTACCTCAATGAGGAAGTGCTGACCGAGGATTTCTATCTGAACGGCACTCCTGAGAATGTGTTTACGCCAATAGGCTGCACCTCGAATAATAAGTTCAGGGGGCACTTTGATGGAGATTTCCATATAATCAGTGGAGCTTATACCTTGTTGCCAAATTCCGCTTATGTAGGTTTCTTCAACTATGTCGAGAATGCTACGATATGCAATTTGTCGATGGTTGATTCTTACGTTAAAGGTGGACAGGCTGGCGTATTAGTTTGTCAGGCGTTGAATACAACGATCAGCCAATGCTATGTGGAGGGTTATTCAGACGCACCCACCTATTCTTCGCTCTTGGCATGCATGGTCAATAATAACACGCTGATAGAAAACTGTTACATTAGCGGACGTATAACAGAAAATAGTGACCGTCCGGGGTCGTTCTGTGCATGGTTTGAGAATAGTAATATTAGAAACTGTTTCTCCACGGCTTATTCTCCTCATCCTATTGACGAAATTAAGAATATCAATGCCATAGATAAGGTATATGAATGCAGTGACTTCGGTTCAAAATTCACGGGGCATGCAACCTTCTCTAACCTGGCCAAGGAACAGATGCTAAGTAAGGAATTTGCCGATCATTTAGGAGAGCCATTCCATTATATGGAAGGCCACTATCCATACATCGAGGGTCTGGCTATGGTGGGTGAGAGAACTGCCACCAAAACGTCAGGATACCGTATTAAAGTCGGGGAGATGACTAATGGTAAACGCAGTAATATAAGGTTCTATTGTGAATATGATGGTATGGAATTGAAGAGTCCAACTAATCGTATGGAGGCTGGTGAGACGGTTTACATGAAGTTGACCATCCGTCCGTACATGTTACTGGAGGATGGCAGTCTGAAGCTGATAAACGATGCTACGGGAGATAATATAGCACTGACCAGTGTGGCCGATAGCATATGGTCGTTCCGGATGCCCGAGAGCTCTGTGACCGCTACGGCCTCGTTCTATCGCGACCCCGACAAGACCATAGTATGGGACGGGACTACGGCATGGGAATTTGCCGGCGGAACAGGAACGAAGGATGATCCGTATCTTATCTCTGATGGCGATGAACTGGCTCTGTTGGCTAAGCTTACTAATTATGATGCCAACAAGACCAAGGATGTATATTACAAGTTGACAGAGGATATCCATCTCAATGAACCTCTGTTGGACGAAAACTATGAACTGTTGGGTACACCTCAAAATACGTGGACCCCTATTGCCGATACCCAGTATTCCGGACGCATAGCGTTCCAGGGCGACTTTGATGGTAACGGCCATGTCATCTCAGGACTCTACTACGTAACGGAAGCTTCCCAGCATTATGCCGCTTTATTTGGTGTTATCGCTGAAAATGCCAGCATACACGACCTGTCGCTCATTGACTCCTACGTGAAAGGTGGCTATTCCACAGCATTGATAGCGGGTGGCGTTATGAATAATGCTGTTGTTCGCCGCTGCTATGCCAACGGACGCGTAACAGGTACTGGTGGCTATGCCGGCATCATCGCCGGTTCCCTTGACAATAAGGGCAATTTGATTATCGAGCATTGTTATACTGGCGGACTCAACGACAATCCGGGCAATGCCGGAGGTCTGGTGGGTTATGCCGGTGCTGGTACGATACGCAACAGTTTTGCCACTGTCTATATTCCCACTTCCAGTAATTCGTACAGGGGTGGTCTCGTAGGTCATGTGGTAGGTAGCCCAGTTTTTAGCAACCTTTATTATGACAATACTATTGAGACCAATTACAAGGGTATCAAAAACGAAGACAAGATTACCTGCTACGGTCTGCCTACAGAGGTCATGCAATCCGCAGAGTTGTTGGAACTGTTAGGCGACCCGTTTGAGCTTGCCGAGGATAACTATCCTTATATCATTGGATTAGTAAGGGTGGGCGAGACGACTTCCTACGTGCCAGCCGGTAACCGTCTAACAATAGGTGCACTGACCAATGAGACACATGGTAAGGATAGCCACCTGAGGTTCTATAAAAACTATGATGGAATTTCACTGAAAAATAGTATTACTTATGCAGAGGCAAATTCCACAATCTATGTTGAGTTAAGACTTGGCAGGCGTATGTTGCTCACCGATGGAAGTCTGAAGGTTGTCAATGAAAAGACGAATCAGCCTGTCACCCTGACATCCGTCAGAGACAACGTCTTCTCATTTACCATGCCGGATGCTCCTGTAACTGTTACTGCCAGTTTCCATCGTGATCCAACCATCCCTGCACTATGGGACGGCACTATTGCCGATGCGTTTGCTGAGGGTGATGGCAGCAAGGACGACCCCTATCTGATTCACGATGGTAGCGAGCTTGCTTATCTGGCACTGCTCTGTAATGCCAATTCCGACCTCACAACAGGCCGCTATTACAAAGTGGTCAATGACATCGTGCTGAATGAAGATGTGCTGACTGATGAATTCGATTTAGATGGTGAGCCTGATAACCAATGGACACCTATCGGAAAAGACAAGAATCATAGCTTCCACGGTTTCTTTGAGGGTGATAACCATTATATTTCTGGTATGTATATCATTAATGGCGGCGGTACCAATAATCCTGGCATGTTCGGATTTGTCGATGGCGGAACTATTCAGAACCTCTCTCTTATTGATAGCTACATTAGAGGATTCGATCCAGGTGCACTGGTCAACACACTGGCTCAGAGCGATTCGGCTCGTATTAGCCGTTGTTATGTAGAAGCCAGAACTTCAACCACCAGCGGTAACTCATATTGGGCTAAGCGTTATGCCAGTAACCTGGTATACAGTCTTGGAGCCAAGGGTATTATTGAGCATTGCTATACCAGCGGAAAACTGTCTGATGGAGGTACCCTTTCCGGACTCGTAATTAGCCAGACTAACGGCGGTGTGATACGTAACTGCTATACGGCAGCTACGGGTGCGTATGCTGTCAGCCAATCTACTAACAATACTTTGATTACCAATGTTTACTACAACCGTGAGAACTCAGGAGCCACAGCTGCTACAACAACGAAGGATGACTTCCGCAGCGTAGAGACAGTAGAGATGCTGAGCACCGACTTTGCTGAGATGTTAGGAGAACCGTTTGTCTATGTCTTAGGTAACTATCCCTACATTCCAGGTTTGAGGAAGATTGATGAAGAGCGCGGTTGGACTACGCCTCTCGACCCGTCGCACAGCACTGCCGTCGTATGGAAGGGCGAACGCTCCATCACCTTTGCCAGCGGTAACGGCACAGAAACAGATCCGTACATTATTAATAATGCCGACCAGCTACACTTGTTGGCTAAACTAACTAATGCCAACGGAAAGCTGACCAAAGGCAAATACTATAAGCTGGGAGCTGACGTACTAATTAATGCTAACGTTCTGAACGATGACCTCTCGCTTCGCGACTTCCCATTCTATTCTTGGGAACCTATAGGGCAGGACAAAGACCACACCTTCCAAGGTACGTTCGACGGTAACGGGCATTCTATCTCTGGCGCTTATATTAATGGCAGTACTATCTCCGGATTCTTTGGCTATGTGAACGGTGGAACGGTGAAGAACTTGTCGCTTATCGACAGTTACTTCAAGTGTTATTATCCTGGTATGATAGCCAATCTGGCTGTTTCTGACAGTTCGTGGGTAAGAAACTGCTATGTGGAGGCCAATTGTGTGGGTAATGCCAACCAATACTATTACGTCTCACAGTTGGTAAACACCTTGGGTACTACAGGAACGGTGGAGAACTGCTACGTCAGTGGCATCTCATCTGGTCAGGGCAACAAGGCCGCCATCATTGGTACACAGGCAGGGACGGCAGTGGTACACAATTGCTTCTCTACGGTGAAGGGTGCTACATCCATCGGCGCTGTGAAGAACTATACAACGATAGACAACATCTATAATGACATAGATTTAGGAACCACGATGAGCAATGCAAAGGACACCTATTGCAGCAAGCATACCATAGAGATGCACACAACCGACTTCGCTGCTCAGATAGGTGAGCCATTCGAATATGTCGCAGGCAACTACCCCTACATTCCTGGCTTGCTGAAGATTGGAGAGAACCGTGGATGGAAGGCTCCCGAAGACCCGACTCACGGTGGTGCAGGTGCCAAATGGGACGGTGAGCGTGCCATCACTTTTGCCAGCGGAAAGGGTACAAAGGAAGACCCGTATATTATTAATAATGGTGCCCAGTTGTACTATCTGGCCAAACTTACCAATGCCAACGGCAAGATGACCAAGGGCCGTTACTATCGTCTGGGAGCCGACATCGTGCTCAATGATTCCGTGCTGGACGAGGACTATGAACTCCGAGGTGAGCCGGCCAACGTATGGGAACCCATTGGACTCGACAAGAACAACAGCTTCCAAGGTCATTTAGACGGCAACAACTACTTCATTTCAGGCGCCTATTATGTCATCAATAATAACGGCACCAACTACCCTGGTCTCTTCAGCTATGTGGATGGAGGTAGCATACGTAACTTGTCCGTGCTGGACAGCTATATCAAGGGTTCCTACCCTGGTATTCTGGTGGGCATGCTTGCATCTACCGATTCGGCTTTGGTGAGCCATTGCTACGTTGATTCCCGAGCCGTATGCAGTCTCTCAGGCGGCTACTACAGCAACTACTATGTCAGCGCACTGGTTGAGACCCTTGGTGCCAAAGGAACTATTGAGTATTGCTATACAACAGGCAAGGTGAGCAATGCCGGCAACCAGTCAGGACTGGTATGTGTCCAGACCAACGGAGGTGTTATCCGTAATTGCTACACTGCAACACAAGGCGGTGGCGCTGTGAACAAGGTTGGAAACGCAGGCCTGATAACTAATGTCTATTTCGACCGTGTGCGTTCTGGGGCCACAGCCGCTAGTCAGACCAATGAATACTTCCGCAGTGCGGAGCCTGTGGAGATGCTCTCTACCGACTTTGCTGCCCTGCTTGGTGAGCCTTATGAATACTCACTTGGCTACTACCCGTATTTCTACGGCATGCCGAAGATTGATAAGAACGGTAAGACGGTGATGGTCAACGGTTACCCGATGCGCTTAGGTCAGGTGGCCGGTGGCAGCGACTGCACGATGGAATTCTATCGCACTTACACAAAGAAGACCAAGGAATTGAGTCATCCTGTCGAAGCCGGTAGTAGAGTCTTTGTCGACGGCACTGTAAATATTTATGCCAAACTTGGCATCGCTGCTTCCAAGCGCCTGTCTGACGCAGGTCTGCAGGTAGTGAACGATGAGACGGGCGAGCCAATCGATGTTTCACAAGTGGACTACGACCTCTATATGTTCACGATGCCTCAGCATGCAGTCACCGTATCAGCGAAGTTCGTCACGGGCGGCTATTGCGGCAATCCGGAGGTGAACAATGGACGCGATACAAGATGGGAGATTGTTGACAATGAACGCCTGGTCATCAGTGGTGTAGGCGAAGTGGGTAGCAGACCCTGGTCAGAATTTGTCAGTCTCAACCGGAATATAAAGGCAATAGATGTAGATGAGGGCGTGACAAGTCTCCCAGAATATGCTTTCCATAATACTGGTATAGATGGGAAAGAACCTTTTGGTGATTATGTACTTGTTTCACTGCCATCAACCCTGACTAAACTCAGTCCTTATGGGTTCTATTACGCTTATGTATCTGTTGACATGAGCAAGTGTACAAAGATGACGATGATTGAAAGTCAGGTCTTGACGGGGTTGATGGGGGAAATCCTTGTGCCTGCTACGGTAAACAGAATCAGTTCGAATGCTTTCTGGGGCGTCACGATTCATCCCAATCACCTCTATGTACCGGTAGCGAAAGGAGAGGCCTTGTTCGTCAACGGCCAGCAGCAGAAGGACGTCAACGGACGTGCTGACATTGTGGCCACGCTGCCCAGTTATCAGTTGCAACATACAAGTGAAGAGGATTTGCTGCTGAATAAAAACAAAGGGTATTTTGTAGATATAGCGACCTCTGCTGATGGTAATATGAAACTGTATTACGATGCTGCTGCCACAGTTCAGGTGAATGAGGGAATGAAGGTGGTTAGCCAAGAGTCAACCTCGCGTATATATGTTAAGGTTAATGCCAAGGATACGAAGATACTGTTTGTTGACGGGCTGACTCTGAAGACAAATGGTGGTGTTGGTGTTGCAATAAAGCAAGAAGCGGATGATGTATTCTCGTTTGAATTGCCCGACGACGACATGTCTATTTCTGCCAGATTTTCTACTGGCGGCTATTGCGGTGAGAACAGTGTGAACAACTGTCATAACCTGATCTGGACCCTCAACAACGGTACTTTGTCCTTCCAGAAGAATGCCCTGGCAGTTGGCAATAGCCTGAACATGGGTTCCTGGGCAAGCGGAAAGGCACCTTGGAATACGTTGGGCGGCAGCATTAAGTCTGTTGACCTGAGCGGGGTGAAGAACATTGGTAACAATGCCTTCAGTGGCTGCACTAAGCTGGTAGGTTTGGAACTGCCTGCATCACCTGTGATAACAGTAGGCGAGAATGCTTTTGCTGAGCAGATGGTTCTGATTATTCCTGCAGAGAGCTGGAACAGCTATCAGGATGCCGGATGGTCGGCTTACGAAGAGCAGACGACCCGCGACAAGGAGACCTTCAGCATGAAGGACGGACAGCAGTGGCGTACCTACTATAGTAAGGTGGGACGTACCTTGCCCGATGGCCTGAAGGCTTATACCATCGCAGGTATCGGTGATGCTGAGGTGACTACCAGCGAGGCACTGGATTATATCCCCGCAGGACAGGCTGTTCTGATAGAGAATCGCGATAAGACGGCATGCACGGCCGAGGTCGTTACTTCGCTGCAGCCTTACTCTCAGCAGAATACTCCAGTATGTCTGCTGACAACGGAAGAGGATAACCTGCTGCAATGGATAACAGTTCCTACGGCAGTAACAGCGGGACAGGGCTACACGCTGTACAAGGATGAGTTCGTGAAGGTGAGCAGCGGCACATTGCCTGCCGGTGTTGCCTTCCTGCCTGCACAGGGCATTATTGCCAGCAGACTGTTCATCTTCTGCGAGGGTGATGAGGAGACGGGTATTGACGTTGTTGAGGAGAATGCAGACAATGATCAGTGGTACACCCTCGATGGTAAGAAACTCTCAGGAAAGCCCTCTGCTAAGGGTGTCTACATAAGGAATGGACAGAAAGTCATGATGAAGTGATTTTAGTTGATAACTGACAATTAGATAGCATATGATTAGACGCATGATTCTGAGAAACCTCTTTCTGGTG
>CAMKTJ010000048.1 GCA_946415645.1 uncultured Prevotellaceae bacterium
GACGCTTCTTTAATTGACTTTTGGTATTTTCGAATGCAAACATAGTAACTTTGAGGCTAAAGCCTCGAAATTACTTCATCTCGGAATAAAAAAGAATGAATTCTTTTGTTCTTCTCTCGATTTTTCGTAATTTTGTCCCTGCAATCTAGATTACATTGCATTCGGATAGTAGCGCAGTTGGTAGCGTACTACGTTCGGGACGTAGGGGTCGGGAGTTCGAGTCTCCTCTATCCGACAACCATAAGATATTATTGGCATGCAGATTTCCCTTTAACATTCAATTCAATGTTAAAAGGCAAAAACCTCTAATAAATATTTTGCCAATACACAAAAATATTTTATTTTTGCATAATAAAGTCGGGAAAGCGTACCGATTCCTTTATCAATGAAGTATATTAATTTCAAGTAGGTAAAATAGGGGGTATTTAGCGTTTAATGTTTGAATTAGTACAAAATAACCCAGACCTAATAACGACAAACATCATTATGCTCATCGTTATGTGGTTCACTATGCGTCCTGCCATCCAATACTCTGATGGGGTTGTATCCCAACAACGACTTTATTTCACACTATCTATGTGGTTTGCATTTGACCTTTTCGCTTTCTGGGGAAGCGACTGGTTTCATTTATATGTTGCCTACCAAGACATCATGCAAGGCACCCCGATAGTTGAAAAAACATATACATGGATAGCTCGCAATCTTGCGCCTAACAACTATATCCTGTTCAGAGGCATTGTCTGGGGACTAGCACAGATCCTTCTCTGGGATACATTCAAGCGCCTCTCAATCTCAACCCATTTGGTGTTAGCCTTATTTGTAAGCATTTGGTTAATTTGGTTCTCATTTGGTAGGGTCTCGCTTGCAATGGCTTTGGCCTTTTGGGGCATGGCATTTTACTACAGGTCTCATAGCATACCCATCTTACCTAAGATTGTTGGCATCTCAGCTATTATTGCATCATTCTATCTTCACAAGAGTGCCATCTTCCTCATACTTGTAGCCATTCTTAGCATACTAACAAAACGATTCAACAAGATTACATTTGCAATATGCCTGGTTATATTCCCCATCCTGATACAGCTGATGAGTGAAGGATTCCTTGACATGATTTTATTTACAATGACCGATAGGTTTGAAGATCTTGACAACTACATTCTGAAAGCAAAGTATTACATGGATACCGAATCTGACAATCATGGCATTGGCCCATTAATCGGCATGTTGCTAGAAAAGATCCCATACTATCTGATTACTGTGTTAGGCTTATTTGCTATTTATAACAGCAAGAATAGCTCTGAATATGAAATAAATGCAGACACAGAGGATACAAAAGAATACGAGGAAGATAATGAAAGTATAGAGGACGAGGATACAGAAATTGTCACTCCGGAAGAAAACGAAGAATATCAGGAATATACCATTCCTGAAGACATAAAGGTTTATATCAGGGCCTTATTCTTCATTGTTTTACTATCCTCCCTCCTGCTTATCAATTTCAAAAGCGCCTCTAACACACAAGTTCTATTCGACAGATTTATCAAATTCTCCATGATACCATCAGCAATTGTCCTCGCATACTTACTCGACAATTACAAATATGTACGATATGCTTGGTGGACGTATTGTCTGGCCCTGCTTGGAACTTGTTATCAAATGATATACATGCTATATTGCAGTATTACTAATTCGAGATGACATGAATTTCGAATCAATTTAAAAAAGTCTCATTGAATGCATTCACTAAACAGATTTATTTCAAGGATTATCTCTGGACTCTCACAGAAAACGCACTTTCAGATGGCATATTTCCATCATAGGAAGCGGTTACCTAATCTTCAATCCCCCCAGAATCTTTCGGAATTGTGGATTAAACTTGTGCTTGATGGTGAAATAAACAAATATTACTATTTGGCAGACAAGTATGCTGTCAGGGATTATGTGACAGAACGTGGCTTAAAGGAAGCCCTACCAACCCTCTATGGATATTACACAAAAGGATCACAGCTTAAAACTATTACTCTTCCTGACAAGTTTGTATTGAAGGCCAATTGGGGAGCTTCCATGAATCTAATTTGTCTCGACAAATCGAAATATAACCAAGAAGTTCTTTGCAACAAGATTGACCAATGGCTCTCTGCACCCAACTTCAACAACTTTGAACGTCACTATAACCAGATTGACAGGAAGATCATTTGTGAAGAGTATATTGATGATGGTTCTGGAGGTTTCCCCATCGACTACAAGTTTCTTTGCCTAAAAGGAAGAGTTATAGTAATACTCGTATGCAAGGGGCGCGAAACTGGTCATGCAGCCTACATTCCCTATGACACAGAATGGAATGCAAAGATAGATTATTGCATTACTAAACCAGACGCAAAAGATATACTACCGCGTCCTAAGAACCTTGACGCCATGATTGAAATGGCAGAAAGGCTTTCCTCTGGCATAGACATGGTTCGCGTTGATTTGTATTCAAACGGCACAAAGATTTGGTTTGGAGAAATGACATTGACGCCAGATGGTTGCATATTCCGCCGTTGGACACGAAAAGCTATTGACGAGATGGGAGAGTATTACAGAACTCA
Organism: uncultured Prevotellaceae bacterium; assembly: GCA_946415645.1. Lineage (GTDB taxonomy): Bacteria > Bacteroidota > Bacteroidia > Bacteroidales > Bacteroidaceae > Physcousia. The sequence continues at coordinate 2,589 of CAMKTJ010000048.1, forward strand.
CTAAAATCCGACACCACTGACAACATGCCTACTACCATCGAACAAAAGAAAATACTATTTGGATTAGGGTGGACAACACTATCTACCATAACCGTAGGGCTCTCTCAAATCCTTAGACTGGCAATTCTGGCACGTTTCCTTACAAAAGACGATTTCGGAATTGTTGCAATACTAACTTTTGTAATGGGATTTACTTATGTTTTCTCTGACTTGGGATTATCTGTGGCAGTAATGGCAGAGCGGAAATTAAGTAGGGAACAGTTTCTTAATCTATATTGGACACAATTCTTTGTCTTTAATTTCATATATCTATTTGCCGCATTATGTTCCCCCATTATAGCATTATATTATAAGGCGTCCTGTTTGACTTCCCTACTCCCTATAACTCTATTAGAAATGTTCTTTATAAGCATAGGCAGACTATACGATACAGTATTACAGAAAGAACTGCAATTCAAAATAATCTCAATTAGAAACATCACATCATCTATTCTTTCTCTATGTGTGGCAATTATACTTGCATGGTTAGGAAGTGGAATATATAGTTTGATTCTCTCAACTCTATTTTATGCTGCGATGGTCAATATCTGGAACCTTATCGCAGGACAAGCACAATATAAACTTGCTTTCAGAATGCCCCAAATCCGCAAATCCCGTGAACTTATACGTATAGGTATTTACCAAATGGGGACACAGATTCTGGATTATGTATCCTCTAAAATGGATATTCTAATTATAAGCATATTCTTTAACATGAGTATGCTGGGCATTTACAATCTAGCTAAAGAACTGGTCCTGAAAATTGTAATTGTCATTACATCTATTGTTAACAAAGTCCTTTTACCTGTATTGTCTGAGCGACAAGACAATCCAAAGGAGCTAAAAAGAATGTTCAAATCTTTCCTGTCAAAAATATCGCTATTCAGCACCCCATTGACTGCCTTCGTATATATATTTTCTCCTCTGATTGTAAACATTTTCTACGGAAAAGAATATGCAGAAGCATATGACATCGTAAGTATAATGGCAGTATGGAGTCTGTTTGTAATCCTTGTACAACCCAATGGTTTAGTCGCATTAGCGATGAAACGTACCGACATCACATTTAGATACACTATAATTAGGTTGTTTATAATGGGATTGCTTTTACTTTTGTTTTCAAGATACTCACTGCAAACCGCGGCATACACAATGTTAGGCAGCTATCTGATTATGATGTTTGTGAATTGGAAGATGATTCTTCACACCACAATCAAAATGAGTCTTAAGGAATATCTTGCCACTTTAAAACCGACTTGGACTGCTTTGCTAATAATGCCTTTCATACAGTTTATCGCTAAAAAGTTTATTCTATGCTAATCAAGAACAAAAAAATATCGATAAAGAAGATGCTATGTCTCATGGCATACTATTCTATAGCATATTATTTGCCAGAGAGCAGGAAATGCTTCAGATTAGGGAAAAAGATTAGAGGATTCCTTTGCAAACACATTTTCCAGCAGTGTGGTAAAAACGTCAACATAGAACGTAAGGCATGGTTTGGGAGCGGTTATAAGATAGAAATCGGAGATTACTCTGGCATAGGTATAAATGCTCACATTCCCAGTGACACAATTATAGGGAAATATGTAATGATGGGTCCAAACTGCCTTATTCTTGACGTCAACCATATCATTGACAATATAAATGAACCGATGTGTTTCCAAGGTATTAGCGCTAGAAAACAAACCATTATTGATGACGATGTATGGATTGGCAGAGATGTCAAAATGACTCCAGGACGACATATACATAGAGGATCTGTCATAGGAATGGGGACAATTCTCACAAAAGATTTTCCTGAATATTCAATAGTAGGAGGCGCACCAGCCAAATTTATTCGTTCAAGAAAAGAAACAGTTCAGGAATCATGATTAAACAAAGAAGTATAATCACACATGTAGCATAAAACGCTAGAATAATTTATGAAAATACTTTTGGCATCATCAGACTTTCACGGTGGCGGAATTACCTCATACGCTACAGAACTCATCAATTGCTATTCAGTTGAGCATGAGTTCTACCTGATGATAGGAGAGACCAACGGCTACTTAAACAAAAAGACGTTCTCCAACATCATATCAGCCAACATGAACGACCTTTCTGTAGAAAACGGAAAGAAGATCGCGGATGCCATCAACGAGTTGAACCCCGACGTACTCATTATTAGTTTTGCTCGTATTGTCGGTTTAATCGTTCCATATCTAAACAACAACATTCATATTATCTCGGTAAGCCATTCCTTACGTTACGACGAATCTGACATGGCAGCTTTCAATGCACCATACATTGACAAAATCATTGCTTTGTCACAATACAATATGGAGTATTTGCAAAACAAGTTTAGCATAAAAGAAAACAAGAAGATTCAAGTTGTTTACAACTTTATCAATCCTAAAACAAACGCCCCCTCAATCGCAGACAAAAAAGCATCCACACATGAACCAATCATCGTGTTTGCCGGAGGGGGTGCTCCGTCAAAGACTCCGGAACTTGTGCATGCAATACTTCTAAGATTACTGAAGACACCCGCCAGATTTCGTTTCTACTGGTTAGGAAACACTGCGCCACCTCTAAAGAAATTTCAACTGTTGAAGAAGATAGAACAAATCGTACCGAATGACCCACGAGTAATCTTCACAGGAAGAATCCCAAGAAATGAAGCAGCATCAATTCTATGCCGAGCCAACATCATACTAACACCATCCCGAAGAGAAGGATGTCCCATGGCATTGATAGAAGCCATGAGTTCTGGCGCTATTGTCCTGACCTCTGACTACAAGAATGGCTGTAGAGAAATCGTTGAGGATGCAAAATGTGGAAAAGTCATTCCACACAAAAACATCCACACGTTCACAGAAACAATATTGGACATCTGCAATAATCCTTCGCAATATGAATATTGCTATGATAACTCAAAAAACTACTTTGAGCAAGTTTTATCATTTACTGCGTGGAAGGATAAAATGGACAAACTCATATTTGAGACGAACATGCAGCACAAGCCACGAATCCAATTCTCCGAAAATGAATTCAAAAAAATGCTATCACACTGGAGAAAGTGTAGCCGTTTTAACGCCTTACACATGTTACTTTTCGAGACTGTCTACCCCGCTGTAACATTCTTTATCAAGTACCTGTATTTGAAACACACAAATAATCAGTACAAATGAAAATAGCACTCATATATAACTTTGCTCAGCACTATAGGACCAACATCTTTACGCTGATGGATAGCGAAATGGATATTGACTTCTATTTCGGAGACCGCTATTTAAATGTGAAAAAGATGGACTATGCTCTACTGAAGAACAAGGTAACAGAGGTCAAGAATATCCACCTTGGTCCATTTGTTTGGCAGTCAAGCACTGCACAACTGGCATGGCGCAATTATGACGCTTTTATCATGTTGGGAGAACCCAAGTGTTTATCATCATGGGTAATACTTCTTTTGGCACGCATTCTGAGAAAACGTGTCTATTTTTGGACCCACGGATGGTACGGGCGTGAAGGATTAGGAAAAAGAATAACCAAAAAGCTATATTTCGGATTGGCAAATGGTATCATGCTATATGGAGAATATGCACGCCAGTTGATGCTAAAGCAGGGATTTGCAGCAAAGAAACTCTCTGTTATACACAACTCTCTTGCATACGATAAACAAATTGAACTGAGAAAAGGGTTAGAAAATAGTTCAAAGTACAGTAACCATTTTGGCAACACCTATCCGAATGTCGTTTTTGTAGGAAGGTTAACTAAAGAGAAGAAGCTTCACCAGATACTTCAGGCACAGTCCATTTGCAGAAAAAATGGTTGTCTTTTTAATGTCACATTCATTGGCGACGGCACAGAGGAAGTTGCGCTGAAAGAATTGGTCCGACAAATGAAATCAGATGAAAACGTTTGGTTTTATGGTCCATCATACAAGGAGGAAGAGTTGTCGCAACTACTTTATGACGCAGATCTGTGCGTTGCCCCCGGCAATATTGGCCTGACAGCCATGCATGCAATGACTTATGGTTGTCCATGCATATCGCATAATGATTTCAAGTGGCAGATGCCAGAGTTTGAAGCCATTCAGGAAAACATCACTGGAGCATTCTTTGAACGTGACAACATTGAAGATCTGGCAAGAGTTATCACATCATGGTTTGACATGCATCATGAGGACAGAGAAAAAGTACGCCAAGCATGTTATAAGGAAATAGAGGAGAAGTGGAATCCTCACAAGCAACTAGAAACAATAAAAAAAGTGATTATGGCATGAAAAAGCTCATCACATTTATCAGGAATGTATTCCGTCATAATATCTCAATAACAGCATATGCTGACGAGTATTCACAAATTGCCAAAACGGCAAAGGTGCATCGTTTTGCAAAACTGACAAGCACCAGACTTGGCGAACACTCTTACATTGGAGTCGGCAGTTGGACTACATGTTGCGATATCGGACCATACTGTAGTATCGGAGCTAACACAAATGTGGGATTAACCCCACATACGCTTGATACCATTTCTTCTTCTCCAATATTTCAGCTAAAAAAGAATGCAACTGGCATTTCATGGGCAGACAAGGACTATGCCCCCAACATATTGGACACCCCAAGAACAAGATTAGAAGCTGATGTATGGATTGGAAGCAATGCCATTGTCATGTCAGGCGTAACGCTTCACACAGGATGTGTAGTCGGAGCCGGAGCCGTTGTAACCAAGGATGTTCCACCATATGCAATTGTAGCGGGTGTACCAGCAAAGGTCCTACGGTATCGTTTTTCGCCAGAAATCATCAACCGACTGATGGAAATACAGTGGTGGAAGCTTTCCGATGAGAAGATTACTCGCATAAAAGATGTTTTCAATATACAAAATCCTACATTGGAAGACCTTAACAAAGCCTTTACCCAAAACGAGCAACAATGAAAATATCCGTCATAACAGCAACATATAACAGCGAGAAGACGCTACGAGATACACTGGACAGTATTCTGGCCCAGACGTACCCCGACATAGAGAGCATCATTGTTGACGGGGCCTCTAAAGACGGCACAATGGATATTGTGCGTGAATATGAGCCTCGCTTCCAAGGACGCATGCGTTGGATTAGCGAACCTGACAAGGGTATCTATGATGCCATGAACAAAGGCATACAGATGGCCAGCGGAGATGTGATAGGCGTATTGAACTCTGACGACTTCTATCACGATGAACGTGTGGTAGAGGATATTGCCAATGCCTTTGAGCAGAAGAAAGTTGATTGCATCTATGGCAATCTGGTATTCATAGACGTAAAGAACAAAAACAATACACTACGCATTTGGAAAGGCTCACAACATGAATGCGGTGCTTTCCTACGAGGCTGGCATCCTGCCCACCCCACCTTCTATGCCAAAAGGATATGGTTTGAACGGTTTGGTGGATTCAAGTTGCAATACGCAGTCTCTGCCGACTTCGAGCTGATGCTCCGCTTCATAGAGAAAGGACAGATCAGGAATGCCTATCTGGACCGTTACTTCGTAAAAATGAGAATGGGTGGCGAAAGTACAGGGTCTATCCAGAATATCATAAAGGGCAACAAAAACATTCTTCGTGCCCTCCGCGACAATGGGTTCAAACCATCCCGCTTCTACCTCATACGTAGGCTCATACCCAAGGCATGGGACATGTTTAAGTTAAAAATCGAAAACAAATTACACAAATGAACGATATACTCATTATCCTTGCAATCCCCTTTGCAATCTCATTTCTGCTTAGTATGTTCATAATACCCAGAATGAGAATTATCAGTTATAACGGTAATATCTATATAAGACAGAAGAAAGATGAAGCTATAGGAATGGAGATGGGCGGACTGTCACTATTCCCCATCATGCTCATTTCCATGTGTATCACCATGGTACTCCCGCACATGCTGGAGATGGAGGAACTGAGGCAACAGGTAGAACCAACTACCATGCGTATCCTGCAGATTATTGTAGGAGGAGCCTTCCTGTACATTATGGGTGTGAAAGATGATTTCCACGGAACAAGTTCATGGAACAAGTTCCTTGTCCTGCTTCTGGTGGCAGTTATGTTCCCAGCATCAGGCCTTTGGATTAATGACCTATACGGACTCTTTGGTATACATCAGATACCCATGTGGATAGGTATGCCCTTTACCGTTCTGGTGGCCATGTATCTCACGGAATTACCATCCATGACGGATAGCCCCGACGGTCTGACCACAGGTATCGGAACCCTATTGGCAGTACTGTTCCTGCTACTTAGCATCTACGGCAATCATGCCATGAGTACCATCATAGCCTCTGCTGCTATAGGTGTTACCCTACCCTTTACCATCTGCAAGAGATTCATCAAGAGGTGGGAGAAGACATTGATGGGTAGCTCGGGAAACTACATTCTGGGATATATCCTCAGTTATCTGGCAATAGGTCTGACAAGACAATGTGGCGGTCGTCTGCCAGAAGAGGCTATCATGATATGCATAGGCATTACCATTGTTCCAGTCCTGGATGCCGTTCGCATGCTGAAGAGCCGTGTCTTGGAGAACAGAGACCTGCTGACGCCCGACAAGAACCAGCTGCAGCACCGCCTTATCCGTACCGGAATGTCAGAAAAATATATACCTCTAACCATCACCCTGATTATTGTGGGCTTTACACTGTTTAATCTGGCCTGTGTATATCTGGGTGTAGGAAAGACTGTCACATTCTTCCTGGACATACTGATTTGGACTATGGGCGTCTTCTTTATTGACTGGTGCATAGCAAAACACGAAGCCAATTATGCCCATGAGCAATGGAACAAGGAATACGGTCGCGAGGCATGGGAAGCTAATATCCCCACAGAGACGTTGAACAAGAAAATCATGAACTTCGGTACCATGGGCCTCTCCTCTGATATGCTATCCGGTAATACGCAGGAGTTCATAGCAGATGGTATGACAGGCTTTGGCAGAATGACAAAGAGGTTGTTTGACTTCCTGATATCAGGATGCAGCCTTGTCATCTTCTCTCCGCTGTTTGTAATATGCTACATCCTGATAAAGTTGGAAGATGGAGGACCGGCTATCTACAAGCAAGAGAGGATAGGACGTTTTGGTCGCCCCTTTACCATCTACAAGTTCCGTTCCATGCGTACGGATGCCGAGAAGTTCGGTCCAGCACTTAGTCATGCCAACGGAGAGACTGATCCCCGACTGACAAAGATAGGCACCTTCCTGCGCACTCACCATCTGGACGAGCTGCCACAGCTTTGGAATGTATTAACAGGTGACATGGCCTTCATAGGATACCGTCCCGAGAGGAAATTCTATATAGACCAGATTATGCAGCACGACCCCAGATATGCCTTCCTCTATCAGATCAGACCAGGCGTTACCAGCTATGCTACCCTTAACTTCGGATACACGGACACAATGGAGAAGATGTTGCGTCGTCTGGAATTGGACCTGTACTACCTGAAGAACCGTTCATGGTGGTTTGACTGCAAGGTGCTTGTAATGACCTTTGTAAGTATAATATTCGGAAAGAAATTCTAATCATGATGGACAAAAGCCTGACATTATTCCTCTCGCTGACAAAAGTATCTGTCGGGAAAGCAGACAGATTGCCCTATACCCCTTCAGAACAAGAGTGGAAGTTCCTGTTTCGTATGGCCAACAACCATACCATTGCAGGACCGCTCTTTGCCGCCCTTGATGTACTTCCTGCTGAGCAACGTCCACCCCGAAAGGTATTCGTGGATTGGCTGGCCACAACAGAGAAGATAAGGCATGACAGCAGGGAAGCCAATCATAATGCCGCTTGGGCAAGCAAGAAGTTCTTGCAGGCAGGCTTCAGGAATGTCATACTGAAAGGGCAGGGAAATGCCCTCCTCTACCCAGACCCATTACTAAGACACCCTGGGGATGTTGATGTGTGGCTGGAGGGCTCACGCGAGAAGATAATCAATTACGTCAGGAAGTTCTTCCCCAAGATACGCATCCAGTGGGTTGAGATGGAGTTCCCCGTAAAGAAAGGATGCAGCATAGAAGTGCATACCATACCCAGCTTCATGTCGAACCCATTCGATAATAGAAGACTGAAACACTACTTTGAGCAGCATGCAGAAGAAATTTTCTCTAATACACCCATCACAACGGAGGACGGGGAGATGAGGGTACCCACCACACGGGTTAATATGCTGTTCCAACTGACACACATCTACCGCCACCTCTTCAACGAGGGTATAGGACTCCGTCAGGTAATGGATTACTACTATCTGCTCCATTGCAAGGATGTGGCCCAGCATATCAGCGAGACAGCAGAGATGGTAAGACATCTTCATATGGAACGTTTCTGTAGCGCTCTGATGTATGTGCTACAGGAAGCCTTCGGACTTCAGGAGGACAGGATGATTCTACCACCCGACGAGCAGGAGGGGCGTTTTCTGCTTTCTGAGATTTTGCAGGCAGGAAACTTCGGACATGCAGATGAGCGCAATCACATCAAGGAAAGCCAATGGGGTAACTTCTGGCAGATGACCCTGCGCAACTGGCGCTTTATATCACACTACCACAGAGAGGTACTATGGAACCCATGGTACCGCCTGACCCAATTTGCCTGGCGCAAATACAAAGGGTACAATTAACCCCTTCTGGAAGAATGAGTGAAGTGCTTAGCTAGCCACGACTTCTTATTTGAATCGTCGCGGTAACCATAGCCGTAGCCATAACCGTACTTCTTGTTACGGTTCTGACAGTCGTTCAGCACAATGCACAGATGGTTGAACTTACCCTCCTGATTCAGGCGCTCCAACTCAGGCAGATACCTGCGGTCAATCATACCTTCACGAATGACATAGATAGTAAGATCAGCTATTCTGTTTACAATACCGGCATCAGCTACAACCTGTGCAGGAACATTATCTACTACAATATAGTCATAGTGTTTCTTCAATTCCTCCATACACAGCTCCAGGCGGTCACTCATCAACAGCTCGGCGGGGTTAGGAGGTGTGATACCTGCAGGCAGCATATCCAGGTTGCAACCCTCATCCTGTTTTACCACTAAACTTGTAACATCGTCTACTGCACCAGACAGGAACGATGTCAGTCCCTGACTGCGTCCCTTGGAAGAGAGCTTGCTCTGTGTACGCTTACGGATATCCGTATCCACCAGTACCACCTTCTTGCCCGCCATCCCTAAAGTTGCGGCAAAGTTACGACTGATGAATGTCTTACCCTCGCCAGGCATAGTACTGGTGAACATGATAATACGTGCATCCTTGTTGATGAAGGTCATGCTGAAGCGCAGCAGACGGAAGGCCTCACCTATCACATCATCGCACTGGGCAGACACCACAATGTCAGAATCACTGATACCACTCTTGCGGTGAGGAATCTCTCCTAGTATAGGAATGGAAGTGTATGACTCAATATCCTTACGTCCACGGACACTCATATTAATCCTTTCCTTCAACTGGAAGAAGGTAAAGGGAATAGCAAGACCCAGAATCAGGGCAAAAAGGGAGATAACAGCCTTACGGGGAGCAACGGGAACCCTGCTTCCGAAGGGATGCTCTACTATACGTATGTTAGCCTCAGTGATGGCCAGCTGTAGAGCGGTCTCCTCACGCTTGTTCAACAGGAAGGTGTACAATGTTTCCTTGATAGCCTGCTGACGGGTAATATCTATTACCTGTTTCTCTTTCTGAGGAACGGCGTTTATGGTTCCCTGAATCTTATTCTCCTCGACCTTGGCCTTATCCAGCTGTAGCTTCAGACTGGATGTGTAGCCCTTTAGGGATGCCAGCACAGCAGAATGCATCTGAGACAGGTTATTGTCCATTTCCTTAATAGCAGGACTGTTCTCGCTGGTATTCTCAGCCAGTCTGTTACGGTTCAGCATCAACTGATTGTACTGGGCTATTTGTGACTGGATACCATTGTCATTGATGCCGCCCATAGTGGGGATAAGGCTGTTGCCCTTGCTGTTCTCCGTCAGATAGTCCACCAGATACTGCACCATGCTGTATTGCATCTCGGACTGGATAGTACGCTGGCGAGCCGAACTACTCTGGCTCAGGAAAGCCTCAGAATTGGCCTTGATATCCACCAGACCGCTGTTCTGCTTGAACTCAGCCATCTTACCTTCCACATCATTCAGTTCCTCGTGAATCAACTGGATACGTGAATCAATAAAGGCAGCTGTACTCTGAGCTATCTGGTTCTTATCTTCTATGATACTCTGCTTGTAGGCATCCAAGAGTCCCGATAGGATATCATCTGCACGTTGTATGTTGGTATCGTTGCAGGTGATGCGCACAAGGGTACTCTCCTTGTCCAGCTCACCGCTTTTGCATTTATTCATAATCATGATGGCTGCATCGTCTATGCTGATGCGCGTAACCGTTATGGTCTTGCCAATGAATGCCTTCATATTCTCTACCATGGGCGTTACAACCAATTGCCCGAACGGAGTCTGCAACACCTGTCCCATACGTGCGGTACCGGTAAACGAAGACTCCTTCATAGGAGAACCCATCTTAACATCATGGATAGAACATTCCTGAGCGCTCTTGATATCCATACTAAAGGTAACAGGAGCTGTAAAAGGCTGCAGGAAGTCGACCGTTACAGGACGATTGTCATACAGAGAGATATTCTTCAGGCGCTTCTTGAAGTTATACATCACATCCAGATGCAGATTCTTTGCCACTTCCTGTGAGAGTTGGAAAGAATGCAGGATGTACACCTCATTCTTGACGCTGGTACCTGCCAGAACGCCATTCAGCTGCATCAAAGCATCGGTACTGATATTGGAACGTCTGCCACTACCGCCTCCGGCATCATCCTTCACCAGCATCACAGCCTGACGCTGATATACATAAGACTGACTTGCCAGATACAGACGGGCAAGACCTATACATACAATAACAGAAAGGACAAACCACTTCCAGTTGTCCAGAAAGACATCCAGAATATCACGCAAAGAGAACATCTCCTCTGTTTTCCTTCCTCCCATGCGCAGACGAGGTCCGGCGTGCATTCCTGTAGATTTATTTTCCATAGTATTAGTCATCATTTCTTAAGTGCAACAATCAGGGACACCACAGAAACCACAATGCCCACAACAGTACTACCCACCGTCAGCCATGTGTAGCTGGTGCTTCCCTTCACACGCTGGCTCTTGTTAGGCTGAACATAGATTACATCATTCTGCTGCAGGTAATAAGCAGGAGAATTAAAGATACTCTGCTGGTCCAGCAGGTTCAACTCGTATGTTACACGCTTACCGCCTTCCTCACGTATCACCAGGATATGATCACGATGGGCACTGTTATTCAGGTCGCCGGCCTTACCCAAGGCTTCCAAGATAGTAAGACGTTCACCCTGATAGGTCTGGGTGCCGGGATTCTTTACATCACCCATCACAGTAACCTTGAAACTCATGATCTTTGTATTTACCACAGCATCATTGATGTAGCCCTCATCCTTTATTCTCTTCTGAATTAAAGAAGAGATTTCACGTGTAGTAAGACCACCTACATTGATGGTACCAAAGATGGGGAATTCAATGTTTCCGTTCTTGTCAACCTGGAAATAAGCCACGCCAGAAGTAACGTTAACGGTATTGGTTCCTGTTGCAGAGTTGTTACCGCCACCTATCAGTGTGTTATTATTGAAACGCTGCAGCAACTCCTGGTCCTTACTGGCAACAGAGATAGCCAGCTGGTCGTCCGGTTCAACCTTCAACTCAAAGTTAGCTTCCAGATTCTTGGGAACGGCGTATGCCTCAGAGGCACCTTGCAGATAAATCATCTTCTTGTCTGAAACGCAAGAAGACAAGACAGCCATCAGGCAAACGCCGTAAAATATATTTCTAAACAGAATTTTCATACAAGAAAAGTTTTTATTTTCATGCAAAGATACGAATAAGTGAGAACAATACAAAATAAAATAAATTATATTTTTATTGTCGAACGAGAGTATCTTCGGCGATAGCCAAAGTTACGATTTAGTGAGCGAAATACCAAATTTATTTGAGGATTTCCGAACGGAAGTAACTTCAACGAAAGTTAAAGATACGAATAAGTGAGAGATCAACGAAAAAAACTAACCGCTAACCGATTAAGATACCAAGGGAGATGAAAGGGAGTAGCAAGGGGGTAGCAAGGGGCAAAAGCCTAGTTGGAACTAGTTAAACCAGTAAGGCTAGTAAATCTAGCACAACCAGCCCTCCTAGGGAAAAAAGAAAGCCGCTCAATCCTTCACGGACGAGCGGCTCACATTATTGCAATTTAGAATTATTCAGCGGGAGCTTCTTCAACTGCAGGTGCTTCTGTCACAGGAGCCTCAGCAGGTGCCTCAGCGGCCTTCTTTGAAGAACGACGTGTACGCTTAGCCTTCTTTGCAGTCTTAGCCATGTTCTCATCGAAGTCAACGAGCTCGATGAAACACATAGGAGCAGCATCATTGGCACGGAAGCCAGTCTTGATGATGCGGGTGTAACCACCGGGACGGTCACCAACCTTCTGAGAGATTACGGTGAACAACTCGGTAATAGCCTTCTTATCCTGAAGATAGCTAAATACAACACGACGTGAGTTTGTAGTGTCCTGCTTGCACTTTGTGATCAGGGGCTCTACATATTTCTTCAAGGCCTTAGCCTTGGCGAGAGTCGTAGTGATTCTTTTGTGCATAATCAAAGATACGGCCATGTTGCTCAACATAGCTGATCTGTGAGATGCAGTACGACTCAGGTGATTGAATTTCTTATTATGTCTCATTTGTTTTAATCTTTATCTAATTTATACTTAGAAATGTCTGTTCCAAACGACAGATTCAGACTCTCGAGCAAATCATCAAGCTCCGTGAGCGATTTCTTACCAAAGTTACGGAACTTCAGAAGGTCAGTCTTGTTGTACTGAACCAGATCACCAAGGGTGTCTACATCTGCAGCCTTCAAACAGTTGAGGGCACGTACAGAAAGGTCCATATCTACAAGTTTGGTCTTCAGGAGTTGGCGCATGTGCAGGATCTCCTCATCGAACTCTTCATTACCGTCAACATCGGTATTCTCCAATGTAATCTTCTCATCAGAGAACAACATGAAGTGGTAAATCAAAATCTTAGCAGCTTCCTTCAATGCATCCTTTGGGTGAATGGAACCATCGGTAGAAATTTCGAGTACCAGTTTCTCGTAGTCAGTCTTCTGCTCTACGCGGAAGTTCTCAACTGAGTACTTGACATTTCTGATAGGAGTGTAAATTGAATCAATGGGAATAACATTAACGTCAGTGCAGAAGACCTTGTTCTCCTCAGCGGGAACATAGCCACGGCCCTTATTAATGCTGATCTCCATCTGCATACTAGCTTTTGAATCTAGATGGCAAATTACCAATTCAGGGTTTAACACTTCAAATCCAGTCAGATACTTGTTAAAGTCACCAGCCTTGAGCTCAGTAGCGTTCTCAACAGTGACACTAATCTTCTCGTTCTCGAATTCTTCTACAATTTGTTTGAATCTTACTTGCTTCAGATTCAGAATAATGTTGGTAACATCCTCCTTGACTCCGGGGACTGTAGCGAACTCATGCTCAACACCTGAGATTGCTACTGTGTTAATGGCAAAACCATCTAATGAAGAGAGAAGAATGCGGCGCAAAGCATTACCGACGGTAGTACCGAAACCACCTTCAAGAGGACGAAATTCGAACTTGCCGTACTTTTCGTCAGCCTCCAACATTATTACCTTATCAGGTTTTTGAAATGCTAATATCGCCATCCTTAATTTTTATTTAGAGTACAACTCAACGATCAACTGCTCCTTAATGGTCTCGGGTATGTCAGCACGCTCGGGCTTGTGAAGCAATTTACCACACTTCTGGTTCTCATCCCACTCCAGCCAAGGATACTTGCTGTGATTAAAACCTGCCAGTGCATTTTCAATAACCTCAAGACTCTTAGCGCGCTCACGAACACCAACAATCTGACCAGGTGCAACAGCGTATGATGCAATACCTACAACCTTACCGTCAACAACAATGTGCTTGTGGTTTACCAACTGACGAGCAGCGGCACGTGTAGGAGCAATACCCAAACGGTATACGATGTTGTCAAGACGGCACTCCAGATTCTGCAGCAGAATCTCACCGGTGATACCACTGGTACGGGCAGCCTTCTCGAACATGTTACGGAACTGCTTCTCCAATACACCGTATGTATACTTAGCCTTCTGCTTCTCAGCAAGCATCACGCCATACTCAGAAGTCTTACGACGACGATTATTTCCATGCTGACCAGGAGGGAAATTGCGCTTTGACAATACCTTGTCAGGTCCATAGATAGCCTCGCCAAAACGACGGGCAATTCTTGATTTAGGTCCAGTATATCTAGCCATAATTACAATGTTTTTTCTTTTAATCCTAGGCTTTCCTAGGCTACCCTAGGCTTTCCTAGAAAGATCCTGATTAATTAAACTCTACGACGCTTTGGAGGACGACAGCCATTGTGGGGTAATGGAGTAACGTCAACAATCTCTACAACCTCGATACCAGCACCATGTACGGTACGGATTGCAGACTCACGGCCATTACCGGGACCCTTAACATAAGCCTTCACCTTGCGCAGACCCAGATCATAAGCGGTCTTAGCGCAGTCCTGAGCTGCCATCTGAGCAGCGTAAGGAGTATTCTTCTTTGAACCACGGAAACCCATCTTTCCGGCAGAAGACCAAGAGATAACCTGACCCTCGCTGTTGGCCAAAGATACAATAATATTGTTGAATGAGCTGTGAACGTGCAGCTGACCCATTGCGTCAACTTTTACGTTTCTCTTCTTTGCAGCAATTGTTTTCTTTGCCATATCAATTATTATTTAGTAGCCTTTTTCTTATTTGCAACAGTCTTCTTCTTACCCTTACGTGTACGAGCATTGTTCTTTGTACTCTGACCACGAACGGGCAAACCGTTACGATGACGAACACCACGATAGCAACCGATATCCATCAGACGCTTTATGTTCATAGCGACCTCAGAACGGAGATCACCCTCAACCTTGAATTCAGCGCCAATGATCTCACGAATCTTACCAGCCTCGTCATCAGTCCAATCGCAAACCTTCTTGTCCTTGTCGACACCGGCCTTCTCCAAGATCTTGCCTGAGCTACTACGACCTATACCATAAATGTAGGTCAAAGCAATTTCACCTCTCTTATTCTGAGGTAAATCTACACCAACAATTCTAATTGCCATATACTATAATTTTTCTTTTGCAATAATGATTAACCCTGACGCATCTTGTACTTGGGGTTTTTCTTGTTAATAACATACAAACGACCCTTACGACGAACGATCTTGCATTCTGGGGTACGTTTCT
The DNA here is from genome assembly GCA_946415645.1 of uncultured Prevotellaceae bacterium. Classification (GTDB taxonomy): domain Bacteria; phylum Bacteroidota; class Bacteroidia; order Bacteroidales; family Bacteroidaceae; genus Physcousia. The sequence goes on from CAMKTJ010000048.1 coordinate 17,986, forward strand.
TTAAAGAAGCTCTAGTTTTCATATTGATGTTTTATTTATATCTAAATACAATGCGGCCCTTTGTCAAGTCATAAGGTGACATTTCAACCTTTACCTTATCTCCAGGTAGTATCTTGATGTAATGCATTCTCATCTTGCCTGAGATGTTACAGATAATCTTCTGACCGATCTCCAGCTCAACGCGGAACATTGCGTTTGAGAGAGACTCTACAATTACACCGTCTTGTTCTATTACAGCCTGTTTTGCCATACTTAATTCTTATTCAATTCTCTTTCTATTTTCTCGAATGATGATAAAATATCAAACTTTCCGTTATGTACTGCAATGGTATGCTCGAAATGAGCTGCGACCTTACCGTCGCGTGTCTTTATTGTCCAGCGGTCCGGCATCATATATACCGAGGGATTTCCCATTGTTATCATGGGTTCGATGGCTATGCACATGCCATTCTTAATCATGGGACCGTTTCCTCTTCTTCCGTAGTTGGGAACCTGAGGATCCTCGTGCATCTCCTTCCCTATCCCGTGTCCAACAAACTCTTTTACAATTCCATAGCCTGCACTGGTGCAGTGTTCTTGTACCGAGGCTCCGATATCACCGATACGCTTACCGGGCAAGGCAGCCTCAATGCCTTTATACAACGCTTCTTTGGTTCTCTGCAACAAGGCTTTCACCTCATCGGACACCTCACCCACACAGAATGTATAACATGAGTCGCCATTAAAGCCGTTCAATAAAGTCCCGCAATCAACAGAAACAATGTCACCTTCCTCCAGTGGCGTATCGTTAGGAACTCCGTGCACCACTACATCATTTACTGATGTACAGATTGATGCAGGAAACGGTCCACCGTAAGGATTAGGGAAACCCAAGAAGGTGGGCACTGCTCCGTGATCACGAATATACTCTTCTGCTACGCTGTTCATCTGTGCGGTGGTAACACCGGGCTTTATCATCTTAGCGATTTCAGCCAATGTGTCCCCAACCAACAGGTTGGCAGCACGCATCAATTCTATCTCATCCTCTGTCTTTAGAAAGATCATTTACAATCTTAATTGGCAGAGATACCAGACCTACCGTGAATTCTACCAGAACTCAGAAGACCATCGTAATGTCTCATCAACAGATGACTCTCAATCTGCTGGAGGGTATCCAATACCACACCAACCAGAATCAGAAGTGATGTACCTCCGAAGAACTGAGCGAACTCAGGCTGAACATTCAACAAACCTGCAAAAGCGGGCATACATGCAATGGCTGCCAGGAACAGAGAACCAGGCAGTGTTATGCGGTCCATAATTCCGTCAATGTACTTGGCTGTATCGCTACCAGAACGGACACCGGGAATGAAGCCGTTGTTACGTCTCATATCCTCAGCCATCTGAGTAGGATTCAGCGTAATAGCAGTGTAGAAATATGTAAAGGCAATAATCAGCAATGCAAATACCAGGTTATATGCCCAGCTTGTGTGATCAGACAGAACCATCAGAACAGGAGATGCGTTCTGACCGTCAGACAACAAGCCCAACAAAGTAATAGGGATGAACATAATAGCCTGTGCAAAGATGATTGGCATAACGTTAGCAGCAAAAACCTTCAGAGGAATGTACTGACGAACGCCACCTACCTGCTGACCTGCATACATACGCTTAGCATACTGTACTGGAATCTTACGTGTTCCCTGAACCAGAAGGATAGCTGCCAGGATAACCACAAACAAGAGCATCAGTTCAATGATACCCATAACAAGACCGCCACCGCCTACATTAGAGAAGCGAGAGACAACCTCCTGACCGAATGCCTGTGGCAAACGTGCAATAATACCCAACATAATAATCAGAGAAACACCATTACCAATACCCTTGTCAGTGATACGCTCACCAATCCACAGGATGAACATACTACCAGCAGCAAGGATAATTGTACTTGACAGGATGAACAAAGTCCAGTCCAGAGATGGATTCAAGGCACCAGCAGCCTGCATACGCAGGTTAATAAGGTAAGAAGGAGCCTGGAAAATCAGAATGATGATAGTCAGATAACGAGTATACTGATTCATCTTTCTACGCCCGCTCTCTCCCTCGCGCTGTAACTTCTGGAAATAAGGTACAACGAAAGCAAACAACTGAATAACAATTGAAGCAGAGATGTAGGGCATGATTCCCAATGCAAAGATAGAAGCATTAGAGAATGCTCCTCCAGAGAACATATTCAACAGAGACATAAGTCCTGTATTAGTTTGCTCACGCAGTGCAGTCAGAGCGGCAGGGTTAATACCGGGCAACACGATGAATGAACCGAAACGGTACATTGCAGCAAAAGCAAGGGTGATGAGGATTCGAGATCTCAAATCCTCAACACGCCATATGTTCTTAAGAGTTTCTATAAACTTCTTCATCAGAATTACAATTTAGTAGCGGTTCCACCAACAGCCTGGATAGCGGCCTCTGCAGTCTTAGAGAAGGCGTTAGCAACAACCTCAACCTTAGCGGTCAGCTTGCCGTTACCAAGAACCTTAACCAAGCCCTTTGCATTAACAACACCAGCAGCAACCAACTCCTCAACACCAATCTTGGTAAGATTGTTCTTCTCAGCCAGTTTCTGGAGAGTAGAGAGGTTAACAGCCTGATATTCTACGCGATTGATATTCTTGAATCCGAACTTAGGCAGACGACGCTGCAAAGGCATCTGACCACCTTCAAATCCGATCTTGTTCTTATAACCAGAACGTGCCTTGGCTCCCTTGTGACCACGGGTAGAAGTACCTCCCAGACCAGAACCAGGTCCACGACCTAATCTTCTACGGCTGTGAGTAGCACCAGCGGCGGGTTTCAAATTATCTAATTTCATAACTTAAATCCAATTAAATGTTGATTTTAAATTAGTCAATCACCTTTACCAAGTGATGAACAGTATTAATAAGACCACGGGTAGAAGGTGTATCCTCAACCTCAACAACCTGATTCAACTTCTTCAAACCAAGTGTATCAAGAGTGGCCTTCTGGGTACGAGGAGCATGAATTCTGCTTCTAACTTGTTTTACCTTTATAGTTGCCATAATCTATTTCCTCCTTATCCTCTAAATACTTTTTCAACACTAACACCACGGTTGGCAGCAACGGTCTTGGCATCACGCATCTCGCAAAGAGCTGCGATGGTAGCCTTTACCAAGTTGTGGGGGTTAGAAGAACCCTTTGACTTAGCCAGACAGTCTGTTACACCAACGCTGTCAAGAACGGCACGCATAGCGCCACCGGCTACAACACCAGTACCGTGAGAGGCAGGCATAATCAATACCTCAGCACCACCGAACTTAGCTGTTGCCTCATGGGGTACAGTACCCTTCAGAACAGGAACCTGAACCAAATTCTTCTTGGCAGACTCAACACCCTTGGCAATGGCAGCGGTTACTTCACCAGCCTTACCAAGACCCCAACCGATAATACCGTTCTCGTTACCAACAACAACGATGGCAGAGAAGGTGAAGGTACGACCACCCTTGGTGACCTTGGTTACACGATTGATAGCAACCAATCTGTCCTTCAATTCGATATCGCTATTTATCTTAACTTTATTAATTGCCATAATCATTTAGAATTTAAGTCCACCGTTACGAGCTGCATCAGCAACTTCCTTAACTCTACCATGATACAGATATCCGTTACGATCGAAGACTACGGTTGTGATACCAGCCTCGAGAGCCTTCTTAGCAGCCAGCTCACCAACCTTGGCAGCCTGCTCCTTCTTAGGACAAGCCTCCATACCCAGTGAAGATGCTGCTACCAGAGTAGTACCAGTCAAATCATTGATAATCTGTACGTATATCTGCTTGTTGCTTCTGAAAACTGTCATGCGAGGACGCTCAGCAGTACCAGAAATCTTATTACGTACTCTGTACTTAATCTTAATTCGTCTTTCTAATTTACTTGTCATGATCTTACAGTTTTAATGTTACTTAGCACCGGCAGACTTACCAGACTTTCTACGAATCTGCTCACCAACGAACAGAACACCCTTACCCTTATAAGGTTCAGGCTTACGGAAAGAACGAATTTTAGCACAAACCTGGCCTAACAATTGTTTGTTGCAAGATTCCAGAATAATCAGAGGATTCTGGTTTCTCTCAGACTTAGTCTCAACCTTAATCTCAGAAGGCAACTGAATCATAATGGGGTGAGTGTAACCCAGTGCGAAGTCAAGCAGGTTGCCCTGGTTGCTTACACGATAACCTACACCTACCAATTCCAGTTCCTTCTTATAACCTTCAGAAACACCAACTACCATGTTGTTGATCAAAGAACGATACAAGCCATGGAAAGCCTGCTTCTGCTTTGTTTCAACGGTATCGTTTTTCTCGTCAATCTCGAAAGTGATCTCAGCGTCAGAGATGTTAACCTTGATAGAAGGATCAACAGCCTGGGTCATCTCGCCTTTGGGACCTTTTACGGTAACAACATTACCCTCGCCTACCTTTACGGTAACACCTGCGGGAATGTTAATGGGCAATTTACCTATTCTAGACATAAACTTATCCTCCTAACATTAATATACATAACAAAGAACCTCACCACCGATCTTCAGCTCAGCAGCTTCCTTGTTAGTCATAACACCCTTGGAAGTGGATATAATAGCTATACCCAAACCGTTAATAACTCTCGGCATATCCTTATAACCTGTATACTTACGCATACCAGGAGTGGATACTCTGATTAGCTTCTTGATAGCATTCACCTTGTTGGCGGTGTCATACTTCAAGGCAATCTTAATTGAACCCTGAGGGCCATCCTCTACGAACTTGTAGTTCAGGATATAACCCTTGTCGAAGAGAATCTTTGTGATTTCCTTCTTCAAATTTGACGCAGGCACTTCAACAACTCTGTGCTTAGCCTGAATTGCGTTACGCAATCTTGTCAAATAATCTGCTATTGGATCTGTCATTTTATAAATAGATTTAATTAATCGGGACGCTCCCGACAATATTAAAAAAAGTATTACCAGCTTGCTTTCTTCACGCCAGGAATCAGACCGGCTGAAGCCATCTCACGGAACTGAATACGAGAGAGACCGAACAGACGGATATAACCCTTTGGACGACCAGTTATCTTGCAACGGTTGTGAAGACGGATGGGGTTAGCATTGCGGGGGATAGCCTGCAGCTTCTGAGCAGCCTCAAAAGCCTCAACAGGATCACCTGTGTTAACAATCTTCTTCAACGCTGCACGCTTCTCAGCATACTTAGCCACGAGTTTTGCTCTCTTGACCTCGCGAGCTTTCATTGATTCTTTTGCCATATCAATTAGTCGTTTTTAGCATTCTTAAAAGGAAGACCGAACTCTTTGAGCAGGGCATACCCCTCTTCATCAGTCTTAGCTGTGGTAACGAAAGTGATATTCATACCCAGGATACGATCGATGGTATCGATGTTGATTTCAGGGAAGATAATCTGCTCCTGAATACCCAGAGTATAGTTACCGCGTCCGTCAAGCTTACTCTCAATACCCTTGAAGTCGCGGATACGGGGCAGAGCCACGCGAACCAACTTCTCCAGGAACTCATACATTCTTTCACGACGCAAAGTCACCATTACGCCAATAGGCATCTTCTTACGAAGCTTGAAGTTAGCTACGTCCTTCTTTGAAACAGTAGCAACTGCCTTCTGACCTGTAATGGCAGAAATCTCGTTGATAGCAACGTCGATAATCTTCTTATCAGCAGTTGCCATACCAAGACCCTGATTAATAACAATCTTCTTCAGTACGGGGATCTGCA
>CAMKTJ010000049.1 GCA_946415645.1 uncultured Prevotellaceae bacterium
GCACTTCACATACAACGTACCCGTGCAATTCTTGAAAACCGATCCGCCCAAAGACCGTATACTTGCAGGAAGCCTGGCACTCTGAAGATACTTCAAGCCTTCAAAGGCATATTCTGCAATGGAATCAACACCCTCGGGAATTACCAGTTCCGTCAGACCCTCACAATTCAGGAAGGCACGGTCCGATATGGTGCGTAAACTCGAGGGAAGAGTTATCGAAATCAGGCTCTTCAAACCCTCAAAAGCATAGCTGCCGATTGTCTTCAAAGTGGAAGGAAGGGTTACAGAGGCAAGCAGCGAACTGTTACAGAACGAACGCTGACCAAGACTCGTCACACCGTTGCCGACTACCAGGCGAGTTATCTTGGAGTCACGGAAAACACCGTCATTCGTGTCAGGAAGGTTGCAGTTCAGATAGACAACACCGCCGCAACCGGCGAAGGCCCTGTTACCGAATGTATCTATATTACTCGCTAGCGTCAGTTCCGTAAAGCCTGAACAGTTGCAGAAAGCTTCCTCTCCAATGCTCTTCAGCGTAGAGGGCAATGTAAGTGTAGTGATGGAAGAGCAGTCCTGGAAGGCGTGCTTTCCGATGCTCTCAACGCCCTCCTCTATTATTACCGTATTGAACTTGGAGTTAAAGAAAGGAGCATTGGAATACCAGGAACAATCAGGAATATTGCACTTCACATACAACGTACCCGTGCAATTCTTGAAAACCGATCCGCCCAAAGACTGTATACTTGTAGGAAGCTCGACACTCTGAAGATTCTTCAAGCCCTCAAAAGCATATTCTGCGATGGAATCAACACCCTCGGGAATTACCAGTTCTGTCAGACCCTCACAATTCAGGAAAGCGTGGTCAAATATGGCACGCACGCTAGAGGGAATATAAATGAATGACAGATTCTTACATTCTCGAAAGGCATAACTACCTATCGCAGTAACGCTGTATGTACTCCCATTATAAGTAACTGAGGAAGGAATAAACACTGTGTCAGAATAGGAAATGTAGTTATTGTCCTTGTTCGTGACCGTAGCCTCACTACCTGATAAGTTGTAATAAATGCCATCAATCAATGCGTCATAGGCAGAGGATGACAACGCATATAGCATTACAAACAGGGAAAAGATAACTTTCTTCGTTCTCATGATTGTATTAGTTTAGTTTCAAATAAAACGTGGATATAATTTAAATCACTTGATTCCAACTTAGGCATATTCTGCCGTCGTAGGTATCATTTATCTCTTGTGAAACAACACTTCACACCGCAAAAATAGAAATTTCTACAATTCAAACAAAGAAAATCGTAAAAAGTTTCATAGGATGACCCCTAATAGCTATCTCTGCTGAGCAAAGAAATAGAACGAAATTCCTATAAAAATGGCATAAAAAAGCCTTTCCCAATATTATCAGGAAAGGCCAGGTATAGAAATAATATGATGTATCTGTAATTATTTACGTTCTGTAATGTGTTCTATCATAACCTTGAAGTCTGCAAGCTTTATTATGTTAGTGGTTGAACTGCGTTCGAGCCTGCTTTCGCTCGATAAAGATCAAATTTATTTGTCTTTATTCTCGCTTATATGCAGCCTTCTTCATTTAAATATGTATCTTTGCAGACGAAAGTATGAAGACAGATCTGGAACTTGTTAATATCTGTGTGCTGAATGCGGGGTATGCGCAGGTCAGTCAGCGATGGGAAGGAAAAGGACTCTCCTCCCCCTTTGCCCGCCTGTATTATGTTAAGGAGGGCGAGGGAACCCTTAGCATGCAGGATACAGAGATGACCATGAAGCCCGGACATATGTACCTGGTGCCCAGCTTTATGCCCCACAGCGTGGTATGCCAGAGCGGACTAGCCTTCTATTACCTGTTTGTATATGAGAGGTACGGCAAGCAGTCGGATATCTTTGACCTCTATTCCTTCCCCTACGAGGTAGAAGCCAACCAGGCCATAGACCTGCTCTTCGAAAACTACTGCAACTACTACCCTCAGCTGACCCTTCCCTACGCCAGTGCCGAGGATTTCTACGCACACCCCTCCTATCGCGAATACGCCATACGCTATGCCCAGATGGACCGTTCGCAGAAGATGCAGCTGCAAGGGTTTGTGTGGATTGTAGCCTCGTTCTTTATGGCAAAGGCGCAGAAGATAGAGGAAATAGACGAACGACTGCTGAAGGTGATTGCCTACATCAAGGAGAACGTCAACAAGGAAACGGAGGTAGAGGCACTGGCAGATATCGCCTGCGTCACTAAGTCGCATCTGGAACGCCTCTTCCGCGAGAAACTGGGCACCTCGCCCCTGCAGTACATCCTACGAACCAAGATACATTGCGCCCAACGACTGCTGATGACAACCAACTACAGCATCAACGTCATTGCACGCGAGGTGGGCTTTGCAGACACCTCCTACTTCATCCGCGTATTCCGTCAGAAGGTAGGCTTCACACCTCAGGATTACAGGCTGAAGTTGAGATAGCACATTACCCCTCCGTTATAGGACAAAACACGCAAATATAAGTAAAAACATACCATTAAATAGGATTTTCCTTTAACCATAGCCGTAAAATGGTGTACCTTTGCAATGTTTTAAGGATATACCATTATATATTTATATAGATATGATAAAGGAATTTCAGAATACAGCCATTATGGTTGGCGAGCGTAACATCTCTTACTCTCAACTCCTGGATTACATCAACCTCTTTTCTAAATATACCCCTCAGCATGAGGGCGACAAAACCTTAATCTTCTCAGAGAACCGCGAAGGCTGGATCTACGCCTTTTTCTCTGTTTGGCAGAACAAGGGCGTAGCCGTACCCGTAGATGCCTCTTCTACGGTATCGGATGTGGTGTATATCCTGAAGGATTGCCAGCCACAGAGCATCTGGACTTCCAAACAATGCCGAAGCGTTGCCGAAGAGGCAGTTAAAGAGTCAGGCCTGCCAATACAAATTATGCAGATAGACGACTACGAGCAGGCCGACTGCCCTAAGAGAGAGGGTAAGATGTACATACAGCAGGACGGTATCTTTACGGCCGAAAACAAGGATATGGCACTTATTATCTACACCTCAGGAACCACCGGTTCACCCAAGGGTGTGATGATATCATACGCCAACCTGTATGCCAACTGCCACAGCGTGACTGTGGATGTTCATATCTTTGACAGTACACGCCGTACCCTGATCCTGCTGCCCCTGCACCACGTACTGCCCCTTGTAGGAACCGTTATCATGCCTATTCTGGCTGGCGGTGGTGTAGCCATCTGCCCCACTCTCTCGGGTCCGGATATTATGGATACACTGGTAAAAGGCAAGATTGCCATCTTTGTGGGTGTACCCCGTCTGTGGACCACCATCTTTCTTGGCATCAAGAAGAAGATTGATGCCAGCCCCGTGGCACGTGCCCTGTTCAAGCTTTGCGAGGTGGCCAAGAGTCCTAAACTGTCGCGTATCATCTTCAAGGCTGTTCACCAGAAGTTGGGTGGTAACCTCACCTACTGCGTCAGCGGTGGTGCATCCTTGGATACCGAAGTAGGAAACGGTCTGCGTACCCTTGGTATTACCATGCTTGAGGGTTATGGTATGACGGAGACGGCACCTATCATCTCCTTCACTCACCCTGGCGATGTCATCCCCGGCTGTGTGGGTCTGCCCATGTCCACCGTTGATGTGAAGATAGTAAACGGTGAGATCTGTGTGAAGGGCCCCAACGTAATGTTAGGCTATTACAACCGACCCGAAGAAACAGCTCAGGTGATAGATAAGGACGGATATGTTCACACTGGCGACCTGGGTTATCTGGATGAACTGGGACGTATCCATATCACGGGTCGTTCCAAGGAGATTATCGTCCTCTCTAACGGCAAAAATATCCAGCCTGCCGAGCTGGAGTTCAAACTTGAGAAATATGATCAGTATGTAAAGGAGGTGGCCGTCACTCAGGACGGAGATATGCTGCGTGCCATCATCGTACCTCAGGAAGAGTGGGCCAAGAACCTTTCCGATCAGGAGGTAGAGGAACAACTGAAACGCCTGGTAATAGAACCCTACAACCTTACCGTTGTAAACTATAAAAAACTGATGAGCCTCTATGTATATAGGGGTAGTCTTCCTCGAACTAAACTTGACAAGCTGCAACGCTTCAAGCTGAAGGACCTGATAAAGGATGCCGGAAGGACTGAAGCGCAGCCCACAAAGCAGAAAGCTGCAAATGAAACTCCCGAGATGAAGATTCTAAGGGAGTACATAGAAGAGGAGAAGAAGGTGTCCGTCAAGCCTACAAGCCATATAGAGACGGACCTCGCCTTCGACTCTCTCGATTGTGTGGGCCTGGAAGGATTCATAGAACGCACCTTTGGCGTACAGATGAAATCCAGCACCTTTGCCCAGTATGCCAACGTACAGGAAATTGCCAATTACATAGCTCAATACAAGACCCGTACAGAGGTTGAGAATACAGATTGGCAGGCTATCCTCTCAGCAGATACTTCCTACCTGAACATCGCCTCCACATGGGCTATACATACCAAGATAGTAAGACTGATGCACAAGTTCCTGAAGAAGCATAACGACTTGGAAGTCAAAGGGATTGAGAATATTCCATTAGAGGGGCAGTTCATCATAGCTCCTAACCATCAGAGTGCCATCGACGGTAACATTTGCGTGGCAGGTTTGAAGGAAGAGACTATGCGCAACACCTACTATTATGCAACGGAGGAACACATCCAGGGTTACCCCCTTCAGTTGATGGCAAGACACAACAATGTCATCCTGATGCAGCACCAGAACCTAAAGGATTCCATCCTGCGTATGGCCAAGGTACTAAGACAAGGAAAGAATCTGGTTATCTTCCCCGAGGGCAGAAGAACCGAAGACGGTAAGATGCAAGCCTTCAAGAAGACCTTCGCCATCCTGAGTAAGGAACTAAACGTCCCCATTGTCCCCGTCCGCATAGAAGGTGCCTATGAAGCAATGCCCCGTGGCACCAAGCGCTTAGGCAAGCACATGATTACGGTTACCTATCTGCCAGTAATAAAACCCACCGAGGAACAGACCTACGAACAGCTGTCAGATCAGGTCCGTGAGGCAATCCTGGCAAACTAAAGGCAAAAAAAAACAGCCATATATTGCTTCATACCGGATTTATTCGTAACTTCGCACCATAATGAATAAAAGCGAAGTGAAGAAGAAACACCGCTTCATGCGGTTACTGGCAGGATTACCACTGGGCGTTCTCTACTTGATTAGCGATCTGGCCTACCCTATACTGTATTATATGGTAAGGTACAGAAGGCGTCTGGTCAGGAAGAATCTACGCTGTTCCTTCCCCGAGAAGAGCGAGAAAGAAATCCTGCGCATAGAGAAAGCCTACTACCATCACATGTGTGATGTATTCATAGAGAGTTTCAAATGTCTGAACATCTCTGACGAGGAGATGCGCCAGCGTGTGGAGGTACTGAACTACGAACTGGTAGAGCAGATAGCCGGCGAGGGCAAGAACGTCTTTATGCTGACGGGGCATTGCGGCTGTTGGGAATGGGCGCAGGAGATAAGCGTACGCTACAAGAATCCCAAGATAACCTGCGAGATATACAGGCAGATAAGAAGTCCGTACTTTAGCTCCCTCATGCACGAAGTCCGCAGCCGCTGGAACACGGTACAGATAGAGATGAAACAGACGGTAAGGACACTGCTGAAAATGAAAGCCATGGGCGAACCATTCAGTTGCGGCTTCCTTATTGACCAACGTCCGTCGACAAGGGTTCTGGACCACCTTACCTTTATGAACCAGGACACTATGTTTGTGCCTGGCGCCGAGGAGATTGCCAAGAAAGCGAATGCCGAGTTGGTGTACCTGGATGTAGAAAAGACCAGCCGCGGACACTACAGACTGACATTCCGCGAGATGATTGTGCCTGACGACCTGAAGGACAGGAACTACCCTCTTACAGTACTATATTTCCGCATGCTGGAAGAGACTATAAGACGACAGCCGGAGATATGGCTGTGGTCGCATAACCGCTGGCGCAAATTTAAAACAAGATTTTCCAGCTAACGCAGTTAAACGATCCGCACCAGAATATGAACGAGACAAGCAAGAAGTTTGACATAGATGTAGTTATCACTTGGGTGGACGGGAACGACCCCGTACTGAATGCCAAGAGGGCTGCCTATATTCATCCTGACCAGGCCCGCGAAAAGGATATTGCCGCACCCAACAGATATGCCAACAAGGGTGAAATATACTGGTGCGTTCGCTCAGTGAACAAGTTCATGCCATGGGTACGACGCATCTTCCTTGTCACAGATAATCAGAATCCTCATGTAGAAAGCAAAATTCCTTTGGAGATAGTGGATCATAGCGTCATTTTCCAGGGTTATGAGCAATTCCTGCCTACATTCTGCACCTCTAGTATCGAAGCCATGTTGTGGCGCATCCCAGGTCTGAGCGAACACTACATATACCTCAATGATGACTTTATGGTCTGCCGACCAGTCACACCAGAGATGTTTTTCCCACAGCCAGGACATGTTCTCCTGCATGCTCGCAAGTCCTCTCTCTTTTGGACACAAGCCTGGTACTCGTTCAAGTACTTCTTTGGTTCCTGCCGTGTGAACCATATACAGCGAATGATGAATGCAGCCACCATCGCTGGCAGTAAAAGCATATTCATCCGCCTTGCACATACTCCCTACCCCCTTGTACGCAGTACTTTGGAGCAGTTCTACACACAGCATCCCGAACGTCTGGTACAGAACATACAGAACCGCTTCCGAAGTCTGCAGCACTTCCGTACCGACGAAATCTGCTACATACAACTCTGGAAAGAGGGGAAAGTGCATCTACGCTCCGTCAGACCCGTACTAATGCGGTATTATTCAAAGAAAGGAATGATGCAACTGGAATGGACTTTACGCCGGGTTACAAAGCCGGGCAGCAAGGTCTGCTTTGCCTGCTTCTACGCATTAGACCAGGTAAGCGATGAAATACACGAGCGCATCTGCCAATTTGCAGAGGATTTGCTGAAAGAATAGCGGACAACCTTATTCTCAGATGCCAAGCAAGCATTTGAGATAGTATTTCCAATAGTTGAAGCTATACAAAAGTCTCAGGCATATACAATGAGGCAACCCAACAAAGATTTTGCATATCATTTGCTGTGATGCAACATAAACCGAGAGATATCTTCGGGGATAACGATAGCGCTGTACTAAGGTATCTAACTCCTCATCCGAGAATTCTACCCCAAAGACTTCCTTGTGGAAATTTCTGACCCTACGTTTCTTCTCGCGAATCTTAAGAGCGACATCCTGCGTTGAGTAACCGCCTGAAGCAAAGGTAACGAATGCCTTGTTCACAAAACATGCCTTGTTGCCTGCAGCAATAAGGCGGAGCGTTAAGTCGTGATCACCGCCCATACGGTAAAATGAATCGTATCCGCCTACCTCATGAAGAGCCGTACGTCTGTACAACATGGACTGATGAGGTATTGTAGGGAAGATGAAGATTCTATGAAGATGACGATCCGGATGCCTGTGCAAGCGATGAAGGAAACGTGGTCCCTCTGGCAGTATGGGTGCAAAAGAAAAGCCACAGCCACTATCCTCTAAGGCCTTCACGGAAAGAGCAAGTCCATTTGGACGATGATAAAAGTCATCTGAATTGAGGAATGTGACGTACTTGCCACGTGAGAGAGCTATACCACGGTTCATGGCATCGTAAATACCAGAATCAGATTTGCTCAGGATACGGATATCGTTACATTTATTATCATATTGCGTAAGAAATTCTACTGTGCCGTCTGAGGAAGCGCCATCTATAATAAGATGCTCTACTTTCACTCCCGTCTGCTGCTGCACGGAATCAAGATTCTTGACCAAGAGCTCTTTGCGCCCATCCTTCAGCGGGTTAAGGCAAACTGTCACAACAGAAACCATAAGCTCCGTACAAGGTGTTCCATTGGATGCAGGCTTTACGATAAGAGCACTTTGCAGCGCCTCTGAAGATGGAATGTTAGAGAACATGGGCAAATCTATTTGGAATCTTAACAACAATTCTTAATTCAAACATAGCAGGCTTATTGAGCGCATATAAAGGACGACACCATGTCTGACATATACGAGCCCAAGAAGTCCAACGGTCAAAATTGTGTGCTTTCTTTTCCGTAGCATATCGGATGGTACGACTACGCTTGTAGATATGCTTCTTCCACCCTTGTGCTATACGGTCGGCATCGCCTAAACGGTCTTCAAGGACCTTTTTGTCGGCATACCCGAAGTGCATCAGATACAAATCCTTAGCTATATGGAAGTTATGTCCCTTAACCCTGTGGAAGCCGCTGCCCCACCGGCAAGGCTGTGCTATAATAGAGGGCTTTGTATAGCGTGTCCCTATCTGCGCATAGTGGCGCTGACTGAGGAACGATTCCTCAACAGAAAGATCCCCTTCCTCGCCCAGCTTCTGCCCGAAGTCGAGTCCCAAAGGAGAAAGGCTGATATCTATATCCTGGGCAGAAAGATACTCCCTGAGGCTGACACCCAGCTTAGGGTCAACCACAATATACTCGTCGGCATCCACACCGATAACCAGGTCATAGCCTTTAGAGAAGAGTTCTGCTGCTTTATCAGAAAGGAACCTTAGTCGGCCTTTCTCGGCGCTCACCACCTGGATGCCTATCTTAGGATGAACATATACATTCGTGCCCCGGCAGAAGTCGGCAATGGTCTGATCCTCTCCGTCATAATATATATATAGGTTCTCCTTGCCCAATTCACGTCCGTAATACTCCACCCACTTACGCAGGAAGAAGTCATCGTTACGAGCCATCGTGAGTACTGCTATACGTTTGTTTTCAAGCATTTAAAATAGTACTTATTATAGTTAAACCATCGGGAAAGACTATAAATCGGTCCCTTGGGTATACCGATGAAACGCTCTCTAATGAGTTGCTGTGATTGCTTATAGATGTTAAGATATTTACGTGGATAAACTCGATGATTAATGATATAAGCCACCTGTTCATGTGTCATCTCAACAGAATAGAAAACTCTGAAGAAATTATGGAGACACCTGATACGTTCAGAGACGGAAAGCTCCCTATATTCTGCAGAGAAACCACCTAGACTGAAGGTGGCGAATGTAAGAGGAACAAAGCAGCCTTTTGCTCCTACGGTTATCATACGTAGGAGTAAGTCGTAGTCTGCAGCTGACTGATATGAGGTGTCAAACCCATCCAGATGAAGCAACATCTTTCGAGAAGTAAGCATTGTCTGATGTGAGAAACTCCAACTGATCAGGAAACGATGAAGTCGTCTTTGTGGAGCTAAACGCGCATGATGTTGGACGTTTGGAGGGTCATCACGAACTGGTGCAAACGAAAAGTCACATTGCATCTCTTCTATCCTCCGGGCAGAGGCATACATCCCTTTGGGATTGTTAAAATAGTCATCTGAATTAAGGAAGAGAACATATTTTCCGCGAGCAAGGGCAATCCCCCTGTTCATTGCTTCATAAATTCCCGAATCAGTCTGGCTCAGAATACGGATATCGTGATTAGTATTGCGGTATTTTTTTAACCATTCAAGCGTTCCGTCAGAGGATGCGCCATCAATAATAACGTGCTCCAAACTAATATCTGTTTGTGCCTGAACAGAATCGAGATTCTTCCGAAAGACTTCCCCTCTACCAGATTTAAGAGGGTTGAAACAGACTGTCACAATAGTAACTTCAATATCACTGACCGTGTTTACCAACTGTGCAGACTGCGTACAGATGTCAGTCTCACCTTCACCATTTTTGCCTGCTTTCTTGAAGAGAATATTCTTGTTAAATCCTTCTATGGACGGTATTCTTTGCATGTGCTCTGCTCTGCTTCTTTATTCTTTATTTTATCAACAACAGCGTTAGCAACGCTATGTTTATAACGAGCAATAAACTGCTAACAATTATGAGAATCCTGATGATTTTTTTGTATTGTCTACGTTTCTTCAGGAGCTTTATACTGCTTGTCTGGTATTCCAACGCTTTGGACAGACGAGGTTTCACTGATTGGAATTCTTCTCTGTATTCTATACCATTATAGATGTCCAAATACTTTCTGACAGCTACTTCTATATTCAATTTTTTAAGCACATACTCACGGCTCCAGGCTGCCAGTTCGAGGCTATATTTCTGCATTTCAGCAATGAAAGACTTTTCATCGTAATGGATACGACTAGCCCTTCCGGAACAATTGCAGTACATACTGTTTTGAATATTTTCAGGTGTAAGCATTCCGTCACCCAGAGATTCTCCCATATAGTCTCTATAATCATACACTAGCGCGGCTCTTCCACAAGCCATAGCATCGTATGCGGACCTCCCCAAACCAATGATAAGATCACTCTGGTTTATTAACTCTTCAACAGACCATACATTGTCTGTAAACTTGTTACTTTGAAGGAATTTAATGTTTGCTGATTCACAGCATTTTCTAATAAAACCATTGGCCTTCTCTGATTGGCATAGTGATAACACGGTGGTCAGTTTCTGAGATACAGGTTTTCTTGGAAAAAAACGATTACAGTCTATGCCGTTTGGAATAACAAATGATTGAAAACCTCTACTCTGAAGATGATCTCTAACTTCTTCCGACACGGAAACAAATGCATCGGCAAAAGGAGACGGCTGCTCCAACTCAGCTATATTGCCATGACACGTCTGGATAATATAACCATAGGTCCATAGTTCCTCGACCACAGTATAATGATTGGCCAAAATCAAGTCATAATGTTCAGAAGACATATAAGGTACACCTTTATCTTCCAGCATAGAAGATACTTCGCCTTTTATAATAGCAAAATATTCCACATCATGTCCAAGCCGTTTAAGTTCCATGGCCAATGCATAAGTATAGCTTTCGGTTCCTCCAGTCTTTGCAAGATAATGAGTGCCTAGCAATATCTTCATTTCTTTTTCTGTTTTTGTTATACTCTTCCTTGAAAATTCATTTCCTACAGCTGCTGCATATCGTAGAGGCGCTTGTAGTAGCCGTTACGGGCAATGAGCTCGTCGTGCTGACCGCTCTCTACAATCTCTCCATCATGTAGGACATGTATGATGTCGGCATTCCTGATGGTAGAAAGGCGGTGGGCAATGGCTATGGTGGTGCGACTCTTCATCAAACGTTCCAGAGCTTCCTGCACCAGACGTTCGCTCTCCGTGTCAAGGGCGGAGGTAGCCTCATCCAGAATTAGTATAGGCGGATTCTTCAGTATGGCACGGGCAATAGAGACACGTTGACGCTGACCGCCTGAGAGACGTCCGCCACGGTCGCCTATCATGGTATCATATCCGTATTCTGACTCCATGATAAAGTCATGCGCATTGGCTATCTTGGCAGCCTCTATCACCTGCTCCATGGTGGCATTCTCTACACCAAAGGTGATATTGTTATAGAACGTATCATTAAAGAGGATAGCCTCCTGGTTTACATTACCAATGAGCGAACGTAAGTCGCTGATACGCAAACCCTTGATATTCTGCCCGTCAATTAGCACTTCACCTACATTTACATCATGGTAACGAGGAATCAGATCTACCAATGTGGACTTACCGGAACCCGACTGACCTACCAGCGCCACTGTCTTTCCCTTGGGAACTGTCAGGTTGATATGCTTCAGTACATCACGCCCTTCACTATAGCTGAACGAAACATCACGCAGTTCTATCTCCTTCTCGAAGGAAGGCATAGTTTGCGGATGCTCAGGCTCCTTGATGGGATTCTCTGCCTGCAGGATAAAGTCGATACGGTCCATAGATGCCAGACCCTGAGGAATCTGATAGGTAGCGCGTGAAAACTCCTTCAGCGGATTGATAACGCTATACAGGATAACCATATAGAAGATAAAGGTGGAGGCATCTATCAGATGGGTATCATTCAGAATCAGTGAACCGCCAAACCATAGCACCACGACAATGATAATAGTGCCTAGGAATTCACTCATGGGGTGAGCTGCAATCTGACGGATAACCATTGCGTTCATATCCCTGCGGTAGGCATCATTAATCTGCAGGAAGCGCTTCTCCATCTTCTTCTCGGCAATAAAGGCCTTGATGATGCGCAGGCCACCAAGCGTCTCATCCAGCTGGGCAATGATACCGCCCCGCTGACGCTGCACGTTAGCCGACTGACGCTTCAACTTTCTGCCCACCAAACCCATTACCCATCCGGCAATAGGAGCAACAACTAACACAAAAAGCGTCATCTGCCAACTAACAGTAAACAGAGTAACAAAGCACACCAGTATGGCTATAGGCTGACGGATGAGTGTATCCACACTGCCGGTAATAGAGGTCTCTACCGTCTGAACATCGGCAGTCATACGAGCAATGATATCTCCCTTGCGCTCCTCAGAGAAGAAACTGAGGGGCAGCTTCATGACCTTATTATATACAGCAATCCTGATATCACGTACCACACCGGTGCGCAGAGGCACCATGATGGCAGAAGAGGCAAAGTAGCCTGCTGTCTTCAGACCCGTCATAACTATCAGGGCAATGCCCATAAATACCAGTGTCAGGAAAGCTCCGTGTACGTTTATCAGTTCCTGTACCCAGGCGTAGGCATTATTCACCACAAGTTCCTTGCTGAGTGTATCCCATGTCCACTCCTTGTATTCATAATCGGTAGTGTCTATCTTGAACAGGATATTCAGGATGGGAATGAGCACCACAAAAGAAAATACGTTGAGCCATTGTGAAACAAAATTCAGCAAAAAAGACCAAGCCATATACTTTCTGTATGGCTTCAGGAAGCGCGACATTATGGATAGAAATTGCTTCAGCATACTATTTACCTTTCCTTTCAGAATGCGAAGGTACGAAAAAAAGGGGGATAAACGAAAGAATAAACACTTTTTAATTCTCTATCCTAACGCAAAAAACTTGGCAACTTACCCTAAAAGCAGGAAAGGATGAGGAATGCAAAATATTATTTTTGGATATTTTTTCATTTTTTTATAAAATTTTATATGATTATAGAAATTAATCTTTATCTTTGCCTTTGAAATCTATACCAAAAGGAAATTATCTACATAAATAAACTAAACTAAAAGAAGTAACAACCATATATATTCGAGATAATAATACCGTGACATAATTAAGGCGTTTTGGCGCAGAATCTTAGCGGGCTGAACCATAAAAACTTATACATGAAAACCGAAGGTTCGCTGATCAAACGACAAATTGTTCCCACGCCTTTTTATGACATTGAAACAATCTAATGAAATATTAACAACAGCTGAATTGGGGGCAATAAGCTAAAGATCTATTTATTATGAGAGCAAAAGGTATCCTTTGTCTTATGGCTTTCCTTATGGCATCTGGCGTTCAAGCGCAGGATCTGAAGATCTTTGTAAATCAGAAAGGCCTTATTGGTTATGCAGATCAAGACGGTAATGAAGTAATTAAATGCCAGTACGAAAGCGGACAAGCATTTGAAAACGGCGTAGCAATTGTAACAAAGGGCGGGAAATCCGGTATCATCGATGCAACAGGAAATGTATTGCTTCCACTGAAATACAGTAAAATACAAACATGGGGCAACAATCTTTACCTAATTCAGGAAGGGAAGAAAATGGGACTTACTGATAAGAAGGGTACAATCACCCTCCCTGTGGAATACTCTCTCATTTCAAGTCCTAATTGCTATGGGAAAGCGTTAATAGCACAGGGCGGCAAGCAAAACCCTATCCCTAATGAGAAAAAGAGTTATATGCTTGGTGCCAAGTATGGAATAATTGATGCAAACGGAAATGTCCTTGTTCCGGCCAGCTATAAAGGTTTATATGAATTTTCATATGACCCTAAAACCCAACCTCCTTATAGAGAGGGCAGAAGGCTGGAATTCAGTTATCATAGCACTACAGATACCCTTACAACAGACTGTTCATATTTAGGCTTTAGCGGAAACGGCTTGAGCATTTACAATGCAGGTATTATTGACGGGAACGGCAAACAATTGTTAGCACAAGGCCTTTATTATTTTGTCATGAAGCCACAGAGCGATATGGTAAGATACTACAATGTCAAGAAGAAACAAGTTCTGTGCGGATACCACAATTTAAATACCGGTCAAAGTTTCCAAGCCGTTGCTTTTGACAAGGCATTTAACGATATTACATTCTGGACCCACGGAGATTTTATTGGAGATATCGCACCTGTCAACGGTCAGACATGGTCTTTTATCAACAAGACAGGACAGACGCTGCGCTCAGGATACAGTAGTTTAATACACAGTCAGCCAACTGGCTTGTGGGCCGCAAAGAATGCGTCTAACACATGGGATGTATTTGATGATTCAAACAATGATGTTGCCACCCTATCCGGATTCAACGATATTAAATTCCCGTATAACGAGGAAAGCAAAGAAGTTTTCAGCGTTCAGAAAGAGGGAAAGTACGGATGCATCACACGATCCGGCCTGGTAGTTATTCCATTTGATTACGATCAGGCTTTGGGAAATTGCTATAACATGATAGCCGTAAAGAAAGATGATAAATGGGGAATGCAGTCTACTGACAATGAAACCTTGATACCCATGGAATACATAAGTATTGTATTGCCTTCAGAGCTAGAAACCAAGCATATGTGGGTTAAAAAGGCTGATTCGCTCTATTATCACATAAACCTTGACACAAAACAAGTATCGCCAACTGGCTATAAGGCTGTTAGCAATTATAAGGATGGTATTGCACACGTAATTCCATTGAACATGGTAATTGAAGATACGCAGGTAAACCGTGCCCAGTTGTTTAACCCCAACACCCCTAAAGCAACCATTTATGCAGCGGATTTAGAGAAGAACAAACAAGCATTTGGCTATCTGATCAATACTGATGATAAATTGGTAATAGATCTTCCGACTACCTTATTATATAAAGATGCCATTGTAAAGGAGATGAAGAATCTGGGAAGTAAAGAATTAACGGCTTCGCAGAAAAAGAATATTCTGTTGGAGGTGACACGCGAGAATCGTTCATACGACTTGAAGTCTACATTAAGTGAAGATGAATGGAACTATTAACCAACAAAACATGATTATTATGAAAATCCATTATATTATATCCATTGTTCTTGTTGCTTCAGTTTTGAAAGCATCTGCTCAAGAACCTATTTCAGACTATAGGCGCAGTTCCTTGTACTCAATATTAGTTAATCATACAGAACAGCAATTTGCCAATGAGATAAAGGAGGCATTTCTACAGATTCCCGTACCCGACAAATTCAATGACCACAATCTGAGTGTTAAGGTACTTAACATGGACAAGAAGTTGTCCGGAGCAAATAGCGATAAAGAAAATACAGATATCACAGAGTTCCTGCAGAACAACAGGATTGCAAGCCGTCTTGTGGGACGTTGGTTCAACCGTGACTTCTATACCGGTGAGTGTAACATGGAACTAGTTAAGGAGCGTGGACTCTATAATGCTGATGAGTTTGACAAGCAACTTGCCATGCGTTCTGCACGTGGAGTTGCCATGCTACAGGATGCTGGTGAAGAGCTCATCGGAAACACTTTCGTCCTGGTAAATGACATACGTTATGTGGATAAGAACCAAAGAGCCAAGACCGGAGCCGCTATTCTCAAGGGCTTAGGTTCTATTGCCGCCATATATACTGGTGTGAATGTTGACGATATAACTAAGAGTGTTGGCGATATGATTGAGACCATTAAGGGATTCACCGTAAAAATCAATACTTTCCTGTACAGACTGGACTGGGATGAGGAGCAAGCGGCTTTATTCTACCAGGAGCAGTATGCAGCACAGCCAGATGCCACAAAGAAAGATAATTTTGAGGCGGCACGCGAAAAATACACGTTAAAGTACGTAGGTAAGGTAGAGAGTAGCGGTGGCACAACATCATTTATGGGAATAAAAGAAGACCAACCCATTGTGATGGTAAGAAAAGCCTGCCAGCGTGCAATTGACGAGAATGTGGTTGATTTGCAGCGTAACTACGAGGAATTCAGAACCAAGACTCCGCTTGTTACCGTTGAGCCGCTTACCGCATATATTGGAATGAAGGAGGGTGTTTCTTCCAAGAGCAAATTCGAGGTATTAGAGACCGTTGAAATGGAAAACGGAACACATAAGTATAACCGTGTCGGCATTATTGAACCTATTCCTAATCTAATATGGGACAACAGATATATGGCTGTGGAAGAAGGTGCACAGGGTGCCACATTGGGATTTACTACATTCAGAACCGTTAGCGGGAAAGCCTTCTCCAAGGGAATGCTAATCCGAGAGATGTCAAATAAATAAGGGTATAATCATAAAAACAGAAAAAATGAAGAGATTGTTAAATGTTTTATTCATGCTCCTCTTTATTTTAACAGGAGCTATTGCTAAGGTAGAGAAAATGCCCCAGTATGACATTACTGGAGCAGGCTCCGGAACAGAAGGCACTATTCTGGTGAAGGTCTATGTATATGGCAGTAAAGTCAGTGACCAGGATCTGAAACGTGCTGCTGTACATGGCGTAGTGTTCCGAGGATGTTCTGGCAACCAAAGTGGTGCACGTCAGCCTGCAATGGCCGCACCTACTGCAGAAACAGACAATGCAGCATTCTGTCAGGAGTTCTTCGCATCAGACGGTCAGTGTCAGAATTTTGCCACAATCGTAGCAGGTTCGTATGACAGGGTCAAGACACCGAAAGGTTATAAACAGGGAGCTATTCTCCAAATTGACAAGACATCACTTCGCAAAGAGCTTGAGAAGGCAGGTGTCGTTCGCTCTCTTTCATCTGGTTTCTAATTAAAGACTGTACATTCTGTAAATAAATTCCGGATATTATGAAGAAAATTATAATCACATTATTGGTTCTTATGTCGTCTGCCTACGCAGATGCACAGACGCAAACCATCTACGCCCGTTCTTCTGTCAGATGTATGGGAGTTGAACTCGACGGCTCGCAGACATTGCGTGTTCAGGGTTACGGACGCAATCGTCTGGATGCCAAGGAGCAAGCAAAGAAGAATGCCGTATGGGCGGTAATCTTTGATGGTATACGTGAAGGTACCGGAGGCTGCAATATGCGCCCACTCGTTACGGAAGTTAATGCAAAGGAACGCTACGAGGACTACTTCAATCTGTTCTTTGCAGATGACGGACCTTACAAAGAGTATGTATCCCTGAAAGATACGAAATATCGTTCGGGAGGCAGATCGAAGGACAAGCTCGGCTATGCGTACGATCTTACCATCCGTGTGCTCAGAGCACAACTAAAAGAACGTCTGAAAGCAGACAAAATTATTGACTAAATGCAAATAAGATCATGAAACTGAAAACCATTTTATCAGTATTCTTACTGACATTATTTTCTCTGTCAGTAATGGGACAAGCTAAGAAACCTACACTTATGGTGGTTCCTAGCGATGCTTGGTGTAAAGAGCATGGTTATGAACAGAAGTTTGATAATCAGGGAACAGAGGAAATGATTCCCGACTATAAGGCAGCACTTTCTGCCGACAAACAACTTAATGCTGTTATCTCTAAGATTAACCTTCTGATGGCTGACAGGGGATTCCCCCTGAAAGACTTGCAGCAGAATATGAGAAGTATCTCCAATCTGTCCGCAGAAGACCGTCTTATTACCAGCAAGGCAAGTGGTTCCAACATATCAGAGAGCCCACTGGACCGTTTGCGCCGTACTGCAAAGGCTGACATTATTTTGTATATTGACT
This sequence comes from uncultured Prevotellaceae bacterium, assembly GCA_946415645.1. Classification (GTDB taxonomy): domain Bacteria; phylum Bacteroidota; class Bacteroidia; order Bacteroidales; family Bacteroidaceae; genus Physcousia. The sequence continues at coordinate 17,743 of CAMKTJ010000049.1, forward strand.
GGACAGTTAATACCGTTGGCCCCAAGAGCAGTATTACCTATAATCTTGCAGCCAAAGATGCCTATTCCGACAAGCAGGTTGCCGGTGCTCAGGGTACCGGAAAGGGTTCCTTCTCGGCAGAACTGCCCGTCCTGTTAGAGGAGGCTGTACAAGACCATATGGATGGATTCGTAGAACGTTTGCAAGCACATTTTGACGATATGCTTACCAACGGACGCGAGGTTGTTCTGGACATGAGAGTATTTGACAGCAGCGACGTAGACTTCGAGAAAGAGTATGGCGAGTATGAACTGAGTGAAGTCATTGACAACTGGCTTGCAGAGAATTGCGTTAACCACCGCTTCAGCAAATCAGACGCTACAGAGACCATGGTGCTTTATGAACAGGTGCGTATTCCTTTGTACAAGGCAAACGGTATGGCACAGGACACCTACGGATTTGCCCGTGAGCTGGCCCGTTTCCTCGGTGGCGCGCCATATAATATTCCAGTAAAGACAGTTAACAGGGGATTAGGCCGTTGTCTATTAATTTTGGGAGAAAAGTAAGGAGGATATAATTATGAAGTTAAATAACATACTATCAGCTTTATGTCTGACAATAGCCACAAGTGCTTCAGCTCAGGAGTGTGTAATGCCTATATCTATTCAGCTTGACGAGGATTTTACCAATATACCCGCTGCGGCAAATAACGTATTATTCCAGTCGTTAAGTAGGATAGCTACAGAGAACGGCCTTACAACAGATGCGCCAACAACACCTTTTGTACTGACGGCTCATTGCGATGTCCTTGACAAGAGCAATCTGCCAGGGCCACCCATTCAGACAGTATATAACCTGGGAATCACATTCTATATTGCCGATACCTATACACAGAAGAAGTTCGGTACAGCCTATATCACACTTAATGGTGTAGGAACCGGCGAGGTGAAAAGCTATATCAACGCTTTCCGTCATATCAGCAACAGTAATCGTGATATAAAGGACCTGATTGATCGCGGTAAAAAGAACATGATGAACTATTACGATACGCAGTATACCAATATCATCAAGGAAGCCAAGCGTCTAGTCTCACTTCAGAATTACGAGGAGGCACTCACTATGGTTCTCTCCATTCCCGTCTGCTCAAGAGGCGGCGAGGAAGCATCTGCGTATGGACTGCAAATCTACACTAAGTACCTTGACCGCCTGAACCTGTTCCTTCTGAATAGGGCAAAGGCACTTTGGGCAGCCGGACAAGACAAAGATTCGGCATACGAAGTCTGCTCCCTTCTTGCCCAGATTGATCCTGATGCAGCATGCTATGCCGAGGCAGGAAAGCTAATGAATGAGGTAAAGGGTCAGGTGCGCAGTGATATCGACTTTGAGATGCGTGAAAAATATCATGACCAGATTCAGTTAGAGAAATCACGCATTGAGGCTGCAAAGGCCATTGGAGTAGCATACGGTAACCACCAGAAAACTACTACCACTAATCTTATGTGGCTAAGATAAAGTTTAGATTACCGAAAATTAAAACAAATAATTTTATGAAAAAATTTATATTATCTGTATTGTTTTTGGCATTTAATATAATGAGTCAGGGACAAGAGAATACCCCCTTTGAGGGCGAAATTGTTTATGAAACTTATGAGAATTACTCCGATTATATTCTCAAAATGCCCAATTCAATCTATTTCAATGGCGTTCACAAAATACGGCTTATATTGAAAGGGAACTGGATGCACATGATAGATGAAACTACAGGATGTCACATTATTGTTAATAATGAATCCGCACAGGAAATCATGAAGGCTCAGAATCAGAAGAAAACAAGAGGTACATTAGGGGCATTATCTACATTGTCGCAAAACAGAAGCAACAATAGTTGTTCTTTTGTTCATTTTTGTGACCACACCAAAACAGGTCTAGACATGAGTGATGCACCGGGTACTCAATACATTCTGAGTTCTGGAGTTATTTCATATGCCGACGGTTCAAAGGCACCAGTAACAACAAATACTTATTCCAAAAAAGAAGAGGCAAAGAATATACTAGAGCAGAACTGCCCACTTTATGCAGGACAGATAGTTCGTAAAATGGGTGGCATGGACCAGACTTATGATATAAAAACATGGGTTAGTGATAAACTGATTGCTCCTGAAGGGTATAAATGGAATTTGTATGGTCTGGATGTTCCTGGCATTGCATTAAAATGGGCAATGAAGTATGACGGTGGTCATATTAGTATAATGAGCGTCGGCGAATTAAGTTATTATATTGAAGCCGATGTTGTGGAAATAATCCCCCGAACAGTTTCAGATGAAGAATTCAACATTCCTGAAGGCTATAATATCAAGACAGGAGGAACAAGTAATGCCTTTAAGATAATGGGCTATTACAAGAGCGTTAAAAAAGAACTTGTAAAGCGTGGCATCAAAGGTGGCGATAACAGTCAGAAGACAACAGGTGTACATTACAAAACTGATGGAGAATGGGACTTCTAAGACAAGTACTTTTCATTACTTTAGGCATGACCTTTTCATCCTCGCTCTGCATCGCGCAGAGCGAGGATGGCATGGAATATGAAAGAAATTCCATGCATGTGATGATGATAAAGCATCTCAACCAAAAATTTGATGATATTATTGAGGATGTTTTCTTGCAGTCGCCATTTCCGGAACGTTTCAATAATCACAATCTTGGAGTAAAAACAGTCTCCTTTGCTGAGTTGGAAGGTGATCAGCACAATAATATTGCGTCATTTATAGACCAAGTGAATCTTGGACAGAAAATGGTGGCAAAGTGGTTCGACAGGGATAAACAGACTGGAGCATTCGACATGGATTTGATAAAAGAGCGCGGCTTTTATAATGCAACTCAAAACCAGAAGAATTTAGCTCGTGCAAGTATGCGTGGATTAGCATTACTTGAGGATGCTGGAGAGAATCTGATTAGCAAAACATATTTGTTGGTTAACGATATAAGCTACAAGAGCAAAGGTAGTGGAAACTGGTTCCTGAAATCCATGGCCAGTGTTTATTTGGGGAATGTTGACGCACTACAGAAATCTATGGAATCAATCGGAGGATTTAGAGTTGACATTAAGAGTTATCTTTTCAGATTAATATGGAACGAAGAAATTGCACAGACTTTTTATTCTGAGTATTACACCGATAAAGGTAATGTTGACGCAGGGAAGGCAAGGGCATTCTCAAATGAGAAGAAATTATTCAGGATGGAATATGTCGGGAAAACCGAAAGTATGTCCACAGAAACAAATTTCAAAGCAGTAAAAGACCCCAAAGCACTTTTGGTTAAAGTCTGCACTCAAACTATTGATCAGAATATAGCACAATTGCAGCATCAATATGCAGACTTTCGCATTAAAGCTCCGCTTATATCTACTCAACCATTAAAAGCCGATGTTGGGGTAAAAGAGGATATTACGGAAAATTCCCGATTTGAAGTCCTCGAACGTGTACTAGACCAAGAGGGAAAGGTTTCTTATGAACAGGTTGGCATCATTAAACCGGTCAAAGGGAGAATAAAGGACAACCGTTTTATGGTGACCGCAGAAGAATCCCAAGACGCATCACTTGATGCTACAGAATTTGAAAAGGTTTCTGGTAAAGACTTCTTCCCTGGCATGTTAATAAGAGAAGTTAAATAATTTATTCGTCCATCTCCTCGTCAAGATTCCCATCCCAAAGATACTTCTTGGTCTCACGGGCAGCCACTCCACTCAGCAGAAGCAGGGCAACCAGATTGGGGATTGCCATAAGGGCATTCATCGTATCGGCAATGTTCCAGATGACATCAAGGCTGATGATGCTGCCGAAGAACAGGGCCACAATGTATAGGATGCGATAGAAACGGTTGATGCGCTGATGCTCAATATAGTTGACGGCACTCTCACCGTAGTAGCTCCATCCCAGAATAGTGCTGAAGGCAAAGGTCAGAATGCCGAAGGCAAGCAACGGAGCCCCCACATATGGTATCTTGGAGAACGCCACCTTCGTCAAGGCTGCACCATCGGCAAAGCTGATGTCGGGGTATGCCAGAATACTGCTCACCAGCACCAAGCCCGTCAGGGCACAGATAACAACGGTATCCCAGAACGTGCCCGTACTGGACACCAAAGCCTGTCTGACAGGATTACGCGTCTGCGCCGCTGCGGCTACAATGGGAGCACTACCCATACCACTCTCGTTGGAGAACAGACCACGGGCTATTCCATAGCGTGCTGCCATCATAACCGTAGCCCCCACAAAGCCGCCTCCTGCAGCCGTTGGATTAAAGGCTGACTCTATAATGAGCTGTACGGCAGCCCAGACATAGTTACCATTCATGCAGAGAATCACTATACATCCCAGCACATAAAGGGCTGCCATGAAAGGTACCAGTATGGTGCAGACACGGGCAATGGACTTCACACCGCCCATAATGACCAGTGCCGTAAGCAGGCAGATAAACACGCCCACTATCCATGTAGGGATGCCGAACGTCTCGCTTGCCAGCAGAGCGATAGAGTTGGCCTGGACCGTACAGCCAATTCCGAAGCTGGCCAAGGCAGTGAAGATAGCAAAGAGGAGAGCCAGCCATTTCATGCCCAGGCCAAGTTCCAAGGCATACATAGGTCCTCCGTAGGTCCGTCCGTCACTACCCTTCACACGGTATTTCACAGCCAGCAGTCCCTCGGCATACTTGGTTGCCATGCCGAAGATACCCGTCAACCAACACCACAGCACGGCACCTGGTCCTCCCAGAGCAACAGCCGTTGCCACTCCCACAATGTTACCTGTACCTATAGTAGCGGCCAACGCCGTTGCCAAGGCTCCAAATTGTGACACATCACCCGTAGCCCCTTTGTCCTTCTTTACCGACAGACGGATACCCGTCAGCAGACGTCGTTGCGGAATGCGAAGCCGGAAAGTAAGGAATACATGGGTACCCAGCAAAAGGATAATCATTGGCCATCCCCAAAGCACTGAACTGAGTGATGAGAATAGATTACTAATTACATCCATTCAACTAATACGCTATTTCTTTATA
>CAMKTJ010000050.1 GCA_946415645.1 uncultured Prevotellaceae bacterium
GCTTTGTGTAGTGAGATACCTCGCTGGCAACCTCATCCTCAACACCTGCCAATACACCAAGCTCAGCCTCAACAGTTACATCGTGAGCGTGAGCATACTCTACAACCTTCTTTGTAAGAGCGATGTTCTCCTCGTAAGGAAGAGCAGAACCGTCGATCATTACGCTAGAGAAACCGTTGTCGATACAGTCCTTGCAGAGCTCGAAGCTATCTCCGTGGTCCAGGTGAAGAACAATCTGAGGATTAGCACAGCCCAACTCCTTAGCGTACTCAACAGCGCCCTGAGCCATGTAACGGAGGATAGTACCGTTAGCATAGTTACGAGCACCCTTAGATACCTGCATGATAACGGGAGACTTTGTCTCTACAGCTGCCTGAACGATAGCCTGCATCTGCTCCAATGTATTGAAGTTGAATGCGGGGATTGCGTAGCCACCGGCTACAGCCTTGGCAAACATTTCACGGGTGTTTACCAAACCCAATTCCTTGTAACTTGTCATAGGATTTACGATTTTATAATTTACTATTTACAATTTTGTTCCAAATTTGTGGCTGCAAAGTTACACCTTTTTTGCGAAACAGCGAAACTTTAGCTTTCTTTTTTTACAAGATAGGTTACAGTTGGTAAGTGGTCGCTGTACCCCATCTGCCACACACCGCCGGAGGTGGTACGCTTGGGCGTTCCCTTATACTTGCCTTCCTGCTGAATCAGGTAATCACGTTTGAATATCTGATACTTATAAAGAGTCAGGTGGCTATAGTCCTTGGTACCGTTGATATCCAGCAGATTCTTACTGAGGACAATCTGGTCAAAGAGATTCCAGGCACCCTGATAAGAGAGTGTTCCCTGCCCCTCCTTACGCAGCATATCCCACCAGGGATTGTAGAAGTCACCGTCTCCCACATCCTTCATCTTACGCTTGGCACCCAGGCACTTGGCCATAGAGGCATTGTCAGGGTCGTCATTCATATCGCCCATCACCATAATGCGCATGTCTGGGTCGGCTGCATGAATACTGTCTGTAAGGGCACGCACCTGACGGCCGCCATACTCACGGAAGATACCTTCGGCACCTCGGCTAGGCCAGTGACAGACAATAACTGTCAGGGGATCGCCTGCCAGGATTCCCTGCACACACAGGAAAGGACGGGTGGCATGCGTGGTGTCTCCGTTCTCATAGACATACAACTTATGGAATGCCTTGGTAACCTTGAAAGCCTTGGGGTTATAGATAAGGGCACAATCCACACCTCGTTTGTCGGGCCCCTCAAAGTGGATGAACTTATAGCCGCGCTTCTGCATATTGGGCTGAGCCATCAGATCCTCCATTACCTTGTCGTTCTCTATCTCAGAAACACCTATGATGCTGGCACCATAGGGAAGCTTGTCTGTTCCCAGGTCACAAAGCACCTGAGCCATATTCTTCAGTTTATTCTCGTACTTGTTCTTAGTCCAATGATATGAGCCGCCGGGCAGGAAGTCGAAGTCGTTCTTGCCGTAGTCATGAACCGTATCAAAGAGATTCTCCAGATTATAGAAACATACGGCATGGCATTGCAACTGAGCCCTTACTGCCATAGAGGCAGTGAGCAGCATGACACAAAGAAGGGAAAATGCAAATCTTTTCATATTTGTTTTTAGTGGTACTTGTTTAGAGATTCTACAGTTAATCATATTACTTGATTCCTTGCAAAGTTAATGCTTTTTTGTAGAACACATACAAGTTTGAGGGAAAAATCTTTTTTTTTGTAGTTTTGCATGTTTTTTATAGTTTTGCATGGTTGGATATATTTTTTTTTGTAAGTTTGCAGAAACATATTAACAAACAACTAATCTATCATGAGAATGAGAACAAAGCATCTGCTGTTGGTCACAGCATTGTTTGCCTCACCTTTATGTTACGCTCAGACTGACACAACAGCTGTCAGTAATCTGGAGGAGGAAATGCATCAGGAGAGTTCCTCGTTCGTCCTGTCGGAGTCGCAATTGGGCGAGGATGATGACCAGACAACTAACATCATTCAGGTTGGCTCTGCCAACAATGTTTACACCAGTAATATAGGGTATCAGTGGAGTCCGGTACGATTCAAGTTCCGTGCCTATGACTCGCGCTACAATGATGTCTTTATGAACGGTGTAATGGTTAACAACATCGAGAACGGACGTTTCAACTTCTCTACCATCGGTGGTATGAACGACGCCACACGTAACCAGGATGCGGCAAGCCCCTTCGAGGACAACGCGTTCAGTATAGCTAACCTGGGCGGTAGCAGCAACTACAACTTCCGCGCCAGCATGCAGCCCGCCGGCCACAAGCTCACCCTCTCAGGTGCCAACCGTAACTATACCCTGCGTGGTATGTACACTTACGGTACTGGACTCACAGACAAGGGATGGGCTTTCTTCGGCACCATAGGTTACCGTTGGGCTAACATGCATACCGCTGCCGTAAGAGGTACTTTCTACAACAGTCTGGCTTACTTCCTGAGCCTGGAGAAGGTATTCAACGAAAAGCACTCACTGAGCCTGGCAACCTGGGGCAACCCAACGGAACGCGCTCAGCAAGGTGCCTCTACAGACGAGGCTTACTGGCTGGCCAACGACCGACAGTACAATCCCTACTGGGGTTTCCAGAACGGCAAGATGCGCTCCAGCCGCGTTGTCAACAACTTCGAGCCTACAGCCCTGCTGACCTGGGACTTCAAGATTAACGACAAGGCAAAGCTGACCACCAGCCTCATCGGCAAATATGTAAAGTACAGCGCCACACGTCTGCAGTACAACGATTCCAAGAATCCTGCCCCTGACTACTGGAAGAACTTCCCCAGCAGTCAGTATGACGTATGGGATATAGAGAATGTACAGAACTGGGATTATGCTGCAGAGGCATGGCAGAACAGCTATGACTACTGGACAGCCAGCGAGGCTAACCGCCAGATTAACTTCGATCAGCTCTATGCTGCTAACCGCACCAACAACATCCTGGGCAAGGATGCTGCCTACTTCATTACGGCCAAGCACAACGACCATCTGAACCTGCGCTTGGGTAGCACCTTTGATTACAAGGTATCCAAGAACACCAAGTGGCGCATAGGCCTGCAGCTGGGTACCAACAAGGGTATGCACTATCAGACCATAGACGATATGTTAGGCGCCAAGTACATGCACAACGTCAACAACTATGCCATAGGCACCTATCTGCCCGGTTCACGCCAAACCTATTACAATCTGTACGACCAGCTCTACAACGGAGACCGTATGATTGGCGAGGGCGACACCTTTGGCTATGACTACAACATCATTGTACGTGACGCCAAGGCTTGGACCTCTCTGTCATGGGACAAGGGCATTGGACACTACTTCGCTGCTGCCAAGGTTGGCGGTACACAGATGTGGCGCAATGGTAAGATGAATAATGGTATCTGCCCCAACTATGCCGACGAGAACGGACGCGAGGTCAGATTCTCTTACGGCAAGAGCGAGAAGGCAAGATTCCTGGACGGTGGTGTTAAAATGGGCGCTACCTTCAACCTGAAGAGGGGACACGGCATAACACTGGGTGCAGGATTCGATACCCGCGCCCCACTGGCCAGCACAGCCTTTGTAAGTCCCGAGATGAACAACAACTTCGTGAAAAACCTGTACAACGAGAAGATTGCCTCTGCCGAGCTGGGCTACCGCCTGAATAACAACTGGCTGCAGCTGAACCTGACAGGTTACTATTCACGCACCTTCGACGGAACAGAATGGCAGAATTTCTATTTTGATGATGTGAACAGCTTCACCTACGTCTCCCTTACTGATGTCAGCAAGAGCTACTACGGTGTAGAACTGGGTGCCAAGTTCAAGATTAACAGCAGCTTTGACATCGTGGCCATGACCACATGGAGCGACAACAAGTACAACAACAATTCCGACTGCGTTTATATGCTCAGCACCAAAGGAACGGAGAACAGCACCGTCTGCTACAACAAAGGCATGCGCGAGAGCGGCACTCCCCTATCAGCTTACAGCTTGGCACTGAACTACCGCATCAATAGATGGTACCTATCACTCATAGGCAACTACTATGATCGTATATACCTGTCTTACAGTTCATGCCTACGCTACAAGGAGAACGTAGGAGTAACTGCAGAAGATCCTGTTACCGGCAACATGGTTACAACCTACGAGGTTCCCGATCAGTGTCGTGGCAACGGTGGCTTCATGCTGGATGCCAGCATAGGCAAGCAGATCTATGTAGCTCACCACCCCATGAGCATCAACCTGACGCTGACCAACATTCTGAACAATACAGGCATCTGCACCGGAGGTTACGAGCAGAGCCGTAGCAACTACAGCACCAACAAGAACGGAACACAGGGCAACGAGCGTATCTATGACTTCCGCAACAGCTACAAGAAGTTCTACGCACAGGGCTTCAACTTCATGCTGAACGTCAACTACCGTTTCTAATCCCCTATACATTATTATATATAAACACAGAAAGATATGAAAAAGAGTTATATATTGCTCACCCTGGCATTGGGCTTTGCTGCTTCTGCCTGCCAGAATTCCGGTTGGGAGGACGATATCTATACTGGCTACACCATCTGGAACAAGAGTCTGCAGGAGCATAACGTCATCTCCGTACAGGAGCTGAAGACAGAATTCAGCAGCGCCATCAGCGGAAACAGCTTTGCACAAATCAAGAACGACAGCATGCTGCGCGGAACGGTTATCTGTACCGATGACGGCGGCAACCTGACACAGCAGCTGGTGTTACAGGACGGAACCAGCCAGAATCCCGGCTTCATCATCATTGGCGTTAACCAAGATGCACTTTACAACTACATCCAGCCCGGACAGGAGGTTCTGTTCAACCTGAAAGGCTTGTACATCGGCGGATACGGAAAGAACGGACAGTTGGGCTACCCCAGCAAGAATGCCAAGGGCGTAGAACGCATAGGACGTATGACCCAGCAGGACTTCTGGAACCGCATCAAGTTCCTGGGCGCCCCAGATGCCTCACGTATAGATACTCTGGACTTTGCCAACGTCAAGAGCCTGAGCAAAGACCAGTGGGCAGGATGCATTGTCCGCGTAAAGGGAACCATCACCCCCAAGAGCACAGAGCGCTGGGTATTGGCAGCTCCAGAGGATGCCGATACGGGTAATGGCGTAACCAACACTATCAATGTTCAGGGCGGCGGCACACTGGACCTGCGTACCAGCACGTACGCCGATTTTGCCAGCTTCCCCATAGAGAAAGATCACGTGTACACCATCTACGGCGTGCTTAGCCGTTACAACGACGGATGGCAGCTGGGTATGCGTACCATGAGTGACATTAACTATTAGCCCCCTCCAACTCCCCCTTTGGGGGAGGGTGTACGCTAACCGCTAACCTTTAACCGCTAACCAATAAAAACAAACAAAAGACATATACATTATGAAAAAGACTTTAAAGAGCATCCTGTTCGCCACATTAGGCGTATTTGCTTTCACATGCTGCGAGGACGTTCCCGCACCGTATCAGATTCCTGGTACAGAAGAGAAAGTTCCAGACAAGGAAATCCAGCCTGCCGGAACCGGCACATTAGAAGATCCCTATAACGTGGCCGGCGTTGTGGCCTTCATCAACACCCTGCAGGCCGACACAGAATCTGAACAGGCCGTTTACATCAAGGGTAAAGTAGCCTCCAATACAACAAGTGAATCTACCATCACACAGTATGGCAACATGACCTTCACCATGATTGACGAAGGAAACAAGAGTACTACTTTTACCGCCTTCCAGGTTTATGGACCGGGCAAAAAGAAGTTTACTGCCGTTACAGACATCAAGGTCGGCGACGAGGTTGTGGTATATGGTAAGGTAGTTAACTACAAGGGCACCACACCCGAGACCGTCGGCAAGGGCGCAGCCTACGTCTATTCTATCAATAGCGAAAATGGCGGTGGTGGCGGCACATCATCCTCAACAAAAGAAACTCCCCTGAGTATTGCACAAGCTAAAACAAGCAATGGCAATAATTATGTTAAGGGCTACATCGTAGGCTACATTGATGGAACAAAATTAGAGGAAGGGGCCAAATTTGCGGTTCCCACATCTGCCGAAACAGAAATCCTGCTGGCGGATACCCCCGAAGAAACCGACCCTGCCAACGTATTCCCTGTTCAGCTTCCCTCTGGAGCTATTCGCGATGCACTGGAACTCTCCGCACATCCTGATAACCTAAAGAAAGAAGTACTCTTGTACGGTTCTTTAGAGACCTACTTCGGCGTAACTGGTATGAAAAGCACCTCTTGGGGTACTATCGATGGCAAATCCTTCGGAAAAGACCCTGACAACACTAACATTGATACAGCCACACCACAAGGCAATGGAACCAAAGAGAATCCATACAACGTAGCAGGTGCCATTAAATATGTTACAGAACTTGGCGCAGATGTCACATCTAACAGCGAAGTTTATGTTAAAGGTACCGTCAAATCCAATAACACAACAGAGGCCACCATCACACAGTACGGAAACATGTCCTTCGTAATGATTGATAAAGGCTTTGAAAATGCAGAATTCCAGGCTTATCAGGTTTATGGCCCAGGCAACAAGAAATTCACATCTGCCAGCGACATTAAAGTCGGCGATGAAGTTATTGTCTACGGCAAAGTGGTTAATTACAAAGGCAATACCCCAGAAACCACAGGAAAGGGATCTGCTTATGTCTATAGTCTGAACGGCAACACCGATAGCGATGATAGTGGTAATGGCGGCGGTGGCGATAATGATGAGGACACCTCCGAATACGCCACCAGCCTTTCTTACGGAAGTGGAAATTTTCTCACAGAAGGTATTGCCACTATCAATGGTGTTGCAAACTGCAAGGCGCTGAAGATTGGAACCACTTCAAAAGCAGGCGATTTCACCCTCACCGTTCCTGCAGGCAAGCATAGCTTCTATGCTGTAACATGGAAAGGAACAGCCCCCGCCGACGTAGTACTGAAAAACGGAGAGACGGTCATTAAGACTGTTACTGTTCAGCCCAACGATGGCGCCACAGGCAATTCGCCCTACACCATTACTGTTACAGAGGCTGACAAATATGAGTTTGAGGTCAGTGCCGACTGCACAGTTACCGTTACATCAGACAAACGCATCATCTTCTTCGGCATTAAGTAAAGAATCCATACATTTAACGAATCAAGCCCGGAGTCTTAAGCCTCTGGGCTTGTTTTTTGAGCAAAAATTAAAGAAAATCAATAAAATTTATACTTTATTGGAAAAATTTTGCAAAAAAGTTAAATTTTGTTTGGAAGATATTGTAAAATCGCTTATATTTGCATCAAGAACAAACTAAACTTGTGTTATTTTACTTTATTTATTAACTAAAACAATTAACATCATGAAAGCTTTTAAATTACTTCTCGCAGCAGTAGCAATGACTTTTGCAATGAGTGCAAACGCTCAGTTCTTTAATGGCAAGTTTACCGCAGAAATTAAGGGTGGCGTTGCTACTCCTGGTAGCACAGGCGCTTGGGCTATCGCTGCTGGCTATCAGAAAGCCCTCACCGAGTCTGACGGCTTCAATCTGGCATGGGATGTAGTAACCATTGACTTTACTGACACATTCAAGGCTGCTGGTGACAACTGGCAGATTGGTGTTAAGACCGGTCTTCGTGGTTTTACTCCTGCTTTCTGGGGTGACAACTGGCGTGGATATGCTAACTATGCTGGTGGTTACACTTACGTAAAGGCTGGTAAGCAAAGTGCATATGGCATGGTTGCTGGTGTTGGTCTGCAGTTCAAGGAGAAGTGCTCTATCGGTTATGCATTCCAGTATGAGACAGCCGGAAAGGGCAAGATTCATTTTGCAACCATCGGTTACACTTTCTAAACAACAATTACTCAATCATAAGAAGGGGTAGCCAAATCGGCTACCCTTTTTCTTTATGCGGAACCCTAAACTCTTGACTTATAGGTAAAATAATTCGGGGAAAACTTGGTAGTAAAAGAAAAAAGCCATACCTTTGCACGCAAAATTATTAATAACAGCTCCTTATCACCTTCCGTTTACGGAAATTCGGGAGCACAAAACGAAACGAATATGAAAGAAGGAATCCATCCCGAAAACTATCGCCCCGTAGTGTTCAAGGACATGAGCAACGGCGATATGTTCCTGAGCCGCTCTACTGCTAAGAGCAATGACACAATTGAATTCGAGGGCGAGACATACCCCGTAATCAAGTTGGAAATCAGTAACACCTCTCACCCCTTCTATACTGGTAAGAGCAAGCTGGTTGACACAGCCGGTCGTGTTGATAAGTTCATGAGCCGCTACGCTCGCACCAAGAAGTAATCTGGAGCAAGCCTCAGAACAAAGAGAAATAATAGGAAGAGAGGTGTAGATGAAACAATAATCTGCACCTCTTTTTCTTTCCTGAACACCTCAGAAAATCATCAGCCCACAATGAAGAAGCACTATTTCTATCCACTGATGCTCTGCACAGTTATCTGCATTGCCGCATGTAGCAAGGATGACGCAGGCAGCACCCCACCCGATTCTTCAATAGACAAGCCCATCTCCCTAATAGGACAAGAGGCCAGGGCTTACCAGCAACGCATAGAAGTACCAGCTGTGAAGGACCAGAGTATGTTCATCGTGCACAGTACCACAAAATATGGCGTGACCTATACCGAGGAATGGGACAAAAGCCAAAAGACACAGCGCTGGGCTGCATATCGTAGAACCGACGCCAATGCTGTAGAAGAGTGGCACCGCGACAGATGGAAAGCGGGCACAATATGGAAAGGTGCTTATTATAACGGCGATCCGTTCCAAGAGGATTCTATCATTCCACTGATGTATCGCACGCACCTGTCTGACTACTACAACAGCGGTTTTACGCGCGGACACATAGTAAACTCGCATGACAGACTGATGTCCCAAAATGCCAACGGGCAAACCTTTTACCTTTCCAACATACAGCCGCAGATATATGCGTTCAATACGGGCGTTTGGGAGAATATGGAAGACTGGGTGTATAACTTGGGAAAGAACAAGCAGAAGCGTAAAGTGCTTTATATTGCAAAGGGAGGAACGACAACCCCTACGGCAAGCATCCCCAACCCGTTGTACAGCAAGGATGAAGTAGGTGGCAAGATCAACATCCCCGTACCCCGATATTTCTGGATGGCAATTCTGCTACTGGACAATAACGACAAATATCATGCCATTGCATTCTGGGCAGAGCATAGAGACAACCAAGACACTAACATAAAGAACTACACCATCAGCATAGATGAGTTGGAGGCCCGCACAGGCATCGACTTCTTCCCCAACCTACCAGATAATGTAGAAACTGAGGTAGAGGCAAAGAAAGTGCTGACGGAGTGGAGTTGGTAAATGGGAGCCCCCTCCTTCTCCCCCTTTGGGGGAGGGAAGTTTAAAGTTTAAAGATTGGAAATGAAAAATATAATCTCAATTATTGCTTTTGTTTTTTCTGTGACATTGTCGGCACAGGAAGTGAAGATGCGTGATGTATTTGCTCAGGCACCTGACAGCATATTCCCATTGTTGACAAAGAACAACAAGTTGGATTGCATAGACTTCATAGAGAACAAAATGAGGGCAAGGGTGAAGAATAAGTTCGACACCTATTCTGAACTGACAACCCTTACGGATAACTTCCTTCAAATTAAGATATCAGAGAAGAGTTCTGCAGAAATGAAGCTGGTGAACGACACACTGATCTGCCTGGTTAAAACATACTACGGCCCAGGGGCAGACAGTCAGGTCTATTTCTACAACACCCAATGGCAACCCGTCAAACGTACACTGGAGCGTCCCAAGGCTGACGATTTCTTCCAGCCAGGTGCCGACGGTGAGGTTTGCGGCCTGTTGCGTCAGTTACCACTCATAAAAGCCAACCTCAGTCCTGATGACTCCACCCTGATTTGGGAATTGCAGATTACAGAGCTGACAGAAACACAAAAAAGAACCATAGAACACTCCCTAAGTTCTATAGCCGTAAAATTATAGAGAAGCATCCTCTGCACCATTAATCCGCACAAAAGACACAGCGATAATAATACACTTATGGACATAAAAAACCTAACCCCAAGAACTGGGAAAAATTGCTTACGCATAGCCGACAGCGACGAGCTGGTGGTAATGGAGCATTTCGTAGGTTTGCCCACAGGAAGGGTTCGTCCCTTGGATCATGGCATCATCATTATCTGTACAGCAGGAACAGCCAAGTTTGAGTATGACGGACACACCATAGAATTAAAAAAGAACGACCTTTTTCTGTTTATGGCGCACTCCGTAGGAGATAAGTTTATGTCATCACCCGACTTTGACTGTCGCGAACTATGGTTCTCACGCGGTGAGTTGTGGAACATGAATATGTTCGTGAAAGACAGTCTTGCAGACCTACTACCATTAAAACACAATCCCAAAGTATCACTAACCCCTGAAGATGTGGTACTTTTCGATACTTACTTCCAGAGTCTTTGTCACCACATGCGTAACAGCAAACAGATGCTTTACCCAGAGATTGCCCGTTCCATTGTTGGAACATTTCTACTGGAGACTCTGTCTGTATTACGCCGTGACAACAATCAACCCAAGGGCAAGGCAATCACGAATAGCACTAGCCTTCACAGCAAGAAGCTAGCCGACCGCTTTTTGCAATTGGTTGAACAGAGTGACGGACGAATTCGTCGCGTTGACGAATTTGCCCAGATGCTTAATGTTACACCCAAATACTTATCCAAATTGCTGATGGAAACCATAAATCGGAAGCCCAGCGTTATGGTAGACTTTTATACGCTAAAAGCTATAGAAAACAGGCTTCGGTTCACGGATATGACAATGCAGCAGATATCCAACGATCTGAACTTCGCCAACGCATCGTTCTTTGGCAAGTATTTCAAGGCTCACTCTGGAATGACTCCGATGGAGTATCGCACAAAATATCACCAGGAAGAGAAAAACAAAAAAGGTCAAATACAGAGGGGGTAGATTACTTTGCCAACAAAATGGCTTCGGACACACAAGTTTTCTCCTTCTGCCACTTTGATTTCTTATAAAAGAAATGGCTGACGTTCCCACTATTGGTTTCAACTTCGAAAATCAATGGTTCTTCGGACTGGAAGATATATTCGAATACATCCTTGGGACAACAGACATTAATACGTGTGGCAATACTCTTCATTTTACGTTCTCGATAGAAGACGCGAAAATCAGTTGATTCATACGAGACAGAGCCTGCCTTGAGTCTGATGAGATGAATATCTGAATCTGATGCCGTATAGGTCATATTAACAACCACCGAGTCACGACTGGTATTATAGTTGATATCGTAGACGAAAGAGTGTCCTTTCTCGGAGGCCGTCAGTTTCCGAGGAAAGAAAAAGAGCATAGTACCATCGTCTATCAAACGCATTGTATACCTGCGGGCTGCAGGCGAGGATATGGTAACCAATGATAATAACACCAAGAAAAAACGACGCATTATATTCTTTCTGTTAAGTTTTAATACCAGAGAGCATCTGCACCACGCAGACACTCCCTGAAGGAATAGAAAAAAAAAGTTATTCTCCGTAAACCTGAGTTGTTGTCTTTGTATAGAAAGGAAAGACACCATAGGTTTGAACATCTACATGAGAAATCTTATGGATACCTCCCTGCTTTGCTGCTGTGTTAATACCGTGGTCACCAGCTAAGGGATAAAAACCAAGGATTCTGGTTTCTGTGGCTGTACCACACTTAGAACCCACCTGATTAGAAGTTGCAGTAAGAGGAGCTACAGTTGTACAACTAGACACTGCAAGTGTTGTAGCAATGGCAAGAAGACTGAAAATCTTTTTCATAAAAACTAATACTTTATATCTCATATACTTAAACCCGTTGTAGCTGAGATGTTACCAACAGCGGGCCATTTCCATTAAAAAGCACACAAAGATATAGCGTATAGCAAGAAATCACAAATCAATGAAACTCACAGAACATTATTTGCGACACGAAGAACACCAAATCAAATGTTCCCCTATTAAAATGACAGACTGAAAAAAACGCTTAACGGGTTCCAAGATAAAGGAACACCATACCTAAGAGGACCAGGAAAAGGTCGATGGCTTTACTCTTGAGGTTCTTCTCGTGAAAGAGGAAGGCACCAATCATAAAGCTGACGATAACACTTCCGCGACGCACCATACTGACTACGCTGACCAAAGCGCCAGGCTCGTGCAACGAGCAGAAATACACATAGTCGGCAATACTCAAGAAGATACTTATCAAAGGGATACCCCACGACCAGTGGAAAGGCGTACTCTTCTGCCTGCGGGGGTACCAGAGCGTCAAGAGCACAACGCCCATCATCAGACACTGGTAGAAGTTGTAATAGCTTTGAACCGTAAGTTTATCCAACCCCACTCCACCATCCTGCGGAGAAGCCAAAAGGAACTTGTCATACAAACCGCTTAGGGCACCCAGTATAGCTGCACCCACAATACAGAATATCCATCGGTTATGCCGGAAGTCTATACCTTCTTTCTTCCCGCTCCTGCTCAGCAGAAAGAAACTGAGGATGGCCAAGCCAACACCTACCCACTGATACAGATTCAGTCGTTCCCCAAACAGCAAAAGGGCTCCTAACAGCACCATTACGGGACGGGTAGCATTGATAGGTCCCACCAAAGTAAGCGGCAGGTATTTCATACCAATATATCCTAATATCCAACTGCTAAGCACTATGCAGGCTTTCAGTATAATATAACGTTGCACCTCCCATCCGCCAAACGGAGCACTTAATGCCAATGGCAGGAAAATAAGGGAACAAAACAACGTATTGAGGAACAGAACAGGTATTACAGCGTTACCCCTGAGCGACTGCTTCTTGCATACATCATAACATCCCAACAAAGCAGCCGAAAGAAAAGCATATATTATCCACATTATATCAAAATTCAAAAAGTTCAACCATTCACTCCCCCAAAGGGGGAGACGGAGGGGGCTTAATATTCAATTTTTATCAAAAACAACGCATTCCCAGGAACACTTTCCCCAGCTGAGCAGCGATTCTTCTGCTCTATTACCTGACTGAACTCTTCTTTAGACATTCTTCCCCTGCCTACCTCCATGAGCGTACCAACAATGGCACGAACCATATTACGAAGGAATCGGTTAGCGGTAATGGTGAATCGCCACTGCCCAGGAACCACCTCGTCCCAATGCGCCTCGGTAATGGTGCAAAGATTGGTCTTGGTGTCTGTATTGACCTTAGAGAAACTGGTGAAATCTTGATATTGAAGCAATAGCTGTGCAGCCTGATTCATAGCATGAAAATCAATCTTCCCATGCAGCATCCAACTGTAATGACGGCAGAAAGGATCCTTCTGCGTATGCACAAAGTAATGATAGGTACGGCTGGTAGCCGAATAGCGGGCATGCATATCATCAGCCACAGGCTCCACCTTCTGCACCGCTATATCCTGCGGCAGTATCTTATTCAAACGATAGGCAAGCTGCGGACAGTCGAGTGTCTGCTCGGAATCAAAGTGAGCCACCATCATCTTAGCATGTACGCCGGCATCTGTTCTGCCTGCCCCAACTATCTCTGTCTGTTGGCGCAGCAGAGTAGTGAGAGCCTGCTGCAATGTCTCCTGCACACTAACGCCATTGGGCTGTATCTGCCAACCGTGATAGTGAGTACCATCGTACGACAATGTTATAAAATATCGCATACAAAAGTTATCTTACAAAAATCTTTTTACCATTCCTTATATAGATGCCAGGCTTATGCGGAGCAGTTACCCTACGACCACTTAGATCAAACAAAATGTCGACGTCATTCTGAATTTTGAATTTTGAATTTTGAATTTGAACAAGGTCTGTCTCCTCATCAAAGTGACTCATCCGAATATCATCAATATTCAGACGCTTGGAAGACACCCCGTCACCCTTGAATTTCAGACGTATCCTACCTGGCTGTTGAATAGCAAACCCATAACGCTTCCATCCGTCAAACGACTGCAAATTGACAATATCCTGCCACGTCTGCCCAGCATCCAAAGAATAGCTAACCTGAAGAGTTGCCCCCGTATCGCTGCCATAGTTGCCGGCATAGAACCACAGGGAGTCACAACCGCCCTCTTTGTCGGTCTGCATCTCCATTACGCCAGAGCCTTTCAGCCTAACAGAGACTGTTCCGTTGGTATTGGGATCCTTGGCAAGAAGTGCATCACTAAGTTGCCATGTAGCAGAAGAACACTCAACAGCAGCAACAGCATAGCTACTCTTTGCTCCTTTTTCAAAGTCTTCAAAGAAGGGATTCAATTCACCTACAACAGCTGACAGGGCAACCACGACATCCTCAACGCCCTTGGTACTGAGCGTGAGGGAACCCTTATAGTTGCCTTTGTCCTGAGCACTAAAGCGGACATAGAAGGAAGAACCCTTCAGAGAGCCCAACAGCATCATGCTCTTAGACCAGTCTTCGTCATCAGCGTCCGGATCATCCGAAAGCTCAAACGGACCGTCCACCTGAGCAGTGAAGGTCTTATCCTTTGTCTTGTCCATCTTTACCGTTACCAACATAGGAGTGCTAGGCTCACCTGAAACGGTTGTAAAACTTACACTAGTAGGTGAAACAGCAAAGAAGG
Source organism: uncultured Prevotellaceae bacterium (assembly GCA_946415645.1). Taxonomy (GTDB): domain Bacteria; phylum Bacteroidota; class Bacteroidia; order Bacteroidales; family Bacteroidaceae; genus Physcousia. The sequence goes on from CAMKTJ010000050.1 coordinate 14,648, forward strand.
GCTTATCTTCATTAGAAGGAATACTCGTAGATGTGTTATACAAATCAAAGGCATAATCAACGCTATCACCCCAGATATATTCTGCCAGATTAGGGAAATCTATAAAGGGATTACGATTACCCTGAATGTTACATACAGCCTCGTTACGTTGCTTCTCAATCTCGTCAACAGGGTCTTGTCGACTCCATTCCATAAACAAGCGATAAGCCCAAGGTTGCAAAGTAGGCCACTCGTCCTGCTCCAACATATTCAAGCCCTCGCTCGTCCACGTAAGATCACTGTAGGTAGTTACCATATAAAAGTAGTTACGGGCAAAGTCACCTTTCCATTCATCAGCCGGTTCCCATAGGTTACAGGTTCTGCTTCCTGCACTACCCTTTCCTACCTTGGTACAACCATTGGTAACAGTAACATTGGTTACCTTACCCATTGCATAGTTGCTCTTACTGCTGTTGATGCCCGATTCACAGGGCATCAAGTTATAAAGATCCTTATATGCTTGATTTGTGTTACCACCCCACCAGCTTTTGGGGAAGGAATGTTCTATGTTCATACCACTGGCAGCGCTTACATGATTGCTAGGGAAATAGAAAACTTCGTAGCTATAGCGATCGCGAACTTGGTTACCATTGAAGCGGTCGGTCTGATAAAAGCCCGCCCACGTATGGTCGGTTCCACTTCCATAGTCCAATACCGTTGCCTTCTTTATCACATTACGGAAAGCACTCTTCAGTTCAACTTTCTTCTTACCGTTCACACTCTTGTAGTATTCCAATGGTACATCTGCCCATACGCTGAAGCAGCATAGGAACGCAACAAGGGCAGTCAGATTTCTATAGGTTCTCATCATCATAGTCTCTTTGTCTGCAAAATTACGAATAAGTATGTGCGCACGCAAGTTTTGCCTGTAAAATTTGCGGAGCATAACGAAAAAGAGAGCGCAGCATCAAGTGCCCCGCTCTCCTTCTTATCATCTAAAGTCTAAATCCTAGAGTCTCTAGAAAAGAACCTTCTTGCCGCCAATAATGTTAATACCCTTCTGCAGACGACTTATACGCTGACCTGCCAAGTTGTATATGGCTCCCTCGCCTTCGGAGAGGGCTGGGGTGAGGCTGTTTATTCCGTCCTCTTCGTCCTTGGTTAGGTTGTGGTAACCATTAAGAGCATCATAGATGACAATCTTGTGAGTCTTGTCCAGAACAGGATAAGCATCCGCTCCTATTGTCTGGAACCAGACGGAGTTCTCTTCTTGGTTATCTGCATTCAGGTCGTAGCAAACCTCACCGCTTGCCAGCTGGGCAGCTGTAACTGCAACTGGTGCAGAACCACTTGCCTTGCCTGCACTTGAGGTACCATAAGCAAATTCGCCCAGATAATAGTTGTTCTCAACAACAGAATTGTTACCGGCAAGTCTTCCAAAGATCTGACCTACATTGCCATCAAGTGAAGTAAGAGTACCAACAGACAGACAGTTCTTGACTGTAGCCTTACCAGCATTGTTGTAACCAATGATACCACCGCACTGACCTTCGGCAACAGTTCCGTTCTGGATTTCGCCTTCGAAAAGACAGTTGGTAACAAAGAGTATGGTCTCGGTACTACTGTTGACATAACCGACAATACCGCCATAGTTACCAGTTCTACCTCCACAATTGATGGTGCCTGAATAAGTACAGTTCTCAATTGTTGTTGTACCATTACTTACAGTTCCGATGATACCACCAGGTCTGTTACCATTAGCCATGCTGGTAATGTTCAAATAGCTGTGGATGTTACGTATAATTGGGCTGGCATCACGTGAATAGCCTATTACACCACCAGTCTTGTGATTGAGGACAACATTTCCGTAGATAGTGAAGTTCTCAACAACAGCACCAATTGAAAGTACACCGAAGATACCAAAGTAGTTGCGATTAGAAGTAGCATTGAATCCGCTGATGGTATGACCCTGACCATCGAAGTGGCCCTTGTAACCAATACCCTCAGAAGCCCATGTTCCTGCTGCCGTCCAAGGATTGGCCTCCGTGATAGTCTCTGAAAGGTCAATATCCTTCACCAGTTTTGCATTCAGATTGTACTCTCCTGCATTTACCCTTTCAGCAAATGCCCTCAGTTCCTCGGCAGTCTTGATTCCAAAGTATCCATCGGGAGTCTGGTGACAAACGGTACATGCACCATCCACAAAGTCGTGCTCGTCTCGCTTATAGCCATTAGCATCATTAGAATAGCCAAGCTCGCCCTTGGGACGACCGTCACAAGTAAACTCACCTACTGGATAGACAACTGCATGTGTAGCATCCAGAACTGGGTAAGCATCCTGACCTATTGTCTGGTAGAAGTATGCTTCATCATTATTGTTCAAAGCGTAGCAAACTTCTCCACTTGCCATCTTCTCGGGAGTAACCACGAAGGTGTTAGCAGCGATTGCAGGCATATTCACGCCTTCATTGGTACCAAAGTCATGAGAAGCAGAACCCTCTAACCAGTAGTTACAGATATAAAGAGAGGGAGCTTTTGCACGGAATGTACCTGAAATAGCTGAAGCATTAACGAGTGAGACCTTACCCACAGACAGGTTATAGAGTAGCCCTACACCTGTGGTATTGGCATAACCAATCAGACCACCTACATAAGAAGCCTCGTTACCTTCACTACCCTCTACAACACCATCAAACAGACAATCCTTCATTGTCATGTCTCCAGCATAACCAACAATACCTGCGAAGCTATCACCGTTGACTCCAATATCCAATGTACCACTATAGCTACAGCCAATAATCTTTGCAGAATTGGTGGCAGCGCCAACAACACCTCCGATATGTTTACTTCCAGATCCTGATACAATGTTCACAGAACTGTGTACATTCTCCATAACACCACCTTTAACCTGACCTACAACTCCCACAAAGTCGGCCTCTGTGGTTGAAAGGTTACCTGAGATACTGAAGTTCTTAATGGTGCCACTTACACATGCAAACAGGCCATTATAACTATCGCCAGAATCAGAGATGGTAAAGTTAGTTATCTTGTGACCTTGGCCGTCGAAGGTCCCCTCATAAGGAGTTGCCGTGTCAATCTTACCGTATGTTCCATGGGCACCTATTGCCTGCCACTCCAGATCCTTCAGATCAATGTCAGCAACAAGTTTGGCATTTGCCTTCACCTCACCTGTTGTTACCTTTACTGCAAATACAGCCAACTGAAGGGGAGTTCCCAAAAGATAAGTACCATCCTCGTCTGTTGGGGGAACCAAATTACCATACTCACGCATAGCCTTAACGGCATTCTTAGCTTCTTCTGTACTATATGATCCCTTCATGAATGCATCCTGAGCAGCATCTGCAAGATCATACATATCATTTTGCATCTGATCTGTTATAGCACGGGAACAATACAGATTATCAGCCATATCGTACATTTCATCAGACAGTTTTACCATCTCGATGTAAGCCTTACGGCAATCGTAAACGTCCTTCATTAGAGAAGAGAATCTGTCTACCAATGCCATTTTCTCATCACCTGTACTTGCCTTTGCTATTCCATCCGAACACTCCTGCAATGCATCCTTCAGTTCCGTGGAGATATTGGGATACTGAGCATAATCTGCGCCATCGCTGGAAACAAAATCGATAATAACCTGAGCTCTCTTACGGTAACTCTCCAAAACAACATCCAAGCCCTCACATGGAGTATCGCCCTTGCCTAAGTAAACAAGACGCAAGCCACCCACCAGCACCTGATCTGACCCAATGCCTGTACCAGGATTTTCAACGCCTACTGTCAGTTGACCGTCAGTAACACGTACAGCTGTGTAGTTCTGATATCTGCCAGCTTCCATTGCATAAGTGAAGCCATTAGCTGTAGCGGGAACATAGCCAAGAACATCCTGACCTACCGTATATTCCTTGTCATCTGTAGCAGTCTTTTCCTCGGCATAATCTTCACCAGGAACCTGAATGTAGTTCATATTGTCATTAGCTGTAAGGCGAGCGGCATAGTACTGACTGGCGATATCACTGCCGGCACGCTGTGCAGCGTTAGCACCCAACAGATAGATACCGTTCTTCAAACCTGTAAGGGTCTGAATAATAGTGAACGTCTTTGTTATCTCAACAGCAGTATTAGAACCTACAGTTGCAACAGTAGGCTTAACCGTTGTATCCCAGCCTGTCGTTCCATCAGCAAATGTTGGATTAACCAGCATACTAGTAATATCGGTATTCTCGATATAGTTGTTGGCTATGGCAGCCTGCAGACGTGCATCTACATCCTTTGCCTCTGCCTCAATCTGTTCATTTGTCAACAGGTGGGTTCTTAATATATAAAGGTATGTACCGTTGGGGAACTCTTCGCTGGGCTCTTCATCTGTAGTCAGATAGTTATTCAGCAGGACAAACTCCTTACCACCTACATCATTCTTATCCATATAATCTGCCACGCCAGAACATACATCGGCATATGCCTTATAGTAGCCTTCGGAAACTTGAATAGAATCCAACAGAGGTTTAACTTTGGCATAAGCTTCAACGAACTCCTCGTAAGTATCAACATCTGCAAGGGGAACTATAGCTGCCAAATAGTTGTCTATTAGTTGCTGGCAAGCAATGGTCTCTTCAGTCTTAGCCTGCTGTAACTCTGCGAAATCATCCAGGAAGTTATCCATAGAATCGTCCATTGGCATACTTGAATAACCGTCCACTGTGGGATAAACCAAGTCGTGAGTAGCATCCCATACAGGAACCTCATCCTGACCTATTGTCTGGTAGAAAGCAGGTATTACATAAGTTCCTCCGTTCAAGCCCCATGCAACTTCTCCACTGGCTACCTGTTCGTATGTAACTGATGTTGTATTGGCAACAACATAATCATACTGTGATGCCTCACCGCCTCCAATACCTTTTATCTCACCAGTGTAGTAGTTGTCAGCATAGTCTGTACTAATATTACGGAGACGACCCACCACAGCAGCTACATAAGAAGAAACCTCATTATCGATCCTACCAACTGACAGGCAACCCTTTACTTTAGCACTTCCGTTGTTAACATAACCCAGGATACCTGCAAAGTAACCAGTTCCGTCACCTTCAACAATTCCAGAGAAAATACAGTTGGTAATGGTACCTGTATTAGTATAGCCTGCTATACCGGCAACGCCATTCTTACTACTCAGGCCATTAATACGTCCTAAGTATTCACAACGGTCTATAGTGGCATTTCGAAGCGAGCCCACCATACCACCCACATGTGTGGAGATATTAGCAAAGATATCTACATTATTCTTGATATTCTGAATCAACGTTCCACCGTCAGGCCAACCAATCAGTCCACATCCTGCATCGGAAGAAGGCGCTGCTCCTCCATTTTCGAACGTTAACTCTCCGTCAATACTGAAGTCCTTAATGGTAGCACCACTGGTATTACCAAACAAGCCATAGCCATAACCGCCTGCAAAACTGCTGACATTCAAGAAATAGCTATTAAGCTCATGTCCCTGGCCATCGAAGATTCCCTTGTAAGCATTTGAGGGACTGTTACCAATCACAGGGATATATTCTTCATAAGAAAGGTTCAGGTCATCAACCACCTTAGCATTGATATCGTAGTTTCCGGCATTCACGAAATCAGCAAACCAACGCAGTTGACGAGCCGTACCAATCTCGTACCATCCGTCAACAGGTTTCATGTATGTCATATCCATGGCACCGCAAACACTACAATAGCCTTCATCGAAATCATGATCGGGAATAGTTCCCTCACCATTGCTATCGTTAGTATATGCTACCTCGCCAGAGAAAGAACCGTCACACAATCTTTCGCCAACGGCATAAACACGTTTGTGGGTAGAATCCAAAACGGGGAATTCATCCTCATCTATATTCTGATAGAAAGCAATATCGTCCAGATTATCACCGTTTAACTTATAGCAAACCTCACCACTCTTCAACTGTTCATCAGATACAGGTGTTGCGACATTGTTTGCACCCGTTCCTTCAGTCTTACCGCTTGTCGCAGTTCCAAGATAGTAATTATTACCAAAGCCGCCACCTTCATTTCTTACATAACCAAAGATGGAACCTGCTATTGGAGCTGTAACAGTTCCTACAGACAGACAATTCTTAACGGTATATCTGTTACTGTTTGCTCCAATATATCCAAGGATACCTCCGCAATAGGTGCTGCTATTCTCGCTTTCAAGCTTACCATCGAATATACAGTTAGTGATGTTAACATAAACACTAGAGTTATTCTGAATATAAGCAACAATACCACCACAGTTTGTCTTATTTGTCGTTTTAATTGAACCTGAGAAAATACAACGGTCCACATATGTCGTACCATTGTTGCCATTTCCCAAGACACCACCGACTTTCTTATCACTACCTGAAGTCGTCAGGTTTAAGTAACTGTGAATGTTACGAATGTAAACAGGCGTAACATCATTCTTTGAATAAGCAATGACTGCAATAGCATCATAGCTTACATTAGTTATGTTTCCATAAACGGAAAAGTTTTCAACTACAGCACCGTCCAGAAGTACGCCAAAAAGACCATGATAGTTCTTGGTTGTAGTGTATTCTAGCCCATTGATAGCGTGGTTCTGACCATCGAAATGTCCTTTATAGCCTTCCACACCAGATGCCCAGTTGCCTATGGCATTATCCCAAGGCTGTCCCGTCATGTCAATGTCGTTTGTTAATACAGCATTGGCAGACATATTGGCAACGCCTTGATTCACAAAAGCTGCAAAATCAATCAGATCCTGAGCTGTTCCAATCTGATAGACACCATTAGCATCTTGCTCCAGTGCCCATGTTCTCATACTGCCAGTCAAACAGACTAACAGCAAAAGAAAACCATAAAATAATCTTTGTTTCATGATAGTATAAAATGTATGTTTCTCGTGTGTTGATTTAAAATTACCGCACAAATATAGTAACCTTTTTGTATTCTACACTAAAAACAAAGAAAAAACACCCAAGTATATACAAAAAAACGAAACCAGACACATCAAAATAGGAGAAATAGCCAAGAAAACAATGCAACAAACGATGAAAAAAGATCCATATAAAACAAACAACTATCCTCCTTCTTACAGTATTGAAATATTCGGAAGAATCAAAGTAATTAAAGCAATCCAGGTGTTCAAGAAAATCGGTACACTCAGTGTATTCAGAGTTCTCAGACATCACAGACCATTCGGATTACACAGAGTAATCAGAGTATTCAGAGTAATCAGATATAAAACAGAAAAGCCCCCGCATCTTTCGATGCAGAGGCTTTCTTTCTAAAAAA
>CAMKTJ010000051.1 GCA_946415645.1 uncultured Prevotellaceae bacterium
AAATCTCAAAGAGCAAGGATACCATCATTCAGGACCGTACCATCTTTGAGGATGCCCGCATTTTTGCTCCTAACCTTCATGAACAAGGATACATGAGCGACAGAGATTTTTCAAACTATTCTGAACTATTTGATCTGATGATGTCTCTTGTAGGGTTACCCGATTTGATGATTTACATCCGAAGCACCATCCCAAATCTGATTGCACAAATCAGTAAACGAGGCAGAGACTACGAACAAAGCATCCGCATAGACTACCTAAAAGGTCTAAACGACCGCTATGAGGCTTGGATTAAAACTTATAAGGGCCCGCTTCTGATTATAGACGGAGATCGTCTGAAATTTGAAGCGAACCCTAAGGATTTTCAGTTTATAACTGACCAGATAGACGCTAAGCTATATGGTTTATTCCCAGAAGAGTAGAGGCAAATCCCCTACTCTTCTTTTTTATATCAGAACTTTATACCCAAGGTACAGGTAATGCTATGACGCGTAAGATCTACAGGCACAGGATCAAGGCGTACATTCAATAAATCAGGATTAGCAGTTGAGAAATCTGTATCAGGGCTTGTAAAACTGTCGTCAAAGGCATAGAAATCGGCTTTCTGATGACGAATCTTGTATGCCAAATCAAAATAGAACTTCTTCCATCTATAACCAGCACCTAAACTGAGGATATGTGTAGGCTTGGTAATCATATAGTTTGTACGAGAAATGCAATCGACATAAGGACTTATGATCTTAACTAAATCAAAATTTGCATCTTTCTTGTAAGGAGAACTTGAGAAATTATATCCTAGACGAAAAGACAAAGGCGAAATCGGACGATACTCTATTCCTGTGCGTACTGTATGAACGCCTTTCAGGGTCTGATGTGTATGATCTTCCATATCCAAATCCTTGATACCGCCAAATTCATTTGAATAACCATTGCCAGGATAACGTTGCGTCATAGTAGCATAATTAGCATACTCATAATCTACATCCCATGCGAACTTGTTGCCTATTGTACTTCCCATAAAGGCACGAAACTTCCAAGGAGTATAGGGATTGAACTCAAAAACGGGCAGAGGATCAATAGCTGATTCATTATGGGTCATTTCGTTACAACTTAACATATCAACAACACACTTCATCTTGTACCAAGTTGGAGTCTCAACAGCAAAACCTATACGAAAGGAATTACTTTCAAAGGGACGTACAATACCTCCAAATTTCAAGTTGAAACCATAACCTGTTATACGATAATAATTACTAATACTATAGTCACCACGAGTAGCTTCATCGTCATCATAAAGGTGCAGGTTACATCCTTCATAATAATTTGTCCATGAATCGTAATCAATATTATCAACGCCAAAAGTTAAACCTAAAAACGCACGGTCCTGTATATTAGTACTGAGATTAAAATCCCAACTACGCAAAGAACCTTCGCTATGATGGGTATATTTGTTGCACTTGCCATAATATTCATTGAAGTATTTTTGCTGAGACTGATCAAAAGGTAGCTCTCCATTATAGACAAGATGCCCCGCAAGATTAGGTACTTTCGTAAGATCATAACCATTAGAATAATATGAATTAGCTAACTCGGCTAACTGATCCATTTGACTAAGATTCTTCAAATCAAGGTTTTCTGCATAAAAATTGGAACCAAAGTTTTTCTTTCTCTGAAAGTTTATACCGAGGTTTACATAAGGGCAAACATCTGACTCTGTTTTTATGCTATAAACAAAACCGACTTGGTCTAAACAAGCGGCCCCACGGTTCTCTTCGCGGATTTTACTCTTATTCCAGTAACCTCCAAACGTGAGAGCCACATCACTCTTTCTATACAGACCAATACCTGCAGGATTCCAACTAATAACACTCATATCAGCTCCCAGGGCTCCCATTGCTCCACCCATACCTACATAACGTGATGTACCTATAACCTCACTCGAATTGTTGAGAGTTTGCTCATTCAAATATGTATCTTGTGCTACAGCCGTTATTGCAAAGAAAACACATAATATTATTAATATCTTCTTCATAACCTTATTTATACTTGTTTTTGATAATTACTTTTTAAATCCCATATTATAAGAGTTATCTTCCGCGACCTACGCTGCCTCCTCCACCACTACGGCCACCACTGAAGCCGCCGCCAAAGCCACCACGTGAACTACTACCGCCAAAGCTACCCATAGATGATGAGCTGCTGCGTGAAGGAGTTGAATATGTTTCCCTACTGCTACGAGTAGACTGGCTGGAATTACGTGTGGTAGATTCATTGCGTATAGTACCTCTTTCAGCACGAGAGTTTACACCTTCACTATTGGTAGTAACTCGTGAACCGCGAGATAATGTATTATCTCTACTTCTTCGGCTAATTTCTTGGCGTGTGCCATCAGTAGATGAATTACGCGGATAACGGGTTACAACTGAAGTGTTGGAATTTCTGTTACCTCTACCGGTATAAGATCCTTGACGTAATCCGCCATTGCGATAGTTAGTATAAACAGGGCGGTAAGATACACTGCCATTATTAAAGCCGCCACCAGGATAAACAGAATGGTGGTGATATGGGGGATAACTACAACCCCATCCCAAACTCCAACTATGACGATGGTACCATCCCCAGTCATACCAGCTATAGAAGCCATGACGGTAATAGGGGGCATACCATCCGTACCATGGGTCATACCAAGGATCATACCATCCATAGCAATAATCCCAATACCATGGGTCAATAAAATGAACACTGTGGTAACGACCTAAACGAGAAGTCAGAACATAGTCATCATAGTAGGAGTTATCATCATCATAGTAATTGCTACCAGATTCTGCCTCACTACCATATACATATGTCTTCTGACTAGTGCTATCGTTGCTGAATACATATAAGGTGTCATTAACCAACTTGGCTACAACTTGTCCGTTATTAACCAGATTACCACGTCTGTTGTAATCATCTACATCACGCAGTTGTCCGGTATGGTAGTCAACATTGGCATCTTCATACTCTTCGGAAGTAACAATATTTGATACATCCTTGTAGGTGGACTTGTTCTTTGTTGTCTTAGCAACAGATTTTGCAGCTTTCTTCTTGCTGGAAACAAAGTACATATCATCATCTATGTCTTGTGCATGAACAGTTGCAGAAAGACCCCAAACCGACAAAAGAAAAAGATACAAAAACTTCATAATACTACGGTTTTATATGTTTATGATACAAAGGTAGAGGTATTCAACGAAATAGCCAAAAGGATTTTGCCTAATTTGGCGAGGAAATTTCCCTAGTTAGAAAAATATATGTATTTTTGCATTCAGTTATGAAATACTACGAGGTAAACTTCACCATAGAGCCATATACAGAGACGTATAGCGATGTTATTTCTGCATTGTTGGCAGAGATTGGTTTTGAGACTTTTGTCCCCACGGACAATGGATTGCAAGCTTATATTCAACAGTCTGTATTTGAAGAGGAAAACCTAAAAAAAATCATCGGAAACTATCCTTTTCCTGAGATAAAGATAAAATATGAGATAGTAGAGGCAGAATACGAAGACTGGAATGCAGTATGGGAAGAAGAAGGCTTTCATCCTATCATAATAGATGACACTATTGTTATTCATGACGTAAAGCATACAGATGTTCCCATTCTACCTTATGACATCATTATATCCCCCAAGCTGGCCTTTGGAACAGGAAGTCACCAAACTACACGTATGATACTACGTGAATTAGTTACTCTGAATCTTACTGGCAAGAAGGCTATTGATGCAGGTACAGGTACAGGCATACTTTCCATTATGTGTATCAAGAGGGGAGCTACAAGTGTTTTCGCCTATGACATTGACGAATGGAGTGTTGAAAATACTCGTGATAACATTCTTTTGAATGGGGTACAAAATAAAATAACTGTAGAGAAAGGAGATTCAACAGTCCTGACGAAAACAGGAAATGCCGACTTGCTGATAGCCAACATTAACAGAAACATCCTGCTAAACGATCTGCACGCCTTCAGTAGCAAGTTATCACCCAAGGGGCAGATTTTACTGAGTGGTTTCTACACAGAAGATGTACCAGTATTACTGGAAGCAGCACAAAAAGAAAACCTAAAGCTGATTAAGAAAGAGAGCGACGAAAACTGGTGTATGCTTCTCTTGGAGAAACAGTAGATCATTCAAAACGAATACTCTTTGCAGGATGAATATTTGAAATAAGATAACTGGGGATAACAAGTGCCAATACACAAATAACGAGTGTTGCAACATTTATTATCGCAAAGAAAGCCCAATCAACAGTTACAGGAACAGCTTCTACATAATATACAGTCGGATCCAAGTGTATCAAATGCCATTGTTGCTGTATGAAAATAAGGGCAAATGCCAAGATGTTACCGTATAACATGCCACGCAAGATGACAAAGAAGCTGAAATAAAGGAAGATATGACGCATACGCGAATTGCTTGCACCAAGTGCCTTCAGAATTCCAATAAAGTTTGTACGCTCAAGTATAATGATAAGCAATCCACTTATCATAGTCACACCTGCAACACAAACCATAAGGATAAGAATAACCCAAACATCCAGATCCAGCAACTGTAGCCATGCAAAGATTTGGGGATACATCTCGTATATACTCATACTGGTATAATACGCTCCATAAGGGTCTTGTGTTCTGTTTACCTTATTTATAATATAAGACGATGCTTCTGGCAACTGAGAAAAGTCACTTAACCAGATTTCTGCCCCTGAATACTGATAGGTATCAAAACCAAGAAGTTTCTGTACTGTAGAAACATCTGTAAATACAAGTTTATTGTCGAAGTCGGTCAGATTAGTGCAATAGATAGCAGAAACCTTGAACTTACGTGCTTTAACTCTATCCTCAAAGAAATAAGCATATACATCAGAGCCTACCTTAAGGGACATCTGTTTGGAGAGCGACTGGGAGATGATAAGCTTGCCCGTAGTTGACGTATCAGGGAAAGAGGCAATCTCTCCATCAATAAGATGTTTACGGAAGAAACTGTAATCATAACGCTCTCCTACTCCTTTAAACATAACACCTCTGAACGTATTGTCCGTCTTAAGCATACCAGGTTTTATGCAGAATGGAGAAACAGTCTGTGCACCAGGAACAGAATCAAGTACCGAAAAGGTTTCCTGGTTGAAAACAATAGGCTTATATTGTTCAGAATTCTGACTATCGTAATTTATAACCTGAATATGAGAGCCAAAGCCAAGAACTTTGTTCTTGATCTCGCTTTGGAAGGCTAAAACAACGCCAGTACTTAATAACATAATAGCCACACCTACTGCAACACCAAGTGTTGCAATACGTATGGCCGGTTTAGAGACACGTTTAACATCGTCAGAATGTCGGAACAATCGACTTGCTATAAACCATGTAAACATATCCCTCTATGTAAATCTATTGTTATTACTTGAGCGTTGTGCCAGGATAAGCCTCGAGTGCTTTACGCAACACGAAAAGGGCACGCGTCAAATCCTCCTTCTTAAGCACATAAGCGAGACGGACTTCATCTCTACCAGAGCCAGGAGTAGTATAGAAACCTGCAGCAGGAGCCATCATAACAGTTTCACCCTCATAGTTGAAATCGCTCAGGCACCAAGCACAGAACTTTTCTGCATCATCAACAGGCAGTTTAGCAACCGTATAGAAGGCACCCATTGGAATGGGACTGTAAACACCAGGAATACGGTTCAGACCGTCAATAAGACACTTTCTGCGTTCCACATACTCGTCATATACTTCACGACTGTATTCCTCTGGTTCATCCAAGCTAGCCTCGGCAGCAATCTGACCAATAAGTGGAGGACTCAAACGGGCCTGACAGAATTTCATAACAGCCTTACGCACCTCCTGATTCTTGGTAATAAGAGCACCTATTCTGATTCCACACTCGCTATAACGCTTGCTGACAGAGTCAATCAAAACGACGTTGTTTTCTATGCCTTCCAGATGACATGCGCTGATATAGGGACTGCCTGTATAGATGAACTCACGATATACTTCATCTGAGAAAAGATACAGGTCATATTTCTTTACCAAATCACGAATCTGATTCATCTCACGTCTGGTATACAAGTATCCCGTTGGGTTGTTAGGATTACATATCAAAATAGCGCGAGTCTTCTCATTGATCAGTTCCTCAAATTTCTCTACCTTAGGCAGAGAGAATCCTTCCTCGATGGTAGTAGCAATCGTTCGAATAACAGCACCGGCAGATATTGCAAATGCCATATAGTTGGCATAAGCAGGTTCTGGAACAATAATCTCATCACCAGGATTCAAACATGCGAGGAAAGAGAACAATACTGCCTCAGAACCACCGCTGGTGATAATGATATCATCTGCAGTGAGGTTGATATTATACTTCGCGTAATAATTTACAAGTTTTTTTCTGTAACTAAGATATCCCTGACTTGGGCTGTATTCAAGGATTTTACGGTCTATGTTATGGATTGCATCGAGTGCCGCCTTAGGAGTTGGGAGGTCAGGCTGACCAATATTAAGATGATAGACATGAACTCCACGTTCTTTAGCCGCAAAAGCCAATGGTGCCAATTTACGAATTGGCGACTCTGGCATCTCAAATCCACGTACAGAAATTTTTGGCATTTTTAATCTTTATTTCTAATATAAGTTGTTATTAATCTTTTACCTTCTTCAGCACGCAGGCAGTTCGGGCAGGCAGATATAATTGAAGCCAACCCTTATTGTCACGTGCCAAGACATTATCATAGTTTGTCAAATGAGTTAATTTATCATCGTTAAAGCCATTACCACCAAAGGATACATCATCTGTGTTGAGCAGATACTCGTAAGAACCTTGCTTAACCATAAATCCGTAGCCGCAGTATGACCTTGTTGGGCTAAAGTTGAAGAAGAAGAGCAGATCACCACGTTGGTAGGCAAATACCTGATCACCGTCATTATGACAAATCTCCTGGACAGGCTGTTTCTCGAAATGCTTTTGCTTCTTGATAATCTTCAGCATGGCAATATCAAAATCATTAAGATAATGATAACAGAGAGATTTATCATCAACAAGATTCCATTGTCTGCGTGCATACTTATAACTCCAACCATTGCCTTCACGTGGGAAGTCTATCCATTCGGGATGTCCAAACTCATTACCCATAAAGTTCAGATAACCGCCATTTATGGTAGTTGCTGTGAGCAAACGAATCATCTTATGTAATGCTATACCACGTTCTACAGAGGAAGTCTGGTCACCCTTCTTGAAATGCCAATACATATCAGCATCTATAAGACGGAAGATAATAGTCTTGTCACCCACCAGAGCCTGATCATGAGACTCAGCATATGAGATTGTCTTCTCGTCCTTTCTGCGATTGGTTAATTCCCAAAGCATTGCACTTGGTTTCCAGTCCTCATCCTTTAGCTCCTTGATACTCTTAATCCAGAAGTCAGGAATATTCATAGCCATGCGGTAGTCAAAACCATAGCCTCCATCCTTAATCGGAGCAGCCAAACCAGGCATACCACTAACCTCTTCAGCAATAGTTATAGCATGCTTGTTGACCTGATGTATCAGATCATTTGCCAATGTCAGATATGTAATAGCGTTTCCATCTTGATGTCCGTTGTAATAATCGGCATATTCACAGAAACTCTCGCCAAGTCCGTGGCTATAGTAGAGCATTGAAGTAACACCATCAAAGCGGAAACCGTCAAAGTGGTATTCTTCAAGCCAATATTTGCAGTTAGAGAGCAGGAAGTGCAGGACTTCATTCTTGCCATAGTCGAAACAGAGACTGTCCCATGCAGGATGCTCATGCAAAGCACCCTGATAGAAATACTGATTAGGATCACCTGCGAAGTTACCCAATCCCTCATTTTCATTCTTGACAGCATGGCTGTGTACAATATCCATGATGACAGCGATGCCCTTGGCATGAGCGGCATCAATCAAAGACTTTAATTCCTCAGGTGTACCAAATCTGCTGCTCGCAGCAAAGAAACTACTTACGTGATAACCGAAACTCCCATAATATGGATGCTCCTGGATAGCCATTATCTGTATGCAATTGTATCCTAACTTTGCTATACGAGGTAAGACATTATCACGAAACTCTGTATAGGTACCTACCTTTTCTGCATCCTGCCCCATGCCAATGTGGCATTCATAAATCAACAGCGGATCTGTCTCTGCTTTGAACTTGGGATTCTGCCATACAAACTTCTCTTCGGGATCCCAAACCTGAGCACTGAACAAATGTGTATCAGGATCCTGTACGACTCTGGTTGCCCATGCGGGAATACGCTCGCCACAACCGCCATTCCAATGTACCATCAGTTTGAAGTGAGTTCCGTGACGGAAGTTCTTGTTCTTGATTTTAATTTCCCAGTTACCGGTACCTTTTATGCGTTTCATTGCATATTTAGCACTTTCTTTCCAGTCATTAAAATCTCCGACAACAAAGATGTCAATAGCGTTGGGGGCCCATTCTCTCAGAATCCATGTGTCCTCCGTTTTATGCAGACCGAAGTAGAGGTAGCCTGTGGCAAAATCATTAAGGCTTCCCTTTTCGCCAACTAATTCAATCTTCTTGTCAATTGCAGCCTGATATCTGCCGTTTATTGCATCAGAAAAAGGTTCCAAATATGCGTCGTTCTTAATTAGCTTGAGCTGACGCGGTGTAACACAAGAAGGACTCTTTGCCTTTTTCGTTACATTTGTTGCGGTTTTCTTGGTGGTAGCTTTGGTGCGTGCCATAATGTATTATTTTTAAATTTTAATCTAAAGTTATGTTTTTAGTGGATTGTTAATTCTGTTCTGACGTTGTTCTTACTTCGCCGTTTAAGTACGTTACTTTTCTTATAATTGTACCGGTTTTGTCTTTTTCAACAAATTCACCGTTACGCTTACCCAAATGGTATTCACCCTCAGATCTGACTCCGTTGGCATCTTCCTGAATACCGAAGCCTTCTTTCATTCCCTTCTGGAATCTGCCCTTAAACTTAACGCCATCAGCCTGGCGGAGTATACCATTTCCTTCCATCAGACCATTTACCCAATTACCATCATAGACATCTCCGTTAGCCCATGTGTATTTGCCTGCCCCGTGAGGCTTGTCTGACTTCCAGTTTCCGATATAAGTTGCTCCGGAATTCCATGTACAGGTGCCATAACCTGTTCGTTCTCCATTCAGGAAATGACCGACGTATTTGTCGCCGTTTGGCAAAGTGGAAATTCCTTCACCTGTTCTTTCTCCATGTTGATATTGTCCCTCATACTTTGTGCCATCGGCAAAGATGTAAATTCCTTTACCATGTTTCTGGTCATTCAGCCAATCGCCTGTATAGGAATCGCCCGAAGCGTATGTATAAGTTCCCTTTCCGTTCTTCTTGTTTTCTTTCCAGTTACCTTCGTATTTGTCGCCGTTGTGCCAATCGTAGACGCCATAACCGTCTCTCATATCAGCCTTCCAGTGACCATTGTAATAGGCTCCATTGGCATGAGTATATATTCCCTTGCCATCTCTCTTGTCTTGAACCCATTCTCCTTTGTAAACATCACCGTTGTAGTAATACATGGTTCCTTCTCCTTCCTGATAGTCACGGAACCAAAGACCTTCATATCGATTATTGTTTGAGAAATAATAAGTGCCGAATCCATGTTGTTGGTCCTGGAACCATTCACCGTCATATTTTTCGCCATCAGAAAACTGGTAGACGCCATGCCCCTCTCTTTTCCCTTTTACATAGTTGCCTGTATGGAAATCACCATTAGGATACTTTGTAGTTCCCTTCCCATAGGGTTTTCCTTTGAACATCTCGCCCTGATATTCGCCTCCTCCAGCAGGGAATGTATAATTCCCGATCTTTATTTGTTGGGCATGGATCTGAGAACAGAATAATAGAAGAAATGTAAGTATATATTGTTTTAACAAACTCATCTTGTATATTTTTTCAACAAATTTAATTATATGGTCCGATACTGCAAAATCTACATATAAACTTTAAATGTTTTTAAACCAAATCCCACGCTTACGCTAATTTGACAAATTATCCAGCATTACCTCCTCTATTTCCTCTCCCTCTTCAAACTCGTCATTATAGGAAGCACAGGGATTAAAATTACTTGGAACAACAAAATTCTCAGTAGGAGAATAGTGCAGGCTATTATCTGCATATACTTTCTGTAAGAAGTATGCGGCTATAGGCAAGGCAGAATTTGAACCCTGACCGTATGCTGTTGCTGCAAAGTGAATGTCACGCTCTTCACCACCGACCCAAGAGCCGAATGTAAGGGAGGGAGTATACCCGACGAACCATCCATCGGAATTCATGTTAGTAGTACCAGTCTTACCACCCATGGGAGCGTATATCTTATATCTGTTACGCATTCTACCACCCGTACCACTGTCAACAACACCACGCATCAGAGTAATCATTTTGTAGGATGATTCTTCTGAAATCACTTCATGAACACGAGGCAGGAACTCCGCAACAATATTACCTTCAGAATCCTCTATTCTGGTAATATACATAGGAATTCTTCTTACACCCTTCATGGGGAAAGCAGAGTATGCACCTACCATTTCAGAAACGGATATGTCACAAGGTCCCAGACAAAGAGACATAGATGGTACAATATCCTTATTCAGAATGCCATATTCATGCAATAGTCTAACCAAAGCAGAAGGGGAAAGTTGGCTCATCAACCAAGCAGAAATCCAGTTGTTACTCATTGCCAAGCCCCACTTCAGTGTAACCATCTCGCCATATCTGGCCCTACTGCCATTTCTTGGTGTCCATGTCTGGTTGCCCACCTGATATGTCTGTTGTATGTTAGGAGCTTCATCACAGGGACTCCAACCATTCTCCATAGCTAATGAGTACAAATAAGGTTTGATGGTTGAACCGACCTGTCTTCTTCCCTGAGTACACATATCATACTGGAAATGAGAGAAATCCGTTCCACCTACATAGGCCTTTACATATCCAGTCTCGTTTTCCATGACCATGAATCCAGATCTCAGGAACCTTTTGTAATACTTGAGACTATCTGAAGGACTCATCAGTGTATCTATTTCACCGTGAGGCGTATAAACAGCCATTTCTATGGGCTTATTGAAAGCGTCTTCTATTTCAGACTCTGAATATCCGTCAGCCTTCATCTGGATATATCGTGCACACTGACGTTTTGCACGCTGGAATTTCTTGGCAACCTCATCTGCACTCAATGAGCTGGCATACGGAGCATTCTTATTTGACCTCAATTCCTTTTCGAATACGGGTTGAAGCTCATCTACCACATGTTTCCTTACAGCCTCTTCCGCATACAGCTGCATTCTGGAATCAATGGTAGTATAAACTTTTAATCCGTCAGTATAAATATTATAGTTGGTTCCATCTCTTTTAACATTCTTATTACACCACCCATACGCAGGATCTGTTTCCCATGCAAGTGAATCCTCGTAGAACTTCTGGTCTTGCCAACTGGCGTAATCAGATCTATTGGGTTTCTTGGCCATCAGAACCTGTCTCAGATAATCACGCAGATAGGCTGCTGTACCCTCTTTATGGTCTGTTCTATGAAAATTCAAATCCAATGGCTGGAGCTTTAACTGATCAGCTTCATCAGAAGTAATGTAGCCGGCTTTCTCCATCTGAGCCAGAACCACATTCCTTCTCTGCAAACACCTTTCGGGATTTCTTACGGGATTAAAGTAGCTGGGGTTCTTACACATACCTATCAAAGTGGCACTCTCAGTGACGGTTAGGTCTTTGGGATCCTTGCCGAAATAGGTCTTGGCAGCAGTCTTGATACCCACAGCATTATGCAGGAAGTCAAAATGGTTCAGGTACATTGTCAGAATCTCCTCCTTGGTGTAATAGCGCTCCAACTTTAATGCAATTACCCATTCAATAGGTTTCTGAAGAAGCCTTTCCTTGACATTCTCAGCCTTCTCAGAATAGAGCTGCTTGGCAAGTTGCTGAGTAATGGTACTACCACCACCCGCACTCTTTTGCATAAAAATTCCACGTTTAACAATAGCCCTGAAAAGCGCCTTAATATCAATACCGCTATGTTCATAGAAACGCTCGTCTTCCGTTGCCACAAGTGCCTGAATTACAGATGATGCAACATCATTATATCCAACAAATATTCTATTTGCCCTACTATAGCTCCACGTTCCTATCAACTTGCCGTCAGCAGATATTACCTGTGAAGCATATTTGTTAACAGGATTCTCTAATTCCTCTATTTCCGGCATATAGCCAATATATCCATTAAAGATGCAATAGAAGATGCCTCCGGCAGCAACAACCATCAGGATATATATTGTCCAAATATACAGAAAAACACGTTTCCTCATAATAGCGAATATTTGGCTACAAAGTTACAAATAATTTTTTATAAAACCGTCAAATAAAAACAAAATAACGTACATTATATATCTACACAGGCACGTGTATTGCATGTAACAAAAAAAATATATAATTTTGAAGCCCGAAATATAATATGTAATATTCTCGGATAATTATATGGAAACAAGAAGTCTTGTAACAATTGCCAAGCATTCCAAGGAGAAGCTGTTGTATCTCATTGAAATGGCTCAAGAGTTTGAACGCCATCCAAACAGAAAGATTCTGGATGGAAAAATCGTAGCAACATTGTTTTTCGAACCCAGTACCAGAACAAGATTAAGTTTTGAGACTGCAGCAAATCGTTTGGGAGCTAAGGTCATTGGCTTTGCCGACCCAAAGGTAACAAGCGGGACAAAGGGAGAAACCCTGAAAGATACCATCATGATGGTGTCCAACTATGCAGACATCATTGTCATGCGCCATTATCTGGAAGGAGCCGCTCAGTATGCAAGCGAGATTTCGCCCGTACCTATTGTTAATGCCGGTGATGGTGCCAACCAGCACCCCAGCCAGACAATGCTTGACCTTTATTCCATCTACAAGACTCAGGGGACATTAGAAAATCTGAATATCTATTTGGTGGGCGACCTGAAGTACGGCAGAACGGTCCATAGTATTATTACTGCCATGCGCCACTTTAACCCCACGTTCCACTTCATTGCTCCTGATGAATTGGCAATGCCTGATTATTATAAGATGTATTGTAAGGAGAACAATATAAAGTTCTATGAGCATCAGGACTTCGATGCCAATACCATAGCAGATGCAGACATTCTCTATATGACTCGTGTGCAGCGTGAACGTTTCACTGATTTGGAAGAGTACGAGAGGGTCAAGGACCGCTACCTGCTAAAGGAGGATATGCTCTTCCGTGCTCGTCACAATATGAAGATTCTGCATCCCCTGCCCCGTGTTAACGAAATTGAATACAGCATCGATAACACACCATACGCCTACTACTTCCAGCAGGCTCGCAACGGATTGTATGCAAGACAGGCATTGATATGTGATGCCTTGGGAATTACATTAGATGATATTAAAAAAGACAAAACCATTATTGCATGAAACGTCAGGAATTACAAGTTGCAGCACTCGAGAACGGTACTGTAATAGATCATATACCTTCAGCAAAAATATTCGAGGTTATCAGTTTGCTTAATCTTGAGAAAGTTAGCACCTCTGTCACCATTGGTATCAATCTGAAGAGTAAGAAGATGGGGCACAAAAGTATTCTCAAGATTGCAGATAGATTCTTTACTGACGAGGAATTAAACCAGTTGTCAGTAGTCACGCCCAATGTCACGCTGGCTATCATACGTGATTTTGAAGTTGTAGAGAAGAAGCAGGTTAAGATGCCAGACGAACTTATTGGCATCATCAAGTGCGACAATCACAAATGTATAACCAACAACGAGCCCATGAAAACCCACTTCCATGTTATGGACAAGGAAAAAGGAATTTTGCAATGTCGTTATTGCAACAGGGAAGTTACATTGAACAACGTGAAATTAATCTAAACAGGAAAATTTGTTATAATTATTAGGTATCGTATCTTATGGACAAAGACACTACTATTTTCTCGTTGATCGAGAAAGAACATCAGCGTCAGATGCGTGGCATTGAGCTTATCGCATCAGAAAACTTTGTAAGTGACCAGGTTATGGCTGCTATGGGCTCATGCCTGACAAACAAGTACGCCGAGGGTTATCCCGGTAAGCGTTACTACGGAGGTTGTCAGGTTGTTGACGAAGTCGAGCAGCTTGCCATTGACCGTGTAAAGGAACTCTTCGGTGCAGAATATGCTAATGTGCAACCTCACTCTGGAGCTCAGGCTAATGCAGCAGTATTCTTGGCTTGCCTGAATCCTGGCGACACCTTCATGGGCTTGAACCTTGATCATGGTGGGCATCTTAGCCACGGTTCACTTGTTAATACCAGCGGTATTGTGTACAAGCCTATTGGTTATAACTTGAATAAGGAAACCGGTCGAGTTGATTATGATGAGATGGAGCGTCTGGCTCTTGAGCACAAGCCCAAGATGATTATCGGTGGAGGTTCTGCCTACAGCCGTGAATGGGATTATGCACGTATGCGTAAGATTGCAGACTCTGTAGGCGCAATCCTTATGATTGACATGGCTCACCCTGCCGGTCTTATCGCTGCAGGTCTGTTGGACAACCCCGTTAAATATGCTCATATCGTAACAAGTACTACACACAAGACCCTGCGTGGTCCTCGTGGCGGTATCATCCTCATGGGTAAGGACTTCGAGAATCCCTGGGGAAAGAAGACTCCTAAGGGCGAGGTTAAGATGATGTCTGCCCTGCTCAACAGTGCAGTATTCCCTGGTATCCAAGGCGGTCCTCTGGAGCACGTAATTGCAGCTAAGGCAGTTGCATTCAGCGAGGCTCTCTCTCCTGCATTCAAGGAGTGGGCACTTCAGGTTAAGAAGAACGCTGCCGTTCTGGCTGACGAGTTGATCAAGCGTGGCTTTAATATTGTTTCTGGTGGTACAGACAATCATTCTATGTTGGTTGACCTCCGCAACAAGTATCCTGATTTGACTGGCAAGGTTGCAGAAAAGGCTCTTGTTGCAGCTGACATTACTGTTAATAAGAACATGATTCCCTTTGACACACGCAGTGCTTTCCAGACAAGCGGTATCCGTCTAGGAACACCTGCCATCACAACACGTGGTGCCAAAGAAGATCTCATGATTAAGATTGCTGATTTCATCGAGCGTGTTCTGAACGCTCCAGAAGACGAGAATGTAATTGCTCAGGTACGTAGCGAGGTTAACGCCATCATGGCAGATTATCCTCTCTTTGCATATTAAACCTTAATTAGAGCGGAGGAGTTTGTCAATTTCCTCAAACTCCTTCCCTCTATTCAAGAACAAATAGATGCGGTATAGATGCCTGCCCCATCTGTCTTTATTCTCAGGCTCTAATTTCCTTACCATTTCCATACAAGGCTGTGCTTTTCTGTAAAGAGACTCAATAGCCTTCTTGTCCTCCAGACATTTAGGGTCCAACAAATCTGTACAAGCACCATCCTGACGTATCCAGGCAAGATTCAGGAAGGAGATTCCTTTATTGTAATATGCGTCCGTATAGGTACTGTCACGGCGTATTGTACTGTCAGAGTACTCTATACATTTCTCATAGTCACTCTCAGCGAGCATGTACTTCGACTTAGAGAACCAATATAAGGGTTTCTCCGGGTCAAGTTTGATTAAAGAGTCTGCCAAAGCAAGCCCCTCTTTATACATATGCTTCTCACAATAGATGTCGGCCAGATTTACAAAGAAGAAATCATGGCTGGGGTATTTCCTTACACCATCAACCAGATCCTTAATATAGGAAGAATCATTCTTCAATGCCTGATGGGAGCGACATTTGTATTCCTGCAAGATAGCGCCCTCATGTTCTCCTACAGCACTGAAGGCCTGATCAATATATTTCAGTGTATTGTCATACTGCCCAAGTTTATAACTCGAGAAAGTGGCCCAATATGCAACCTTAGGAAGATTGGCATCAGAAGGGCGAGTGTATGTGTGATAAGAATCGAAGAAATTGTATGCCATAGCATAATTATTCTTCGACAGGTAGTATTTACCACCATTCAGAATATTGGTCAGATGCTTTGAGCGCAAGCTGTTTGTCTTGGAATTGTATTTCTGCTTCACAATACCCTTGGTATTAGGAAGGGCATCCACGCTGTCGCACTTATACAGATTGCCATACATATTCAGCAAGGTACTGAATAGGGCAGCCGTATCACAGACTTGCTTCAGATAGGCTTTTGTATTCTGGACACTATTCAGAGATTCGTCCAGCAGGGCACATGTATAGTAGATATTAGCCCTGTCCTTGCTGGTCAGATTCTCTCTATCCAGGGCGCCCAACAGATTCTTCTTGGCGTTATCCTGACCATTGGAATTCTTAATGGCCAAGTTAGCAGCCTTGTGTAAGGTTGCCAACTTGACTAATTTCGGGGCTTTCTGCTTATCTGCAGCATATGCACCCGTATTTACTAAACTTAATAAAATGAATAAAAATAGTATTCGCTTCATTAATCACCAATCAGTTTCGACATTTCAGAGGCTTTGGCAGCATTACCTGTTACGGTATAGCACTGCTTCAACTCATATGCCCATTTCTCAGGATCATCAGGCATACATTCACGAGCCTTCTCAAAGAAAGGCAACGCCTCAGCAAAGAGACCCTTTGTTTTCTCGAGGGTTTCCTGAGCCTTGGCTCTGTTCTTAATAGAGCTGATGGTATTGTTCAAATCCAAGGCCTGACGATATTTACAAAGGCCGCACTGATACCAAGCATCGTATGAGTCGCTTTTAATCTCAGCACATTTCTTGTATACCACCAGGGCTTCATCATACTTGTTGGTAGCAAACAGCACATAAGCCTTACCATAATTGGCAATGTACAGGTTAGGATCAACAGCCAGAATAGCGTCAGAATATTCAAGCATCTTTTCCTTTCCGAACTTCTGATAATATGCCAGCAGCATCTGAATATAATCTGTGTTATTGGCAGGATCTTTCAGAGTGGTTTCACGCAGATAGTTGGCCCATGCAACAGAATCTCCCTTCTCAAGATAAGACATTACCTTAACCTGTTTTACACCCTCAGCTCCCTGTTCAAACTGCAGAGCCTTCTCATAATATTTGTCCATAGCATCAAACATCTTGGCATTATGAGCAGTATGGAAGGCATAGTAAGCCATCTGGGCCTCACTGATACGCATATCAGGCATACCAGCAATCTCGGGATAGTTCTTCTCATAGCTCATTGCAGTATCGTATGCCTCCAAGGCCAAATCTGGTCGTTTGATATCTGCCAGGAACTGAGCTGCATAGATATAGTAAACTCCACTGTTTGCCAAATGTAATTTCTTTGTCTTCAGATAAGCCTCGTTTCCGTACTCGCCAGTTGTTAGCTTGGTATACTTCAGCTCTTTGTGCAAACTCTCTGTCAGAGCCTTCAGGTTGTTGTAAAAGTACAGAGTATCGAAGGTCATCTTATTAGATGCTTTGCTAAGGAAGATATTGTTTACAGGCAGAGTCAGGTCGGCAAGCATCTTGTAAACCTCGCCAAATCTTTTCTCCTCAATAGTATTGGTTTTTAATGCCTTATTTACAAAATCAACAGCCTTGGCATACTTCTCCAGAACTTCAGAATCGTCAGCACTCTTATCTTGGATTTTGGGCTCAAGAGCATCCTTTATCTTCTGAGCTTCTGCCAGGCAAGTCTTAGCCTCTTTCTTAGCTTCCTTCAGAGCAGCCTTCTCTTCAGGAGTCTGTGCCATTACGTTGCCTGCGCAGAATAGTACGGCAAGAGATACAATAATCTTTTTCATAACGTTAATGTTGTTAATAGGTTGATTATTAGTTATTTATTCGTTTAACTCATTTTCGTTTGCGGTTTCCTCGGAAGTCTCTGTTATCTCTTCCTCTTCATCTGAACGGGGAACAACACTCAGGTGACTGATAACATCGTTACGCTTCTTCAGCTCTATGACCTTAACACCCTGAGTAACACGACTCTTGGTAGTCTTGATATCATCAGCATGTAGACGGATAGTGATACCGCTCTTGTTGATAATCATCAGGTCATCCTCATCCTTCACAACCAAGATGGCTACCAGATAACCGGTCTTCTCTGTGATGGCTATAGTCTTGACGCCCTTACAATGACGACTTGTCTTACGGTATTCCTCAACGTCGGTACGCTTACCGAAGCCGTTCTCGCTCAGAACCATGATGCTCTCATTCTCGACATCGTTGATTACACACATGCCAATAACGCCGTCTCGGGGATCCTTATCAAGGATGATACTCTGTACACCTGTACTAACACGACCCATAGGACGAACCTCTGACTCGTTGAATCTGACAGCACGACCACCAGCATTGGCAACGATAATCTCATTGCTACCGTTTGTCAACTCAACAGCTACTACGCTGTCGTCCTCGCGAATATTGATGGCGTTCACACCATTGGTACGAACACGGCTGTATTCTGTCAGACAAGTCTTCTTGATGATACCCTGCTTGGTAGCAAACATCACATAATGTGTCTTGCAGAAGTCGGGATCGTTCAACTTGCGGATGCAAAGGCAGTTTGTAACGCTGTCGCCGGCATCAATATTCAACATGTTCTGGATAGCACGTCCCTTATTGTTCTTGCTACCCTCTGGGATATCATAGACCTTCAGCCAGTAGCAACGGCCACGTTCTGTGAAGAACATCATAGTGTTATGCATAGTGGCAGGATAAATCTTCTCTACGAAGTCATTGTCGCGAGTTGATGTGGCTTTAACACCAATACCTCCACGGTTCTGAGCACGGAACTCAGCCAGAGGAATACGCTTAACATATCCTAGGTGAGAAATGGTAACAACCACCTCGTCATCAGCATAGAAGTCCTCTGCATTGAACTCCTCAGCACTTGGCAGAATCTCTGTACGACGCTCGTCACCGAACTGATCCTTAATCTCAATCAACTCATCCTTCATAACCTTGCGGCAAAGGTTATCATCGGTAAGAATCTGGTTGTAGTACTTAATCTTCTCCATCAACTCATCAAACTCTGCATGCAGCTTCTCCTGATTCAGACCTGTCAGCTGAGCCAGACGCATATCTACAATAGCCTTTGACTGCAACTCATCCAACTGGAATCTGGCCTCCAAGGCTCGCTGTGCATCAACAGGGGTCTTGCTCTTCTTTATAATCTGAACTACCTCGTCAATATTATCGCTGGCAATGATAAGACCCTTCAAAATGTGAGCACGCTCCTCAGCCTTACGCAGGTCGTATTTTGTTCTACGGATTGTAACTTCGTGACGATGCAAAACAAAGTTGCTGATAAAGTCCTTTAGTGTCAGCAACTGAGGACGGCCCTTAACCAATGCAATGCTGTTTACTGAGAAACTTGTCTGTAAAGGAGTCATTTTGAACAACTTGTTCAGGACAACACGAGTATTGGCATCACGCTTCACATCAACAACGATACGCATACCCTCACGGTCGCTCTCGTCGTTCACATTACTGATACCCTCCAGCTTCTTATCAGAAACCAACTGAGCAATATACTCAATCAACTGCTGCTTGTTTACGCCATAAGGAATCTCTGTAACAATAATCTTATCGTGCAGATCGCCACTCTCGATGTCGGCCTTGGCACGCATAATCACACGGCCTCTTCCAGTCTCGTAAGCATCCTTAATACCCTGCAGACCCATAATGTAGGCACCTGTTGGAAAGTCAGGACCCTTGACGTACTGCATCAGGGCTTCTACATCCATATCCTCATTGTCGATGTAAGCCACACAGGCATCGATCACCTCGCTAAGGTTGTGAGTTGGAATATTGGTGGCCATACCAACAGCAATACCTGTTGCACCGTTCACCAAGAGGTTAGGAATCTTGGTAGGCATAACGGTGGGTTCTGGCAGGGTGTCGTCAAAGTTCATGGTCATATCAACGGTCTCCTTGTCCAGGTCATCCATCATAGCCTCACCCATCATACTCAGACGAGCCTCAGTGTAACGCATGGCAGCAGGACTGTCACCGTCTATAGAACCGAAGTTACCCTGACCGTCAACCAATGTATAACGCATTGCCCATTCCTGAGCCATACGCACAAGGGCACCATATACAGAGCTGTCGCCGTGGGGATGATACTTACCCAGTACTTCACCAACAATACGTGCACTCTTCTTATAGGGTTTACTATGAACATTACCCAGTTCCTTCATGCCAAAGAGGATACGACGATGAACGGGCTTGAAACCGTCTCTGACATCGGGCAAGGCACGAGCCACAATAACACTCATGGAGTAGTCAATGTAGCTCTTTCGCATTTCCTGCTCAATGTCAACCTTGATAATTCTTTCTTTGTCTTCCATTTATTTTTTGTTTTACCTTTATTTCAAAACTATATTGGGACCAAAAGCCCAAAAGTGCCACAAAGATACAACAAAAAAATGAAACATGCAAATATAACAATTGATATTGTTACTATTAACAACATTTTACAAACACACTCTCAGAAAGAGTCAACACTATTCAGGAAAAGACAGACAAAAGAGCTATCAGGTGGTTCAGATGTCAGATGTCAGTTTTCTCAGCGGGCAACCTAAAATGTAGTGTAGAAATTTTATTATATATTTTATATAATAAGAATAAATTCTTGTTATTTTCTGCGGCAGGGTGTGTATAGCTCGTTACAGAAACTGACATCTGAACTAACTGAACCAAGCACCATGCTATTTTGCGTGATTATTTTGGGAAATAATTTTACACTTCCACAAAATTGCCGTACCTTTGCAATGTCAAAAGATAAGGGATAACACAGCGGGCATTAAGAGAAACAATTGCAAGTGTTAATAGTAACAAATGTAAGTATTAATAGTAGCAAATACAAGTATTAACACCCATTCCCGCAAGGAGAAGGACTGCAAAAGATAACAAATACAAAATATACGGACATTACAACAAATCAAGAGACAACGAATTTAAGGTTGCCGCCCCCATAAAAAAAAACCACGTTCGAGCAATACAAAAAAAATAGGCTCAACTGTTCGTTAAGCCTATCTACATGAAAGTGCGAATATAATAATCATACGATGCCCTGAGCCATCAGCACTTAAAAAACCTTGGCTACGCCGAGCTTTCCGCTACGATGACGGCCATCATACGATGCCCTGAGCCATCAGCACTTAAAAAACCTTGGCTACGCCGAGCTT
>CAMKTJ010000052.1 GCA_946415645.1 uncultured Prevotellaceae bacterium
TGCAGACGTGTAGCAACTACACCCATTGCAACCATTTCGTTGAATGGACCTGCCTCGCTGAAGTCAGAAGCTGTCTTTGTCCAATCCTTCTTGCCTGCGCGGATTTCCTTGATAGCACGGATCCAGTCACGCTGGTGGTTCTCAGTAACACGGCGGCATACCTTTGGAGCATTGGGAACACGGCCACTTACCAAGTAAGGCTTCTCACCGTAGCAACCAACAACCAGGATATCCTTTGTACCGTAGAAGATGGCACCACCACCGCTTACGTTCAGGTTCTTGCCAATGGCCAGACCTTCAGGACGGAAGGGAACAATACCACCATCGCTCCATGTAACAACAACCTCGGGCATTGCTACCTTAGGACGGTTAGGACGAGCGGGGTAAGTCAACTTAACAACCTGAGCGCTGGGACAGCAGTCAGACATAAGTGGGGTAGAGCTACCCTCGGCGTGGATGGGATAACCCAAATCCAGAGCCTTGAATACGGGATGCAGGATGTGGCAAGCCATGTCACCTAATGCACCTGTACCGAAGTCCCACCATCCGCGGAAGTTCCAGGGGTGATAGATTGAGTTGTAAGGACGCTTTGGAGCGGGGCCGATGAAGGCATCCCAGTTCAGAGTCTCGGGAATCTCGTGAACCTCTGTGGGGCGCTCAAGACCCTGAGGCCAGATAGGACGGTCTGTGAAGGCATCAACGCGTGTTACCTCACCAATCTCACCGTTCCAGATCCACTCGCAGGTCAGGTTAACACCCTCACCGCTAGCACCCTGGTTACCCATCTGTGTGGCAACGCCAGCCTTGGCAGCCAACTTTGTCAACAGACGAGATTCATATACTGTACGTGTCAGAGGCTTCTCGCAGTAAACATGCTTGCCAGCTGCCAAAGCTTCTGCACAGATGATAGCGTGAGTATGGTCGGCAGTACCGCAGATAACAGCGTCAGCCTGATCCAGCAACTCAGCATACATCTTCTTATAGTCGTTGTAAATCTTCATGTTGGGGAAGAGCTTCTTGTACTCATCCAGAACACCCTTTGCATACTTGAAGTCAACGTCACACATACCGATGAACTCGATATCATCATAAACTTCGCCCTTACCCTTGTAGGTAACGCCGTTGATATCGGCATGTCCACGTCCACCAACACCTACGCCCAACAGCTTAATCTTACCTGTAGGAGCGTTCTTCTTACTAGCTTTTGCCTTTGCCAACAGATCGCTGGGAGACAATGCAAGTGCTGCTGTGGCAGCTGTACCGGCCTTCAAGAATGACCTTCTTGACATCTCTTTCATAATAGTTGTCTGTTTTAGTTGTTTATATTAGTGATTATTTCTCTTCTTTCTTTTCCACTTCTTTCTTATCAACTTCCTTGTTGATTTCCTCTTCAATCTCGTTCATACCTTTCTTGAAGCTTCTTACACCCTTACCGATGCCACCCATCAGTTCAGGAATCTTCTTGCCTCCAAAGAGCAGTACTACTACCAAGGCGATGATTATAATTTCGCTTGTACCTACATTGCCTAAGAATAATAATTGTGCCATAATATATAAATAATGTTATTAGTTTTACTTCTGATTTAGCAGGCCGTATCCGTTGGTCATGTGGGCTCTACGGTAATGTATCTGCTCCAATTCCTCGGGTGTGCCTTTTGATGGCATGTCATGTTTCCAGGCATCATCCAGCATTTTCCAGGAATATTCTGAAGCAATGTAGGCATCCTCGAATTTGGGAAGGTTCTTTGGTCTTTCCCCTGTCAGGATTGCCTCACCCATCAGGTAGCACAGACGGTCTATGTTCTTGTCTCCGTAAGGCTTCTCTACTACTTCCGTAACTGTTACACCATGTTTTTCTACAATGGCGTTCTTGAAGTCGTGGTGCATGCGTACAAAGCCCTTGCTGCCAATAATCTCGGTGTATGAGTTGTGTGTCTGGTCTTTTGCAAGTTGGCCGTACACAAAGCCCTGTGTTATATCATAGACAATACCATTCTCGAAGGTTCCGTGGCACTGCAGCCACCAGGGATCCTTGTAGTCCCACATGCGGATGGCCTGTGCATGTCCGGTCTTGTATTCTGAATCTGCGTAATAACGTGCTATGTCCACGTAGTGCATGCCGCAGTCATGGAAGGAGGGGCCTTCAAACTCATGTCCTTCGCCAGGAGAAAGACCGGGTGTCATGTGGCAGATACGTATGATGGCAATGTCACCAATCTCTCCACTTTTTATGAAGTCCTTTATCTCCTTGGTGTACCATGCGTTCCTCAGATACAGGTTTACGGTACATATCTTGTCTGTAGTCTTGGACAGTTTCACCAACTCTTTCTCATCTTCTAATTTGTATGCCAAAGGCTTCTCGCATATCACATGCTTGCCATGCTGGATAGCTTTCTTGATGCGTCCTGGGCGGCTGTCAGCCAATGCGTATAATCCTATACATTCTACCTCTTCGTCATCAAATATGTCATCTTCGTTGGTGGTAAAGATGGCGTTGGGAGCTATTTCTTTGGAATATGTTTCTTTTTCGGGGTCAATATCACAGACGTACTTAACATCCCAGAAGTCGCAAGCAACGAGTTCTCTCAGGTGTTTTCTGCCCATGCGTCCTAATCCTATAATACCTATTTTTACGCGATTCATTTTATGTTTTTAAGCCGTTTTTAAGCCATGAAATGTGGCCTTAAACGCGCTTCGGGTTGTAAAGATATAAAATTATATTTAACAATTCGGTATATACAATTTATATTTTATGTATTTTAACAGAGTAGGCGCTGGGGGGCATTATTTGTGACCCTTAGTCCAGAATGCCTCTTCAGCCTTCTGTCTTCTGACGAAGTCCTCATAAGCCTTGCGTGCTTTTTCGTTGGCTACCTGATTAGCCTGATTCTTCTTTATGTTATCCTTCAGACGGTTTGCGACACCACTAAGTGTGATATCTGCCTCGGCAGCCTTTTCGCAGTACTCTATAGCCTTGTCATACTGGCCTAACTGTACGTATATGTTGGCCATCTTCAGGTAGGCCTTACCTGCCAAATCGGCGTTGTAATTTATGGCCTTCTCTGTATATGTCAGGGCACCGGTAAACTGTTTGCTCTTGGTCAGGGCATTGCTGATGTTCAGGCAGATGGCGCCGCGCATAGCATCGGTCTTAGCTAACTCCAATGCCTTGTTGTAGAAGTCAAGCATCTTGGCCATTTCTCCATCTTTCTGGGCTTTTTGTGCCAAACCGACAGCACTAAGGAAAGTAGGCTCAATTGCGAATGCAGCCTCAGCGTACTGGTAGTAGATTTCGGCATCGTCACAGTCGTTCTGAGCCATCAGATTGATGGCGCTGTTCAGCTTGCTGATATCTTCCTTATAGCTTTCAAACTTCTTGGTGTAGATGGCAATAATCTGCTCACGGTCAGCAGCACCGCTTTCAGAGAAAGTCTTTTCTATGGCAGCCAGGGGCTCGTCGTACATGGCAACCAACTTGCCGGCCTTTTCGTCATCGCCCTCTGCCTTGGCCTCCTTGGCCAGCTGCAGCATCTTCTCGCAGGCGTCCTTGCAGTCGAGGTAGTCCTGCAGGTACTGCTCGCGCATGGTGACGGGAGAGTTCTTGTACATGGCGTCACTTGTCAGGAAGAAGTTCTGAAGTACGCTGCCGGCAATGTCACGGCCACCATTTTCGTTAATCATCTTGATGGCCTTGCTGTAGTTCTCGTAAGACATATTTAGGTTATAGCCACATTCGGGGAACATTTGAGCAACCCAGTTCAGGTAGTCAGCTTTTACGGAAAGAACGTCTCCTAATGTAGACTTTGTTTTGGCAAAAGTATTCAGGACTTCCAGATTCTTCTCTCGCAAATCAAAGAGTTCTACCATCTCCTTGTAATACTGCATTCTCTTTGCAGGATCTGTTTCTTTCTGGATGAGGAAATATAAAACACGAGGACCCTGTGTATAGATACCGGTAATGGCATAGGGGGCATTCTTTACCAGCCAGCGCATGTTGACATGTGCCTCGGCCCAGTCATTGTTCTGGAGAGCCATCTGGAACAGAGAGATGTTCTGACGGCCAATCTTGATGCTGTCTTCGTTGCCGTTGTTGGTGGCACCGATACGATCGTCCGTTGTGGTACCTTCAAAGTTCTGTGCCATCACGGGGACGGTGCTTATTGCTAATGCAGTTGCAACTGCAAGTTTCTTAAGTTTCATAGTTGTATTTTTATTAGTTGATATTATCCTTTAAGTGAAATTTCGTTTGCAAAAGTACAATTTTTTTTTCAAATTGCAAGGTCTCTCAAAGGGAAAAATCCCTACGCCAAAGGAAATTATCCCTATTTTTTCTCTTGCATGTGAAAAAAAAAGATTGTAACTTTGTCCCTGCTTATGATGATATTGAATTGTTTACTACTTGTTGTCGGCATTGCCCTGGTTTTGTGGGGTGCTGACAGGTTTACGGACGGAGCCTGTGGTTTGGCCCGCCGTTGGAATGTTAGCGAGATGGTGATAGGCCTTACCATTGTGGCCCTTGGAACCAGCCTTCCTGAGTTTATGGTTAGCTTCTTCAGCGTTCTGAAGGGGAGTGCAGATATGAGTGTCGGTAACATCGTTGGCAGTAACATCTTCAATACTCTGGTTATTGTGGGTGCATCTGCTATGATGATGAAGATGCCC
Source organism: uncultured Prevotellaceae bacterium (assembly GCA_946415645.1). Lineage (GTDB taxonomy): Bacteria > Bacteroidota > Bacteroidia > Bacteroidales > Bacteroidaceae > Physcousia. Next base: position 4,663 of record CAMKTJ010000052.1, read on the forward strand.
GTAGAGCGTTCCCTGCTTGCTTCTGACATTCCCCTCAGCATGTTGGCAGCCCTTTGCCTTTATGGCGTTGCCTATTTTGACGGAGATATCAGTAGGGTAGAGGGTATCTTTCTGCTACTCTTCTTCTGTGCATTCCTATACTATACATTCTGGCGTGCACGTAAGAATGCGCCTGCTTTAGAGGAGGATGACATGGGTGCCCAGATGTCTGTTCCTAAGATTCTTCTGTTCCTGGTCATTGGTTGTGCCTGCCTTGTCTATGGTGGTCAGCTGATGGTGGACAATGCGGCTGTTCTTGCCCGTGAATGGGGCGTTAGCGAACGTATTATCGGACTTACTATCTTAGCTGCAGGAACCAGCCTGCCTGAGTTGGCTACCAGCATGATGGCAGCTCGTAAGGGCAGCAATGGCCTGGCGCTTGGTAATGCCATCGGTAGTAATATCTTCAATATTGCCTTTGTGATTGGTATCTGTAGTATTGTCAAGCCTATGGCAGTATCGGATATCTCTATTGCCGACTGGTTTACCGTCATCTTCTGTAATGTGCTCTTGTGGATGCTCGCTTTTGCCAGACGCAGTCTTACCACCTGGAAGGGCTTTGTGCTCCTTGCTGCCTACATTCTTTATCTGGCATTTATATTATTATATAATGTGAAGTGAATATGAAACATTTTCTTACCCTTATTCTGATAGCCTTGGGCTTTGGCTCCTCACTTCTTGCGCAAGGACCTTGGAAATTGAAACTGTATTGCCCGGAGGAGAGTGTACGTCTTCATATCGACCTCTACGAGGAGTCTATAGAAGTTCCCGGTATGGAGATGTTTGGTCCCATGAACGGATATCTTAACGGTAATGTCTATGGTGTCTGGACGGTTACCAGCTTCAACATTCAGGATGACAAGACGGCTACTCTCCGCCTAAGCAACGACTTAGGCAGCGAGACACAGAAAGCAACCTTAACGCAACAGTCAGACAGTCTTTATCTGCTGCATCTAGATGGTTTGTGTGTCATAAAGCGTGTTGTGGGTAAGAAGTTGGTAAAGGTGCCTGTTGATTTCAAGATGCAGGTTAATGACCGTTAATTATGCCATAATAACCGGTGCCGCCTCTGGTATGGGACGTTGTTATGCCACACAGTTGGCACAGATGGGTTATGGCGTTCTTTTGGTTGATATCAACGAGGTTGCAGCTCAGGAACTATCCTGTCAGCTCAGCCAGCAATATGATGTCCCTGCTCCTGTATTGTGCATAGATCTTTGCAAGAGTGATGCGGCACAAGAGATTGTAACCCTCTGTCAGGATAACGGCTGGCAGGTAGAGATACTCATCAACAATGCCGGAATGCTCATAACCTCTACCATTGAGGATACAGATCCTTCCAAGTTGCAACGTATCTTAGCCTTGCATTGTACTACACCTTTGCTGCTCTGTAGGCATTTGATTCCACTCATGAAGGCACAGGGTAGGGGGTATATACTTAACATCTCGTCTATTTCCGCTTGGATGGATTGGCCCGTAATAGGTATGTACGGCAATACCAAGCGTTTTGTGAAGGGGTATTCCCGTCAGCTCCGGCTGGAATGTCACGGAACGCCTGTTAGCGTTACCACTGCCTTCTTCGGCGCTGTTGATACCCCATTGCTTCAGGGACTGGTTCTGTCTCGTTATCGTAAGCTGATGTTTGCTTTGGGTATAATGATAAAGCCAGAGAAGGCGGCTCGTATGGCTCTAAGGGCAATGTTCCGTCGCAAGTCCTCCCTTGTCCCAGGCTTTGTCAACAAGCTCGCCATCCTTTTCTGCCCACTTGTTCCCTCCTGCCTTCTACGTATTATGGCTAAAAAGGTTAAGATCAATATGAACTGAAACAAACAGTTAAGTTGATTGCGTTTAATAATCAAGTTAGAATTTTTTTTATTTAACTTGAATTCTATTCATAATCAAGTTAATTCTTTTTTGATAATATGCCGTTTCTCTGGTAGTAACATGCCGTATTGCTATTGAGGGGTATCTGTGTGCGGTTCTTTGCAGCCTCGGGAGTCTGCACGTGTTACCCCCAGGAGTCTACACGTGTAGACTCGGGGAGTGTACAAATGCAACCTCATACATTTCTTTTATAAATGCGCTTTATCCCTTGTTTTTGAACCCTGAGGAAACCTTGAGGTAACCTTGAGGTACACATGAGGCACTCCTTGTGATTCGCTGACTAAGGTTGTCAGTTTTTTTTGTCTTACGACTGGATAGAGTTGACTTGATGTTTTTATTTCAAAATTATCGTATATGCGATTTTTTTGCATATCTTTGTGCCCACGTTATACAGAAAAGGATAAGGATATGACATTTGACAATAGATTTGGGGAGTCTGATGACTACCGCCGCGAGGAGCTGCTCCGTGCAATAGAACATTCAATAAAGAACCTGACATTGCAGGAACTGGAGGCACTTTATTATGACATGAGTACAAAGAATTATATTAATGAGAGCCGCTTATGAAAAAAGCCCCTATGTCAGGGGCTTTTTTCACGATTTTTTTTATAAATCTTTTCTCCCCATAGAGGGGGAGTTAGAGAGGGTCTTTATTTTTCCTTGTTCTTGAAGGCGTCTTTCTGGGCCTTGATGTACTCCTCAGCCTGCTTGTAGGCGTCTGTGCTCTTGTCCATTATTACTACCTTAGCCAAACGTGCCCATCTGGCTGCATCATAATCGCTTATGCTAATGAAGATGCTTGCAGAGATTTTCTTGCCTTCCTTGATAGGGTAGTCGCTGAAGCTGACGCCACGACCTGTGGCAATGGCATTGCCGTCAGTATCAAAAGCTACAGGACAGAAGTTGAAGACATTGGTCTGATTGGATGCATCTGACGTGAAGGTGGCGCTGGTAAAGGCATCGCGTCTGTCGTTGAGTACAAAATTTCCATCCAGCTGAATGGGAAGCCCTTCTGCTACCTCGGTAGGAATCTCCTTACCCTCTAATGTCTTTGCTACAGTTGGTAGGGTCTCTTTTTTGAATTTTGTGGTGTTGCCCTGGCCAATATACTCTTTCCAGAATTCATTGGCTTTCTGTGAGTCAGAGGCTTTCAACTCTTCATATTTAGCTGCTGCTGCAGCCTCGGCAGCTTCGTATTCGGCTACTACCTTGGGTAATTCGCCCAAAATACCATCAGTGGGGATTGCTGCTACTTCTGCCTCTGCTTGGGAACTTCCGCCTCCGCAGGCGGACAACATGGCTACAAGTGCTGTTGCACCTATCAGCCAAAGAGTCTTTGTTTTCTTCATAACAATTAGGTATTAGTTTATATTTGTTTGACTCTGCAAAGATAGATAATGTTTTATTATCTGCAATAGTCGGGCAGGATATTTTTTCTTTTTGTCAGAAGAAATCAGGATCAGAAAGTTCAGGAAGTTCTATGTCATCTACATCCTCTTCTGCTTCCTGTTCCAGTTCATGTTGCTCCAGTTCTTCTTCCCAATCATCCTCCCAGTCTTCTTCTTCAGCTAAGAATGCTGCTTCTACTGAGTCTTCTGCAAGTTCTTGACTGCTTGCTGTCTTGTATTCTGTTTTGACCTCAACACTACAAGCTGTGCATAGACATATGCACATTAGGGGGAAAACATACTTTTTCATAAAGATTGAATGTGTGTAAATAAGTTTTGCATAGGCAAAGTTAAAGATTTTAATATACATATCCAAGAATTTAGGTTAAATTTCGTGTTTAGAGTGTTGTTACTGACGTTATGTTACAAAGTATAAAGGGCGACAGCTTATGCTGCCACCCTTTACTTTTGTTATGGAATAAGAAGTTACCATTCTTCTTCCCAAAGACTATTTTCGCGTGTACGTGCCGATATTGAGCTTCCCGTTCCTACCATACTATCGATAAATAAATATTCCCCTCCTTGGGAGGGGCTAGGGGAGGCATCTATTTTCTACTTCCTGGTTAATATCTTCTGGGTGGAGCTGTTTTTTCTGATGCATACTCCTGTGCAAGGATGTTCTGTACGTTGCCCTGCTAAGTTGTAGTATGTTGTCTGGTCCGTTGTAGAACTAATAGAGCGTATGGCTGTCTCGCCATCGATGTTGGCATTGAATTCTATTTCTTGCTTGGGCAGAATGTAGTCACTGACAATATGGATGTCGCTGCCGTCGGGCTTTGGTGTTGCAGGAATCTCTATCCACATTTCCTTGTCAGGCAGAAGGCCCATGAGTGATTTGTCGGCACGAACATCTCCGATGGCAAACCAAGCATCGCGATACAATGGTGCTATGCCCTCGTTGGTAACCAGCAGTCTGGTAGTGGAGCCGTCAGTTTTGCACTCCTTGACGGCAATCCGGTAGCCAGTGCTCATAGATGCTTCGCGGAAACGCTTGGCTGTTCCGTAAGTACTACCAGGGGCATCATTGGCAATCATAAAAGTAATATGATACTTAGCTGCCTGTTCTTCCCAAGTATGACCATACATACCATCAGGGTTCAGGAAGTTCTTCTGATCAGAACTGCTATAGTAGCTGATTTCTCCTCCGCATACTCCTTTCTTCCAACGGGTACCTTTGCCAATACTGTTCCAGCATTGTTCATTATATCCGTCCTTGGTGCCAATCTCGTGTGTCTTATGCATAAAAGAATCATCAAATAGTCCGAAGGAGATGTTCATCAGGGTAGAGTTTGCCAGGATGGGTGAATAGGTGTCATCACTTGCGTCTATAGATACGAGCCAGGGAAGACCGTCGGCAATGCTCTTCATGTGCTTAAAGAACTTTGTTTGGAAAGTTTTGGAAGGGAAGTTAACGCCTAATTGTACTTTGGTGCCGTATATATGGTATTCTGACCAGTGTCCGAATCCAACCTCCAGAAAGGCTATTCTGGCATCATGAGCATAGCGTTGGGCAAAGTCGGAATAGAATTGTAGCGTAAAACGTTGCAACTCTGTGTTACTCCAGTCGGCATAGTAGGTTGGACCATCGCCACTGGGGTCTTCGTTATATGTCTCGTTGTAATCGCTTCGTTGTTTTATGTAATCGGGTACAGCCGTTGTTCCCTTCTTTCCATCCACATCTGTTCCAGACGGATATTCGTATCTGAAGCGTGCTACTAACTGGTGACCTCTACTGGCTACCTCGTTTAAGAGCTTGTCGAAACTGCTCCAGTCATATTCTATGGTTCCATCCTCTGCGCAACCCTTTACAACCTTGCATGGAAGACAATATGAAAACTCCAGTTGGATACTCTTTCCATATGTAGAGTTCCGCTTGGCTGCCTGTTCCGGCCATAGCACTAAACCTGTCATAGGTTGCGGATGTGTTATCTGGCGTTTAAGTGCCACACTTTGCCAAGTCTGTGCCTTAGTGGCTATGGCTGCAAGACACCATAGTATGAGAATTAATGGTAGATATTTAATGTCGTATTTCATTATTGATGTGTGTGTATTTCATATTTTCCAGATACAAAGTTACGCTTTATTCTTGGAATGTATGCGTAAATGACTTAATAATATGATTATTATTACTACCTTTGCCTCGAAAATACAGAATTGCAAATAAGCGGTGATAAAGGATGTACATTATAGTGTGCAAATAGATAGGAGGTTGAAGCCTTGTATCGATGCAGAGAACTTTGACAGTCTGTTGGAGTTGTTGTATTCTTTCTCCCATTCGCAATTCCGTACAGCCGTTTATATGATAGGAGAACGTTATGCTTTGGAATTGCCCAAGGATACTTTCTGGAATCTGTTTGCTTTGTTACAACAACGGGATGCCAAGGCTTTTCTGGTTGTGATGCTGAAAGCCCTTTCGGTAAGAATGGCGAAGGGTGATGCTGCTATTAGTGACGATGGATTTGAGCGTCTCTGTGGTCTGATGAATGACATTGACAGACAGAAAACAATTGACTATCTGCTGCCATTTCTAACGGATGATGAACAGGTTAGACAACTCTTTCATTGTTTTAGCATGCAGGAAGCCAGCGAGTGGATGCCTTATCTGATTAGGGTGAATACGCTACCCTGTGCCTTTGTGCTATTTTCCTCATTACGCTATATTGAACACGAAAGGGATTATCTGGTACGTATAGCCTATTACCTGATGAAACGAGGTGACGGGCTTTCCTTTAATCTTGCCAGTCTGATGAAGGCATACTTTGGATTAGAGGAACTGAAGGGTACTTTCTCGCTTCAACTGAAACCATTTGAATTGGCCAGATTAGAGACGTCTTACAAGGCTTTCTGCGAGAAGATGGCTTAAAGTCCGCCAAAACTTACATCCTCGAATACGATACTGGGCAGCAGTTCTGTCTCCCAAGGGTCAACATCGTTTCCTAAATCTGAAACACGCTGCCATACATCCAATATATTACCTGTTATATTCATACCACTGACGGGCTGCACAATTACACCGTTCTGGATTAGAAATCCCTCTATTCCATACGAGAAGTTACCAGTTGTGGGGTCACAATTCCCTCCGTTGAAATCGGTGACTATGATGGTATTATCTGATTCGGCAATAAGTTGCTGCAAGGATTTATTACCACTTTGCATGATAAGGTGGTGTGTGCCCTGAGTAGTAGGTGACATCTTTAATTTATTTGCATAGATAGCATCTATGAAGAATGTATCTAGTATTCCCTCAGTGAATAGGGTGCGACGCTTTGTAGCTACTCCGTCATAATCAAAATAACAGGCACCACGGGTTCCTGGGATGAGCGGATCATCAACTATATTGACGAGTGGTGAGAGTACTTGCTGGTGGAGTTTTCCTGCCAGAAAGGACATCTTACCGTGCAGGTATTGACCATTCATGGCATTCAGTATAGGTTGTAGGAAACTGCCTACAACGGGTGATTCCAAAATCATGCGGTATTGTCCGCTACTGGTGGGACGACTACCTATCTTACGCAAGGTTCTTTCTATGGCCACACGAGCAATACCTTCAGATGGCATGTCCTTAAGGAATATTCGTGTCTCACCCCAACCATCGGCTGGATGTTGTCCGTCCTTACCATCAGCCGTAGCAATACTGGTAAGGGTACACCGACTGCTCTGCTCATAGCCTTGAAAACCGTTGCTGATGAGGTAATGGGCTTGGTGCTGGCGGTCGGTATAGTGAGTCTGAAAACTGATTAGGTTAGAATTCTGGGATATTCCCTCCTGATTGTTCTGTTGTGCCAGACGGAGTTTCTCGGATGGATCTATAGTGGAAAGCGATTCATCGAAGTTCTTAAGGTCAGGGCCTCCGCCTTTGTAATATCTGCTAGGGTCAGCAAGTGTTCGTGACTCATCAGGCTCCAGCATTTGTGTGGTTTCTGCTGCATGCTTGATGAACTGTTTGAGGGCTGAGTCCTGCAGATTGTTGGTATAGAAGAATCCATCGCGTCCGTCGATTAGCAGATTCATGGCCAGAGAAGACGCTGATGCATGAAGCATTTTCTCTATCTGTCCGTTACGGATATTGATATTATCCTCATGATTATTCATGAGAACGAGTTTGAAATCGGCATTAGGACAAATACGTCTGATTTCCTCAGCTGCTATATGTAATATTTCCATTATCTAATCCCTAATCTCTAATCTAAACTAATCAACCCACCACTAATTTATCAACCAAAACGGTGGGCAGTCCCTGACTGACGCCAACACGTTGTCCGCCTTTTCCGCACATACCGGCGCTATGATCAATCTTCAGATTATTGCCTACCATACTGATATGCTGAAGGGCTTGGGGACCGTTACCTATAATGTTCATGTCACGCAATGGGGTGGTGAGATGCCCATCCTCTATGAGCCACCCTTTCTTCATGAAGAAAGTGAAGTCGCCAGCTCCTATCTGTACCTGTCCGTTGGTAAAGGTTTGGGCATAAATACCTCGTTTTACGCTGCGTATGATATCCTCTTCTGTCGCTTCACCGGCACACATATAAGTACTACGCATTCGGGGTAGGGGCATATGGCGGAAACTCTCGCGTCGGCCGTTACCTGTACTCTGTACTCCAAAATGACGGGCGCTAATACGGTCGTGCAAATAGCTGTTCAGTATTCCTCCCTCAACTAGTACGGTACGTTGACCGGGGATACCTTCATCGTCGTAACGTAGCATACCTGCATCATAGGGCAGGGTACCGTCATCAACAATAGTGATATGGCTATCGCAGATGCTTTGTCCCAACTTGCCTGTGAAGATACTTTCGCCAGTGCGGATAAAGTCGGCCTCAAAGGCATGACCTATGGCCTCGTGCATAAGGATGCCGCTACTTCCTGCCGCTAGTACTACTGGCATTTCTCCACCCACTATTTGCTTGGCATCAAAGAGGAAGAGAGCCTGTTGTATGGTCTCTTGGAGGAGTTCTTCAATTAACTCTGATGTGATAAATTCTGCTCCCCTTTGGTACATTCGGCTGCCAAAGCCCATCTGTGTCTTGCCTTCTTTCTGCAGAACAACTGATATAAACAGAGTTGTACGTGGTCTATTGTCAGAAAATCCAGTACCCTCTGATGATACAAAAGTGACGTTCTGCATTCGTTGGGCAATGGTAGCCTTTACGCGTACCACTAGCGGACTGATTTCGTGTGCCCGTCGGTTGATGTTGAGCAGAATCCTTTTGGACGCAGTAGGCTCCAGCATGGGTGTCTCTGGCGTCAGGAGTGGGGTAGGTTTCAGTGCAGGAATCTCTATCGCAGACCCCTTGCAAGGAATGCTTCCTGCAAAGCGTGCTGCCTGATGCATAGCCTCCGGGGTAAGGTCCATGGTATAGGCGTAGCCCGTCTGTGTACCTTGTACAACTCTTATGCCTGCTCCGTAGAGCATAACCTGCTGTGCCTGACTAACGCTTCCGTCCTGTAACTCAAGGCTACTGATGCGTGTATCCTCGAGGAATACGTCGGCATACTCTCCGCCTTTGCTAAGTGCGGTGGAGAGTACGCTGTATAATTGTTCGTTTGATAGTGGAAACATTGTTTGTATTTTGAGATGCAAAGGTAGTTTTTCTTTTAATTTCTGCCAAATGTTCAGAAATAAAAAACCCTTGCAGAACAGTAATAGCTTGCAAGGGCTTGTGATTTGTTTATTTCCGCTTAGAAATTGAAATAACGCTTAGCATTATAATAAGATATATCTCTTACCATTTGCTCTATGAACGGCATCTCATCGGCAGGTAGCTTTCCATCCTCTACATCCTGACCAATCATATTACAGAGTTGGCGACGGAAGTACTCGTGACGGGGATAGGAGAGGAAAGAACGGCTGTCGGTAAGCATTCCTACAAATCTACTCAACAATCCCAATACGCTGAGAGCGTTCATCTGACGTTCCATACCATCAAGCTGATCATTGAACCACCAGCCGCTACCGAACTGAATCTTGCCAGGTGTGGGACCTTCCTGGAAGTTGCCTATCATAGTGGCCAGCATCTCGTTGTCTGATGGGTTGATACAATATAGAATTGTCTTAGCCAGATTGCCTTCGCTATTCAACTTGTCAAGGAAACGTGAAAGGCTTTCGCTGGTATTCCATGTACCTATACTATCAAATCCAGCATCCGGTCCTAACTGCTTGAACATGCGAGTGTTATTGTTTCGCATAGGACCATAATGGAACTGCTGTGTCCAACCAGCTTTAGCATCCTGACGGGCAAACTCAAGAAGCAGGGCAGAACGGAATTTGTTGACCTCTTCTGAGGTGGGTTGCTTGCCCTCCATCACCTTCTGGAATATCTGCTTAATTTCGGATTCTGTATAATCCTCAGCATAGAATTCGCTTAGGCCATGATCCGATAGACGACAGCCAAGAGAATCAAAATAATCATGTCGCTGTTGCAGTACATCTACTAACTCATTATAGTTGGTGATGTTACGTCCTGCTGTCTCACCTAACTTCTCAATATATGCCTTATATCCATCAGGATTCTCGATTGCCATAGCTTTGTCAGGACGCCATGTAGGGAGAACCTTGGGACATTGATCATTGGCTGTTTCTGCGGCATAGGCTTGGTGATATTCCAGGGTGTCGGCAGGGTCGTCTGTTGTGCAGACTGTTTCTACATTGTAATATTTCATCAGTCCGCGTGCAGAGAATTCAGGCAGCTTCAACTTCTCGTTACATTCCTCGAATATCTCGCGTGCCGTATTGGCATTCAGCAGTTTGTTGATGCCGAAGGCTGTACGGAGTTCAAGATGCGTCCAATGGTAGAGTGGGTTGCGCATGCAGTAGGGCATGGTCTCTGCCCATTTCTGGAATTTCTCCCAGTCGGAAGCGTCGCCTGTAATGTACTTCTCTTCTACACCATTGGTGCGCATAGCACGCCACTTGTAATGGTCGCCACCTAACCACAACTCGGTAATGGAACTGAAACGATGGTCTTCAGCCACCTCTTTCGGGTTCAGATGGCAGTGATAATCTATGATGGGAAGATGCTCGGCCTGCTCGTGAAACAACTTTTGAGCTGTTTCGGTCTGCAGCAGGAAGTCTTTATCCATGAATGATTTCATATAATTACAGCTTAAAGGTTCAGGCTTTTGGCAATACCCAGTTCCAGTCCACGCAACTCTGCCAGACCACGCAGACGACCGATACAGCTATAACCAGGGTTGGTTTTCTTCTTCAGGTCGTCGCACATCTGATGTCCATGATCAGGGCGCATGACAATACTCTTCTGGCGTTTCTGCTGAATCTCAAGGAAGGCTTTCATGACCTCATACATGGGAACATCGCCTTCCAGATGGTTAGCTTCGTGGAAGTTTCCTTCAGCATCGCGCTGTGTGCTACGCAGGTGAACGAAGTCGATACGGTCCCAGAAACGTCGCATCATAGCGGGGAGGTCGTTCTGAGCACTTACACCAAATGAACCAGTGCATAGACAGAGACCGTTTGCAGGACTGGGAACTGCATCAATGAGTGCCTGGAAGTCCTCGGCTGTACTAAGGATGCGAGGCAGACCCAGAATAGACATTGGGGGATCATCGGGGTGAATAACCAACTTCACACCAGCTTTTTCGGCAGCAGGACAAACCTCTTTCAGGAAGTAGATAAGGTTAGCGCGCAGCTTCTCGGGTGTGATATCCTTATAGCGGTCTAACTCTTTCTGGAACTGCTCTAAGGTAAAACTTTCCTCAGAACCGGGCAGACCGGCTATCATATTGCGGGTAATGAGCTCTTTCTCGGCATCATCCATCTTCTCGTATCGTGCCTTTGCCTTTGCAATTTCCTCGGCTGAATACTCATTTTCTGCTCCTGGACGACGCAAGATAAAGAGGTCGAAGGCTACGAAGGCAGCACGCTCGAAACGCAGGGCACGACTTCCATCAGGCATTTCGTAGGCCAAATTTGTTCGAGTCCAGTCGAGAACGGGCATGAAGTTGTATGTTACCACATCAACGCCACATTCTCCCAGATTGATGAGACTTTGTTTGTAATTATCTATGTAAAGTTGGTAATTGCCTGTCTGTGTCTTGATATGCTCGTGTACTGGTACACTTTCGACTGCCGACCAGCGAAGTCCAGCATCCTCGACAATCTTCTTGCGCTTGAGGATTTCTTCCTTGGTCCATACCTCGCCATTAGGGATATGGTGCAATGCGGTTACTACGCCTGTGGCTCCAGCCTGACGGATGTCCTGCAGGCTGACAGGATCGTTGGGACCATACCAACGGAAACTTTGTTCGCAGAGATACATAATATATTTATGTTTTTGTTGTTAATGTTAGATAGAGAACGCATCGAAGCCGCCGTCAACAACAGAGAGTACTCCGGTAACGAAGCTGCTGGCATCGCTAATAAGATAATGTATAGTGCCGAAGAGTTCTTCGGGCTCTGCAAAACGTCCGGCTGGAGTATGTGCAATGATAGTCTTAGCACGGTCAGTCAGCGAGCCGTCCTCGTTGGTAAGCAGGGCACGGTTCTGGTTAGTTAGCAAGAAACCGGGTACGATGGCGTTGACACGCAGGCTGGGACTGAACTTTGAAGCAAGTTCTGTTGCCATGTATTTAGTGTAGTTGCCAATGGCTGCCTTTGCTGCTCCATAGCCAACAACACGAGTAAGTGGACGTAGGGCGCTCTCTGAGCAGAAATTAACAATGGCACCTTTTTCGTTTTTTGCCATTACGGGTACAAATACCTGAGTGGGGATTACCGTTCCGAAGAGGTTCAGCTCGACAACCTTCTTGAAGGCATCAAGGTCAAGATCGAGAAAGGTCTTGTCAGGTGCGATGGTGGCGCCAGCCATATTACCACCAGCAGCATTCAGCAGTACATCGATAGTGCCGAATCTTGCTACAATATCATCGCGATTCTGTTCCAAAACCTCTTTCTTCAGTACATCGGTTACCAAGAAGAGAGCCTCACCTTTCTTGTTCAACTCAGCTTCCAACTCCTTGCCTTGGTCTTCTATACGATCCAGTACAACAACCTTTGCTCCCTGTTCTACCAAATAGTGGGCGATGTTCTTACCCAGAATACCACAGCCGCCAGTCAGAACGACGACCTTTCCATTAATATCAAATAAATTTTTCATTGTGTTAATATGTTTTATTGTACATTGTTTATCTTTAGTCTCTTATTGCTTAACAGGCTTGAATCTAGGAACCAAAATCTTCAGACAGCACCATCCTACCATATAGGCAAGGGCACAATAACAGAAAATAATGAAATACCCGGCAGTTTTTCCTTCGAAGCCGAGGAATGACATATTTGTCTTTGCTGCATAGTCGAACAGGTTTCCGGAAATCTTGTTGATGGCATACGAACTGATACCTCCTGCCAGACCGTTGATTCCTGTCATGGTGCCAATGGCTTTCTTTGGGAACAAGTCGCTTGCCACAGAGAAAAGATTGGCTGACCATGCCTGATGGGCTGCTCCGGCTATACCGATGAGGATAATTGGGAACCAGTAGCTATAAGCTCCCAGGGGTTGCGCAAAGAGGGTGAAAAGCGGGAATATTGCAAACACAAGCATAGCCTTCAATCTTGCGTCATAGGCATTCTGCCCAGTACGGTTGACGATTATGGTTGGCAGTTTACCACCGAGGATAGAAAGCATGGTGATGGCATAAAGCACAAAAATTAGCATCATAGCCACAGGATTATCTGATGGCAGATTATAGACATCGCTGATGTAAGCAGGAGTCCAGAAAAGGAAGAACCACCATACACCATCCGTAATTAGCTTTGCCAGGAAGATAGCCCATGTTTGAGGGAAGGTAAGCATCTTCAGGAACGGTATACCTTTCTCTTTCTGTTCTACTTCTGCAGGAGTTGTCTCTGCTTGTGTATCTTGCTGGATGTATGCAAGTTCTTCTGCGTTAACGGCTTTACAATTTTCAGGCTTCTTATATATGAAAATCCAGAAACCTAGCCAGATGAAGCCAAGTGCGCCTATGATGACAAATGCCATTTCCCAGCCGTTACCGATGCCTAAGTTCTTGAAGTATCGTGCCAGCAAAGGAATGCTGACGGGAGCGACTAATGCACCAATGGTACTTCCAGAATTAAAGATGCTGGTTGCGTAAGCACGGTCTTTCATTGGAAAATACTCTGCCGTTACCTTTATGGCAGCAGGGAAGTTACCGCTTTCTCCAATACCTAATACAATACGTGATATGATGAAGCAATACGCGCTTACCGTACTGACAGCAATAGCAACTGATCCAGTAGCCTCAAAGAGTTCTTTTGTACTGCCCATATCCAGGTGCCACATGGTTGCCAGTCCGCATAAAGCGTGCATACAAGCACCCAGTGACCAGATGGCTATTGCCCAAAGATAACCTTTCTTTACCCCAATCCAATCCATGAATCGACCTGAGAATAGATTGGCAATGGCATAAACAAGCCCAAAGATAGCTGCTATGTTTCCGTAATCTGCATCCGTCCAGTGAAATTCAGGTGCGATGAAATCTTTCCAGGTTAAAGATAATACCTGGCGGTCCATATAATTCACGGTTGTAGCCAGGAAGAGCATTGTGCAGATGACCCATCTGTAGTTGGTCATCTTTTGCGTGGTTTTAGTGTTCATTTTTTAGGTTTATTTGCTTATTTTGCTTGCAAAGATAATAATAAATAAAATAGTGCACAATTATTTTGCATAAATTGTGCACTACCTTATATTATTTTTGCAATTATCGGGCTACTAACCCCTTTTCTTCTCTAAATACTCTGCAAAGATTCTTGCTGCACTCTCAACTTTCTGTGCACAAGGACGTTTTTTGTAATATTCTGCATTCCTTTCGTCGGGAACATAAGTGTTTTTGACAACTTTACATCCGTTCAAACCCAATAGCTCGGCACAGATGATAGAACCGTTTCTTTGTTTGAAGGTATCAAGAAGTTCCTGTACCACCTTGTAACAGGCTGCTTTCCCTTCGCGGTCATCGCCTTCCGTCTGTCCACAATCCAGACCTGCCAGTATGACTAATCCAGAAACCGCACCACACATCATGCGCATTCGTCCCACGCCTCCGCCAAAGCCTGCTGCAATACGTTTGGACATTGTCTCGTCCAAACCATAAAGATCAGCAAAGGCAGCTACTACACTTTGCGAGCAACCGTATCCGCTCATAAAGAACTCAACGGCGCGTTGTATCCTGTCTTCTAAATTCTGACTCATCATTCCTGGATTATAGGTTTTCACATTCTTTCAGCCACAATGCTGAGGATGCATCACTTGGCATTCGCCAGTCACCTCGTGGTGAGAGAGAACAGCTTCCCACCTTGGGACCATCTGGCAGACAGCTGCGTTTGAATTGCTGGGCGAAGAACCTGCGGTAGAAAGTCTTGAGCCAATGCTTGATTGTCTCGTCGGTATAGGTTGTACCAAATGCTTCTTTTGTCAGGAAGTAAACCTTCTTTGGTCTGAAACCCCAACGGAGTGTATAATACAGGAAGAAGTCATGCAGTTCGTAAGGACCGACAAGATCTTCTGTCTTCTGTGTTATATTGCCTTGCTCGTCTGCAGGGATGAGTTCAGGGCTGATAGGAGTGTCAACAATGTCATGCAGCACGGTTCTTGTACTGTCGTCCTCTATGCTGTCGGCTACCCATTTAACCAGATGGCGTACAAGGGTCTTGGGCACAGAGGTGTTCACACCATACATACTCATATGGTCGCCGTTGTAGGTTGCCCATCCTAATGCCAACTCGCTGAGGTCGCCCGTTCCTATTACCAAACCGTTCATCTGGTTAGCAGCGTCCATCAGAATCTGAGTACGCTCGCGCGCCTGACTATTCTCGTAGGTGACATCATGGTTTTCAGCATCATGACCTAAATCCTTGAAGTGTTGAATGCAGGCATCCTTGATGCTTATCTCACGAATGGTAATACCTAACAGATTCATCAGGTTGACAGCATTGGTATAGGTGCGGTCGGTTGTTCCGAAGCCAGGCATTGTTATGCCCACGATACCTCTGCGGCTTATGCCCAAACGGTCGAACGCTTTCACGCATACCAGTAACGCCAAGGTGCTGTCCAAACCTCCGCTTATACCCACCACAACGGTCTGTGCACCAGTATGACTGATACGTTTGGCAAGTCCTTCTGTCTGAATGCTGAAAATTTCTCGGCAACGCTCATCGAGATCCTTTCCTGTAGGAACAAAGGGATGAGCATCAATATTGCGGGTGAGACCGAATTCACGGGCTTCTGTTCTTTCTGTCTCAATGATGGTTGCCAAATCTTTTCTGGAGTTTGAGGCGCAGGTTGCGAAGGTAGTGTTGATTCTACGTTCCATTCTGATGCGCTCCACATCAATTTCTGTTTCCAGCAATTGTGTGCTCAACTCGTGACGAGGTGTCTCAGCCAGTAGACTGCCATTCTCGTAGACGAGACCTTTGGCGCTGAAGACAACATCCTGCGTACTCTCACCGTATCCGCAACTGCTGAAAACGTAACCTGATATGGTACGAGCACTCTGCTGAGCCAGCAGACTCTTCAGATAGTCATACTTACCAACCAAGTCATTGTCTGCACTCAGGTTGAAGATGATTTCCGCTCCCTGCATAGCCATATAGCTGCTGGGTGGGATAGGGGCCCATACATCCTCGCAGATCTCCACGCCAAAGGTGCAGGATGGTGTACGGAACAGAATATACTGATTCAGAGGTACCTGTTGTCCGCAGATAAGTAGTGTACCTGCAGCAATGTCTATGCCACTGGTAAACCAACGTTTCTCGTAGAATTCCTTATAGTTAGGCAGGTAGGTTTTGGGTATCATCCCCAGAATCTTACCCTTCTGAATAACGGCTGCACAATTGAGCAGCGATCCTTTGTAAGGTACAGGCAGGCCTACAATGCTTATGATGTCCAGACTTCGTGTGAAATTCATTAGCTGGATGAGGGCCATTTCTGCTTCTTCCAAGAGGAGTTGCTGCTGAAAGAGGTCCTGACAAGTGTAAGCCGTAAGCGAAAGCTCCGGCAGACATATGATTTCAACACCATGTCCTTCTGCCTGAACGATGAGCGATTCTATCTGCTCTACGTTATACT
>CAMKTJ010000053.1 GCA_946415645.1 uncultured Prevotellaceae bacterium
TTCCTGCTATACACCTTGCTGTCCCTGACAACCAACATAGAGACTGCCTTTAACACCATCTGGTTTGTAAAATCATCACGTAACATATACAAGAAGATTACGGATTACATCAGTGTATTTATCCTACTGCCCTTTATCATCATTATCCTGAGCGGACTGAATATGGCACTGATGACATTCAAAAGTCTGATTCCCGAATATGAGTACCTGAGCAATACCTTAGGAACCATCCTACAGTTGTCGCCCGTAGTACTTATCTGTATCGCTTTCATCCTGCTATACAAACTGATGCCCAACACGCATGTCAAGTTCAAGAACGTAATCGTACCAGGCATCTTGGCAGGTGTAACATTCACCGTTATCCAGTACCTGTATATACATTATCAGATTAAGTTGAGCAGCTACAATGCCATCTACGGTTCGTTTGCCGCCCTCCCCCTTTTCATGCTGTTGCTGCAGATTTCCTGGAGCATATGCCTGATAGGCGGAGAGCTGTGTTACGCTAACCAATGCATGGAGAACTACGCCTTCGAACGACAGAGCTTCGACCTTAGCCGACGCTATCGCGACACCATCTGCCTGCTGCTCATGAGCAAGATCTGCAAGCGCTTTGCCAACGGAGACTCGGCATATTCCGCCCGCACGCTGGCAAAGGACACGCAATTACCTGAAACGGTAGTCAGAATCCTGCTGGACGAGTTAGCCAACATGCGACTACTGGTAGAGACTCACAACGAGGCAGACAACGTTTCACTATACCTGCCCGCAGTGGACATTCACCGTATGACACTAAAGATGGTAATCAAGCATATAGACAGCTTTGGCTCTGAGGCCACCTCACACACCTGGAGAATGAATGCTCCTGAGTGGGAAAGACTGCGTACGCTAAGGTACCACGACAAGGACACCCTATTGATTGACGTTTAAACTTTTACACATTATGATACTGAAGATACTATTGGGATGGTTTATATTCGACCTTATTGTCTACATTGCAATGTGGTTCGAGGCCATTTATTACAAGAAGAATCTGCCTGCCGTTTTCCAAAAGCTTCTCATGGCTTTTACTGAGGAAGAATAGGACACAACCTTGCACTTCGATGTAACGAACAACAAAAAAGCCCTCGCTATTGCGAAGGCTTTTTTGTATACGTAAATACCGGATTTTAGTTGTTCTTTATCAGGAAAATCATGGATGTTACAGTAGCCAGCGTACTGATAATGGTAGCACCAGCCGTCCAGAATGTATAGAAGGCGCTACTCTTGATGCTCTGGCTCTTGTTGGGCTCAACGTAGATCAAGTCGTTCTGCTGCACATAATAGCCAGGACTCTCAAAGACATTTGACTTAGTAAGGTCCATCTCGTACATCATACGCTGTCCCTCAACCTCACGGAAGAGTTTAATTTTCTGACGCAAACCCGTATCGGCAATATCACCGCACTGAGAAAGCACATCGAGCACTGTATTACGCTCACTGGTCAAATTTACTACTTTGGGAGCCTTTACGGCACCCAGGACTGCCACACGGGCATTCAGCAGATTAACGGTTACGCCCGGATCTGAGATATGGTTCACCTCCTTGATCTTCTCTTCGATAACCTTGGCGGCATCAACAGTTGTAAGACCTGCAACATAGACCTTACCAATAGAAGGAAGAACCACATAGCCATCGTTGGTAATGGTATATCCGTATGCATTGGACATACTGCCGGAAGCTCCAGAAGAGAGATAAGAAGAACTATTCGAACGACCTCCACCGGTAGAACCCATTACAACATCTTGGGCAAACACAGATAGCAAATCAGGCTCACTGCAAGTTACCTTAACCATAATCTGGTCGGCAGGCTTCAACTTCATCTCATACTGCTGCAGTACCTGCTGAGCCTGTGTATACAAAGAATCTGCACCCTGGAAGTAAACAATTTTCTTGGTAGAGACACAGCTGCACATCATTACAGCAAGTGCCAAAACAGAAAGGATGGAATAAAACTTTTTCATTTTATTAAACATATTTGCATGGCAAAGTTAATGCTTTTATTCTATATTTCTGCTATATAAGGTCGTTTTTTAGCAAAATAATGGTTCAATTGCGGATTTATGGCGAAAATTATATACCTTTGCAACAAAACTTTTCTGATTTATGACTATTGCAGTAGATTTTGACGGAACTATCGTTGAGCACAGATACCCCGAGATTGGCAGAGAAATTCCCTTTGCCACAGACACACTGAAGATGCTCATCAAGGAGCAGCACAAACTAATCCTATGGAGTGTAAGGGAAGGAAAACTGTTGGACGATGCCGTAGAATGGTGTAAAGCCAGAGGCGTAGAGTTCTATGCCGTAAACAAGGACTTCCCCGAGGAAGATGTAGAGAAGAACATGCACTTCAGCAGAAAGTTGAAAGCCGATGTATGGATTGACGACAGAAACGTAGGCGGCTTACCCGACTGGGGCACTATCTACGAGATGATCTCAAAGAAAAAGACCTACGAGCAAATACTGACAGAACAGCTTAGCGCCGAACCAGAGAAGCCAAAGAAGAAATGGTGGCAGCTATAATATAGAAATCGAACACAACAAAGCCTTGGGCACAAACCCAAGGCTTTTTCTATACCTTATTTATATTATAGGCATTATTTAGCGTAAGAAACAGAACGTGTCTCACGGATAACGGTTATCTTAACCTGACCGGGATAAGTCATCTCGTTCTGAATCTTTGTAGCGATGTCTGTACTCAATTGCTCTG
The DNA here is from genome assembly GCA_946415645.1 of uncultured Prevotellaceae bacterium. Taxonomy (GTDB): domain Bacteria; phylum Bacteroidota; class Bacteroidia; order Bacteroidales; family Bacteroidaceae; genus Physcousia. The sequence continues at coordinate 2,750 of CAMKTJ010000053.1, forward strand.
TCTGCTTGTCGTCAATCTTATCAGCACCAACAATTACACGCAGCTCACGACCCGCCTGAATAGCATAGGTCTTGACAACGCCAGGATAACTCATGGCAATATTCTCAAGATCCTTCAGACGCTTGATATAAGCCTCTACAATCTCGCGACGAGCACCAGGACGGGCACCACTGATAGCATCACAAACCTGAACAATGGGAGCCAACAGAGTGGTCATCTCCATCTCGTCATGATGTGCACCGATAGCATTGCAGATATCAGCCTTCTCCTTGTACTTCTCTGCCAACTTGGCACCATACAATGCGTGTGGCATCTCTGGCTCTTCATCGGGTACCTTACCAATATCATGCAACAGACCTGCGCGCTTAGCCTTCTTGGGATTCAATCCCAACTCACTAGCCATAACAGCACAGAGGTTAGCAGTCTCGCGGGCATGCTGCAACAGGTTCTGACCATAGCTGCTACGATACTTCATCTTACCAATGATACGAATCAGCTCTGGGTGCAAGCCATGCACACCAAGGTCTATGGTTGTACGCTTACCAGTCTCAATGATTTCCTCGTCAACCTGCTTCTTCACCTTTGCCACGACCTCCTCAATACGGGCAGGATGAATACGTCCATCAGCTACCAACTGATGCAAGGCCAAACGGCAGATTTCACGTCTAACGGGGTCGAAAGCGCTGATAACAATAGCCTCTGGGGTATCATCTACTACAATCTCAACACCTGTAGCAGCCTCCAAGGCACGAATGTTACGACCTTCACGACCAATGATACGGCCCTTTACCTCGTCGTTCTCGATATGGAAAACAGTTACGCTGTTCTCAACAGCCGTTTCTGTTGCCACACGCTGGATGGTCTGTATGATAATGCGCTTAGCCTCCTTGTTGGCAGTCATCTTGGCATCATCCATAATCTCGTTGATATAGGCAGCAGCACTTGTCTTAGCCTCATCCTTAAGAGATTCTATCAGACGTTCACGAGCCTCATCCACACTGAGACCAGAGATCTCCTCCAACTTGGTTCTCTCCTGCTCCAGCAGACGCCCCATACGCTGCTCCACCTCTTCTTCTTTCTTCTGAAGTACAGCCTGCTGGGTCTCCAGACGTGTACGTAACGTATCAGATTCCTGCTTACGACGTGTCAGCTCATCTTGTCTCTGGTTAAGGCTGAGTTCTCTCTGCTTGGCTCTGTTCTCTGCCTGCTGAATCTGCTGGTTACGTTGGCGAACCTCCTTTTCCAACTCAGCTTTCTTGCTGATGAACTTCTCCTTAACTTCCAGTAATTTCTTTTGCTTGATTATCTCGGCTTCTTGTTCAGCCTCCTTGGCCATTCTTTTACGCTTGCTTGGTAATACAGAAAAATACCATATGCAAAAAAGGACTGCGAAGGATACTACTCCAAACACCAGGCCGTAAATAATATAAGGTATCATGAATATTTAATGTTTGAATTATTAATTGGGGTCATTAACTCTCTGATTTCTTCTCGAGTGCGGACTCCAACTCTGCAAGCAACGGCTTCAGACGACTGGTTATAGGCTCTATATCCATAGACGTCTCTTGCTGCTTGACTTTAACAGCTATATCTAAAATGGTCATCACCAGGTACATCTCTGTACTCTGGCCCGGGTAGCTGTTAGTATAAAAGTTGAACCTCTCCTTGATAAGCTTTTCTGCCTGTCTGTAAACATATTCCTCTTCACGACGAACAGTCATAGGCAACGTCCAGCTGCCAAAACGGAGAGTTATTGATAAGGTGTCACTACTTTGCTCAGCCATAATTCTATTCTACTTTAAGCATGGAGATACACCGGTCAACGTCACGCACCATCTTTCTGATACGGCCTCGGAGATCTTTTACATCATCATCCGCCATATCAATGTACTTAGCCATCTTCAGATGGGTATATTGTTCCTGGAGTTCTTCATTCTTCTGCTTCAACGACAGAATCTCCGCATCACGCTCTTTCAAACGCGACAAGAGTTCCTTCTTCTCTTCCTGAGATTTACTATACTGCAGCAATAGCTGGCGAGTACGCGTCTCAAGCCGAATAATTAGTTCTGTCAGTTTTGCATCCATTTTCTATTGAAACTCCAATATTTCGAGGACAAAGATAACTATTTTTTTTCTTTATGCAAAATTATTCCTCACTATTTTTCTTTGGCTCCTTTTTTGCAAGCATAACAAGGGTGTAAACGTACTCAGACATCCAAGATTCCGAATAGCCAAGAGCAGATTGATACTTTCTGACAGACACACAAGTACGACGTACACCTTCGTCCTTCCAACTTGTCTTAGTCATTACCTCATGAACCTGCTTCTCCACCATCTGGCGCAAGGCGTTCTTGAAGAATCTCGGCAAGCGGAACTTCCACTGCATAAGGTTGCCCATCAGCATCATAAGATCCTGACTAAAACCCTGGAAGGTTATCAGATAAGCCTGAACATCCTGCATCTTCTTGCAACGTTTCTTCACGCTGCCATCTATCTCAGCAAAGAAGCCGTCACTGATATGATAGATATCCTGCATCAGCTTACGGCATTGCTTCTTCTCGCCAAGGCCCAACTTGTTATTTACCGTTTGAACGTGATAGGTCTGCTTGAAAACCCTAAGGTCAGGCAGTGCAGCCAAGTTGTTAATTCCCAATTGGGAAGCAATGGCCGACTGATAATAGACACGAATCAGCAACATAAAATCCTCCATGCCGCCAATACGAGTTCCCGAGTCGGATTTCCGAGCAAATAATTTTGAAAATATCGACATAATTGTTAATTGCTTATATATTTATTCTGTTTTGTTTTTGCCAAATAACGCTTTTACGAGAATCCTAACATCCAGCCACAGAGACCAGTTCTGCGTATACCAAACGTCAGCATCCTTACAAAGGCAACAGTTCGCCATTCCCGGTTTGACATAATTAAAGGTTACAGGAACCGCATCCGCCGTTTCCTTTACAAACCGGAGGCCCACAATAGACATACTACCCCTGAACACATTCATAAACTGGGGCATCAAGCGGAATCTATCCCTCTGAAGGAATGATTCTGCCGGGAGATCTGCCGTTCTGAAAGCCACACGCTCTAAACGCTGCCCTCTCCTACCCGTTTCTTTAGTGAAAGAGAAGACCGGCCCTGAACTCTTACGCTTGATGATGATTGCAGCAGCAATGTAAATGAAGGGGAAAAATATTAACAGGAACAGTCCACTCAGCAACAAATCGAAAATACGTTTCGTCATTCTGTTCCACCAATGGCTAAGCGGCTCATCAAGAGGCGAAAGGAAGGAAAGAAACCCTACATTCCTTACACGCATATTCTTCTGTAAAGCAGCAAGCTCGGGAATACAAAAGAACAAGCAAACACCCTTCTCCTGACAAAAGCGGGAAAGAGTTGACAAATCAGCCGACCTTGCCGCCGTAGATGCACAACAAACCGCACCAACATTATCCACCGCCTGAAGGCCTTCCGACAAAGATTCAGGCGACAACACCTGAACCTGAGAGACAATTCCCTGCCCGCTCAGTCCTGCTTGGATTTCTGCTGCTTCCTCATCCGTCCCGACTATCAACAAACCTTTGTTAGGGTTTTGCATACCCTTATATAATATCCTCATATTAGAATTTACACTCGTATTTCTGCAAAATTACAACAATTTAGGCAATCCATGTATAAATGGCACGAAAATTATCACAAAAATCAAAAAATGTCAAAAAATGTCACAAAACGCTTCACGCGTACAAATAAAAATGTTAACTTTGCATGAAAATAGTATTGCGATTAACAAATAAAAGGATAAAAAACATGGCTGATTACGTTGCTAATGAGAATGTAAATGAAGAAGAATCCAGCGCGTTTAACCTAACTGCGATATGGAAAATCATCGTCCTCAACTGGCAGTGGATTATAGCATCCACAATTGTTGCATTAGGCTTGGCCTTCTGCTATCTACAATACACCAACCCAGTTTACACATCATCGATGAAGATCCTCATCAAGGATGATGACAAGAAAGGAGCAAGGGGAGCTGGCCAGATGATGAATCTGGAGAATGTAGGTTTGTTTTCCAACAGTAACGGTTTCGACAACGAGTTGGAAATCCTGCGAAGCACCAACATCAACACCAGAGTTGTAAAAGCCCTGAAGTTGTACGTTGCATATGCCATTGACGGCAGAATACGCAAGAGAGAATTGTACAACACCAATCCTCTGATTGTTGATATGCCAGAAAGCCAGTTGTCCGCCTTGCAGACGACAGTCAGCCTGGAAATCAAGAAAGACGACAAAGAGGGATATGTCATCAAAGGAGCAATTCCAGCCAAAGGCAAAAAGGAAAAGATAACATTTGACCGTAAGATCAAGAAGTTGCCCGGGAATATCACAACTCCCGTAGGTACCGTTATCATCCAGCAGAATCCTACCAGCAAGATGACGGAAGACCGTACGCTATATGCTTACATTCTCCCATTAGACGTAGCCGGAAGAATATATACCAAGAAACTTGCAGCTACCGCAACCAGTAAGACAACAACCGTTGCTGCTATCACATTCACAGATACACAAGTTGAACGTTCTATAGATTATCTGAACGAGTTGTTGAAGAGTTACAACGAAGACGCCAACGAAGACAAGAACGAGGTTGCCACAAAGACCGACGAGTTCATCAGAGAGCGTCTGCTGAACATCCGTGGCGACTTGGATATCACAGAAAGTAACTTGGAGCAGTACAAGAAGAGCAATGATCTGATTAACCTGACCAACGATGCTACCAACTCTCTGACAAAGACAACAGAATACCAGTCACAACAAGTTGAACTGGAAACTCAGTTGAATCTTATCACAGCATTGGTTAATTATACCAACAATCCTGCCAATGCCATGCAGGTAATTCCTGCCAACCTAGGGCTCCAGAACAACAACCTGAATCAGCAAATCAGCAAATACAACGAGGGCGTTTTGCAGCGCAACCGTCTAATCAAGTCTTCAAGCGAGAACAACCCCACCGTACAGCGCATCACTGCCGAGCTGGAGGAAATGTGGCCTTCTATCAGAATGAGCCTAGAGGCAATCAAGAACGACCTTCAGACTCAGAAGAGAAGTGCCGACAGTCAGTATCGCATGTTCAATAGCCGCATTCAGAGCACTCCTACTCAAGAGCGCGCACTGACCAACATCATGCGTCAGCAGGAGATTCAGGCCAACCTGTATCTGATGCTGTTGCAGAAGCGCGAGGAGAACGCCATCTCACTGGCAAGTACAGCTGCGAAGGCAAGGATTATCGACTCTCCCCAATACATGGGACAGGTTGCTCCCAAGAGAATGATTATCTGGATGATTGCCTTGATTCTTGGCTTCGGATTCCCCATCGGTTTCGTGCTCTTGCTGAATCTGCTACGCTACCAGATTGAGGGTCGTGAAGACATTGAGAAACTGACCAAGATTCCCATTCTGGCAGACATTCCTCTGGGAAGCAAAGTTGTGGACGGCGAGAAAGCTCTGGTGGTTCGCGAAAACTCAAACAACACCATGGAGGAAGCTTTCCGTGGTCTTCGAACCAACCTGCGTTTTGTTCAGAGCGAGTCAGAAAAAGTTATCTGCTGTACCAGTTGTATCCCTGGTGAAGGAAAGACCTTTATTTCTACCAACCTGGCAATGTCTCTGGCCCTGATGGGTAAGAAGGTAATCATTGTAGGTTTGGATATCCGTAAGCCCCGTCTGGTTAAGTTGTTCGGAATCCCCGTAAGCAAGAACGGTCTCACAACCTTCCTTTCAAGCGATGACATGGGATATGATTTACTGGAATCACAGATTACCCACAGCATTGGCAACGCTAACCTTGACGTCCTACCCGCTGGTGTCATTCCTCCCAACCCAGGCGAGTTGATTTCACGCAATCAGTTGGATCGCGCCATTGAATTACTGAAGGAGCATTATGACTATATCGTGATAGATACACCTCCTATCGGATTGGTAAGTGACACCTTATCTATTGCACGTGTAGCAGACGTCACCTTGATTGTTTGTCGTGCCGACTATTCACCACGTTCCAACTTCAACCTTATCAACAGCCTGAACGACAACAACAAGCTGCCTAAGGTTAACATAGTACTGAACGGCGTAGACCTAAAGAAGAAGAAGTACGGCTACTACTACGGATATGGTAAGTACGGTAAGTATGGTAAGTACGGTAAATATGGTAAGTATGGATACGGCTACGGTAAATACGGCCACTATGGTATTTACGGACAATACGGTAGCCAAAACGGCAGTAGGGAACATACAGAAAAATAAATGAGAAAACTGTTAACACTCCTGATAACTATCCTTCCCTGGACGGCTGAAGCACAACTCAGCCGTTTGGGGGAGGATGTGTTTTATGAAGGTACTATCACAAGTGCTTTCAGCGGGGGTGACTATGCACCGTTTTGGTTCACAAGCAACAGATACGGATTAAGTTCCCACAAGAACAACTACGGCTATCTGCGTGGCAGCATCCAAAGAGACGTCATGACAGATAGCGTCCGCAATTGGCGCATAGGCTACGGAGCCGACATTGCTGCTGCCGTAGGAATGGAGGGCAAACACTTTATCATCCAGCAGCTTTATGCAGACATCCAATGGAAGGCGCTCCGCCTAAGTCTAGGCCAGAAAGAGCGTCCCCTTGAACTGAAGAATCAGGCACTGAGCAGTGGTGCCATGACAACAGGTATCAATGCACGACCCTTGCCACAAGTGAGAGTGGAGATTCCTGACTTCCTGACTATTCCCGGGACAAAGAACTGGCTGGCCGTTAAAGGTCACATTGCATATGGATGGTATACAGACAATGCCTGGCAACGCCAGTTTAACGACAACACCTTCAACTACTACACTTCAGGCTCGTTGTACCACTCCAAGGCTGCGTTCCTACGTATAGGCAACACAGAGAAGTTCCCTCTGACCGTAACGGGAGGAATTGAAATGAGTTGTCAGTTTGGCGGAACAGGTTATAACCTCAAGCAAAGAACCGGCTTTGATGCACCTATAGAGAACAAAATCTCTCTGCTTCATGGATTCAAGAGTTTCTGGAATGCATTTATTCCTGGAGGCGGCGACCTTAACGATGGCGATATTTATTCCAATCGTGAGGGCAACCAATTAGGAAGCTGGCATCTGCGGGCCGACTATCATGGCAAGGGATGGAGCATAGCCGGTTACATGGAACACTTCTTTGAAGACCAAAGTCAGATGTTCTGGCAGTATGGATGGAAGGATATGCTATGGGGCGCAGAAATAAACCTGCCCAAGAATCCGTTCCTGAGCAGCCTTGTCTATGAGCATATTGGTACGATGGATCAGAGTGGTGCAATTTACCATGATCATACAAACGCCATACCAGAACAGATTAGTGGATGCGACCAGTATTACAACCACCATATATATGGCGCCTGGCAACATTCGGGCTATGTGATGGGAAACCCGTTACTATCATCCCCTATGTATAACGACAGATTTGGTTTTAGCAATAACCTCATGGTATATCACAGCCGCATCAATGCCCACCATATAGGCCTTAGCGGTCAACCCGCAGAAGAATGGGGCTGGCGTCTGCTATTTACCCACGAGAAGAGTTTGGGTTCCTACAATGCACCCACACCAAATCCCCAGGAAGCTAATTATCTGATGGCTGAAGTTACCTACAAGCCGCACAAGATAAAAGGATTAGGCATCACTGCCAGTTACGGCCATAATGATGGAGAAATCCTGGGGAACAGCAATGGCGGCATGCTATCCGTATTCTATAACGGATGGTTCAACAAAACAAAGTAATACATGAAGACACGAAAGCATATATATATATATTGTATTGTAGCACTCTTATCCTTGTTCCTACAAACCAGTTGTGAGAACAAGCGAGACGATAGCGGCACATTAGGTGGGATGTGGCAATTGGTAGAATGGAGGAACGCTGACGGCTCCCTTGCCTACGACAAGCCCGACAAGCATATCTATTACAAGATACGCAGCAACTTACTGATGCTGCAAGAGTTGCCAGGTGAAACTGACACATACTTTATGACGTATTATCATCTGGAAGGTGAAAATCTGGTAATCAACCAGCCATTTACAATCGTCAGAGATTCTGAATTAGATACTATTCCATATACTATCGATGCTTTGCGCAAATACGGAATCTCAGGCAACGGACGACTGCACATAGACGTACTGAATTCAGATAAAATGGTACTTACAGGAGAGAGCGGGACATTACGCTTCCGCAAATATTAAAGATAAAAAAGCAAAAAACAGGATTGTTTTCAGGAAAACCCTGCAATCAGAACAATAAATTAAGCTTAAAGAACGTTTATATAATATAAACGACAATATGACTGCGCTCTATATTTTCATATCCTTCATAGCTTCGGCATTAACCTCAATGTTGTTAATGCCTTGGATACTGAGTTTGTGTAAGCGCAACGGATACTTCGACAGGCCCAATGATCGCAAGGTTCACAAGAACAACACACCACGTTTGGGAGGTGTTGTTTTTGTACCCAGTGCCATAGTCGGCATTGCTGCCACCTTAGCCATCTTCTTCAACTTCGTCGGAGAGAGCGAGCCTCTTAAATCCAGCACCCTTCTGATAGGCTTTGGTATCTTTGCCACATACGTCACAGGTTTGCTGGACGACCTTTTCGGACTCTCTGCCCACCTGAAGTTCTTTGTCCAGTTCATTGCAGCACTCTGCTTTCCCCTGATAGGTTTAACACTCAATAACCTATACGGTTTCTGTGGCATATATGAGATTCCAGAGATTGTCAGCTATCCTCTGACAGTCTTTCTGGTGATGCTGATTGTCAACAGCATAAACCTAATTGACGGAATAGACGGACTTGCCAGCAGCCTTTCCCTGATAGCATTTGTTGTCTTTACATGGGCTTTCTGGAGTTGGGGCATGAATATATTCTGCCTCTTCACGGCAGCCATGTCCGGAAGCCTTATAGTCTTTCTATGGTATAACCTTTTTGGCGACAACGCGAAGGGCACCAAAATCTTCATGGGTGATTCTGGTAGCTTGATGTTAGGATACGCACTAAGCTATCTAGGACTGAAATACTGTTCTGATAACACCATTAAAGAGCCTGAGTCGTTTAGCCTGCTGCTCTTCTACACACTTCTGCTGATACCTACCTTCGACCTTGTACGTGTTGCCTGCAGTCGCATTCTCAGAGGCGAGCATCCGTTCCATGCCGACAAGACGCACCTGCATCACAAGCTCATGCGCACCGGCCACTACATGACTATGGCTTTGCTGACCATTTTGGCAGCAGACATCCTCTTTGCCCTACTGAATTGGGGATTGTATATGGTCAACGTTGATATCACATGGATTGTATTGACTGACGTAATAATCTTTGTTATCTGGCAGAAAAGGATTGACCACAATATCGCCAAAAACGATGAGCGCTTAGCCACAGAGACAAACCTGCGCCAGGAGTTGAAGGAGAATGCAGCTAAGGCCAAGAAAATATGCATCCTTACGCCCCGTTTCCCTGTTCCAGAGAACGGTGGCGATGTGCTACGTATCAACAACATAGCACACCAGCTCCGCAAGCAAGGATACAAACTGATTCTGCTCAGCTTGGAGGAAAACGGAGAACCTCAGATCTTTGAGGCTCAGCGTATCTATCATAAGGTTTATACCGTACACCGTTATCACATAGCATCACTCTTTCATGCCCTGATATGCTTCCTGCAGGCAAAGCCCATGCAATGCGGCTTCTATATGTCTGGTTCTTACAGAAGAAAGTTACGCGAGATTATTCAGAAGGAGAACCCCGACCTGTTCATAGCCCATCTGTTGCGTATGATGCCTTATCTGGATGAACTGGGACTTCACAGCCGTTCTATCATAGAGATGACGGACGCCCTCTCCAAGACCTATGCTATGTCTTCACAAAGCAAAGGCAACTGGCTACTGAGAAACGTCTACCGTATGGAACAGCGCCTTATTCTCAGAGCCGAGCAGTACAGTCTGCTACACTTCCCCAAGAACGTACTGGTATCGCAGGCTGATATTGACTATCTGAAGACAAAATCCCTTCACCCTGAAAGTCTGGAACTTCATACCAACGGCATCATTTGCAGCAAGAGTCTTAAGCACAAATATAATCCTGATAAGATTGTCTTTGTTGGTAATATGAGAACGCTACAGAATCAGGATGCCGTATTATGCTTTGTACAGGATATCTTCCCACGAATACTCAAGCAAAAGCCTGACACCAAATTCTATATTGTAGGAGCACAGCCCCCACAAAGCATACAGCAACTGGCATCAGAGAATATCTTCGTTACCGGTTATGTTGACGAGATAGAAAGCACCATCAGCGATGCTTGTCTGGCAATAGCTCCCGTTCGAGTTGCTGCAGGCATACAAAACAAGGTTCTTGCTGCAATGAGTTGCGGCATTCCCGTTGTAATGACGAGCCTCATCTCTAATGCCATTCCTGAGCTCAAGCACGAAGAGAACTGCCTCATCCAGGATGAGCCAGCCACACTGGCTGATGCCTGCCTGCGTATCATGAATCATCCCGACCTGCGCCAGCAGCTTGCTATCAATGGCTACGAGATGGTCAAGCAGCACTATTCCTGGAAAGAGAAGATCTACGGATACGTACGTTGATTCTCCCCCTCTATTATTATTTTCCCCCCACATAATAAAACAGATTATCCCTAATAGGAAAATGTTTTATTAAGGCATTAGAAATTATTTTCAAGGCTTGAAAATATATAATCAAGCTTTGAAAATATATAACCAAGCCTTGAAAATAAATTATCAAAGCCTGAAAATAGTTTTAAAACACGTATTAAAACCTTTTATATAACGATATAGGAAGTTTTATCCTTAGGACTAAACAACTTTATGCATAAAGGGAATCTTACGCAGTACCCAACTGACGATAAGAGAAAGGACAAACAAAACTACACATGCAACGGGAACGCTTATGCAGGAAGGCGCATAAGCAATCAAATCAACATGTAACACCTTGCAAGCCACATTAATGAAGAATGGATGAACAAGGTAAATTGCAAAGCAATATGGATAACAGGCCGTTGCCATAGGCCAATGGAAATCCATACGCTTGAAAAAGAGGAACAAGCCCGCTGCCCCTATAACTACAGGTACGTCAGAGCACACAATCATATGCTCAGGGAGGAATCCGAAAAAAGTTGCAATAACTGTTGCCGGCAATAAAAGCAAAATCAGGAAACAAGTAACAGAACTCAATCGAAGTTCTTCTAAGAATGCCAAATAATATCCCAGTATATAATAGAATATGAAGGGGGTACCCATTAACATCCAACCCTCTATAGGAACGCCGTAGCCCTTAAGCATTGGCAAAAGAGAAGACATCAGGAAGAGGACAAGGAGTACCCCCTCCACAGTACGACGTGACTCCACCTTAATAAGAGCTTTGACAAAGGGAGTCAGCATATATAGACCTATCAGCATGTACAAGTACCACATATGAGTCCAAGAATGACCCACAAGCAGGTTGTAGAAAGCACCTGCAATAGGTTCATGAGAGAATACAGCCTCCATCAGACACATAGGGAGCCCAAACACTACAAGTGCCAAAGCTATACGTCTGACATACTTCCGCAGCAATATTGGATATGATGTATCACGCTCAGGACTAAGAAACAAGGCACCGCTTATCATCACAAAGACAGGGACTGCAAAAGACGCAATATCATGTTAGAAAGTAAAGAAAAACAGGTTTGAATACGAGGGAGGATTATCCATATCGCAAAAGGACGAACTTGTATGAATCACCACAACCGCAACCGTTGCCAAAAAGCGAAGGGCATCGAAATAGAATTTCTTTTGTATCATATCAATACTAACATTTGCCTACTACGAAAACAGAATAAAAACACAAGAAAAACCAATCCGGCACAAAACAAGTTTATCAATCTTCCGCCTTCTTATACGGATTACAATATATGCCTTTGAGCATATCATAGAAAGCTTTTATCATGGAATGCTCTTTATGATAAATAGGATATTTTCTTACAGCAAAGTATAAGGCATAACATGTAGCCATACATTTACCCATATAGCGTGCTGTAGCCCATCCTCTATTTACAAAATAAGTTGTATTGAAGCCCTTGAACCACGACGAAGCACTTCCGGGAATAAGTTTGGCAATTTCTATCGGCACATACTGCAGACATAACCCATGTTTGAGACAATCAAAAAGGAATTTAATCTCTTCTCCTGAGCCATGTCCGGTACCAGCCCCCATCTCTACATCAAACAGGATGCCTGCCTCTATGACACTTTTCCTCCGAAAGGCAATCTGGCAACTTGCAATCTTCAACGCTCCATGATAGCCAACCTTAAAGGGCTTAGGCGAGAAAGTCTTACCAATATCATTTCCTATCTGGAAAGAAATCACGTCAGCATGTGGATAGTCTGTAAAAGCTTTCGTTATGATATCCACATAATTATCTGTATATATTTCATCATCATCCGATATAAGGCAAATATCGGCATTGGAATGCAGGATAGCCATATTACGGCTTCTCGACAAGCCACGCTCTGTTGTTGAAATCATACGAACCTGATTGCCTTTGTAATCATACGTATCATGGCCGTCTGTATCACATTGATTTATGATGACAGCATTCCCGTCTAGATGAGACTGGGCTACTATAGACCAGTCTTTCTGATACATGCATGAAATAAGTACATCGACCGTCATTCCTTAAGATCTTTTATCCGTGTCTTTATTTCTTTTCTGAGAGCTTTAAGTACGGCAAAATTCTCCTCGTCGCACTTTCCCCATATTTTACGGAGATAACATCTTGCAAGCAATACATTATTGGTATGCAGATATGTTCTTAATGTCCTCTGAATAGGCCAGCCTTTTTTCTCATGATGATAAAGATCCACCTCAAGAAGTTTCTTCTCATAGCTAATACTAGGAGCCCTTCCTAACATCAGGTGGAGATATCGGATACTTGGGTCATACCGGAAATGGTTTCCAAACTTCCGTGACAGACGATAGTGAATGTCATCCTCCTCGCCATACATGAATACATTCTCATCAAATAATCCCACAGCTTCGAACATAGTTTTACGCACAAAAAAGCAAGAGCCTGAGAAATACATCCAACGAGGAAAATACCAGTCCATTCTATTGCACAGCCCTGTCAGAAGGGTGCGTGCATAACCATTCATCATCGCAGTGAACAAGAAAGAAAAACGACTGGGCAGACTGGGAGTGTACATCTGCTTCATCCCGTACATTATCAGTTTCTGATCCTGCTGGAAGGCTTCCAATGGCTTTCTTAAAAAAGGCCCTATCATGCGTACATCAGGATTCATGATGAGGATGACGGGAGCTGTGGCGCGACGGATGCCCACGTTGTTGCCTTGTCCGTAGCCTCCGTTTTTCTCGTTTTTAATCAGAATAACGTCATCCCCCCATTGGTTACGAAGACGAGCAAACATCCTGTCAGGCTCATGACTATTGTTATCCACAATGATGAGCTCAATATCAGAAAAAGGTATATCAGCCTTTTGTTTAATAGAATCCACACAATCAAAGATGTCTTTCTCTGAATTATATGTTACGATTATAATGGACACCTGTTTCATCTTCCTAGACATGTCTTAAAAGATTCTGTACAGATAACATCTTCACAGACATCTTTTCTATCTTGCTCTAAGCTTATTTTACTATTTATCGTTACAAATATACAAAAATCATCCAATATAGCCAAATATAACTCAGAAACCATCCTTTATTATAATCAGCATGCAACCATATTATATCTATGACTTTATCTGTTCAGAAACAAATACAAGTTTTTTATTTTCCCGACTATGATAATCATGAAGACATATTGCCATTGGAATTTGACGCGCCAACTTCGATGGCAATATGAATGACAACAATCTTGTCATTAATACTTGCAGTTTCAACAAAAGACCGTATTTAGGGGAATGCTTTTTAACTATTTTGGTAAATTCCTGTGCGTACTTAAGGTCTATTCCTGTGCAAAAGATATTATTATATATGACTACTACGCCGCCATAAAGTGCCTCGTCATATTTATGCCCGAACCTGCCTTGTATGATTTCATAAAATTTATTCAAGGCATATAAATTACTCTGCCTATGTTCCTGAGATAATATTTTTTTCGAGACAGACTCTGAATTTACATTTATGCGATAACCAAAGTGAGGCTTACAGCTACAATACTCATATTTCAAGCCTTTGAGTATGGTTGTTAAATTAAAATCTGCATCCTGTAACGACAAAAGATTTACATCCCATATAATATTATTCCTTCGAAGACTGTCCGTACGATAAATATTGTTCCATACGACAAAAGGAAGAATACGCCTACAGAAATATTCTATATCGTCCCTAAAGAAATGATATCCGAATATAAAACGATGCTTTTCTTTAAACACGTTATTTTCCACAACGCCAGACGGGAACACCATGAAGTCAAGGTCTTTCCTTGCAGATAAGGATTGCACACGTGTTTCAAGGCAGTCAGGAGTAATATAATCATCTGAGTCAAAAAAGATTATATACTTACCACGAGCTTCTCTCAATCCAATATTACGACAGGTCTGAGCTCCCTTGGGAAGTTCTGTTCGTTGAATAAGACGTATACGCTTATCCAATATCTCATATTCACGCAACACAGATAACGTTTCCGCTTGTGAACCATCATCAACTGCCAGTAATTCCCAGTCCGAATATGAATTCGCTAGGATAGAGTCTATCATTTCCTTCAATTCATTCGGATGATTGAATACTGGCATTACAATAGAAAGTGTTATATCCATGCGAATCACTCCTTACGATTTAACACGTCCTTTATATATCCCAAGATATATACAAAACTATCAAGCTTTAAAAGCATACATGTTAGACAATAAGTCGCTGCGCCGGCAACAACCTGAGCAAAAAGAAGCGCAATATTGCTAAACGGCAAAAATCCACAAGCATAGACAACTGTTCCCATGAACAATGCTGCCATCAATGTCGGTAACACATCCCTTATCTGCTCACATACTCCATAATTAACAAGTTTCTTGCTTGGAGACAAGTTGATGGCAATACAGATGGCATTGTATAGTACAACACCCCATGCTATAGCATAGACATTTATCATGAAACTGACAACAAGGATTACCGCCTCTATAATCTTCTTGATTATCTCAAGCTTCAGTATGATATTGCTATAGCCTAATGATTTAATTCCGGTGGTATTGATATTCTGTATCGGCATCAGCAAAAATGCAATGCAGAAGATCTGAACAAAAGGAACAGCCGGCAACCATTTTTCTGTAAGCAGCACCAAGACAAGTTCCTTTGCGACAACAATGAACCCAACAAGCAAAGGAGCAACAAACAGATAACTGACGCCAATACTACGTCGTATCATCTGCTTCACTCGCAGTGTATTGTCCTGCTCTTCTGAAAGAGTGGGCAATAATACAGAATCTATTGAAGTTGTCACATTTGTCATCAGCAATGAAGGAAGCGACTTACCCCTGTCAAAGAATGCAAGAGCAGCTGGCTGATAAAGTCTGCCTATCACAAGGCTGCGGATGTTATCATAAAATGATATGATGAAATTTGTAAGAAAGATCTTCCATCCGTAATCAAATAACCCTGTAAAACGTTCTTTTGAGAAAACAAAAGTGGGATGCCACTGAATAAAGAACGACAGGAAAAGGCAACAGAAAAAAGAACCTGTTAACGTCTGTCCTACCAAAGCCCATACGCCATAGCCACCATATGCCATTGCTATGCCAATAGCTCCGGATAGGATTATCGCTATTGCATTTACATAGAACAACTTCTGGAAAAGCATCCGGCGTGACACGTATGCACGCTGTATTGAGTTGAATGAAAAGAAGAAAATGTTCAAGCCTAATACTCTCAACACAGGTATCAGCACATCTTTTTTATAAAAAGAGGCAACAAGAGGTGCGCAAAAGTAAAGAAACAGATAAATAACAGCAGCCATTAAAAGACAGAACCAGAAAATTGTAGAGAAGTCTGTCTGGTCTGCATCTTTCTTTTGTATTAGAGCGGTATTAAAACCGCCGTCTATGATAACGTTCGCAATGTTGATGAAAACAAGGATAATGGCAATAATACCATAATCTGTGGGCATCAAAATACGAGCTAAGATGATGGAGATGACAAAGGACACCAACTGCGAGCTGAACCGCTCCAACAGTTTCCATATCATTGAACTTATTACCTTGTTACTACTGAATGCCATTGTTCTTTGCCTTTGTTACATAGTTTTAGCAACATTGCCGATGACCTTCTTCCAGGCATCCTGCCACCGTTGTAATGAAAATGCATCCTTTACGCAATTGTACGCATTAGCTTGAAGTTTGCCCCTAAGGGATGAGTCCACTATTAAACTGGTCAAAGCCTTGTAAAGTTCCTCCTCTTCTGGGCTTATCATCAAACCATTGTACCCGTCAAGAATAATATTGGTCATTCCGCCAACATTGGTACATACAACGGCACAGCCAGAAGCCATGGCCTCCAAGAGAGAGAGAGAGGTACCTTCTGATCCTATCGTAGGAACAACGGCAATATCCTTATCTTCATGGATGTGAAGACTATCCTGACTATCGAATGTAGTAAACTGAACGTTCTGGAACGAATTTAGTTTCTTGTGCATATAATCAGCATCCGGTCCTGTTCCTGCTATTGTTACATTTATCTTCTGATGCTCTTTTAGCAGGCGCTCCATGACATTGGCAAAGAGACGAGTCCCACGATGGATAAAGAAACGACGCGCAAAGATAATGTTTATTCCATCATGCTGCTTTTGTGGTTGAGATGCTGGGATAGTAGTAAAGTTGGGAATAAAGATATGCCTAACCTGGGGGGATGGTGTTATGGCGCGATGCCAATTGATAAAGTTATTATCAACGCACACTAAATAATCAACTTTCTTGAGGCGAAGAACCGTCTTCCAGGCCAAGAAACATTTCCCCACATATTTCCTAAAGTATCTATATTTAGAGAAAGGAGAAGTTTCCGGAACATCCCAGAATATACCATGTTGGATAGCTATTGTCTTACAGGGAACAGACTGAGTGATACATGTTTCGCATGCATAAATCAGCAAGTCATTTGAACAATCAATACAAGAAAGAACTTTGGCCAATAACGCCTTCTTTATGGGCTCGCCATTTAAATCCTGGTGTTCTATACCATAGACATCACAATCATCCAGCTTCTTATAGAATTCTCTTGTTGCACGCTGATATATAGACACAACATAGCCACATTGCCTTAATACAGGTATAAGATTGGTGATATAAGTCTGAACGCCTCCAATTGAGACCTCCGACCCATCTGGCTTGAGATAATTGTAATAAATTATATGTGCA
>CAMKTJ010000054.1 GCA_946415645.1 uncultured Prevotellaceae bacterium
GCGGGGGCTTTTCTGTTTTATACAGCTTCCTGCTCTCCCACGGGTGAGTGGGCGACTGAGGCCTTTAGAGTAGTGACTGAATGTCACTACGGCCTCACAAAGGGGAGCGAATCCCCATTCGCGACGGAGGGTTGTAGGTAGCCGCCGTTTTTTAGAAAGAAAGCCTCTGCATCGAAAGATGCGGGGGCTTTTCTGTTTTATAGCTAGGTGTTCTAGGAAATCCTAGGAAAACCTAGGCTGTCCTAGATAATCATAGGATATTCTAGGTAAACTCTCTAGGGGATGCCGTTTTTGTTAAAAAATGACAATTAATGGGTGCTTATAGGGGAAAAGTGTGTTTTTTGTTGTAACTTTACACCCTATGAGCTATATTTGGGATTATAACGAACTTTCGGAAGCTGACAAAAGCACGGCGTCAGCCCTAGCTAATAGCTTGGGAATCAATCCGGTAATGGGTACTCTGCTGGTTAATAGAGGTATCCGTACAGAGGAGGATGCCCGTAAGTTCTTCCGTCCCCAATTGACCAATCTTCTGGACCCCTTCTTATTTGAAGATATGCAGAAGGCTGTGGATCGTCTGAATGAGGCTTTAGGTAGAAAAGAACGTATTCTTGTTTATGGCGACTACGATGTGGATGGATGTACAGCTGTAGCTTTGGTTTACAGATTCCTGCAGCAGTACTACTCAAATATAGACTATTATATTCCCAGCAGAAATGAAGAAGGCTATGGCGTATCACGCCAAGGCGTCAATTATGCCCATGAGACAGGTGTAGGTCTGGTTATTGTACTTGACTGCGGTATCAAGGCAGTTGAGGAAATTACCTATGCAAAAGAGTTGGGTATAGACTTTATTATCTGTGACCATCATGTACCCGACCCAGTACTTCCTCCTGCAGTAGCTATACTGAATGCAAAGAAAGAGGATAGTACCTATCCTTATAAGGATTTATGCGGTTGTGGTGTCGGCTTTAAACTGATGCAGGGCTTTGCTATCAATAACGGCATTGAATTCTGTAATCTGATTCCCTTGCTTGATCTTTGTGCTATAAGCATAGCATCTGACATCGTGCCCATTATGGGAGAGAATAGGATTCTTGCTTATCATGGTTTGCGCCAACTGAATCAGAACCCCAGTATTGGCGTGAAAGCCCTGATAGATATATGCGGTCTGACAGGCAAGGAATTGTCCTTGAATGATGTCATCTTTAAGATTGGTCCGCGTATCAACGCATCGGGTCGCATGCAGAATGGTAAGGAGGCTGTATCTCTGCTGATTGAAAAGGATGCAGAGGCTGCCAAGGAGAAGGCTGCCACCATTAACGAATACAATGAGCAGCGTAAGGACCTGGATAAGTCTATGACCGAGGAGGCCAACCAGATTGTGGCTTCGCTTGATCACCAGCATGAACATAAGGCCATTGTTCTTTACAATGAAGAGTGGCACAGAGGCGTGATTGGTATTGTAGCATCTCGCCTTACGGAGATTTACTTCCGTCCTGCCGTTGTATTGACCCGTACCGATGATATTGTCACTGGTTCTGCCCGTTCTGTTGCAGGCTTTGATGTATACAGCGCCATAGACAGTTGCAGGGATTTGCTGGAGAACTTCGGCGGTCATACCTATGCTGCAGGTTTGAGTCTGAAGGTAGAGAATGTACCTGAATTCAAGCGCCGGTTTGAGGAATATGTTGATAAATATATTCTGCCAGAGCAGACGAATGCGGTATTGACCTATGAAGCCAAGATCGACTTTAAGGATGTGAACTTCCGTTTCTATACTGACCTCAGACGTTTCAGTCCCTATGGTCCTGAGAATCCCAAGCCTATGTTCTGCACAGAGCAGGTTTATGATTACGGTACCAGTCGTGTCGTAGGTCGTGAACAGGAGCATATCAAACTGGAGCTCGTGGACAGTAAGAGCAGTCGGGTTATGAACGGCATTGCTTTTGGTCAGAGCTCTCAGGCCCGTTATATCAAGACCAAGCAGGCTTTTGACATTGTTTACTCACTTGAAGAAAACAGTCACAAGCATGGCGAGGTTCAACTACAGATAGAGGACATCAAGCCTGCTCTGTAAGAGAGGAGAAGAAGATGGATACCTATCTCTCCATTCTGAAACAATACTGGGGATATGATGATTTCCGCGGTATTCAGCGTGATATTATAGAAAGTATTGGCAAGGGAAAGGATACCCTTGGCCTTATGCCTACTGGTGGTGGTAAGAGTATTACCTTTCAGGTCCCTGCTCTGGCCAGACCTGGTATGTGTCTGGTGATAACTCCGCTTATCGCATTGATGAAGGACCAGGTCGAGGCGCTGAACAGTAGGGGTATCAAGGCCGCATGTATCCATTCGGGTCTTTCGCACGAACAGACGCTGGTGATTCTGGAGAATAGTGTCTTTAATGCCTATAAATTCCTTTATATTTCTCCCGAGCGATTGGGCTCAGAATTTTTCCTAAGGAAATTAGGGCATATGAAGGTTAGCTTCATAACCGTCGACGAGGCACATTGTATTTGTCAGTGGGGCTATGATTTCCGACCTTCATACTTGCAGATAGCTAATGTCAGGAAGGTGAAACCAGACTGTCCTATTTTGGCTCTTACAGCTACGGCAACGCCAGAGGTAACGAGGGATATACAGAAGAATCTGAACTTCAAGGAAGAGAATGTCTTCCGTATGAGTTTCTTCCGTCCTAACCTGGCCTATAAAGTCTTGCATGCCGATGCTACTATATTGGGCTTGCTCCAGTTGCTGGAGGAATATAGTGGCTCTTGTATTGTATATACCCGCAACAGACAGAGATGCGGTGATTTGGCCAAGCAGCTGATAGAATATGGCTATACAGCAACCTACTACCATGCTGGACTGAAGGCCGGCGAAAAAGATGAAAGGCAGAATGCCTGGCTGAGGGGTAACTACAGGATTATGGTAGCGACCAATGCCTTTGGTATGGGTATTGACAAACCGGATGTGCGGTTGGTAGTGCACGTGGATCTTCCCGACTCTATAGAGGAATATTTTCAGGAAGCGGGGCGTGCGGGAAGAGACGGCAAGCCTGCCAGCTCTGTCATTGTGATGGACGGCAAGGAACTGGAACTTTCTAAGCGACGTGTCAAGCAGCATTTCCCCGACTTGGAATATGTAAGAAAGGCATACGAGGATGTCTGCTGTTTTCTGCAGTTAGCTGTGGGTGATGGCATGAATGTAACTCGCGAGTTCAATATGGAGCGTTTCTGCGTCACCTTCCATTATCATCCGCTGATGCTGACAAGTGCCCTTGATATCCTTGATAAGGCAGGTTATATTGAATACCGCGATGCGGAGGAGGGTACAAGCCGTTTGCGTATTGATGCTACAAGGAATCAGCTGTTTAATGCTCTTGACGGTCAGGGCGAACAGATTATACTGGCTATGCTAAGGCGTTACGGCGGTATCTTTGTGGATTTTGTTTATATAGACGAGGATATGATAAGCCGCGATACAGGTCTGACGATGGATATCATATATCAGGATCTGAAAGAGCTGGCCCGCAGGGGTTTGGTAAGCTATATACCTCGCAAGCATATTCCCCTGATTACCTTCCGGCAGCGTCGTGTATTGACGGAGGAGCTGGAGTTTCCCTATGGCGTTTATGCTATGCGTAAGGAAGCCTACGTGTATCGCTTGAATGCCTTGCAGGCTTATTGTGTGAATACCGAGGAGTGCCGTAGTCGTCTTTTGCTCCAGTATTTTGGCGAAACAAAAGCTCACCGTTGTGGCATCTGTGATGTATGCGAGTTGGAAGATACGACAGGTATTACCGAGGCAGAGTTCCTGCAGATAAGGGAACGTATTATAAGCCAGCTGCAGAACGGCCCCATCAAAGCTTCTGAATTGGACATAAAAGGAATCCGCCCGCACAGTCTTACTTGGGCATTGGATTACATGCGTGCCAAGGAAGAACTGGTGGCGGACGGACCTTTTGTCAGATTAGCCTCTAAAGACTAGATGCCAAGTTTTGCGCGGATGTCAGCAGGAATTGCGTTCTTGTTGATGACGATGTTCATAGTCTTGTAGGCAGCGTAAGCCTGGCTTACATACCAGAAACCCTTGAAGGGACCGCTCTCACCCCAAGAATTCTTCATCATATAGTACTCCTTGCCATACTGGTCCTTGGCCAGGCCATAGATCTGCATGCCGTGGTCGTCTGTTGTCTCCCAGTTATCATAAGCCTCCTGGCGCATCTCCTGAGTGATAGTTTTCTCAGCATTGGCGCTGACAATCTCAACCTTCTCAGAGGTTTTCTCACCTGTCCAGCGAGCCTGGTCGCTACCAACTCCGGCCTTGAACTTAGTATCGGGTACCATAGCTACGCTCTTGTTCTTGCCGCTACGACGACTGAAGCCATCCTCGCTAACGTCGGCACCCCATGCGAAGGTCCAACCGTTCTTTACAGCCTCGTACATTACGCGGTTCAGTTCCTCCATAGGCAGGTTGTAGCTGCTTGCCCAGCGCCAGTTGTCTTCAATCTCCAGGATGAAGGAGCTGTAGAAAGGATGATGTGTGTAGCTGGTCAGGCTGACGTAGTCGTTGGGATCCAGTGTCAGGTAATCCTTAACGAAGGACTGGGGAGTGTAACGCTTGCCCTTGTACTCGAACTCTGTGGGGCACTTACCGAAGTAACCGTCAAGCATAGCCTGCAAGGCAGATTTCCATGCCTTGGGGTAGATCTTCTTGGCGTTGCCCTTTGAGATAGCCTTCAGATAAGCCTCCATGGGGGGGAAGAATCCGCCGAAGTTGAAGAGAGAATCACCGTATTCTGTGATGGGGTAGGGCATGATACCCTCGGGGATAAGGCCGTAGTGCTCCATGCAGTAGAGGGCATCCTCGAAGCTGCCGCCCTGGCTGAAGCTGGCGTCACCATGAGTACGGACGTGCTTGTCGGCGCGGTCAACGTAAGTCTTGCTGATAAGGAAAGACTCGCACAGGTCGATATCGTCCTTCAGTTCAGGATGCTTCTTGATAGCCTCGCTCTCCAGGAATGCCAGTGAAGAGTAGCTCCAGCAGGTACCGCTACTGTTCTGGTTCTTGATACTTGTTACGGGGTTAGCGATAATGGTTGTGAAGATAAGGCTGTCTTTGTCGGCCTCTTTCTTCTTGCTCTTGTCTTTTGCTCCGGCAGGCATAACAGTCAGTGCAGCCAAAGCGATAAGGAAAATCTTCTTCATAAATATAAAATTGTTAACTATTTGTTGATAAATTCTTCTACATCATTAATGTGATAGGGGATTCGATCCTTGCCCAAATAGCGGCAGCCGTCAGAGGTGATAAGGATGTCGTCCTCTATGCGGATTCCTCCAAAGTCCTTGTAGGTCTCCAGTAGGTCGAAGTTCAGGAACTCAGCACAGTGTCCGCTGGCTTTCCAGTCGTCTATAAGGGCAGGGATGAAGTAGATTCCCGGCTCGTCGGTCATCACGAAGCCTTCCTGCAGGCGACGTCCGCAACGCAGGCAGTTAGTACCAAACTGCTCCAGGTTGGGCTGAACCTCATCGTCAAAGCCTACGTAGGTCTGTCCCAGTCCTTCCATATCATGAACATCCATACCCATCATGTGTCCCAGTCCGTGAGGCATGAACATGGCATGTGCTCCGGCACGCACGGCCTCTTCTGTATCGCCCTTCATCAGGCCTAGTTCCTTCAGCTTGTCAGTCATCAAACGGCAGACGCCAAAATGAACGTCCCACCATTTAACACCAGGTGCAGCAAGGGTGAGAGCATAGTCGTGACATTGCTCTACGATGCTGTAAATTTCCTTCTGACGCTGGGTAAAGCGTCCGCTAATGGGAGTGGTACGTGTATTATCACTGCAGTAGTTCTCGTTGGTCTCAGCTCCTGCATCACAGAGTAGCAGACGTCCTGCCTCCAAGGGGCGGGGGCTGGGATATCCGTGCATAATCTCGCCGTGCATGCTGACGATGCTCTGGAAGGATACCATACAGCCATAGCTGCTGGCAATGCCGCTGATGCGACCTGCGATCTCCTGTTCCGAAATACCCGGTCGACACATCTTCATAGCTGTTGTATGCATCTCGTAGCCTATGGCGCAGGCACGTTCTATCTCGGCAATCTCCTCGGGTGTCTTAACGGTACGTTGGTTCACAACTGCCATTATCAGTTTGACTGAAGCCTGAGCACGCTGCTGACTGGGATGAATGCCCAGAATGTCCATCAGCTGAATCATCAGGTCATGACGGTAGGGAGGCAGGAAGTGGATGGTACGACCCTCGCTCTTTGCCTTCTTTAGGAAGTCGGCCATCTGAGCCATCGTAAGCGTATTGGCTACACCGCTCTGAGCAGCCATGTCGGCTACGCTGTCCACGCTGCCAAACCATACAATGTCCTCAATGTCTATGTCGTCACCAACCAGATACTCACAGTTGTTGTCTATGTCTATGATACCGGCCAAGCCTTCACGGTGCTGGCCGAAGTAGTACAGGAACGAACTGTCCTGACGGAATCGGTATGCATTAGAGGGATAGTTGGCAGGTGAATCGTTATTGCCTGTCAGCAAGATAATGCCTGAGCCTACTTGCTCTTTCAGTACAGTGCGGTGCTGTACGTATGTCTGTTTTCCGAATAGCATCTTTATTTAATTTAGAATTGAGGCGGCTAAGCCGCAATTGATAATTGAAAATTTAACTATGAATTATGAACTATGAACTAAATGGACTACCATCCTGTCTCACTCCATCCTGCATCCTTGTACCACTGGTAGCATTTCAGGTCGTTGTTCTTGATTTCGCCCTCAGTTCCTTCTTGTGGGAAGTACATCGAGATGCCACCAAAGTGGTCTTCGTCGTAAATATTGGGGTTACTACAGTGTCCGGCAGTCCATCTGCCTATGTTGTATTCGCGTATGGGGATAGCCTTCTTGAAGGCTTCACTCCAGTTGCTATAGTCGTCCTCCGATAGAATCTTGTGCATGGCAGAGTTCATATCGTAGCAGTACGTGTAGGAACTGAATTCCGAGGAATACTTCTGTATCTCCTGTGTCATGCTGCTTTCCAGAGTCTGACGGTTGGCAAATATGTTCTCTATGCATTGTCTGGTACTATTGGCCAGATTTCCCAACTGGCTGCAATCTACGGCAGAGAGTATTGTCCCCTTGTAGCTGGCTCCTTTATAGCTAACGGGGTAGTATCCGTCATATCCGTTTATTATGCCTTGTACATTCCCTGTGCATAAATCCTTTTCAATAATATGGTATGGAGCACCAGGGTTGGGAATTTCGGCTGGCGAACCGATAATCCAGTCGGTTACGTTGCGTAGCTCATATGCTCCTTCTATGCTCTGCATGAAGCAGACGTCGAAGAAGATGTAGCTCATGTGTGGCAGTCGCTCCAGAATGCCCCGTAGTGTGGGGATGTTCAGCCAATTGTTGTTATGACTCCAGTCGGGCCCCAAGGCTTTGCGCCTGTTTATTACCATTCCCGATCCATGGGCACCGAAGGTCAGACCGTACTTCTTGGCGGGGAAGTTCTGGATGATATCCCTTAAGTTGGTCAGTAGTGTCAGGGAGTCTGTGCAGTCTTGTTCCTGCGTAAACTCCTTCCACACCTTCAGGCCGTTCTTGGCATCCAATTGGTATATTATGGGTCTTGAACTTGACTTGTCAACGTAGATGACGATCTTGCTGTTAGCGGGAATGTTATCCTTACCCTGAACCAACTCGGTTATATCATCTTCTGCCCACGAACTTAGGTTGTTGTCGCCTATCCAGTATATGATGGCAACGCTGTCTTCGGGCTCGTCGGGAATGTCTAAGCTGTCATTGCAGGCAGAGAGGGCCAGAATAGTGCAGATATATATAATAAGGTGTAAAAATCTCGCTTTCATGGGCACAAAGATAGTCATTTTAATTCACAATTCATAATCTTAGGCCAATTCATAGTCCATAATTCATAGTTCATAGTTCATAATTCACATATTTTAATTAAAATCCTAATGTTCAATTTTCAATTCATAATTCATGAGTCATAATTTTCAATATTGGACAAATTCCTCATTCTTCACTCTTCATTCTTCATTTTGCACAATAAGATGGTAATTCTATTCGTTATTATAGCGTATGCAGTGGATAAACAGGATTCGTCAGGTTAAGATTCTGCTGGTGATTGCCGCAATTGTTCTGAGTGTGGCATCGCTGGTGGTGTCCAATTTTTTGGTGCGCGACCTCAAGCAGGAAGAACATCGCAAGATGGAGATATGGGCTGAGGCTATGCGCAGCCTGAACAATGCAGACGAGAATACAGATCTGACCCTTGTCTGGACTGTTTTGAACAGCAACAACACCATTCCCGTTGTAGTGCTGAATAGCGATGGCAATGTGCAGGACTATCGCAATATTCCTCTTTCTGACCGTGAACGACAGACCGAGATGGAGGTGGTGAAGGCTAAGTCGCAGCGTATGAGACAATCAGGCAGGGTCGTACGTATCAACCTCTCCTCTACCGACTACATGGAAATCTGTTACGATGATAGCCTCATTCTCTGGCGTCTGGCCTGGTGGCCATACGTGCAGTTGGGTATTGTGCTTATCTTTGTTGTGGTAGCCATCTTTGCCCTCCTCAGTAGCAAGAAAGCCGAGCAGAACAAGGTCTGGGTAGGTCTCAGTAAGGAGACGGCTCATCAGTTGGGAACGCCCATCAGCAGTCTGATGGCTTGGCACGAGGTGTTGCGCGAGACATATCCTGACGATGAACTCTTGCCCGAAATGGGAAAGGATGTGCAGCGTTTGCAGCGTATAGCCGAGCGTTTCAGCAAGATAGGCTCGCAGCCGGAGCCCAAGCCCGAGAGTCTGAATGATGTGGTAGAACAGGTGGTCCAGTATATCAACCGCCGTACCAGCAACCGCGTCAGCATGACCTGCCAGTTGCCCCAGACACCGCTTATCGTCAATATCTGTGCTCCGCTTTTTGAGTGGGTCATCGAGAACCTGTGCAAGAATGCCATAGATGCCATGGACGGCAGCGGTAGTATCACCCTGGTGGCAAGGGAAGAGCCGGGCTGCTTCTCTGTGGAGATAACAGATACGGGTAAGGGTATCCCCAAGAATCATTTCCGTACTGTTTTTACCCCTGGGTTCACCACCAAGAAGCGTGGTTGGGGGCTGGGCCTTTCCTTGGCGAAAAGAATTGTGGAGGAATACCATAATGGACGCATTTTTGTTAAAAATTCCGAGATAGGAAAAGGCACAACGTTCCGTATTGAACTCAAAAAGCACTAATTCGCCATTTTTTAAATGAATTTCTTGCGTCGTTATTTGTTTTTTTTGTAATTTTGCAGCCCGATGGAGAAACTGGATAGCTATAAAGTGGATCTGAAAAGTATGTCGGAGGGTACTGTGTCGTACTCTTGGCATGTAGACGACGACTTCTTCTCCGCTGTTCAGGGTCCTGAGATTCAGCAAGGTCAGCTGGATGTCGCATTACGGGTGAAGCGGACGGCTGAGGCCTACACGCTGGTTTTCCAGTTAGAGGGCACAGTTAAAGTCTTATGCGACCGTTGCCTGGATTATATGGATTGTCCCATCAGTGCAGAACATGTTCTGCGCGCTAAGTTAGGAAGTGAGTATGCCGACGATGGCGACCTCATTGTCGTTCCCGAAGAGGACGGCGTTCTGGACGTAGCATGGAACATCTATGAGTTTGCAGCTCTTGAGATTCCCCTGCGCCACGTTCACCCCGAGGGCGAATGCAGTCAGCAGATGACATCGGCACTTGATTCCCTTACGGCAACAGAGGAAGAAGAGACGGAGAAACCTATCGATCCTCGCTGGGGAGCACTCGCACAGTTAAAGACTAAGAGTTAAGAGTGAACGGTTCACTTCCGCCCAGATAAAATGTAAATAGTAAAATCATTAAATAGTAAATCATTATGGCACATCCTAAAAGAAGACAGTCCAAGACTAGAACCCTCAAGAGAAGAACTCATGATAAGGCTGTAGCTCCTGCATTGGCAGTATGTCCCAACTGCGGAGAGTTCCACATTTATCACACAGTTTGCCCTGCATGCGGATACTATCGCGGCAAGGTAGCTATCGAGAAGGAAGCTTAATCTTCATGGGTAAGGAAATAAGCCGCTAAGGTCCTCATCTTTCTGGACTCTTATGCGGCTTTATTTTTTATTGAACATACCAAGTTTATATAATGGAAGAAATAAATGCCGTTATTACTGGCGTAGGAGGTTACGTCCCCAACTACATCCTCGACAATGAGGAGATGTCTACCATCGTAGATACCTCTGACGAGTGGATCATGGAGCGTATCGGTGTCAAGACACGTCACATCCTTAAGCCGGAGCAGGGTAGTGGTACATCGTATCTGATGACCCGTGCCGTACAGCAGTTGCTGCGCAAAACACAGGCTGATCCCGATAGCATAGAACTTGTTATCTGTGCTACCACCACACCCGACTATCATTTCCCCTCAACTGCCTCATTGGTTATTGGCAACTGCGGTCTTAGTAAGGCCTTCGGCTTCGATATGGAAGCTGCCTGTGCCGGTTTCCTTTACGCTATGGAGGCCGGAGCCTCTTATATCCGTAGCGGTCGTTACAAGCGCATCATCATCTGTGGTGGCGACCACATGAGCAGTATGACCAACTACGAGGACCGTAACACCTGTCCTATCTTCGGTGACGGTGCAGCCTGCGTTATGATGGAGGCTACTACTGAGAAGGTAGGTCTTATGGACGGATACTACCGTGTGGACGGTAAGGGATTCCAGAACCTTCACATGGCAGCCGGCGGTTCGGCCAAGATGCCCAGCCACGAGACAGTAGATGCCCGCGAGCACTTCGTTTATCAGGAGGGTCGCGCCGTTTACAAGCATGCCGTACTGGATATGAGTCAAGCCGTTAAGACGCTTACTGAGCGTAACGGCCTCAACAAGGACAATATAGACTGGGTGATTCCTCATCAGGCCAATATCAATATCGAGGTCTCTGTGGCCAACCGTATCGGTATTGAGAAGGATCACATCATGATCAATATAGACCACATGGCCAACACTTCGGGCGGTACCCTTCCCCTTTGCCTTTGGGAGTACGAGCCCCGTCTGAAGAAGGGCGACAAGCTGGTCTTCACTGCCTTCGGTGCAGGCTTCACATGGGGAGCCAGCTACATGATCTGGGGCTACGACGGAGCTGCTGAGGCTGCCAAGGAACCTGCAGAGTTCTATAAAGAAGGTGAAATCTCACGCGAGGAGTGGTACGCTAAGAGGAATGCATAAAGCAGGATTTGTAAACATAGTCGGTAACCCCAATGTGGGTAAGAGCACGCTCATGAACCTTTTGGTGGGCGAGCGCATCAGTATTGCCACCTTCAAGGCACAGACCACGCGTCACCGTATCATGGGTATCCTTAATACCCCCGAGATGCAGATATGCTTCTCAGACACCCCTGGTGTACTGAAGCCCAACTACAAGCTTCAGGAGCAGATGCTGCAGTTCTCCGAGAGCGCCCTTCAGGATGCCGATGTGCTGCTCTATGTGACGGATATGGTGGAGACACCCGACAAGAATGCCGAGTTCCTGGAGAAGGTGCAGCGTATGACCTGCCCCGTTCTGGTGCTTATCAACAAAATTGATATCTCGGACCAGAAGGTCCTCACCCAGAAGGTAGAGGAGTGGCATGCCGTCCTGCCTAAGGCAGAAATCATCCCCATCAGTGCCCTGCACAAGTTCAATGTGGACGTGGTGCTCAAGCGCATACAGGAGCTTCTGCCCGAGAGTCCTGCCTACTTCGACAAGGATCAGTGGACCGACAAGCCCGCCCGTTTCTTCGTTACCGAGATTATCCGCGAGAAGATACTCCTTTATTACGACAAGGAGATACCTTACAGCGTAGAGGTAGTAGTGGAGCAGTTCAAGGAGACCGACAAGAACATCCATATCAATGCTGTTATCTATGTAGAGCGCGACTCTCAGAAAGGCATCATCATAGGTCACCAGGGTGTAGCTCTGAAGCGTGTCAGCACCGAGGCTCGCAAGAGCCTGGAGAAGTTCTTCGGCAAGAGCATCTTCCTGGAAGTCTTTGTCAAGGTCGACAAGGACTGGCGCCAAAGCGACCGTGCCATGAAGTCCTACGGCTACCAGTTGGATTAAGCCCAAGGCAAACCAATAAACCCATAGCCCCTCTTAGTTCCTTCTAAGAGGGGTTTTTGTTTTGGGGGTTGATAGGGAGTGATAGGGTATGATGGGGTGCTTTCCTATTACTCCCTATTACTCCTTATCACTCCTTATCACTCTCTATTCTCTCCTATTCCCCCTATCTTCATTAACCTTATAATTTCCTCTTCTCTGATTTTAAGCTCTTCTTCTTTTCTGTTTAGCTCTTGTTCTTTCTTTAGGATGCGGGCCTCGCGTTCATTCAGTTCCTGCTCCCTTCGGGAAAGCATGGTGTTTGATGGAATGGGTTGTTTGGGAGTATTTGCATGGCTATTCCTATATGCCATTCTTCCACGTGTCATTTCTTCGCGTATACCTCCTTGCTGCAGAAACTCTTGTTTATGATATTCTATCAGATTTCTAAGCATCAGGTCCTCTTGGCAAATCAGTGTAATTGCGATGTTGGCAATCATCTCATCTGTGCATTTGGGTAGAATGTCAATATAGAATTCTCGATCATTGTGTTCACGACAGATTCTGCGCGTGTGTTCATAATGGGGATGTCCTTTTTGCCATAGAGTTAGGCCATTATGTTGTAGGTAATCTTTGTAATCCTCTAATAGCTCCTGATGGCTCGCTTTTGCTACGTTTAGAAGTTTAATTTCGGTTTCCTTTGAAGTGGCAGAAGCTGCGGTGCCTTCCACAATGTTTTGCTTACCTGAGCGAGCTGCTTGTACCATCTGGTCAACGGTTCTGTCTTTTCGGCCGTTAAGAAAAGCTTTACAAAAATAGTCTGTTATGTCGCAAATACATTCAGCTTTCTTGTACACTTTCAGGTCGTCATACCGTCCATCTTGTGGTAGAAATTGGTTATTAATTTTTGCCATCCTTGTTAATTTGTCAAATGCAAAGATACGATTAAGCGAGCGGAATACAAAGAAACTTCTTTGTTTTGTTCCAGAACGTGAGTATCTTTAAGTGCATTGAATAACTAAGCAGCTCTCAGTAAGGTGTCGGTTTTGTTTCTCTAGTTAAGATACCTAAGGTTTAATGTTTGCAGCCTCCGGAGTCTGCACGTGTTGTACCCAGGAGTCTGCACGTGTAGACTCGGGGAGTGTGCAAATGTAAGCTCTGCATTCCTATTATATAATGCGCTTTTACCCCTTGTTTCTGAACCTAGAGGAAACATGAGGTAAATATGAGGTACACATGAGGTACACATGAGGCACTCCTTAGGTTTATTTTGATCAGAGTATTGAGTTGCTTTCTTGAATATTTTTGAGAAAATTGCAGAGATTCAATATTTATTTGTAAATTTGCAAATAGATATCGCCACGATGTCTTTTTAAGACGCACGCCAAGGCGTGTTCCCTGAGCGCAGGGAGGCGGTATTATCTTAACGGTAAATAATAGCATCAGCTATTTATTCAGAGTGTCATGAAACCTAGGAAATTTCATTAAAGTACTACTCTTGAGTAAGTCGGCCGATGCCCGCGTTTATGGCGCGGGCATGACTTATATCTGGTAGTACGGGTACATTCCTAGGACCTCATGACACAAGAGAAGAGCCATCGCTCGCGCTTCTTTTGTATCCTGAGGTCTCTTAGTATGTTCCCGTAAATTATTCTGAAGATATAGTCTGATTGCTCATAGTGAGTAATTAACAAATTTGATTTAACGATTATTGCGTTTTATCATCCTTGCTTTGACTGATGAAGCAGAATTAGGACTCTGAATTAACGTCAGTTCAGACAGGACAATGGATGTTTACGCTCTTCACATGGAGGGCGTGGACAGAATGGTTGTTGTCTGACGTGGGCCGTCCTAAGCCTTGCTTCGCACTCCGTCTTCCATGCCCTCTTTTCAAAACTCGAAAAGGGGGCTTTTTTGTGTGGGCCTTCAGCAAGGATATGCCAAAAAGAATCGAAAAACATATACCTCAGCAACTAGACTTGTTCCAGGTACAAGTTGAATATCCAAAGGAAATTGTTAGGAATCAAAGTCAGGAAATAGACTTGGATTCTTTGGATTTGTCAAAGAACGTTCTTATCTGCAATGTCAAGAAAGACAATGTTGAGCACTTTCTGGACGGGACGGCAAAGATTTACTATACGGGCAAACGTTTTCCTTCTACTGTTGCCCTCAATAAACTATACTACTTCATCCCTTATATCGGGAAACAATGCGATTTGGATTACTACGGGATAAGAGACTTGTATCTTATAAAGATTGCCCGTGTAGGCTCTCGTAGAGAAGGCGAATTGGATAATGACCCGAATGATTTGCGCCTTGTTTTTGAACTACAGTTTGTTAAGCACTTGTTTGCTGATTATAAGAAGCAACGACTTCAAATTTGGGAAACATATACCGATACGACCTTAGAGCAACTTGTCGAGACTCAGAAAACAACACGGATTCAACTCCCAAAGAGACTCACCTATATCAGTCTGTTCAGTTGTGCCGGTATCGGATGCTATGGATTCAAGCAGGAGAACTTCAATTGTGTTGCGACAGTAGAACTCATCGAACGTCGATTGAATGTTCAGAAATACAACCACAAATGCCCCTATGAGAGTGGTTACATCTGTGGCGATATGACGCTACAGGAAACTCAGGACAAAGTGTTCCACGAGATACAAATGTGGAGGAACATGAGAGGAATGACAGACTTGGATGTTGTTATTGCAACGCCTCCCTGTCAAGGTATGTCTGTTGCTAACCACAAAAAGGGTAATGAACTCAAACGCAATTCTTTGGTGGTTGAATCAATCAAGCTCATTCAGCAAATAAAGCCACGTTTCTTCGTCTTTGAGAATGTTCCTGCTTTCTTGAAGTCAATCTGTACGGACATAGATGGACAGGACAAGCTTATCAAAGAAGCTATAGATTTAGACCTTGCTGGTGATTATAATATTGCAGCCAAGGTCATCAACTTTAAGGACTATGGAAATCCCAGCAGCAGAACAAGGACTCTGGTCATTGGAGTTAGAAAAGACCAGAAAGAGATTACGCCTCTTGAATTGTTCCCAGACAGGCAGGAAGAACAGACGCTGCGACAGACGATTGGCCATTTGCCACATCTGCACTATATGGGTGAAATATGGGACCAGGACATCTACCACACTTTCCGTCCGTATGCGCCACACATGGTTAGCTGGATTGAAAACATTACTGAGGGACAATCTGCCTTTGATAATGAAGACGAGAGTCGCATTCCTCATCACGAAAAAGACGGCGAGATTATCTTCAACCAGCGAAAGAACGGCGACAAATACACTCGTCAGTATTGGGACAAGGTGCCTCCTTGTGTTCACACTCGCAACGATATCATGGCGAGTCAGAATACCGTCCATCCAACAGATAACCGTGTATTCTCTATCAGAGAGGTGATGTTGATGATGTCAGTACCCCAATCATTTGAATGGAGTGCGATACCCTATGCACAATTGAATGCGTTACCTTTGGAGGAAAAACAGAAATACCTTAAGAAAGAAGATCCGAACATCCGACAGAGTTTGGGTGAAGCCGTTCCTACAATTATCTTCCAACAGATAGCCCACAAAATTAAGGGTAAAGTGGCTGAGTCTGAATTGACAGAACAAGACGTACTGAATATAATTGAAAAGAATGAGCTCACGGATACAGACAATCTTCTGAAATACGTGAAGAAGAACAAAAAAATTGGCTTTGTGCGATTGGCGAAAATTGCAGAATACGCAAACGGAGCAAGGTCTGAAACAGCAGCATATTACACACGACAGGATATTTGCTACTCGGTGGTGAAGAACTTGCCTGACTATCCAGACTCCAAGATACTGCAGATATTAGAGCCTGCTACAGGAGTGGGTAATTTCCTGCCATCACTCTTTATGAAGTATGCAAACGTGGCAGAGCTACATATAGATGTCATAGATATCAACCCTGACAGTATTGCTTTATTAAAACAAATTCTCCAGTCAATACCTCTTCCTGAGAATGTAAGGCTGAATTTCATCAATAAAGACACGCTATTGGAGACGTTCCCCAAACGATATGACATCGTTGTTGGCAACCCACCTTACATGAAAGTGAAAGACAAGTCATTGCTGAAAGCCTACAAGCAATCAGTTACCAACACTGACACCAACAATATCTTCTCGTATTTCATTGAAAAGTCAATAGAATTGGGTGATGTTGTTTCGCTCATCGTCCCCAAGAGTCTGATTAATGCTCCAGAATTCGATAGGACACGCCAGTTGATGAATGAATTACCGATAACCAATATCGTTGATTTCGGAGAAAAGGGGTTCAAGGGTGTCAAGATAGAAACTATTGCTTTTACCATCAACAAGAAAGTGAAGAAAGGATTGACGAAAGTGGAATCCTACATCACTAACTCTGTTGAGGTGAAGCCCCAATCATATATAACAGACCCACAATTCCCTTATTGGTTAATCTATCGAAATCAGGATTTTGACGAGGCTGCAAGTAAGATGGAGTTTGGCATCTTCAAGGCTTTCAGAGACCGTGTACTTACCAAATCCAACACTCAGCAACAAGGAGCCATCCGCGTGCTGAAATCTCGGAATATTGGAAGCAACGAAATCATCAACATTGAAGGCTACGACACCTATATAGACAACATCAGCGACTTAGAAGTTGGGAAATTTATGAATCATACAGAATGTGTGCTGGTTCCTAACTTGACATATTATCCGCGGGCTTGCTTTATGCCTAAGAATTGCATAGCAGACGGTTCGGTTGCTATCCTCACAACGATTGGTGATACAGTCATTACGAAAGAGGACTTAGCCTACTATGCTACCGAGGAATTCAGCAAGTTCTACAGTATCGCCCGCAATCGCGGTACTCGCTCTCTCAACATTGATAACAACTCCGTATTTTTCTTTGGTAAACTAAAAACCGAATAACTATGATGAATATTGATGAATATCTCAATCAATACAACGACTTTGATATTCGACAGACTCATGATGCGAGGTATGTTGATCAAAAATGTACACCAGACATTGTCTGTTTTATTGCGGATTGTATTCTCAATACTTCCTGTGCAACAAAGACGTTCACGATAAACGACCTATGGGATGAACGATTTTTTATCGATAACTGTCGAGTCATTTTTGGTAAGCCATCTCCAGCAGACCCAAGTGCAAGGAACGAGTACAACAAAGTTCTATGTCAACCATTGAAATTATTGGCTTATGCTCATGTGTTGACGGTTTGTAAAGATGATAGGACGTTATTCTTTTCTGTAGCAGACGTAGATATGCTTGAATACATTTCCGTTAAAGAACGAAATGCATATAACTTTATGCTAAAGTTCTTTGGGAAAGTAATTGCTGATAGCGGTCTAATAAGAATCTTCGATGAGTATAAACAAAATTGTATCTCTGATCCTAAATCCGCTAAAACAGAAATTTATGCAAAATATCACAGGTTTATTTCTGCAAACACCCCCTCTCGCTCAAAAACGGACGTTGATAGGATATTCCATAAAGTATTTAATCTGTTTGCCTACAGCAATATGTTGCCAGGTAGCAATGGTAAATTACTTGACTGGTATGACCTTATGTATAATAGAGTAAACTGGAGAGATAAGGATAAGAAACAAAAAGCTCTAACAAGGCAACAAGCTGTAGCGGCAGAAATAGAGCAAATGAATCAGGATTTCTACATTGATTATCAAGTTAATAAAGCAATTAGAAAGGTACGAGAGAAACAAGGTACCATTAGTGAGGTTCATGACGATTTGGCCAGTGGCGTAGCAACTGAGGTTCATCATATTTTCCCCAAGTCAGAATTTCCAGAACTGGCATCCTACTTTGAGAATCTTATTCTATTAACGAGTAGCCAACATAGACAAAAGGCTCATCCCAGAAGCAACTTCCATTTGATTGACAAGGAGTATCAATTGGTGTGTCTTATGGCCAAATCGCGTACAGTTGAAGATTACATAAACGCACATGGTGAAACTTTCTACTCGAAGAAATCATTCTTGCTTGTTGTGAATACGGGAACTTCAAGCAATACTCTTCACGAAAGTGACTCTTTCAATACCATACGACGGCACATTCATGACTATTACAATCAATTTGGATAACTCATACAAATCATAGTTATGTACAAATCATATTTTGGAAGAAACGGACAGATCAGTTTTTCCTGTCCTGAGGAATATTACGAATTACTTGGCTATTTGGCGAAGTCAGATGGTTCAACAAGCATCACATGGGAAAACAATGAAGAACAGGGCGCTTGGGGAAGTGAAGGTCGGGTATGTTTTCACACAAGTAGGCTTCCATCTGTTGGATGTTTGCGTTTCACGGCAGGAAATGGTTCCATAAATAAGAGAGTTAATTGCAATGCTTTTGTAGAACATATATGTCGATATCACAATTTTGTACGAGGTAAATACCAGAACGTTGCATCTATACGCGATACGATTCCGACACAGTATATCAGCTATTTTGAAAGAGGGCTAAGAAGTTAATGATCGCAGCCTAATTGCCACTTGGTAAGGTCTTCTCAAGCTCTGGGCTGCTTCTAGGCAGTAATCACTCTGCTTCTATCCATACTCATAAAGCTGTTTGAAGCAGGCTAGCAGCTAGCTGCAGTATGGCTACACTATGGAAATAAGTGGCTTGATTACAGAGTAAAATCAACTTGATTACTGATCAAAATCAACTTGATTGTTGTGCATAAATAGGTTGTTTCTTTTATCCGGTTAGTTTGCACGCTGAATAAATTGTATTCTGCGTGAATTAGGCGTAAAGTAGGTGCAATGACATTGCACCGAAACGGAAGAGGAGGTAGAGGTGGGGCAAGAGCGCCGAAATGGAAGTTATAGAGACAATTGATTGCAGATTTCTTCCGCCATAGCATTGAGTGCAACACAATCCCCGCGACTAATGTGACGTTTGTTGGCATCATACAGCCATGGACTAAGAATAAGCACACGTCCTGAAGCACAGGCATCAAAAAGGATGTCCGATGGCTTATAATACTCTCGGAAACCATTGTCCGCGAGGAGAATGAACGGTAGTTGTTCACGCAGCAAAACCTGCATTACCTGTTTCTCCTGCCTAGAGATGAAAGGCGATACCATTACCACGCCCTTGCGTGCTTTCAATACGCATGAATTCATGTAATCACGCAGATTTGTGTCATTCCCAAGCTCTGCAGCCTTTACCATCTTTTGGCGCACATGTACAGGGGCAAAATGTTCGCTTAATAGTATTGTGCTATTTCCCACTCCGTCATATTTGCGTTCACCTATTGCTAAACCCCTTTGTACGCGGAAGAAACCTGGCTTTAGACGCTTAGTGGCCAGGCGCTGTGGGTTCATGTCTATATAGCGGATAGTATTGGGAAGTTGGGTGCTATGCCCCATTGGGCGGATAAAAGGCATCTCTGAAAATACTGACGGAAGTTGGTAATAGGCTTCATCGCCCATCTGCTTGCGCAATGTATCAGAAAAGGCTTTGAGCCGGTCTGTTTCTTCTCTAAGGTTGGGCCTGGCATTGGGGGCTTCTTGGTTCTTTCTCCGAATGACATTCGGAGCAATGGAAGAAGACGGAGCAATGGAAGAAGACGGAGCAATGGAAGAAGACGGAGCAATGGAAGAAGAC
>CAMKTJ010000055.1 GCA_946415645.1 uncultured Prevotellaceae bacterium
TCAAAGGTAGTATTATGCAAGAAGAACTGACTTACGAGCAAGCTATGCAGAAGCTGGAGGCGCTGACCCAACAGATGGAGAGCGGAGAGATTGGTATCGACGAAATGGCCAAGAAGTTGCAGGAAGCCCAGCGTTTGATGCAATTCTGTAAGGAACGACTCTATGAGTCGGAAAAAAACTGCAAATCCTTACTACAAGTCGACGAAAATGTGTAAATTTGTCGCCACAAACTGAATAAGACATTAAAAAATGAGCGAAATTGACTGGAGTAGCCTTTCATTCGGCTACATGAAGACTGATTATAATGTACGTTGCTACTATCGCAATGGTGCATGGGGTGAGATTGAGACTTGCAGTGAAGAGACTATCCCCTTGCACATGGCAGCAACCTGTTTGCATTATGGCCAGGAGGCCTTCGAGGGCCTTAAGGCTTACCGTTGCCCTGATGGCAAGGTGCGCGTGTTCCGTGCCGACGAGAACGCTGCCCGCCTGCAGAGCACTTGCCGTGGCATTCTGATGCCCGAGCTCCCCACAGAGAAGTTCATAGAGATGGTTGAGAAGGTGGTTCG
This sequence comes from uncultured Prevotellaceae bacterium, assembly GCA_946415645.1. GTDB lineage: Bacteria > Bacteroidota > Bacteroidia > Bacteroidales > Bacteroidaceae > Physcousia. The sequence continues at coordinate 570 of CAMKTJ010000055.1, forward strand.
CCTGAACGAGCGTTTCATTCCCCCATACGAGAGCGGTGCTACCTTATATATACGTCCGCTGCTGATTGGTACCAGCGCACAGGTAGGTGTTCATCCTGCCAACGAGTATCTGTTCCTAATATTTGTAACTCCCGTAGGTCCTTACTTCAAGGGTGGCTTTGCTACCAACCCTTACGTTATCATCCGTGAGTACGACCGTAGCGCACCTCTGGGAACGGGTATCTACAAAGTGGGCGGTAACTATGCTGCCAGCCTCAAGGCCAACAAGATGGCTCACGATTTGGGCTACAGCTGCGAGTTCTATCTGGATGCCAAGGAGAAGAAGTACATAGACGAGTGCGGTGCTGCCAACTTCTTCGGTATCAAGGACAATACCTACGTTACTCCCAAGAGTACCAGTATTCTGCCCAGTATTACCAACAAGAGCTTGATGCAGCTGGCAATGGATATGGGCTTGAAGGTGGAGCGTCGTCAAATTCCTGAGGAGGAGTTGTCAACCTTCGAAGAAGCAGGCGCCTGCGGAACAGCTGCCGTTATCAGCCCCATCGAGCGTATAGACGACCTAGAGAACAAGAAGAGCTACATCATCAGCAAGGACGGTCAGCCCGGTCCTATCAGTACCAAGCTCTACAACAAGTTGCGTAACATCCAGTACGGCATCGAACCCGATGAGCACGGATGGACTCGTGTAGTAATTGAATAAGGAAACATTATTATAAGAGAAAAAGAAAAGAGTAGGGATTCGTCCTTACTCTTTTTTCTTTTGCCATATTCTTACGTAGTCTATCTCCATTGTCACGGGGAGGGCTGTTTCGTCCACCCCCTTGTAGCCGCCCCAATCGCCGCCCCATGCTATGTTCAGGATGGGGTAGAAGGCTTTGTTGAAGGGCCATGTGTTGTTGTTGCCCGTCTTGTCGTTGGGGAAGTAAAGCTGTACCTTGCCGTCCACGTAGGTGCGGATGTAGTTCTCTGTCCATTCTAAGGCATAGACGTGGAAGCCGTCTTCGGCTCCTGCGCAGTACATCTCGTGGGTCTTCTGTGTCTTGTTGGGGTGGTTGTATGCCTGACAGTGGATACTGCTGGATACCATGTTGGCATCTACGCCAACCTCCTCCATGATGTCTATCTCGCCACAAGCAGGCCATTGGCTGCTGCTTACGGGCATCATCCACCATGCAGGCCATGTGCCCTTGCCCTTGGGCAGCTTGATGCTGGCCTCTATGTATCCGTACTTGAAGCCCACGTTCCGGTTGCCGTACAAGCGACCGCTGTAAATCTTGTCGCCTTCCTTAAAACAATGAATCCTGAGGGTTCCGTCGCTGCATTCTGCCACCTTGTTGCCCTGGGGCGACTGCTCCTTCACATAGGTCTGCAACTCGTGGTTCACCCATCCGGCATTTGCTACCTGATAGGTCCACTTGGTATTGTCGATAGCGGAGGTGTTGAACTCGTCCGACCATACCAACTGGTAGCCTTCCAGCGGACATTTTATCTCCGATGCGGGAGGGTTGTCTGCAGGAGAGCAGGCATTCAGGAACAGTGCATTACAGAAGTAAAGTGCTAATGGTAATAGATTGGTTCTTTTCATAAGGTCTATTTTTTGATGTTTACTATAGTCGTGGGGGCTTGTTCCAGATTACGTTTGTCTGTCTGTGTGACCACCTTGGCTGCCAACTGCAGGAAGGCCTGACCTGTAATGGTGGAGGGGTCGAGGGCTGCAGGTGTGCCGTTGTCGCCCGACTCGCAGATGTCCTGTACAATGGGAATCTGACCCAGCAGGGGCAGCTGCAGTTTCTCTGCCAGTTCCTTCACGCCTTCCTTGCCAAAGAGGAAGTACTTCTCATCGGGGTGCTGGGCAGGGGTGAACCAAGCCATGTTCTCTACCAGACCTAGAACGGGTACGTTCACCTTCTCGTTCTGGTACATATTGATACCCTTGCGCACATCAGCCAAAGCTACCTGCTGGGGTGTGCTGACAATGACGGCTCCTGTAATGGGGAGTGTCTGAACAAGGGTCAGGTGAATATCGCTGGTGCCTGGAGGGGTGTCCAGGATGAAGTAGTCAAGGTCGCCCCAGTTGGCATCGCCGATAAGCTGCTTCAGCGCATTGCAGGCCATACCGCCACGCCAGAGGGTAGGCTGGTCAGGGTCTACAAAGAAACCTATGCTAAGCACCTTGACGCCATACTTCTCAATGGGTCTTATCAGGTCGCGTCCGTTCACATTCTCGCTATAGGGACGCTCGTCCTCTATCTGGAACATCTTAGGGGCGCTGGGACCTGAGATATCGCAATCCAGCAGGCCTACGCTATGACCTAACTTGGCCAAGGCAACAGCCAGGTTGGTAGCTACGGTGCTCTTACCCACACCGCCCTTGCCGCTGCTGACGGCTATGATGTTCTTGACACCTGGCAGGAGGTCTGGCAGGTCAGGACGGGGAGCTTGCAGGCTCTTGGTCTTTATCTCTACCTCGGCATCCTTGCAGGCATAGGCATGGATAGCTGCCTCGCAGGCCTTGACAACGGATTTCATGAAGGGGTCGGTGGGCTTGTCGAAGATAAGGCTGAAGCTGACGTGAAGGCCGGTAATGCGCATATCGTCTTCCACCATATTCATTTCTACCACATTCTTGCCCGTACCCGGGTAACGGACGGTGGTAAGGGCGTCCAGTATGAGTTTAGGATATAGTTCCATGTTTGATTTTCTGTATTATGAGTTATTTACTGACTTCCAGGCTGGAGCGTTTCTCGCGACTGTAACTACGGTATTCGTCCAGCGGAATCTCTACGTCGGGTTCTATCAGTTCGCCCTCCAAGGGAAGGTGAAAGCGCAGGTATTTGATGTCGATGCCTCTGGCTCTCCACATTCCCTCGTAGTAGGTCTGGAAGGAGCGGGCTTCCTTGGTGTCATCGCCGTTCTCCTGATACAGGCTTCTGGTGCATACCTCTGTAGGCAGACCGTTGGCCTTGAGCATCTCCTCGGTATAGGTGAAGAGGAAGTTGGAGTCGGTCTTCAGGTGTATGATGCCACCGTCCTGCATAAACTGGCGGTAGCGCTGTAGGAAGTAGGTGCTGGAGAGTCGCTTGGTGACCTTCTTCATCTGGGGGTCTGAGAAGGTGAGCCATATCTCGCTGACCTCGCCAGGGGCAAAGAACTTGTGGATGAACTCTATGTTGGTACGCAGGAATCCCACGTTCTTCATGTCAGAGAGAAGCGCCTCCTTGGCCCCCGTCCACATACGGGCACCCTTGATGTCGACGCCAATGAAGTTCTTCTGGGGGTACAGATTTCCCAGTCCTACGGTATATTCACCCCTGCCGCATCCCAGTTCAAGGACAATAGGGTTGCTGTTGTGGAAGAACTGCTCTCCCCAATGGCCCTTCAGAGGGAACTCGTCCTGCATGACGGCTGCTGTGGGGCATTCCACAACAAGCGGGTTTGCTGCCATCTCGGCAAACTTAGCCAACTTACCTTTTCCCATATATTACTTCTCGAATGAGAATGAAGAGGTACCTATGTTATGGCCGTCGGCAAAGATGTCCACTCTGTAGGTTCCTGCACTCAGCGCCTCTGCTACGTCCCAGTAAACCTGAACGGTCTGCTCCTCGCCGGTATATTCTATGTCCTTGCGGATGCTGTATTCCAGATTGCGGTTCTCGTACTGGAAGGTACCGCCCTTGGTCAGGACATCGCCGGTAGGTGTGCTGATACGCAGGTAGATGCTGCGGATACCCGTTGAGGTGGTGACGTTACGTGCAATGCGAAATCCTATGACGAACTTCTTGACGTCCTTAATCTTCTTGGCAGCCTTTCCCTTCTTGTTTCTGCCCTCTGCCCAGATACCTGTGGCGTCCAGCTGACTGGCAATCTCCACCTTAGAAGATAAGGATTCATTCTGGCTGCTCAGGTTGCTGATATGCTCTTGTGCCTGCTGGTTCTGCGTCTTCAGGTTAGTATTCTCCTGAGTCAGTTCCTCGTTCAGGCGGTTCAGGGAGTCTATCTGATGTACGAAGCTCTGCAGTACCTTACGGAGTGTTGCAAGTTCCTTCTTCAGTCGCATGATCTCGGCTGCATCGCTGCTTTTTACGCGCTTCAGCTCCTCCAACAACTCCTCTGTTCGCTGCTGCTCTTTCTCTAACTGGGCAACAAGTGAGTCGTTGTTGATTTGCATCTTCATCTCGTTATACTGCATGGCAAACTGCTCGTACTCGTTCTCCATCTCGCGTTTGTCCATCTCGGCAAGTTCCAGCATCTGTGCACTCTCTTCCTTCTGCTTCTGCATGGTGTAGATCAGATAACCGATGACACCTGCTACAATAATTGCTGCTACCACTAGGGTGGCTGTAAGTTTTTTGTTCATACCTTATATTATATAATGTATATATTTAATATTAGCTGCAAAGGTACAAATTCTTTTTGATATACGGATTCCTTTTCATTTTTTTTAAATGTAGGGTGAATTTTCCTTTACGTAAGGCATGATTTTTCGATATTAAATCATAGCTGTTCTGTAATGTGCTGAATTTCTGTCTTTTCTGGCAGTTTGAATTTCGTTTCGGAAAACTTTTTCTTCAATTGTTTGAAATCCTATACTGAAAATCAGTAAGTTATAGAATATTTTGGAAAACTTTTTCTATTTCTGTATAATTTTCTTCTGCAAAAATGACAACTTTCTGTCTGTTTTTCTTGTGTAGATTGTGCGTTTTGTGTAACTTTGCAGTACAAATTCCAAACGTAATATAGTAACAAATTTAAAACCAAGATGATACAGACTGTAGTAAAAAGAGACGGCCGTATAGTTGGCTTCAATGAGCAGAAGATTTCTGCCGCCATACGTAAGGCTATGCTGACCACAGACGAGGGTGAGGATGAATCGCTGATAACCTCTATTGCCGACCGTATTTCCATGAAGGGAAAGGAGCAGATGACGGTAGAGGAGATTCAGGATATGGTGGAAAATGAATTGATGAAGTCTGCTCGCAAGGAGGTGGCAAAGGCTTACATCAAATACCGCAATGCACGTAACATTGCCCGTAAGGCAAAGACGCGTGACATCTTCCTGGAAATCATCAATATCAAGAATAACGACGTAACACGCGAGAATGCCAACATGAATGCCGACACACCTGCCGGTATGATGATGAAGTTCTCAAGCGAGACAACAAAGCCCTTTGTGGATGATTACCTGCTGAGCGAGGAAGTTCGTGAGGCTGTGCAGAACAACTACCTGCATATTCATGACAAGGACTACTATCCCACCAAGTCGCTCACCTGTGTTCAGCATCCCCTGGACAAGATTCTGAAGCACGGCTTCCAGGCTGGTCACGGTGAGAGTCGTCCTGCCAAGCGCATCGAGACGGCCAGTATCCTGGGCTGTATCAGCATGGAGACCGTACAGAACGAGATGCACGGTGGTCAGGCAATTCCTGCCTTCGACTATTATCTGGCTCCCTTCGTGCGCAGCTCTTATATAGAAGAGGTTAAGGTGCTGGAGGAGTTGTATGCCGAGGATTATAGCGAGTTGTACAATGCTCCCATAGATGATTTCCTGGAGACTCCTCTGACAGGTCTTGAGGGCAGAGAACGCATCAAGCAGCATGCCATCAACAAGACCGTAGGCAGAGTGCATCAGGCTATGGAGGCTTTCATACATAATATGAACACCATCCATTCTCGTGGCGGAAACCAGGTTGTCTTCAGTAGTATCAACTACGGTACTGACACCAGTGCAGAGGGACGTTGTATCATCCGCGAGATTCTGCGCAGCACATACGAGGGTGTAGGAAACGGTGAGACGGCTATCTTCCCCATTCAGATCTGGAAGAAGAAGAAGGGGCTGAGCTATCTGCCTACCGACAAGAACTACGACCTCTACAAATATGCCTGCAAGGTGACGGCTCGTAGGTTCTTCCCCAACTTCATCAACTTGGATGCTACCTTCAACCAGAACGAGAACTGGCGCGAGGATGACCCTGAGCGTTACAAGTGGGAGTGTGCTACTATGGGTTGCCGTACCCGTGTCTTCGAGAACCGCTTTGGTCCTAAGACAAGTATCGGTCGTGGTAACCTTAGCTTCTCAACCATCAATATTGTCCGTCTGGCCATTGAGTGTATGAGCATCCAGAATCAGGAAGACCGTATCAATGCCTTCTTCGCCAAACTGGATCAGTTACTGGATGTTACGGCAAGACAGTTGCATGAGCGTATGGAGTTCCAGAAGACCGCCTTTGCCAAGCAGTTCCCCTTGCTGATGAAGGGTCTCTGGATTGATAGCGAGAAGCTAGGTCCCAATGATACTATAGCCTCTGTTATTAACCACGGAACACTGGGTATTGGTTTCATTGGTTTGGCAGAGTGTCTGGTTGCCCTAATAGGAAAGCATCATGGCGAGAGCGACGAGGCTCAGCAGTTGGGCTTGCGTATCATTACCTATATGCGTGACCGTGCCAATGAGTTCAGTGAGAAGTACCAGCACAACTACAGCGTTCTGGCTACTCCTGCAGAGGGCTTGAGCGGCAGGTTCACCAAGTTCGACCGTAAGAAATTCGGTGTATTACCAGGTATCACAGACCGCGACTACTACACCAACTCTAACCACGTGCCTGTCTACTACCATTGCTCTGCCTTGCACAAGGCTCAGATAGAGGCTCCCTATCATGATCTGACCCGCGGTGGTCATATCTTCTATGTGGAGATTGACGGTGATGCAACCCATAACCCTGAGGTGGTGATGAACATTGTTGACCTGATGGATAAGTACAACATTGGTTACGGAAGTGTGAACCATACACGCAACCGCTGTATGGACTGCGGATACGAGAATGCAGAGAAGCATATGGATGTTTGTCCTAAGTGCGGCAGCAAGAATGTGGATCGCCTGCAGCGTATCACAGGTTATCTGGTAGGTACTACCGACCGTTGGAACAAGGCCAAGCTTTCTGAGCTCAATGACCGTGTGGTACATGAATAAGATATCTTTTCGTTAATAATGACAATAAACGTATTAAACGTTCTAAATGACACTACAGTAGATGGGCCTGGCTTCAGGACCTCCATCTACTGTAGTGGTTGTAAACATCATTGTGAGGGTTGTCATAATCCTCAGTCATGGTCCTTTGGTGCAGGAGAAGACAGAACGGTGGATTCTCTGATGCAGGAAATAAAGGAGGACCCCATAGCCCATGTTACCTTCACGGGTGGAGACCCTTTCTTTCAGGCAGAGGCCTTCTCTGAACTGGCAGCAAGGATAAAGAAAGAAACCGACAAGACCATTTGGTGCTATACCGGTTTCCTATTCGAGTATCTGCAAAAGAATACCTTATATTATAATCTGCTAAAATATCTGGATGTTTTGGTGGATGGCCCCTTTGTTCAGTCATTGCGTGATGAAGACTTGCTGTTCAGGGGTAGCAGCAATCAGCGTCTTATCAATGTTCCTGCTTCGCTTCAGCAGGGCAACGTTGTGCTTTGGCAACGTGATGAGATGCTCTATTAACTTTCCCTTTTTAGCGTGAGAGACTGCGTGCAGTAATCCAGTACGGCTTGGCGGTGGGTGATGAAGATGATGGTCTTCTTGCCGTCAGACCATTGCTGCAGTCTGTGTAGCAGTTCCTGCTCTGTCTCGTTGTCTAAGGCGCTGGTGGCCTCGTCCAGCAAGAGGATGCATCCGTTGCGTAGCAGGGCGCGGGCTATGCTGATGCGTTGTGCCTGTCCCTCGCTGAGTCCGGCTCCTAATTCTCCGAACGTGGCATCCAAACCTCGTTCTAGGGCAAATTCGGCACAGGCCGTCTTTAAGGCTTCTAGCATCTGTTCTTCTGTGGCTGTGGGGTTCCCCAGCAACAGGTTGTCGCGTAAAGTTCCGCTGAAGATGGTGTTTCCCTGAGGTACATAAACCAGATTGCAGCGTGTTTGCGGACTTATGACATAGCTTCTCTCCTGTGCATCGTAAATCTCCAGACTTCCGCTTTGCGGCTTCATCAGAGCCAGAATAAGGCGTATAAGGGTTGTCTTGCCGGCTCCAGTCTCGCCCTGAATGGCTGTTATGCTGCCAATGGGGAAGTGGAAGCTGAGGTGGCTTAGGACAGTCCTGTGTTCGTCATACGCATAAGATACGTCATTTATGCGGATGCCACCCTCACAGAGACGTATGGCTTCGCCTGTGGGTTCTGCCGGTGTTTCTTGTAACTCCATCAGTCTGTCGCAAGCGGTGATGCTGTTGACGATGATGGGGATGTAGCGTGTAAGCTCGCGGAAGGGTCCTTGTATCTGGCCTACCAACTGGATGAAGGCTATCATCATACCATAGGTTATCTCGCCATCATGCAGGCGGTTGGCGCCCCATAGGAATGTAATGAGGTAGCCGCCGCCGAAACCTGCACTCAGCATGGTTGCTGAGAAGCTGCTGAAGAGGGTTCTCTGCTTTATCTGCTTGCGTAGCATTGCCTGGCTGATACCCAGTCGTTCTACCATAGTCTGGCAACGTTCTAGGGTCTTCAGGATGATGCGGTGCTGGATGCTTTCCTGTAGGATACTTTGAATTTTACTGTCCGTATTTCTGATTTCGCGGGTCAAGGCGCGCATCTTCCTGATGTAGAGTTTGCTCAGCAAAATGAAGACCGGCGCAACAAATACCAGCATACATGCCAGCGTCTCGTCCATGCTGTAAAGGAAAAAGAAAGCACCCACGAAGCGGACGGTGAGTCCCAAAACAGAAGGGATGGTTTCAGTAATAACGTTGGTGATATCCTTTACATCGTGTTCCAGTCGGTTCAGCACGTCTCCACTATGATGTTTCTCTATACCGCTCCACTCGCTTTGCATAAGATGGCTGAAGAGTCGTAGCTGAAGCATATTCTGACTACGGACGCCCAAAATGGCTGCCACCCATTTACGAGTGAATCCCATCAGTATCTGGGACAGCATAATACCTATGAGCAAGGCTGCTGCTATGTTGAGGGAACTCTGGCTACGACCGGTGGCAATGTCGATGGCCAACTTGGTGGCAGCAATAAAGGCAAAGTCCAATCCTACGTGGATAATGCCCAATACGGCATTGATGCACGATTGCAATCGCAATCCACGCGAGGTGTGCCAGAACCATCTTGGAATATTGCTGCTCATAGTGGAAGTGCTAGATGCGTACGTCGGTTCCCCACATCATCTTGTCGCGAAGGGTGTGGAAGAAGGAGCCGTTGCTGCGTTTGAGAACCTTAATCAGATAGGGAGCTCTGCGGATAGAAAGTTTGATGCCTTCCTGGCACTTCTCGCTTCTTCCGTCAACGGCTACCAGGAAGTTGTGGTTGCGGCTTTCAACCGTCAGGGTGATTTCTTTATCGTCAGAAAGGGTAAATGGGCGAACATTCAGGCTATGCGGAGCAACAGGTACCAGCCCGATGGTTTTGCTGTCGGGGTGTATGACAGGTCCTCCTACACTTAGGGCATAACCCGTACTTCCTGTCGGGGTGTTGATGATAAGACCATCTGCCTGATAGGTTGTCAGATATTCTCCATCTATATCTACCCGTATGCTGATCATGGAGGAGTTGTCGCGTTTCAGTACAGCTACTTCATTCAGGGCAAAGGGATAGTCGGCAGGTTCGCCTTCAGAATAGGATAATTGCAAGACGCTTCGTTCTTCTGTACGCAGCCCCTTGGCATAAATCTGGTCTATGGCATAGGGGATATCCTCTGGAGAAAAATCTGCGAGGAAACCCAGTCGACCTGTATTGATTCCCAAGATGGGAATTTGTTTGTCCCCTACGCGTCTGGCAACTTCCAGGAATGTGCCGTCGCCGCCCATGCTGATAGCTACATCTGCCTGAAAATCATTGTCCTTTATGAGTTGTGAGTAGGGAACATTGATAAGCAGATCTTGGGTGAGAAACTCGTAGAATTGAGCATCTATGAGTATGGTTGCCTTGTGCATTTCCAATTCTGTTAGTAATTTCTGAACGGAATTGGCTTTCTTGTGCTGGTAGATATTGCCAAAGAGGGCAAATCTCAGGGTTTTCTCCATTTTTCTTTCTTTTTGTCTGGCAAAGATAAGAAATTTTCCTAACTTTGCACAAAAAGATTACCTAATTAAATAATGTAAGGAATGATTTACGTATTTTTGGCTACAGGATTCGAGGATATCGAGGCATTGGCCCCTGTTGATATCATGCGCAGGGCTGGTCTGCCGGTAGAAACTGTTTCTGTTACAGGAGCAGAGATTGTAGAGAGTGCCCATGCCGTTGGTATCAAGGCTGATAGGTTGCTCTCTGAAATAGATTTTGGTAAAGCTGATATGATAGTTTTGCCTGGCGGTATGCCTGGCAGTACCAATCTGGATGCCTGTGCTCCTCTGACCAAGGCTATCGCAGCTCACTATGCTGCAGGTAAGCCCGTTGCTGCCATCTGTGCTGCTCCTCTGGTGTTTGGACACTTAGGCATCCTGCAGGGTAAGAAGGCAACTTGCTATCCTGGGGTAGAAGGCGAGCTGAAGGGTGCTATCTATACGGCTGCTATCGTAGAGCAGGACGGTAATATTATTACAGGTAAGGGTCCGGCTGCAGCCTTCGAATTCGGTTATACCATCGTTGATTTCTTCAAGGGCGCGGGAGCAAGCAATCCTTTGCGCCAGGGTATGATTTATAAGGAATTGCTGGGCTGATATGGAGCGCTACGCCATCCTAGTAGCAGGAGGGAAGGGGCTCCGTATGGGCGGTGATATTCCCAAGCAGTTTCTGCCTATAGGTGGAAAACCTGTATTGATGCGTACCATCGAGGTTTTTTGTCAGGCTTACCCTGATATTCACATTATTCTGGTACTGCCTGTATCCCAACAGGACTATTGGCAGCAACTCTGTCAGGACTATCATTTCACAATTCCTGTTCAGATTGCCGATGGTGGCGAGACTCGTTTCCATTCTGTCAGCAACGGACTGAAGTTGATACCTGAGGGCACAGAGGGAATTGTTGGTGTTCACGATGGGGTAAGGCCCTTTGTGGCATTAGAGACCATCAGACGCTGCTATGAAGAGGCGATGGAGAAAGGGGCTGTGGTGCCTGTAGTTTCTGTTGTAGAGACTGTTCGTCAGCTCCTCAAGGACGGAACAAGTGTTACGGTACCTCGCGATGAGTATAAGTTGGTACAGACACCCCAAACGTTTCGTATCTCTTTGCTGAAAGAAGCTTACCAACAGCCGTACACATCTTTCTTTACGGATGATGCCTCTGTTGTGGAGGCGCTAGGAAAGCCTGTGCATCTTGTGGAGGGAAACCATGATAATATAAAAATTACGACTCCCGCTGATATACGTTTTGTAAACGGACTACTCTGAGAAATGCAAGACCTAAGGAAACTGGAACTAACCTATTTGCCTGGCATAGGCCCTAACAGAGCCAAGATGCTGAGTCAGGAGTTGAATATCAACTCGTGGCATGACCTGCTCTATTATTTCCCATATAAGCATATTGACCGTAGCAGACTCTATATGATAAACGAGCTTTCTGCGGATATGCCTTTTGTGCAGGTGAAAGGTCAGATTCTGAGTTTCGAGGAAGCAGGAACGGGTAGAAAGAAACACCTGATTGCCCACTTTACGGATGGCTATATGCTGATTGATCTGGTGTGGTTCAACGGTATTAGCTATATAAAGAAAGCCTACAAGGTTCGTACCGACTATATTGTTTTTGGTAGGCCTAATCTCTTTAATGGTCGTATCAATATTACGCATCCTGATATAGATCCTGCTAATACGCTCGTGCTCAGTAAAATGAGTATGCAGCCTTATTACAACACTACGGAGAAGATGAAGAAGGCGGGCTTGAATTCGCGCTCGCTGGAACATTTCACCAGTACGCTGTTCACTAAGTTGCAGGAACCTTTCCCTGAGACACTTCCTGCCTACTTGATAGAACGATTGCATTTGATGTCGCTGGATAGTGCGTTGCGTTTTGCCCATTATCCCTCTACGGCAATGGAGCTTTCCAATGCCAATATGCGACTGAAGTTCGAGGAACTTTTCTATATTCAACTTTCCATCCTTTGCTATTCCAGGGAACGTCAGGCCAAAAGGCACGGATTCCGTTTTGTGAAGGTTGGTGATACGTTCAACACTTTCTATTACCATCATTTACCCTTCCAACTGACAGGAGCTCAGAAACGTGTCATCAAGGAGATGCGTGCCGACATGAACAGCGGCAGACAGATGAACCGCTTGCTGCAGGGCGATGTGGGAAGCGGTAAGACTTTGGTGGCGCTGATGACAATGCTTCTGGCACTTGATAATGGCTTTCAGTCCTGCATCATGGCACCGACTGAGATTCTTGCCGAGCAGCATATCGAGACGTTCCGCTCCTTCCTTGGTGATATGGATGTCCGTGTAGAATTGCTTACAGGAACAGTAAAGGGAAAACGACGTCAGGCTATTCTGGACGGACTGAAAGACGGTTCGGTGAATATCCTGGTGGGAACTCATGCTATCATAGAGGATAATGTCGAGTTTCAACGTTTGGGACTTGCCGTGATTGACGAGCAGCATCGTTTCGGCGTAGCACAGCGTGCCCGTTTGTGGAAGAAAAGTGAGGTGCCCCCTCATGTGTTGGTGATGACGGCAACTCCCATACCTCGCACATTGGCAATGACACTATATGGCGACCTTGATGTTTCTGTGATAGATGAATTGCCCCCTGGTCGTAAGCCCATCAAGACTATTCATGCCTATGACAATAAGCCCGAAGTCCTTTATCGAGGTATTCAGCAAGAGATAGAGGCGGGCCATCAGGTATATTTTGTCTTTCCTTTGGTGAAGGAGAGTGATAAACTGGCGCTCAAGAATGTGGAGGATGAATTTGTAAATCTGCAAAAGGTCTTTCCTCAATACCGCCTGAGTATGGTGCATGGTCAGATGAAGCCTGCCGATAAGGATGCCGAGATGCAGAAATTTGTCAGTGGCGAAACGCAGATTCTCGTGGCAACAACGGTAATAGAAGTGGGCGTGAATGTGCCCAATGCTTCGGTTATGGTTATTCAAAATGCGGAACGCTTTGGACTTTCTCAGCTTCATCAGCTCAGGGGTAGGGTAGGTCGAGGCGCTGAGCAGTCCTACTGTATTCTGGTAACTGGCTATGAGTTGGCAAGGGATACAAGACGTAGGATTCAGATTATGACGGAAACAAATGATGGATTCGAGATTGCTGAGGAGGATTTGAAGCTTCGTGGGCCTGGCGACCTAGAGGGAACCCAGCAGAGTGGTGTTGCCTTTGACTTGAAGTTGGCAAATCTGGCACGTGACGGACAACTGGTTCAGTTGGCGCGTGATACGGCAACCAGTGTGCTGGACGCTGATCCTCAGCAGAATCTGCCAGAGAATCAGATCTTGTGGAATCGTCTGAATGAGCTGAACCAGAAAGAGGAAGATTGGAGTAGGATATCATGAGAAATGTGTTATTGTCTTGTCCGGTAGCAGTCTGCTTGCTGTTAAGCTCGTGTGGTTATCGTTCAAATGAAAAGGCAGAGGATGCTACTGACACTTTGATTGTGGAGTATGAGCCAGAACAGGAAATAAAGCCTTATCCTGCTGTACAGTTCTCTTCGTTGGAAAGCCTAAAATATGAGGTAAATGTCTTCGATTCTCTGCATAGTGGAATCATTGAAGACCTTTCGGATTTATATGTTGATGCTCCTGGTGTCTTTACTTTTCGTGGTAATCTGTTGCGTAATGCCGACTTCGGTGGTAGGGTGAAAGGACGACCTGACACTCTCATCGTGAATTGGACCTTCGATACGGAGTCGGATAACCGCGAGACTTCGGTAGGAACGTGGGGCGGCGGTACAGGATGGACGGGGCAACCCCTCTATGTCTGTTGGCCTGATAGCATATTGCATCGTTTCCGTAGAGAACTGACAGGTGAAGGTTATAACCTTTTCAGGCAGGAGGTAATGTTCGGGTCCTTATGTTCAAGAACTTATTTCCTGGATTTCGAGACTGGCAAGGCAACGCGACCTTCCGTTGACGTATTGAATCCTATCAAGGGAACGGCATCCTTAGATCCTACTTTGAACGGTAATCTCTACATAGGTCAGGGCGTTCCTGCTGTGGAGCCTATTGGTGCAATGTGTGTCAATCTTTTTCAGCATAGGATTACACATTTCTTTGGCAGGGATGTAAAAGCTTGGCGTGGATGGCAGGCTTATGATTCATCACCAGTAAGAATTGGAAATTTCCTAATCCGTCCAGGAGAGAATGGTACCCTGTACAAATTCATGGTGGGTGAGAGTGGTACCCTTACGCTTCATTCCACATTGCGGTTCCGTAAAAATAATTTGTATGGCGCAGGAGGTATGGAAAGCTCTATTGCCATAGTGCGTAATTATGGGGTAGTGGGTGATAATCATGGCAATGTGGTGTGTGTTGACCTCAACACCTTGCAGCCCGTGTGGTATTATTATCTGGGTGATGATATTGATGCTTCCCCTGTTATCGAAATGGAAGGTGAAACGCCCTATGTGTATGTGGCTTGTGAGGTTGACCGGCAAGGCCCGATTGGTACGGCCAACCTTGCCAAGATAAGTGTCCTCGACGGGCATGAAGTTTGGTGTTTGAAGACAACAGCTTACAAAGCGCTGGTAGGGGAGAAACACTTTGATGGCGGCTATTATGCAACGCCTCTGTTGGGAAAGGGTAATTGTTGTGACAGACTTTTTGTGAATTTTGTTGAGAATTCTCCCAACGGCGCTCAGCCTGGTTATTTTGTGGCAATCAGTAAGAAAACGGGCGAGGTGTTGTATCGTGTTAAGCTTAGGCATTATGCATGGTCGTCACCCGTGTTCTTCCTGAACGAAAAAGACGAATGCTTTGTCCTTACGGCCGATACCTACGGCAATGTCTATATCTTTGATGGTAAGAGTGGAGAGGAACTTTGCTGTCATCATATAGGCTCTAATTTCGAGTCTTCTCCATGTGTTGTAGGTGACCAGATTGTGGTCGGTTCACGAGGTAGAACTATCTATAAGCTGACGGTCGGGAATCGTAAAAAGAGTTAAAAACCTTTGCTGTTTCGTTTTTTCTTTATACCTTTGCACCCGAAAAGTGGAAAACGTCCACTTGAAAAATGAAATTTTAAAAGAAACCTCATGCTGGAAAGGACTCTGGTCTTATTAAAACCAAGTACAATACAAAGAGCGCTGATTGGTGAGATTATCAATCGTTTCGAGAAAAAAGGTCTCCGTATTGCAGGAATGAAAATGATGCAGTTGGATGATGCTATCCTCGAAGAACATTACGCTCATTTGGTTAAGAAACCGTTTTTCCCTTCATTGAAGGCCTCAATGATGAAGACTCCTGTCATTGCAATGTGTCTTGAAGGAGTTGACGCAATCGCAGTTGTTCGTTATATTACTGGTTATACCAACGGACGTAAGGCTGATGCCGGTACCATCCGTGGTGACTATTGTATGAGTAATCAGCAGAATATTGTTCATGCTTCCGACTCACCCGAGGCTGCTGCTATTGAATTGAACCGTTTCTTTAAACCTGAAGAGATATTCGACTTGGGTAATCTGAATATGGATCGTCTCTATGCCGTGGATGAGGCAAACTAATGCAAAAATAATGAAAACGATGATAGTAAAAAAACTTTTCTTTATGATGGTTATGGCTTGTGTCGCTACCTCTGGTGTCGCGCAAGATAAGTTGGCCAGTATGGCTCCCGTTGATAAGAAGATGCGTGCTATCGACAGTTTGTCTATTGTTCGTATGCTTCAGACTGAAGAGTCTACACAAGCACCTGCTTCTGCACTTTATCCTGAATGGAATAACGTATATACTACTCATTATGGTGTTCAAATGCCCGAGGAGTACAAGATTGATTTGCGTGGCTTCCATATGCCATCAGACAGTCGTTTGGTAACAAGCCACTTTGGTTATCGTAAGGCTTTCCGTCGTAATCATTACGGTACTGATATAAAGGTATATGTTGGCGATACTATTCGTGCTGCTTTTAGCGGTAAGATTAGAATCGTGGCTTACGAGGGTAAGGGCTATGGCCGCTATGTTATCATCCGTCACCCCAATGGATTGGAGACTTTGTATGGTCATATGAGTAAGCAGTTAGTTAAGCAAGACCAGATGGTAAAAGCCGGTGATCCTATTGGTTTAGGTGGAGACACAGGTCGTTCTTTTGGTTCTCACTTGCACTTCGAAACTCGATTCTTGGGTAAGTTCATTGACCCTGAGAGATTGTTCAACTTCGAGATGCAAGATGTAAAGGCTGACTATTATGTATACCGTTCTAACGGTAGTGGCGTTCTTATGAATGGCAATAGTGTTTTGGCAGCCAGCGAGACAGCACCTGAAGAGATGGCGGAAGTTGACAAGCAGGAAGAAAGCAGGAACTTCCAGCAGCAGAAGATTGCTGCACAGCAGGCAAAGCCCCGTACTTCTGTTCATAAGGTTAAGCCTGGTGATACCCTTTCTTCTATCGCTAAGAAGTATCACACTTCAGTTAAGGAATTGTGCCGTCAGAATCGTATTACAGAGACCTCTACTCTTCGTATTGGTCAGATTCTGAAGCATAGCTGATAAGAATGTTTTAAAGCAAAGATAAAGACGCCCAAGGTATTAACCTTGCGGCGTCTTCTTTTTATCCTTGAAATTTGGAGAATAGAGAAAGTTGGCGTACCTTTGCACAAATTATATAATAATGTATATGGAGACCAAGGAACAGTTTGAGCAGGTGATGGCGGAATGCCGTGCACTCTTTGCCAAGAAGTTGCATGATTATGGTGCTGCATGGCGTATTATGCGTCCTACATCGCTCACAGACCAGATATACATAAAGGCTAACAGAATCCGTAGTATAGAGACCTCTGGCGTGAACTTGGTAGGCGAGGGTATTGCCTCCGAGTTCATCGGTATAGTCAATTATGCTATTATCGGTCTTATCCAGTTAGAGCGTGGCTATTCCGAGACACCTGACGATATGACAGAGGAGGAAGCTCTTGCGGCTTATGACAAGCACGCTCAGCAGACGCTTGCCTTGATGCTCCGTAAGAATCATGATTACGATGAGGCTTGGCGCGGTATGCGTATCAGCAGTTATACCGATCTCATCCTCATGAAGATTTTCCGTACAAAGCAGATAGAGTCTCTTGGAGGAGACACGTTGGTGTCAGAGGGCATCGACGCAAACTATATGGACATGATGAATTACGCTGTTTTCGGCTTGATTAAACTGACGTTCGGTGAAGAGGAAAATCAGAAATAGGATTGTTGGGACAACGGTTAATCTGTGCAGATTGCTGTTGTCTGTTACTTTCATATTGTCTGGAACGGTTAAGCTGATTGACCCTAAGGGGACTGAATACAAGATTCAGGACTATCTTGCAGCATTGGGTTTCGCAGACTCGCTGTTTGCTTCTGTTCCCTTGTTGCTTGCCGTTGTTTTCTCTGCCTGCGAGTTTGTGATGGGTATCTACATGCTTTTTGGCATTCAGCGCCGTCTGACGTCAACTGGCATGCTTTTGTTCTTGGCGGTTATGACACCGCTCACTCTGTATCTCGCCATTGACAATCCCATCTCGGATTGCGGGTGCTTTGGAGATGCTATAAAACTTACCAACTGGCAGACATTTGCTAAGAACGTGGTACTATTGGCAGCTGTAGTCTTGGTGCTGCGTTACTATAGGCTGATGAAGAGAGCTATGACAAGGCGTCACCAGTGGACGGTTTCTATCTATACTTGGACGTTTGCCTTTGTCTTTGCTTCCTACAATTTGTATTATCTTCCAGTAGTAGACTTCCGTCCTTATCATATTGGGGCAGATTTGAAGAAAGCCCTGACGTCAGATGTACAGTATGAAACAACATTCATTCTCGAGAAGGATGGCGTGCAGAAAGAGTTCACGCTGGAGGATTATCCTGACAGTACATGGACCTTTGTAGACAGCAAGACCGTTACGTTGGGCGAGCCTGCAAAGGACTCTGGTATAGAGACCTTGCAGATGATTTCAGTGGAGACGGGCGAGGATATCACTCCTCAACTGCTGTTGGATCCTGGTTATGTGTTTTTGTTGGTGGCTCCTTATCTTGAAAAGGCAGATGATAGTATGATGGAGCGCTTGATAAGCCTTCATGATTACTGTTCAGATAACGGTTACCAGTTCTATTGTCTGACATCAAGCGGAGAAGAGGAAATAGCCCGTTGGGTGGAACTCACGGGGGCTGAGTATCCTTTTTGTTACACGGATGCAGAGGTGCTGAAGACTATGGTGCGTTCCAATCCCGGTCTGATGCTGTTGCATAACGGTGTGGTAGAGAATAAATGGCCAGATACCACCATCCCCGGCGAAGAGGAGCTGACGGCACCTGTCGAGGAGCTCCCTAGCTTTCATCCTGCTATCAGCAGTCTGAAGCAGAAGGCCCTCAGGATATTCCTCTGGTATGTTCTGCCCCTGTTGTTCTTTGCTGTGGCGGATAATTTATGGCTCATGTGGAAATTGAGAAAATTACATAATATTAAACCATTTAAAAACAATTTGAAAATGAGAAAGAAGATTGTTGCAGGCAACTGGAAGATGAACAAGACCCTGCAGGAAGGTGTAGCTCTGGCTACTGAGTTGAAAGATATTCTTGCTGCTGAGAAGCCTAATTGTGAGGTTATCATTGGTACTCCTTTCATTCACTTGGCTACTGTCAGTGAGTTGCTGAAGGATAGCGTTATCGCCGTTAGTGCTGAGAACTGCGCCAACAAGGAGAGCGGTGCTTACACAGGTGAGGTTTCTGCCGCTATGGTTAAGAGCACTGGTGCTGAATATGTAATCTTGGGTCACAGCGAGCGTCGTGAGTACTACAACGAGACTCCCGAGATCCTGAAGGAGAAGGTTGACCTGGCTTTGGCTAACGGCCTGAAGGTTATCTTCTGTATTGGTGAGAGCCTGGCTGAGCGTGAGGCTAACAAGCAGGAGGCTGTTTGCAAGGCTGAGTTGGCTGGTAGTGTATTCCACCTGACAGCTGAGCAGTGGAAGAATGTTGTTATTGCTTACGAGCCCATCTGGGCTATCGGTACCGGTAAGACCGCTACTGCTGAGCAGGCTGAGGAGATTCACGCTTACATCCGT
>CAMKTJ010000056.1 GCA_946415645.1 uncultured Prevotellaceae bacterium
GACGCTTCTTTAATTGACTTTTGGTATTTTCGAATGCAAACATAGTAACTTTGAGACATTGTCTCGAAATTACTTCCGTTCGGATAAAGAAATAAAAACGTGTTTTTCTTTCATTTATCCCTCACTTATTCGTAACATTGAGACTTTGTCTCGAAATTACTCACGTTCGGGAATAAAAATAATCGTTTATTTTGTACTCCGCTCACTTATTCGTAATTTTGCAGCCGCTTTAATGATTTGTGGTGTATGAGTAACAAGAATAAGAAGAATAAAGCACCGCGTTGGTTCGTTCCTGCAGGTATGGAACCAACGGAGATGGATAGAATAATACTTGATTGGCAGGAGAAAGGCAAACTGGTGCCAACTCCGAGCCTTATAAAGACAAAAGAGCAGATTCAGGGTATCCGCAAGGCGGGTGAACTGAATACAGCCGTGTTGGATTGTGTGGCTGAGCATATCCGTGAGGGTATGAGTACCCTTGAGATTGACAAACTGGTATACGACTTTACCACATCGCATGGTGGTATTCCTGCACCTCTTAACTACGAGGGTTATCCTAATTCCTGCTGCACCAGCATCAATGATGTGGTTTGTCATGGAATCCCTTCAGAGTATGACATCCTAGAAGAGGGCGACATTATCAACGTTGATTGTACCACCATTCTGAACGGTTACTATGCTGACGCCAGTCGTATGTTCATTATAGGCAAGACAACACCTGAGCGTAAGCGTCTGGTTGACATTGCCTGGGATTGTCTGAAGATAGGCGAGAAGGTCTGCTCTCAGCCCTATGTTTTTGTTGGTGATTTAGGCAATGCCATTGCTAACTATGCTCATAAGAATGGTTGCAGCGTGGTTCGTGATTTATGTGGTCATGGCGTAGGCGTTGATTTCCATGAGGAGCCTGATGTTGAGCACTATGGCAAGAAAGGTTCTGGCATGCTGCTCGTACCTGGTATGACATTTACCATAGAGCCTATGATCAATGCCGGCGACTGGCATGTCTGTGGTGATGAGGAGGATGAAACGGAATGGATTGTCCTTACAGAAGATGCTTCAGACAGTGCCCAGTGGGAACATACCTATGTGATGACAGAAAATGGAGTAGAGATTTTAACGCATTAATTGACCCATGAAACCAACATATATCCTTGGCATTGAAAGCAGTTGTGATGATACATCTGCGGCTGTTATCCGAGACGGTATTCTTTTGAGCAATATTACTGCCAGTCAGGCTGTTCATATGGAATACGGTGGTGTGGTTCCCGAGTTGGCAAGCCGTGCTCACCAACAGAATATTGTTCCCGTTGTTGATACTGCTCTTAAGAAGGCAGGTATAGAGCGTGAACAGCTTTCTGCCATTGCCTTTACACGTGGTCCGGGTCTGATGGGTTCCCTTTTGGTGGGTGTCTCTTTTGCAAAGGGATTGGCTCTTTCTCTGGGTATCCCATTGATAGATGTCAATCATTTGCAAGGTCATATTTTGGCACATTTCATTCATACAGAGAATGATGACTATGAGTCTCCCTCATTTCCTTTCCTCTGCCTGTTGGTAAGTGGTGGAAACAGCCAGATTGTTTTGGTAAAATCCTACCATGAAATGGAAATTATCGGTCAGACAATTGATGATGCTGCTGGCGAGGCAATAGACAAGTGTTCTAAGGTTATGGGGCTGGGGTACCCCGGTGGTCCTATTATCGATAAGTTGGCTCGTCAGGGTAATCCCGAGGCTTTCACTTTCTCCAAACCCAATATTCCAGGTTATGATTATAGCTTCAGTGGACTGAAGACCAGTTTCTTGTATTCTTTACGGAATTGGCTGGCAGAAGATCCTGATTTTATAGAGCATCATCTGAATGACTTGGCTGCTTCGTTGGAGAAGACCATCGTTGATATTCTTATGAAAAAGCTTCGCATGGCTGCCAAGGATTTGAAAATAAATCAGGTAGCCGTTGCAGGAGGTGTATCTGCCAATAATGGTTTACGCAATGCCTTCCATGACTATGCCAAACGTTATGGTTGGAAAGTCTTCATTCCCAAGTTCAGTTATACCACAGATAATGCCGCAATGATAGCTATAACAGGATATTACAAGTACCAGAACAAGGAGTTTTGTCCTGTTTCTGCTCCAGCGTACAGCAGAAATCTGATATAAAGGAAAAAAAATAAGCAAACTGTTTGTGGTTCAGATAAAATATTGTACCTTTGTGCCCTGTTTGGAAGAAGTTGTATTTGGAATAGACTTAAAAGAAAGGTAGAAATGTCTAAGATTTGTCAAATTACAGGGAAAAAGGCCATGATTGGCAACAACGTTTCCCACTCAAAGCGTCGCACTAAGAGACACTTCGATGTGAACTTGTTCACCAAGAAGTTCTATTATGTAGAGGAAGACTGCTGGATTTCACTGAGCATCAGTGCTGCAGGTCTGCGCTATATTAATAAGGTAGGTCTGGATGCAGCTCTCAAGAGTGCTGTTTCTCAGGGATATTGTGATTGGAAGGATATTAAGGTAATTGGTTAATAATAAGGAGTACAAGTTATGGCAAAGAAAGCAAAAGGCAACAGAGTACAGGTTATTCTGGAGTGCACAGAGATGAAGCAAAGCGGTCTGCCTGGTACATCTCGTTATATTACCACTAAGAACAGAAAGAATACTCCTGAGCGTCTTGAGCTCAAGAAGTATAACCCCATCCTTAAGAAGATGACTGTTCACAAGGAAATCAAGTAATAAACTCATTAGAAAATTATAAACTATGGCAAAGAAAACAGTGGCCTCTCTTCAGACTGGTAAGACTGATGGCCGTTCATATACCAAAGTTATCAAGATGGTAAAGAACCCTGAGACTGGTTCTTACTCTTTCGATGAGCAGATGGTGCCCAACGAGGCTGTAAAGGATTTCTTCAAGAACTAATTCAGTTCTTTTTAAGATACTCTTATAAAAGAAGAGAGCAGGTTTTTCAACTTGCTCTCTTTTTTTTGTTTATTTCAGTATCGCGTCTGCCAGCGCTTCCATTGCTGGGAGGTCTGCCTGTTTCATAGAGGAACGGATGGTGACGGTAGGTTCAACGATGTTGACGTTCTTCAGCTGCTCCAGGATGGCACGCATGGCCTTACCGGCAGAGGGGGCCCAGGAACCATTCTCCAGAATACCTACGGTACGGTTCTGGTAAGCTTTCATCTTCAGCTTCCAGAGGAACATGTGCATGGGTGGAAAGACGTCTGCATCATAGGAAGAGGCGCATACCACCAGCTTGTTCATGCGGAAGGCATCCTCTATCACTTCTGCCATATCATCACGGCAGAGGTCGGCTAGCACCACCTTCTTGGCTCCTTTGGCCTGCAGGATTTCTGCCAACTTCTCTGCAGCCTTCTTGGTATTGCCGTGTATAGAGGCATGTGCTACCAGTACGCCCTCTGTTTCTACGCCATAGCTGCCCCAGATGGTATACAGACGCAGGGCTTCTGCCAGCTGCTCACCCTTCAGGATGGGGCCGTGCAAGGGGCAGATGGTCTGAATGTCCAGGGCAGAGGCTTTCTTCAGCAATGTAGTTACGGGCATGCCATATTTGCCACAGATGTTGAAATAGTAACGTCTGGCCTCGCAAGCCCAGTCGTCTGGATCGGCATCCTTGACGCCGAATTTACCAAAGGCATCAGCCGAGAAGAGTGTCTTTTCCTCTGGGCAATAGGTTACAATTACCTCGGGCCAGTGAATCATAGGGGCGGCAATGAATTGCAATGTTCGTACGCCCAGGCTTAGTGTATCACCTTCTTTTACTGCCATGGTAGGACCGAAGTCGGTTCCCTCATTGAACTGCGCCATAAATGTGAGAGCTTTCTCAGAGGCAACAATAGTTGCATTGGGGTAGGTCTCACGGAAGGCTTTGAGTGAACCGGAATGGTCGGGCTCCATGTGCTGTACTATCAGGTAGTCTGGCGTGCGACCATCCAGAGCAGCAGAAAGGTTCTGCAACCATTCGCCGGTCTTGCGGGGGTCAACACTGTCCATTACGGCTATTTTCTCGTCAAGGATTAGGTAGCTGTTGTAACACATGCCTTCGGGTGTCACATACTGACTCTCAAAGAGATCCATCTCTGCATCATCGCAGCCAATGTATTTGATGTTTGCGTTCATTTTTTTATATGTTTTTGAGATAATTTGTTTCTATTTGCAAAGATAATTATAAAACCCGAATTCATGGTAATGCCGTAGTGTATTTTTGTTATAAAAGATAAAATGATAACAGTTGTAGGGATTTCTTCTTGTCTATTTAATTATAATGTAATACTTTTGCATTAGAAACTAAATGAAATGTATATGAGGAAATTATATTTTTTACTACTGCCGTTGTTATTTGTTGGCAGTTCATGTGTCCACAAGAATTCAGATGGGAAAAAATCAGCCGATGGTAATGACCAGTCGGCCCCTATAAGAGTTAAGACAGAGGTTGTTGCTTCTTCAACAGGTGAAGGTATTCAAACGTATGTTGGTATTGTTGAGGAGAACGAGGCCACTGCTGTAAGTTTCACCAGCATGGGTGTGGTAAAGCGTATGTTTGTAAAGGAAGGTCAGGCTGTTTCCAAAGGGCAGTTGATTGCTGAGATGGACGATACCCAGGCCCGTAACGTGCTGTCAGGGGCAGAGGCTCAGATGACGCAGGCCAATGATGCCCAGCAACGCTATGGTATGCTGCACGAGAACGGCTCGTTGCCCGAGGTGCAGTGGGTGGAGATTCAGAGCAAGGTGGCTCAGGCTAAGTCTCAGTTGGAACTTGCCAAGAAGAATCTTTCTGACTGTCGTTTGGTTGCTCCCGTAAGTGGTATAGTAGGCAAGAAGCAGGTTTGTGCAGGCGAGACGGCTCTGCCCTCACAGGCTGTTGTCAGCATCCTTGATATTAATAAGGTAAAGGTTAAGGTGGCCATCCCTGAGGCGGAAATTTCTGAAATAAGCCCCAACACCCCCTCTAGTATCAAGGTTGATGCCATCAACCAGCAGTTCAATGGCGGCCTGATAGAGAAAGGTGTAGAGGCTGATGCCCTGACACATACATATGATGTACGTATCAACGTGGCTAATACCGGTCATCAGTTGTTGCCTGGCATGGTAGCATCTGTTACTTTCTCTCCGGCTGCAATTTTGGCAGAAGAGTCCAATCTTCTGACCTTGCCCGTTACATCTGTTCAGAAGAAGGCCAATGGCAAGCTGTTCGTGTGGGTGGTTGACAAGGATAACAAGGCTCACCGTACAGATGTAACTCTTGGCAAGACCATGGGTAACAGAATAGCCATTACCAAAGGCATCAGCATAGGTCAGTGTGTAGTTACCGAGGGTTATCAGAAGTTGAGCGAGGATACCAAGGTGATTTTTTAATTGAGAATTGAAAGGGTATTGGTTATAGGTTATTGGTTATTGAACATTGCGCTAACCTCTAACCCCTAACCGCTAACCACTGAATAAGTTATGAAAAAGAAGATGAATTGGCTGGCATGGCCACTGGAGAACTATCCCATATCCCTGCTGATTATTGGTATTCTGTTCGTATTGGGCATCATGGGTATGTATGAAATACCCAAGGATGAGTTCCCTGCAGTTACCATACGTCAGGGTGTGGTGGCAGCTGTTTATCCGGGTGCTACCAGCGAGGAGGTTGAGCAACAGGTTGCCCGTCCTCTGGAACGATATCTGTTTACCTTTGGCGAGGTGAACCGTGTTAAGACTACCACTACATCACAGAACGGCTTGTGCATTGTTATGGTAGAGTTGAATGACGATGTCAAAGAAAAGGATGAGGTCTGGAGCAAGATTAAGCACGGACTGAATACCTTCAAGCTTTCATTGCCTACGGGCGTGCTGGGTGTTATTGTAAATGACGACTTCGGTAACACCTCGGCTTTGCTGATAGCCATCGAGAGTGAACAGCGCAGCTATCGTGAACTGAAGGAGTATAGCGATGAGCTGAGCGACCGCCTGCGTCGTATTCCCTCTGTTGCCAATGTCAAGCTCTTCGGCGAGCAGAAGGAGCAGATTTCCCTGTATGTAGACCGTAAGCGTCTGCAGGCATATGGAATCGGTCAGCAGATGCTTTTCTCACGTTTGCAGTCGCAGGGTTTCACTACAGAGAGTGGTAGTATCAGTGATGCCGACCAGCAGATTCCCATACACGTAGAGGATATAGAGAATACCGAGGAGGAGATAGCCAACCAGATTATCTTCTCAGATCCCGTCAGTGGTAAGGTAGCCCGTGTGAGGGACGTTGCCAGGGTGGTGCGTGAGTATGATACGGAAAGCAGCTATATCCATCAGGACGGACATCCCTGCGTATTGCTCTCTATGGAGATGACACCGGGACATAATGTGGTACAGTACGGACGTGAAGTTGACAAGGTGCTGAATGCCTACCGCCAGTCGGAGCTCCCCTCGGATGTCAAGCTGACCCGTATTGCCGACAAGCCCAAGGTTGTAGCGCTGAGCGTACATAACTTCCTTCGTGACCTGCTGATAGCCATGGTTATCATTATTCTGGTTATGATGATTCTGTTCCCCATCCGTTCGGCTATCGTGGCATCTGCTACCATACCTATCAGCACCTTTGTCAGTGTGGCTATCATGTACATGGCGGGTATTGAGCTGAATATCATCACCTTGGCGGCATTGATTGTGGTGCTGGGAATGATTGTGGACAACTCCATTGTGGTTATCGACGGCTATCTGGAGTATCTCGACAAGGGGTACGAGCCCAAGATTGCTGCCATAGCCTCTGTCCGTCAGTACTTTCTGCCCATGATGCTGGCTACGGTCTGCATCTGTGCCATTTTCTTCCCCTTCCTGATTACCCTGAAGGGTATGTTCCTGGATGCGCTGAGGGACTTCCCCATGACCATCACCATCAATCTGATGGTTTCCCTGCTCCTGGCCGTTTCGGTGATTCCGTTCCTTGAGGTTCGTATCATCAAGCCCGACAAGGTCAGTACGGGTGGTAATGCCATCACCAATTTTGTGCAGAAGACCTATGACCGCGTCTTGGATTTCACCTTCCGTTTCCCATGGCTGACAATAGGCGGTGGCGTGGCAGTCATAGCATTGTCTCTGGTGATAGTTCCTACCCTGAAACTACGTCTGTTCCCTTATGCAGACCGCGACCAGTTTGCCGTAGAGATTTACCTGCCCGAGGGCAAGGGTCTGGCAGAGACCCGTGCTGTGGCAGATTCTGTTCAGCATGTGTTGGAGAAGGACGAACGCGTGACCAATATCACCGGCTTCATAGGTTGCTCATCACCCCGTTTCATGGACGTGTATGCACCTCAGATTGCCGGCAAGAACTATGCTCAGTTCATTGTCAATACCACTTCAGACAAGACCACGCTGCAGCTGCTGGCCGAGTACCAGCCTAAGCTGGGTGAGGCATTCCCCAATGCATACGTCAAGTTCAAGCGACTGGATTATCTGAAGGTTCCTGAACTGGAATACCGCTTCTATGGTCAGAACTTAGACTCGCTGCATATTGTGGCAGAACGTCTGATGAAGCGTATGCGCCAGATGCCAGAGGTGGAGTGGGTGCATACAGACTACTTCCAGCCTTATCCCATTATCAATGTCGAGTTGGACCCCGTCACTTCCGCCCAGCTGGGTGTCAGCAGGGGTACGGCTCAGCTGGCCTTGAGTGCCACCTCATGCGACTTGCGTGTAGGTCAGATCTGGGAGGGTAACTATGAGGTTCCCTTGGTGGTGAAGGACGATGCCGACATGACCTTCTCTGAGGTTGAGAACCTGGGCATTGCCACTCCTGTTACCATGTTCGCCACGGCGGTCGGTCAGAAGAACACTACCGTTCCTCTGCGCCAGATAGCCGATGTAAAGCCCACATGGTCCGAGAGTCGTATCGTGCACAGGGGCGGCGAGCGTTGTATCACCGTGACAGGCCATTTCGTACAGGGTGTCTATACCTCTTCTGTCGAGAAGGAGATTGCCCGTATCATGAAGAAGGAGATCACCCTTCCCCAGGGTGTTCGCTGCGAGGTAGGCGGCGAGTTGGAATATGGAGACGAGGCTATGCCTCAGATCTATGGCGGTATCACCATTGCCATGATTATTGTCTTCTTCTTCCTGCTTTTCAACTTCAAGAAGTACGGCATCACCATGGTCTGCATGGCTGCCTTGGCGCTGATGATTCCGGGCACCCTGGTGGGTCTTGGACTGATGAACCGTGCCTTGGGCCTGACCTCCATCTTTGGTCTTATCACCCTGATGGGTATGATTATGCGTAACGAGATTCTGATCTTCGAGCATGCCATAGACCTTATTAATAAACATGTGGACGAGCATGGCGACTGGACGGTCGACCGCAAGGCTTACAACGAGGCTGTCAAGCAGGCTGCCTACGATGCAGGCAAGCGCCGTATGGTTCCCATCTTCCTGACTACGGCTACCACGGCCGTTGGTGTGCTGCCCATGATTATTGCCAAGTCCAGCTTCTGGATGCCCGTGGGCGTTACCATCTTTGCCGGTGGTATAGGCTCGCTCATCATGGTGGTTACCATGCTGCCTGTTATTTATTGGAAAGTAAGTAGAAAGTAATAAAAGCCTCACCTCGGCCCTCTCCCAAGGAGAGGGGGAAGGGGTATAGGGGTAAATTTTTATATTATGAAAAAGATATTCATTGCGATTGTCACAATAGTGAGCCTGCCAATGTCAGCCCAAACGTACAACCTTGAGCAGATTTTGGATTCTGCCCGTCAGAATAATATTGCCATGCGTACTGCCCAGCATAACATAGAGGCGGCACAGCAGCAGCGCAAGGAGGCATTTACCAAGTATTTCCCCAAGGTCAGTGCTGAAGGAGCATGGTTCAATGCCACCAAGGATATGGCAGAGATGACCGTCAACCCGTCCGAGATGCTGTCGCCTCAGGTGGCTGCCGACCTGGCGCAGGTACTTCCTGCCTCGGCTCTTGCTGCTTTGGCTACCCCCACCAGTATTTCTATGCTCAAGGATGGTGTGCTGGCAGGCGTTACTGCCGTGCAGCCCGTCTTTGCGGGAGGTCAGATTGTGAATGGCAATCGCCTGGCCAAGGTTGGCGAGGAGGTAAGCCGCTTGCAGCTGCAACTCTCAGAGAACGAGGTGGAGAAGAATGCCGAGCAGTATTTCTGGACGCTTGCATCCCTGCAGGAGAAGATGAAGACCATTCAGGCTGCCGAGGAGTTGCTGGGTGATATCCACAAGGATGTGGATGTGGCTGTCCGTGCCGGTGTGGCTATGCCCAATGATATGCTGCAGGTGCAGCTGCGTCAGAACGAGGTGGAGAGTCAGAAGCTGAAGCTTCAGAACGGACTCTCTGTAGTGCGTATGCTGCTCTCTCAGTATTGCGGCTTGCGTGATACAGCCTTTGTCATCGACTATTCAGTAGAGAATTCTCAATTCTCAATTCTCAATTCTCAATTCTCAATTGACAACGTTCAATCTCTTCCCGAGTATCAACTGCTGGGCAAGCAGGTAGAGGCTGCCAAACTGCAGCGCAAGATGACTATTGGTCAGAACCTTCCTACCGTTGGCGTGGGAGTGGGGTACAACTACCATAACCTGTTTGATAAAGGACGTTCCTTTGGCATGGTCTTTGCTACGGTTAATGTGCCCATCTCAGACTGGTGGGGCGGTTCTCATGCCATCAAGCGCAAGAAGATTGACGTGCAAAAGGCCGAGGAGCAGTTGGAGGATAACTCAGAGTTGCTGAAGATACGTATGCAGAATGCCTGGAACGGCGTGCAGGAATCCTACCAGCAGCTGCTTCTTGCCCAGCGCAGTATAGAGCAGGCCAAGGAGAATCTGCGTCTGAACCGCAACTACTATCAGGCAGGAACCTCCAAGATGTCCGACCTCCTGCAGGCGCAGCTCCTGTATCAGCAGACGCAGGACAAGCGTACTGATGCCTTCTCGGATTATCAGAATAAGTTATTGGAATATAAGCATTCGGTGGGGCAGTAATTTTAGCTTAGTAGCTTAATGGCTTAGTAGCTTTTTGCTCTCCACGCTGCCGTCATCATATATAATTCTTCGGATGAAGATGCGGGCCTTGCCGGGGTCTGACAGACGTTGACCGGCAAGGTTGTAGTATTGTATGTCTATAATCTGACGGGCTTTGGGGACGGGTATGGGTCTGATCTCCGTTGTCATGTCAGGAGCCGTAATGACGGTCTGCGTATTGATGTGATTGGTCTGCTCTATGGTGCTACGGTCAAACATGGCCAGGCGGTCCGTTCCGTCAGGGAACCGTCCGTAGGTCTGCCAGCGTCCCTGTGCCTGATAACGCAGGCTGTCGGCCCATGAGCCGTCTGCTGCACGGACGCAGATGTAGGCATTGTCCTTGTTTTCCAGCTTAAAGGATGCATGTAGCTGGTTGATGGGTTCTTTGTTGTCGCACCACACAATCTTGTATCCGTGAGCCGGAATGATGGTAGGTGACAGTTGACACTTGTGTGGTTTGGCAGGGTTGTCCGTCAGATAGATGCCAGAGAGGTCTATGTCCTCATCCGTAGTATTGTAGAGTTCTATCCAGTCGCTCTTCTTCTGGTATTCGCTGACGTAGATATCATTGGCAGCGCTGACCTCATTGATGCGTATCGGGCTTAGGGTTGCTTCTGTCTTGGGTTCCAGGGCAAGGGTGATGTTGCATGCCTGCGTGTAATAGTCTGATAGGTTGAATACCGTATCCGTTGACACCGTCTGACCGTTCACCTGCCATCCCTTCAGGTCGTAGCCTTCAGGAATCACGGCTGTCAGTTCAGCTGTTCCGAAGAGCTCTCCCGAGAACCTTGACGTAGGAATCTCCCGTCCGTTCAGCAGTATGCGCGCCAGTGGCGTGCTGGCTTCTATGTTCACCTGCATCTCGTCGGATAGTTGCAGTTGTGTCTTCAGGCTGGCAATACGTTTCTTGTGCTGGTTCTCGCGGTCGGTCAGCGCATTGCATAGCTTGTCGGCCTTGGTGTGCGGCTCATTACCTTCCCATGACAGGGCAGGCGTGATGTTCTCTTCCCATTTACGTATGATGGGTACGCACCGGTCGGGTAGGAACACGCTGCCGCCCATTATGCAGTAGGCGTCTATGAATTGCTGACGGAAGGCGGGGTACGTCATCATCAGCTTGAAGATCTGAGGAATTTTTCCCGTCCCGCTCTTGTATATCTGTATGATCATGTTAGTGTCGCCGAAACATCCGTCCAGGTCGAATACCACGACGTGAATCTTGCCGTCGTCTTGATTGCAGCGGAATCCCTTGACGTTCTTCAGTCCTCCGCGTAACCAGTCCAGGTTGCCCATGTAGATTTCCGCCGCCATGTAGTTGCAGAATTCGTCTGTGTCCACTATGTTGCAGATGCATTGCCAGAGCGAGTCAGTAGGGTTGCCGCCCAGTTCTACGCACATAGAGTACCATTTGTTGTAGATCTTGTTGTCACCCGCCATCACCGTAAACTCGTTTTCCCATTGGTCCACCTCGTCGCTGCCTATGCCGTAGTTGCTGTAGGCATAGTTGCGGTTGCTTGCCTCGCGCAGGTTGAACATACCCAGCGGCAGTCCGTCCAGGAAGATGTGTGCAGGCTGTGCTGCCTGACAGTCCAGGTATATGCCGCTGCTGATCAGTAGTTCCTGAATCACGGCGTCCCAGATACGTCCGTGCTGGTCTTGACCGCCGTTGCGCACCAGCAGGGTCTTGTTCTTGATGTATGGTTTCTCAGCAAAGACAGGGTAGGGGTAGTAGTTCAGCCCCTCTACCATCTTGTCGGCTTTCAGTTTGAAAGATGGCTTGTACTGAAAGTTCTCGTCACCCGCGTTGAAGCGTGTCCATCCGCCAAAGATCTGTAACAGAGCCCCTTGGTTCAGCGCCTCCTGCCATTGCCCCGTCTCTTGGTCGGGCACCAAGTATTCCACATTCACGGGGCGTTCCCAGTCCATGTTCTGGTTCATGGCCTTGGTCATGTTGTTACCTGTACGTCCGTTCACACCCCCTACATAGACACCTATGGAGTCCCCGAACAGATTGTCCGGATGCGTAGTCACACTCACTATGGGTAGGTAGTAATCCTTGTTATTCTTGAAGAAAGAGCGTGTGGTAACGGGACTGTTCAGATAGCCCTCCTTCGCCAGCATAAAGCGGTACAGGCTGGTCTTGTCTACGGGGAAGATGCCCGTTTCCGATATCAGGCTCTTGCCCGGCACCGGAGTGGCACCGTCTGTTGTGTAATACAGCTTAGTCCCTGCGGGGATGCTCACTTTCAGGTTGAATGGTTCCGTAAAGACTCCTCCCGTCACGTCAGTTTCAGGCATCTGCAGCCTTTCCTCGGCAAAGACACTCATGGAATTGGATTGTGCCGGAGTGGGCATAGAGGTGTATCCCCACACCTTGCCGCCGTTGGTGGTACGTGCATATGAACAGCGTGTAATGGCGGTGGGATAGCTGACGGCATCCAGCACCTTGCCTGATGCATTCACTATCTCTACCACGCCGCCTTCCGCATCCATCTTGAAGGGAATCTGCTGACCGGCAGTCTTACCATAGTAACCGTCCTTGCTGTTATGGTCGAACCACAGTACCTTGTATCCGTTTGCTATCAGCGAACCGTGCTGAGCCGTCAGCACTTGTTCGTTCATAACGCCGTCGGCACTGGTGTGACGCAACTTCATGCCGTTCAGTGATATCAGATTATTTGATGTATTGTACAGCTCCACCCAACTGCCGTAGTTAAAGGAAGGATCAATGTACATATCCACGTTAGCCACCTGAATCTCGTTTATCACCACTTGGGCTCTGGCAATCATTGGTAGCAGGATACTTGCGATAGTTGAGTATAACAGCAGATTTTTCCTCATGCTTGCAAAGTTACACTTTTTCTTCTTAATGACAAATGGTGAGGAGGAAAAAAGCCCCTGAGCATTGCGCTCAGAGGCTTTCTTTTTGGCTTATTAGCTTAGTGACCCATGCAGGATGTCACACCAAAGGTGGTTGCAATGGCCGTCAGGATGGCCAGTATCGTCTGAATGACGAATTTCCATGTTTCCTTTTTCATAATCATTTAAGTTTACGAGTTAACAAGTTGACAAGTTAACGAGTTGTTAGTGAAAAATAATGTTCAATGTTCAATGTTCAATGTTCAAGGCTGCGATTGAGCGAGAGGAGAGCGATGCTCGCATCAGCTTTCCCGAGCGTGAGCAGGCTCGACGCGCAGCGTCAATGCTCAATGTTCAATGAACAAAACTCTAAACTCTAAACTATTTTTAAGCCAGGCATTGAGCCCGGCTTAAAAATCAATCCATGTCGTTGCCGTTTCCGGAGCCACCGCCGCTGTTGTCGCCACCGTTATCTCCGGTGTTAGAGCCGCCGCCAGTGTTTTCGTTGCCCCCGTTTTCGTTCTCAGGGTCCTCCACGGTGCCGTCGTCGGTACTGGTTACGCGCTTCACCTCCTTGCCGTTGCGGTCGTAGCAGGTAATCTGCACCGTAGTGTCCGCCAGCTCGTCCTTCAGCTCCGTGTTGGGAGTGAAGATGATGCGTCGGCTGGTAATGAGGCCAGCCTTAACCTCGTTCACGGTGGCGACACTCTTGGCTCTGAGGCCGAAGCGCATGGTTCCCAATCCAGGCAGTGCCACGCTGTGACCCTCAGTGGCCCATGCCTTGATAACCTCGCCGGCAGCATCCCAGCAAGCCTGCATGATGCCTCGGCTCACGCCGCTGCGCAGAGCAGCCTCCTTAATCACCTTGTCCTGTGCCAACTGGGCATACATCTCGGGCTGCATCACATAGCGGTGAGTGCCTTCGTACTTGCCAATTCTGATTTTCTGTTCTGTTGCTTTAACTTTTAGCATAGATACTGTACTGTTAATGGATTTGTAATGAATTTTTATTATCTCTCTTTGAACCGGTTCTTCCTGTCATACTGGGGAAAATATTTTCTCTAACTAGGCAAATTTTGCCGCCAAGTTAGGGAGGTCTCATCTCCCTCATATCTGACACTGCAAAGGTACGGCGATGGCGTTGCGGTTTACGAATAAAATGACAAGAAAATTTATCTCTAAACTCTAAACTCTCAACTCTACACTTACAAGGCGGACGTGGTCACGATTGTCATTGTCATGACTGTCATTAACGAAAACAGAGTGCAACAATCCTCATAAGTAATATAAATATATTTATATATACTTATGGGCAGAAAAGCACCTCCCGTTCAAAAATCCTTAATGACAATCATGACAATGACAATCATGACAATGACAATCATGACAATGACAATCATGACAATGACAATCATGACCACTCAGGGGCACGCAGTGTACTACCCTAGAAAAAGTTGAATGGATTATACCTTATCTCTGTCATTGGTTGAATGCCTGTTGGGTACCTTAAACCCTCCTCCGTATAATAGCATTTTTTTTGAGAATTATTTTGAACTTCGCTCACTTTGCACTATCTTTGTAGCGACAACACAAACCTCGAGACTGTGTGGACGCGTAAATTACAATACCAATACAGGATTATTATACAACATGGCCAATATATACACTCCCTCAGAATTCTTAAAAGATAAGAAGATTCACGACATCTCCTTAGAGCCTGAGTTGCTAGTGAAATTCAAGGAAGCCCTTTCCAACAATCTTCCGTCTCAACCAGATGATGACCCGGAATCAAATTATTCGAATGCCGTAAAAACGATACTCGATGACACTTTCTACAAGGGCAAGAATAAGATTGCACAACGAAAAGGAGTGAATACAGACCTGAATATTTTCGAAGACAACACTACAATATCATCTCCTATTGTGCTTATTGAAATGAAGAAGCCGTCAGAAGGAAAAGACATGTTGTCTGAGAAAAATCTGAATAAGAAAGCTCTTCACGAACTGATTCTATATTATCTGACAGAATTCATTGATCATGACCATAACAACTCTATCCGTTATCTGATTGCTACTAACGGTTATGATTGGTTCATTTTCGAGGAAACGTTATTCCGTAGATTGTTTTATGACAACAAAAAGTTTGTGAAAGAATACAGAAAAGTGAATCCTAATGAACGTAAGCTATATAAGGAGACAACGGAACAATTCTACGAATATGTATCAAAGGAGATAGATGCCAAAAACCTAACTGGCAATATGTCGCTGATTCATTTCTCGCTAAAGGGGTGGGACAAGATGAGTAACAGGAAGTTGTCTGCTATATGCTATCTGATGTCTCCATATTTTCTCCTTGGCAAGCGCCGGCGGGATGCGAACGAAATGAACGATGCCTTCTACAAGGAGTTGCTATATATCATTGGCTTAGAGGAAAAAAGCGAAAAGGGAAATGTTACGATTAAAAGACTGCCCAAGGAACATCGTCAGGCAGGGTCACTTTTGGAGAATACCATCTCAGTGTTAGGTGCCTATGATAATCTCTCGGATGAGGAGAAATACGATAATGCATTGGAACTGGTGCTTACATGGGTGAATAGATTGCTGTTTGTAAAACTGGTTGAGTCGCAGCTGATTAACTTTAATCCTATAAGAGATAAGGCAAAATATGAATTCTTAAAAGAAGACAATATTAAGAATTTCAGGCACATTGACGACTTGTTTTTCAGGGTATTGGCTTTGCCAGAGGAGAAGCGTGAAGATGATGTTATTAAAAGGTTCCCGTTTGTGCCTTATTTGAATAGTAAGTTGTTTGAGTGTTCTTATCTTGAGCGCCAACTAAGTACCAGAATCTCTTCTCTGAGTGTAGTTACAATGAATCCCTATAAGGATACAGCTATTACTGACGGCGGTGGAAAGAAGATAAAAAACCCGATAAACAACATCAACTATCTGATAGCATTCCTTACCAAGTATAATTTTGGCGAAGCTAGAAAAGATGATACTCGCGAACTAATCAATGCCTCTGTACTGGGTAAGATATTCGAGAAGATTAACGGTTATAAAGATGGTGCTGTATTTACACCATCCTCCGTCACCAATTTTATATGCAAAGAAACACTTGAACGTTGTGTCTTAGGCAAACTGAATGAATGTATCGGATGTCAGTGCAATACACTTCAGAATTTGAAGGAGCATATTAGCGCCTATGGTTTGCGAAGGGCAAGTAATGCCATTAACGAACTTCGCATATGTGACCCCGCTGTTGGAAGTGGACATTTCCTGGTTTCAGCCCTGAATCGTTTGGTTGCCATCAAAGCAGAACTTGGTGTGCTTCTGGACGAGAACAATCAGCCCCTGACACTAACCTACAATATTACCGTCAGCGAGGATGACGAGTTGGAAGTAAAAAGGGATGGTCAGCATTTCTCCTACCAGAAGGGTGTTGATGAACTGACGCGTATACAGAAAGCCTTATTTCATGAGAAGGCTGCCATTATCAGTCACTGCCTATATGGTGTGGACCTAAACCCGAAGTCGGTGGACATCTGTCAATTGCGCTTGTGGATAGAACTGCTTAAGAACGCATATTACAATGTTGACAGACTGGTAACACTTCCTAATATTGACATCAACATTAAACAGGGCGACAGCCTGCTTCACAACCTTCCGCTTGATCAAGATATTAGTTCAATGCTCATGAATAGTGACTTCTCTATCATGACATACAAGGACGTTAATACCAACTATAAAACAGCCACCAAGTCAAAACGTTGGCAGTACAACAAGATATTGAAGGATATTCAGAAAAAGCTGCTCTATATTGCGAAGAATAAGGAGGACAAGTTATATAAGCGAAGAGATAAATTATCTCTTAAATTAAGGAAGTTAGATTCTATTGGATTTGCCAATCCCTTGTTTTATCATGAACCGATTGACGATGAAGAAGTCAGGAAAGAAGTAGAAAAAATAGCCGCTGATCTTGGGAAAGTAAATGACCAGATTAAAGAACGCGAACGGATATATGAAGATGCCTTTGAGTGGCGGTATATGTTCCCTGATGTACTTGCAGACGATGGCAGCTTTGTTGGATTCGATTGTATCATTGGTAATCCACCATACATACAACTGCAAAAGATGGGAGGCGAAGTCAACGAGTACGCCAAGAAAGGCTACACTTCATTTGCCCGTACTGGTGATATCAGCATGCTCTTCTACGAGTGGTGCATGAGTCTGCTCCGAAAAGGTGGCTACCTGACATTCATCACCACTAACTCATGGATGCGCGCTGACTATGGAAGAAAACTTCAGAAGTTCTTCGAAGGCGATGATGTTAATCCTATGCTGCTGATTGACTTCTTTACATTCCAAGTGTTCCGCGATGTCACCGTACGCACTAATATTCTGATGCTCCAAAAAGCAGAAAATCAGAACAAGCTAATGTGCTGTACAGTGAATGACAATAAGGCTTTCAAATTAAAAGATTTGGGCAAATTTTGTGAGGAGAACATGAAAGAGCATTCGTTCAAAGGCAAAACGCCCTGGGTATTCGTTGATGAAGAGAAGGAATCATTTGTCAGCGTCATTAAAGCGCAAGGCACACCACTTGCAAATTGGAAGGTTAAAATCAATTACGGGATAAAAACTGGCTACAACCCAGCTTTCTGGATTTCCTCAGAACAGTATCGGAATATGGTATCTCGTGATGAGAAGTGTAAGGAAATTCTTGTTCCACATCTTCGTGGTCGTAACATCAAGCACTATCAGATAGAATGGGAAGGCTCTTATCTTATTAACAGCCATAACGGTTTAAAAGAAGAAAAACTTCCACCCGTTGACATCAATGACTATTTGCCTATAAAGGAGCATCTTGATGCTTACTATGACAGATTAGAAAGCAGAACAGATAAAGGTGATACACCCTACAACTTGCGCAATTGCGCCTATCTGAGAGACTTTACTCAAAAGAAAATTATATATTCTATCCAAGCAAAAAATCCTTCTTTCTATTTAGATACCGAAGGTTACTACTTCAATGACAAGGCATTTATGATAGTGGGGAGGCATCTCGGTTATCTTACAGCATTTTTTAATTCTGGTCTGTTCCGATATTGCTTCTTTGACGATTTTCCACCTATACAAGGCGGCAACCGAGAACTGCGTGAAGTTATCTTCGAGCGTATCCCCGTCAAGGATGTCACCGATGCAGAGAATGCAGAATACGAACGCAGAGTGATGGAAATCCAGCAGATGAAACGTGATGGTCTGCAAACTGAGGGAAAGGAACACGAGCTTGACTTGATGATTCTTGCTCATTACGGAATTATAGACCCCGAGCAACAGGAAAAAGTCCTTTCTTAATTATACTTCCTTTTCATCCCTGAAAAGGAGGCTCAAAAGAGAAGTTAAAGGGATGGCTCTCAGATTCACATGAAAGGGAAAAGACCACAATAATCTGGATGTGCTTGATAATCAGGCACATCTTTTTTTTATGCCTTTATGAACTGAAAAT
>CAMKTJ010000057.1 GCA_946415645.1 uncultured Prevotellaceae bacterium
TCCAGTCCTATAGATAGACGGATGGTGGTCTGGCGCACGTCCATCTGCTCTAGCTGTTCCTCTGGGAAGAGACCGAAGATGGTAGATGCAGGATGGATGGCCAGCGAGCGGTTGTCGAACAGGTTGGTGGCACGATGTACCACACGCAGACGGTTCAGGAAACGGAAACACGCCTCCTTGGATGCCAGGTCTATGGTCAGCATACCACCAGAGGTGGGACCGAACTGCTTACGGGCCAGTGCATAGAAGGGATTGTCTTTCAGCCCGATATAATTTACGCGACAGATAGCGGATACGTCTTGTAATGCCTCGGCAACCTGCAAAGCATTGGCTGCCTGACGCTGATAGCGGGCATCCAGGGTTTCCAGTCCGAGGGTTTGCATATAGGCTGCCTGTGGTGTCATGTAAGCACCCAGATTAAAGAGCAGTTCGTATTTCAGACGTTGGTTGATTTCAGGGAATGTGCCGTAGTCAATAACCAGTCCGCCCAATGATGTGCCTCCGCCAGAGACATACTTGGTGCTGGATACTACCTCTATGTCAACGCCTAATGTCTTTAGTGAAGTCTCTGTGAAAGGGATGGCCGTGGAGTCGGCAATCAACGGAACGTTCTTCTTGTGGGCAATCTCTGCCAGAGCCTGCAGGTCGGCTACCTCCAATTGGGGATTGGTCAGCACCTCCAGGAATACGCAGCAGGTGTTGGCATCGATAGCATCCTCTACGGCTTGCAGATTGGTGAGGTCGCACAGACATGGCTCTACGCCATAACGCTGCAGGGTGTTGGTGATGAGCGCCAGTGTATTTCCGAACAGGTGGTGCGAACTGACGATGTTCCTCCCTTGCGCAGCAACAGCCAACAGCGTATTGCTGATGGCTGCCATGCCTGAGTTGAAGGCTGTCACGTGGGCGGCACCTGTCAGTGCCATCACACGTTGCTCAAAGTTTGTTACCGTAGGGTTCTCTACGCGGGCGTAGTCCGGTGCCTTGATTCGGTTACAGAATGCATCGGCCATTTCCGCCGCATCCTGAAATTCAAACGCTACATTATTATAAACAGGAACGGCCAGAGATCCGTAGACATCTGGACGTACATAAGGGGTGTTAATTGCAATAGTCTGTTTCTTCATTTATGTTTTAAATATAGAATTCCGAGGCATCGACGAGGCCGGCACGGAGGGCGTACTTGGTAGCCTCGTGAGCCGTGTTGATGCCCAGCTTTCGGAATATGTTTTTCCTGTGTGTTGTAACAGTATGGACACTCGAGAAACGCTCTGCGGCAATCTCCTTCGTTGTCTTTCCCTGCGCTATGCCTTTCAGGATTTCTGTCTCCGTCTGGGTCAGCAGGTCGGGTTTCTCCTCTTCCTGATGGCTCAGGATGACTTCCAGTGCACGCTGACAGAGTAGGCGGGTGTGCCTGAGACTTACCGACTGCAGTGCCAATCGGATCTCGCTGATGGGACCGTCCTTGAACAGAACACTGAACTGATGCGAGGAATATACCACACGACGCAGGAACTGGGGTGTCAGCTCATCGCTGAGCAGTATCCACTGCGACTGGCTGAAACGCTCGGCTATGATAATGAGCTGATCTTCGTCGGAGAAGTCAAAGAGGGTGTAGTCCAGCAACACTATGGCGTTAGGGTGCTCAGTGAGCAGGTTTACAAGCGATGCCCTGTCCTGAGCATAGGATAATACACTCTCTTCGTCCTCACTAACTAAACGTTCCAATGCAAAACGCGTCAGTTCCTGATTGTCTGCTATGATATAATCTCTCATGTCATTACTGTTATGAGATTTCGGGTTGCAAAGGTACGTAGATTAAAGCAATCTGCCAAATCTTCTGGAGAACTTGGCAGATTACTTTATAGGATGGTTTATGTTTTTCTCAATTAATAATTTTATTCTTATTCTCTCACTCCTCTAGAGGACGATTGGTCTTAAATCTTATCCAATGCCTGAGCCAGATCTTCGATGATGTCATCGATGTGCTCTGTACCAATGCTCAAGCGGATGGTGCTAGGTGTGATGTGCTGCTCTGCCAGCTCCTCGGGTGAAAGCTGAGAGTGCGTGGTGGTGTAGGGATGTATCACCAGACTCTTCACGTCGGCAACGTTAGCCAACAGAGAGAAGATCTGCAGGGCATCGATGAACTTCCAGGCCTCTTCCTGACCACCCTTAATCTCGAAGGTGAAGATGCTGGCACCGCCGTTGGGGAAGTATCTCTGATAGAGCTTGTGGTCGGGATGACTGGGCAGGGCAGGGTGGTTCACCTTGGCTACCTTGGGGTGCTTGCTGAGGAAGTCGACAACCTTCAGGGCGTTCTCTACATGACGCTCTACTCTGAGGCTCAAGGTCTCAACACCCTGCAAGAGGATGAAGGCGTTGAAGGGAGAGATGGCAGCGCCGGTGTCGCGCAGGATGACGGCACGGATGCGGGTAACATAGGCAGCAGCACCTACTGCATCGGCAAAGACAATACCATGGTAAGATGGGTCGGGTTTAGCCAATGTAGGGAACTTGTCGTTCTGCTTCCAGTCGAACTTGCCACCATCTACGATGACACCACCAAGAGAGGTTCCGTGACCGCCGAGGAACTTGGTAGCAGAGTGCACTACAATATCAGCTCCGTGCTCCAAGGGGCGAATCAGATAGGGAGTGCCGAAGGTGTTGTCGACGATGAAGGGGATGCCGTGCTTGTGGGCTACGGCAGCCACACCTTCAAGGTCAAGCACATCAGAATTTGGGTTTCCGAAAGTCTCTGCATAAACCACCTTAGTGTTGGGTTGGATGGCAGCCTCCAGAGCCTCCAGATCGTTCACATTGATAATAGTATTAGTAATGCCTTGTGTGGCAAGTGTGTGTGTAATCAAGTTGTATGAACCACCATAGAGGTTGTCGGCAGCTACAATGTGGTCGCCATTCTGAACGATATTTTGCAGAGCATATGTGATGGCAGCTGCACCAGAGGCAACAGCCAGACCGGCTACACCACCCTCAAGGGCAGCAACACGATCCTCAAACACACCCTGAGTAGAGTTGGTCAGACGACCATAGATATTACCTGCATCGCGGAGGCCGAAACGGTCGGCAGCATGCTGTGAGTTACGGAATACGTATGATGTAGTCTGATAGATGGGCACTGCGCGTGCATCTGTTGCGGGGTCAGCCTGTTCTTGGCCTACATGGAGTTGCAATGTCTCAAATTTGTAATTCTTCTTTGTGCTCATAATTCATTTATTTTAGTTGACAAGTTGACAGGTTGACAAGTTGACGAGTTGGTTCTTTTACGAGGTCAGAGTTATTGGTATCAACTTGTTTACTCGTCAACTCGTTTACTTGTTAACTATTTTTCTGCTGCAAAGGTACGGCAATATGGAAATATCCTCCAAATTTCTTGTGTAATTCGGAATATATGCCTATTTTTGCCTCGCAAAAAGAAAATTCTTCCGATGAGGGTGCCTGAAAGTACCCCAATCAGAATAAAACACTAAAAATACAGGGGAAAATGATAGAAACATTAGACGAAACCGACCTGCAGATACTCAGAATCCTGCAAAAAAATGCCAAATTAACCACAAAAGAGTTGGCAGATGCCGTTAGTTTGACTCCAACTCCCGTTTTTGAACGCCAGAAACGACTGGAACGCAGGGGCTACATCAAGCGTTATGTTGCGATACTGGATGCTGAGAAGCTTAACCAAGGGCTGCTGGTGTATTGCAATGTCAAACTGAAGCAGATCAATCGCGAGATAGCCGAGGCCTTCACCCGCCGTGTGCAGCTAATCCCCGAGGTGACAGAATGCTACAACACCTCTGGTGCGTATGACTATTTATTAAAGGTTCGCGCACGCGATATGAAGCAATATCAGGAGTTTGTCCTCACCAAGTTGGGCGAGATAGAAAACGTGGGTGCCATAGAAAGTACCTTCGTGATGAGCGAGGTGAAGCAAAATTATGGCCTGAATCTGTAGCCTCCCGACCCCCTTAAGGGGGAGGAGGAGAATTCAAATTTCAAATTTCAAGATTACGCTAACAGTAACCTCTAACCATCTAAGCTATTAAGCAACTAAGCTACTAACCATTAATCATTGAGCATTGAAACAGCTACTATTATCATTAATATATTTAATATGTATATTGCTCCCCCTAAAGGGGGCTGGGGAGGCTCTCCTCCCTGACACCACCCTGATGCGTGAGGTTAGTGTCAACGGACAGCGTCAACGCATCACCTACCGTCTGGACCGTCAGCGCATAGATGCCTCTCAGGTTCTTACGGCACAGGGTGGTACGGCCCTGGACGTTTTGCGTTCCGTGCCGGGCGTTGTTATAGATGCCGATGGTGGACTTTCCTTCCGTGGCAGTCAGGAGTTCCTGGTCTATGTAGACGGCAAGCCCTCGCCCCTCACTGGTACTGAGGCATTGCAGATGATTGGGGCTGCCAGCATCAGGAATATAGAGATTCTGACCACACCCTCTGCCAAATACAAAACAGACGGTGAGGTGGGTATCATCAATATTGTTACCCGTCGTGCCGAGACGGACGGGTGGGATGTGATGGTCAATGGTACGGCTTCTACGTGGGGAACGCTCTCGCTGGATACCAAAATCAACTACCGTACCGGACACCATAATATATATGTGATGGGGCAGGGTTCGGATATTCATAACAAGAGCCAGTTTCAGCAGGAGAAGAATGCTGTGGGAGCCTGGTCGTATGCCGATGGTACCCGCTTTCGTAACTTCCGTACCTTCATAGGGCAGGGTGGTTACGAGTTCAACAATGAACGGCATCGTCTAAGTATCGACCTGCAGGGTGGACGTACCATCAATCCTCGTGGAGGCGATATGATGTATGAAACAGCGGAGGGTCTTTTTGATAGTCATGACCGCTATAAACTGACGAAATACCTGGCTCAGGCCGCTGTCGACTATACCTGGAAACTCAACGAACGGGGGGATGAGATCAACCTCTCTAATCGCCTGCGCTACGACCGCTTCTCGGAGGAATACACAGAGAGCAATATGTTCTCCCTTGCGGGTGAACGACTGGAAGGCACGCGTGGCTACGAGACGGAGCACCATTGGGATTGCGACGGAGCCATTGCTTATAAGCTTCACTATCGTCCGCAGGGAATCCTCGAACTGGGTTCGCAATATACCACCTACAGCGAGGAGGGCGACTACCGCATCTGCTATTGGGACCTCCCCCGGCAGGCTTTTATTTGGCAGGACGACCTCTATGCACCTTTCTATTATCGCCGTCAGACCATCAGCAGCTATGCGCAGGTGAACGACCGCTTTGGCCCGCTGCAGATGGATGCAGGTCTGCGTGTAGATAATGTTATTGACGATATGGACCTGCCCACCATAACCAGTCGGCATAAAAGGTACACAGAGTTATATCCGTCTGCCCATCTGGCATATACCACCCCTAAGGCTGGCACTTTCTCGCTGGGCTATTCACGTCGTACCAACCGCCCGGGTATCTGGAAGCTAGAGCCTTACATTACCTATGAGGACTACCATACGCGCATTATCGGCAACCCCGATCTGGAGTCGGAGTACATCCATTCGTTGGAATTCTCGTGGCGTAAGACCTTTGGCAATACACAGGTAACCACCACGGCTTATGTGCGTCGCAGGAAGGGTGTGGTGGATTATATCCGTAGAGCCTATGATGTGGGGGTGACGCTGGATAGCATTGTCAATGCTGGTAACGGATGGCGTAAGGGACTGGAACTGCAGATATCCACCAAGCTTGCTCCTTGGTGGCAACTCACTG
This sequence comes from uncultured Prevotellaceae bacterium, assembly GCA_946415645.1. Lineage (GTDB taxonomy): Bacteria > Bacteroidota > Bacteroidia > Bacteroidales > Bacteroidaceae > Physcousia. Next base: position 5,782 of record CAMKTJ010000057.1, read on the forward strand.
CCAATGGCGACCTCTCCTTCCATAATTTCCGTGCTACATGCCAGGGCTGCATCAGTCAGCACAGTACTACCGGTACCATTGGTTGGATCAACAATTTCCGTGTGGCCAAGAATACCGCTTTGCAGTTCGATGGTCACTACATCAGCGGACATCACCTGACGCAAGGGTGGGAGACGTCCTATGTGTATTTCGATCTGGCTGCCCGTCAGACCTTTCTCAAGGGCAAGATGCAGCTGGGCGTTGTGGCGCACGATATCTTCCATACGGCTCGCTATCACAGCTTGCGCACATCATCTCTCCTCAGTAGCGAGACGTGGGTTCGTCCCACCTATCCCAACATCGTCTTTAGCATCTCGTACCGCTTCCGTCAGCCAACAGCCAAGGCCAAGTCCGGTGCCCTAAGCAAAGATGCCGAGTTCGTAGGAAAAGACTTTTAATTCATTGACCATTTTATGAAAAAGCTAACCATTCTGCTGCCCCTCTTCCTGACGGCGTGCGGCACCACATCACTCACAGTTACTAACCCAGTTATCGATGCTGATGCGCCAGACCCTACCGTCATCCGTGTAGGTGATACCTATTATGCTGCTGCCACATCGGGTAACAGCAAGCAGGCGTATGCACGGTATAAGTCCGACGACCTGAGGACGTGGCAGAAGACGGGCTACGTCTTTGACCAATGGCCTGAGTGGACAAGCGGTGCCTTTTGGGCACCTGAGTTCTTTGTTATAAATGGCAAGGTGATGTGTTACTATACGGCTCGTCAGAAGAGCGACGGCACTTCCTGCATTGGTCTGGCATCAGCCGACGGACCGGAAGGAACGTTTGTCGATCACGGCCCCTTTATCCGCACCACCAACGAGGCCATAGATGCCTTTGTCTATAACGATGACGGTCAGCTTTATGTCACTTGGAAGGCATACGGCCTGGACCCCAGCAAACGCCCCATAGAGATTCTTGCCCAGCGGCTTTCTGCCGACGGAATGCGACTGGAGGGCGAACCCTTCATGCTGCTGCGTGACGATGAGCGTCAGGGTATGGAAGGGCAGTGCATCTTCCGCGAAGGCAAATATTATTATATGCTGTATTCCATTCGCGACTGCTGCACTCCTCAGAGCGACTATGCCGTTTCCGTTGCCCGCAGTGAGAGCTTTTCAGGACCATGGGAGAAGTTCTCGGGCAATCCCATCCTGACGGGCAACAGTCGGGATATCCAGAGCTGTGGACACGGCACCCTTGTTACTACACCCTTTGGCAAACGTTACTACCTATGTCACGCCTATTACCTCAACAGATATAAGGAAGGCCGGAAAGCCATCCTTCAGCAGATAAGCATCGGCAAAGACCTCTGGCCCACCTTCGGCCCCACAAAGACGTCAAAGGCACAGAGCAAGATAAAGGTAAAGTTGTGAGAAAGATTTAAGGCGGAGCCATTGGTTCCGCCTTAATTGTGTATTATTCGTCCTTCTCAAAGGTCCATCCTTTGTCCTGATAGAAAACAAATCTTTGTCCTTTCATCAGAACACGCTGTCCATTGTAGCGGCCATCCAGGATTCTGCCTACGGGAGTGGCCTTCTCCACCTCGAATAGGATCTCCGCTGTGGCGGTGAAATCACCTGTCTTCAGGACATTCCTAGCCTTCTCAACACCCCAGGAATTGGCCAGCAGGCTTACTTCTTCATACTTTTCATTCGCTTTCTCCTTGTCGTATTCGGGGGCGTCTTTAACATACTCATAGTCTCCCTCCAGCTCGCCATAATCCTCCGGCTCGTCATATTCCTCAGGTTCATCAGCTTCCTCCTTCTCGGCATTCTCTGTTTGTGAAGCGGTCTCATCTGGGAACTCCTGCTCCTTTACGGAAGCCTCAGGGAATTTACTCTTGTCAACCTCGAAGTCCAGACGCAGTTCCTTCTCGTCTTCAGACGGTTCAATTTCCTTCTCCTCATATACCAGTTTCTTGCCCTTCTCGGTCAGGGATGTGGTAACAAAGTAAACGGGTACAAACTCGTTGGTCCAGTAGTTCTCTTTGTAGTTGCCCCAGTACCCTTTCTTAATGCGGGTCTTCTTCACGCGCTCCTGCTTCATGACCTTCTTTACCTGATAGGTGATGATCTCGTTGGCTGCCAGCTGGCGATACTTGTAGCGGATGTCGTTGTCGTTACACTCGAAGTAACCAATCTGCACTTTGCTGTAAGAGTCTAACTGGTTTATGCGTTTCAGTTCCTTCTTGATGAGCTTCTTTGCCGTAGAGGGGCTCAGGGAGTCTGGACTGTCGCCGCAAGAAACAAAACAACCTGCAGCCAACAAGATAATGCTTAACAAAAAATACTTTTTCATGATGGTAAGTTTTAGGGTTAGTACTTAAGTTTGATTGTGATAAAGGTTATTTCATTATAACTTTCTTGTTGTTCAGGATATTGATGCCGCGTGTTGGTTGGAGGGTACGTCGGCCTGACAGATTATAAATCTCCTGAGGCAGTTTCTGGTCAGATTCAACTATGGGGATGCAGTCAATTAACGTTGAGTCATATCTTTCAATATTTTTAAACATCTTCCATGTTTCAGCCTCCTGGTATGCTTTAATGCTTTCCTCGGGAACGTAAAGTGTTCCGTACTTGTATGTTGTTTCTTCAAAAGCCTGGGCGTCACACTTCGGAGGTGTTATTGCCTTGCAGATAATATGTTTTGTGACTTGTCCGTAATTGGTCATGAAAGCATACATTGCAATATTGGTAACATCGCTTCCAATGCTTATCAGCCAGCGTGGGTGTTGGTATGTTATACGTTTGAATGCCGCGTATCCGATGGTCTTTACCTGGTCTGGGATTATAATCTCAGGCAAAGGCGCATTTTCGAAGGCTCGTGCAGGGATATCTGTAATACCGGTTCCCAGGTCCAGAGAGAGGAGTTTCTCGCAATTAGAGAATGCTCCTTCGTACATAGTGAATGGTATATTAGGAAGGGCCAGGTTTTCAAAACCGCATTCTTTGAAAGCATAGGAACCAATGTATTCCAGCGTGGTAGGGAATTCTATGAATCGCAGATTGTAACAGTCATTGAAGGCATATTCGTGCACCCTTTTTAGCATACGATTGGTAAAGACGCTGTCCAGCTCAAAACAACTGTCAAAGGCTAGGTTGAAGATGTCGTACAGTTCATCAGGGCAATCAAAACGTTGTAGTTTTGTCTTTCTAAAGCATCCTTCTTTGAGCCAGTTCACAGAATGGGTTACTTGTACACTTTTCAGATTGTTAAATTCAAAGGAACGTGGTCCCACGGATTCAACCATATAGTTAAACAATCCGTGCGATACGTTATAGGGAATGTTTACGTGTTCTGCATTGGGGTATGCATTCTGCTTTACTTCTACATGATAAGGAATAATGCTTTTAACCTCAAATATAAGGCCTTCTTTTTCAAAGACGGTTCCAACTTGCGCCTGTATAGTTCCTGCAAGTGTAAAGATAGTCAAAAGTATCCAGTTTCTTTTCATGGTTGTTGGTAGATAGGTTTGGGTGCAAATATAGAGAATCTTTTCTTAGATTTCCTTGCAAAAAGGGATAGAAAAATCGCAAACATGTTGAAAAACATATTGTTTGGCATGTGAATATGGCAATAAAGGCAGGGTTTGTTTACCTGCCTATAACGTATTTGCCATCATTTGTTACACCTTCTGCAGAGATGATTATGTTAGTGCATGTAGAATTGTTCCAGAATTCTACGTGGGCTTTGCCGTCCTTGTCTGTCCAGATGTTGGGATTCCAATAAAGGGTTCTGCGGAAATCGTTTGACGGGGGCATTACATTGTAGTCCTCTGTCTCGAACACTTCCACTGGGTCATATCCCTGGAATGAGGTATAGCGTATACCCTTTGTTATGCCCTTCTTTTTGTACATTACCTGATTCTCTCGGGTGAAACAGTAGATTATATAGGGGTTACGTGCTGCGATTCCTGTAGACATTGTGATTCTCTGTGCCAGATTATCATCCTTTGTTATATAGACAGATTTGACGTCTTCCAGCAGTTCCGGATATTCGGATGTTGTTCTTCTCAGTCGGGTTGTTGTGGAAATGCTTTCTGCGTCCAGATTTGTAATAGTGCAGAACAGGTTGTTGACTATCCAGATAAGTGGTCCTCCTCCAATTGCTAGCCCGTCTCTCCATACAGGAATCCAGTAAAGGGGAGCATGGGTATCATATTGGTTGAACGGGTGGGGCATCTGTTGGAGTATTGGGATGTCAATGATATGGCCTTCTAATCCTTCTTCTTGATCCTCTTCAGTCATATCCTTACCAGGCGCAGCAGCCCATAAAGCTTGTGTTACAGCATCTCCGCCTCTGAATATTTTGTTCTTTTCCATCAGCCATGTTGCCAGGGTGGGAGGCTCTTCTCCTCTGTCTAGTATCTCCTCTACGGCTTTCTCGCAGTCGTAATAGATGGAAGAACCTATTCGGGCATCTCTCTCGTCCTTGAATCCTCCGTAGCTAAAGTTGTCACGCCTTCTGCTCTTGACGGTTACCTCGTGCAGAACCGTTCCTTTGGCATCCAGGAATTTCTTCCATATCTCCTCGTCTTCGGCAGGAAGGTCCCAGTGGTGTACCTGCAGGTTGTCTAGTGGAATCTGCTTTATCTCGAACGCTTCCGGGTGTCTTGCTTCGGGTGCGAAGTGACGGTTTATAGGGATGATGTATTTATCAGAGATGGTCTTCTTGTCGTATGCCGAGATGCTTAGTCCCCATTCGCCTTGCAGGTCGGGTAGCACCATAACATAGTGTCCTGTGCTGTCTGTAACAGCCGATGCTCCATGAACTTCTGTGCCGTCTCTCAGTGTGGCAGAAACCTTAACACCGGCAACGGGAATCTTGGCTTTCTTCTTTTTGGGGCGTAGCTGACCGTCTATGGCAAGCACACTTTCGTATGGCTGGGGCGATTCCAGTTTCTTGTAACCGCTCATAAGATCCCAGTCGTAACGCCTCCATCCCTGAATCATCATCAGCAGGTCGGCATCCTTGCGGTGTGCTGCATCATCGCTCTCAAAGTAGTATTCAGGATTGGCAATGTATCCCCTTATGTCGCTTCCCAGCAGCATCCACGTCTTGATGTCGCCCTGCTTTCCGTTTACGGTACTGTTGGCGTCTAAAGCCGAGAAGGAGAGCGAGGTGTAGGGCGTGGATGTGATGTCCATGCTAATCTTTCCACAGGGAAGAATCTTTGTGGTAGGGCTTGTAATCTGCAGCGAGTCTGGATATTCAGGGCAGCGGAAGACGAAGCGGTCTGCCAGAGCACCCCCTTCTGGGTCAAAGACCGTTATTTGCGAGACGCCGTCGGGTAGGATGTCCCTTGTAAGGGAGAAGTGCTGATGCCCCTGCGTCCTAAAGAGTTGCCAAGTCAGTATCTTTCCGCTATGTATAAGTGCATAGCCCAGGTCTTTGCCTGCGATTCCGTCTGTTGCCCAGATATCTATGCCCAGGCTGTCGTTGCGCAAGGCATCCACCCTTAGGGATATGCCCTCTTCTAATGCCTCGGGCAGGTTGTATGTGTGCGCTGAGCCGTTAAGGTCTATCTGTACCGTCTTGTGGTCGGCTGATGCAGGAATCTCCACTACGCCGCGTTTACCTTTTATAGAATAGGCCAGACGGCAGGGCAGGCCCTTTACCAGATATCCGCCTTCGGGGTAGAATGCCTTCTTTATTTCCTTTCCTGTCTCAGAGGCGGTTAGTTGTGTGGGCGTTTCTATGCGTGGGGTATAGTCGCCTTCTTTACGCGGTTCCTTGAAGATGGGTATTATTCTGGAGAAGCACGAGTTCTTGCTCCAGTTTGTCATGTAGCGGGTGTAGGCTCTTATCTCATAGAATCCTGATGGCAGAACGGCATTGTCTAGCACTATGTTGCCGGCACCTATGCCATGTGTCACGTATAGCTTCTTCCGTGTCACAACATCACCTTTGGGACTTACCAGTTCCACGTACAGCACGCTGCTTAGATTCCCCAGTTTCTCTGTGTCGGTTCTGACGACGTAGGCTTTAAACCATATAGTCTCTCCCTTGAAGTAGCCCGTGTTATCCAGATGCAGGTACACCTTCTCTTGCGGAAGGGCATTTTTCCAATTCTCCTTAGATGTTACAGAGGAGGTGGCATCTGTACTATGATGGTTTTCCTGCCCCAGAATGAAGGTGGGGAACAGCAGTAAAAGACTGCAAACAAGGTTTCTGAGATAGACTGTCATATCAGTAGGCTAAAAGAGTTTTTAGGCAATTTTCCTTGCAAAGATAATTAATATTTAAAAGTCATGCAAGGCACGCCCCCCCCTTTAACATTACTTAACGGCTATCTTCTTCCCGTTTACAATGTAGAACTTAAGTGAAGAATGAAGCGTGAAGGGTGAAGAATCAATTTTTCTTCCGCTCATATCATAAATTGAGGATTGAGAAGTGGAACTATCCTCTTGCCCCATGCTCCTTGCTCCTTGCCCCTCAATGTTGGTTTCCGTCTCCTCCGTAACCTCATCAACCACGTACTTGCCATTGTCCTGCGTGCCTGTTATGCAGAGGTAGCTGTCAGCTCTGAGGCCTGTGATATCGACGGTTTGCTTGCCCGAGGAGTTGCTCACCACCAGATTGATGTATTGACTGGGCGAAGTCAGGCGGTAGGTCTGATAATACCATCGCTTGCCGTTGATGCTCTTGTTGGTCGTGACACGCTTGCCAGGCCAGTTGCCGCTCAGCTGCTTGTCCTGATTATCCCAGACGTAGAAGTTCATGCCTGCCCAGCTGATGTCCGAGCGGACATACAGGGTGATGTCGTGCGGCTTGAAAATCTGGTATTCCCTTTGCTGAACGCCATAGACCTCCCCCCCTGAAAGGATGCCCGCCTTAAGGGCGCATGACGATTCTATGTTCAGTATTGTGCCGTCCTCTACTTGCGAACTTTCTGCTGTCGGATCCGAGCCGTCCAGCGTATAGACGATGCTTGCGCCCGACAGGTTGCTGACAGCCGTCAGCTTCACCTTCAGCGGAGCCTCGTAGGTCCCGTCTGGAATGTCCATCCAAACCGTGTTGGCACTGCGGCTCAGGCAGTAGCGGAATCCCTTTCCCGACAGAATCTCCGTGTATTGTGTCTTGCTCACGCTATACGACTGAGGCGTGTTACCCACCACGCAGAGTAGGGTAGCGTCCTTGCCTGTAGTGGTTGTGGCGTAGTAGTTCTGGACGCTGTATTTCTGCTGAGTGCTGCTGGTGTTGGTGATGCCCGCCAGACGGCGTGCCAGAATCATCTGCTTCAGGGCGTACTTGCAGTCGCGCCAGTGTGTGTAGAAGATGCAGGGCGTGCCGGGCATAGCCAGCATATAGGCGTTGGCAGCAAGGGTGTCCGTGCGGATGGGGTCCTGCTCATCGCCGTTCATGCGCTTCTCCGTGTCGTGGTTCTCTACAAAGGTCACGGCATACTGTTTGTAGTAGTTGTCGGCTATGAGCGGTTTCTCGTTATACCCCAGCCAGCGCCAGTCGTGGTTGTTGATGGCATCACGCACGCGGTAGCGGAACTGGAAGTCGAAGGCGGCACTCGTAGGCTTGTCTGCCACATAGCCCTTGCTGTTGCTTACCCACTCCTTGATTTTGCTGCTGCTGTCCCAGTATTCTCCTACGCTAAAGGCAGGCTGCGCGTAGGTGTTGTAGTCGGCAATAAAGTAGGCGTAGAAGCCCTTCACCATATCATAGCGGAAGCCCGTGTATCCTATGTCCTCCAATAGGAACTTCAGGTAAGCTTTGATGCACTCCTGTACGTTGGTGCTCTTGTGGTCAAGATCGCGACAGCCAGGCCAGTCCTCGCCTGTATCATCGTTCTGCGACAAGGATACGCCGTTGCCGTTGGCCCACCTCAAGGTGGCCCCGCCGTCATCGTTACGACAGATGTCGGTGGATTTCATCTGGTAGGTATGTCCGTTGTAGGTCTCAGCCGGATAGTCCACCCACGACCCGTTCTGCCCTATGTTGCTGCGATGATTGATGACCACGTCGGCTATCACGCCCGTTCCCCTCTGGCGGAAGGCCGCTATCATGCTACGCAGCTGCGCTTCTGTGCCGAAGGAGCTCTTCTGGTTGAAGTAATAGACAGGTGTGTAGCCCATCATGTTGTAGTCCGTGTTGCACCATCCGCTCTGTGGTACCCATACCAGTTGGAAGTAAGGTGCAATCTCCTCTGCCTCGGCCTGCAGCTTCGCCCATGACGTCTGCGAGTACGAGTCCCAGTAGAACCCCTGCAGCATAACGCCTCCGTAGTCGGCAGGCCATCCCTGGGCGCGGATGTCCAGTTGCATTATCGTCAGTAATAGCAGTAAAGTAATTCTCTTCATTCCTTGGTTAATAACATCCATCGCTGCAAATATATGGATTTTGTACTAATGCAGGACGTAAAATCAAAGAAATTTTCTTCTCCGTCGGCCGTTAATCTGAAATAAATTGTAAATTTGTGACCGAAACATGTATTGCGGTTAGCGGTTAGTGGTTAGCGGTTAGAGAAATCTCCTTCCCCTTGCTTCTTGCCCTTTGCTCCTAAAAACGGACTTTTTTAACATTAAAATATAACACAATGAAAAAAACAAATCTGATGCTGCTCTTAGCGGCAATGTGTGCAGCCCCCTCTTATTGTCAGGCCGAGGATAATGTGCTGACAAAGAAGGAGATTAAGCAGGGCTGGGAACTGCTTTTCAATGGTAAGGACCTCTCAGAGTGGCGCAACTTCAATGGTACCGTCCTCTCTAACGGATGGGGCGTGGTAAACGGCTGCATCCAGGCCAGCGGCTCTGGTGCCGACGACTCAGGTTATATCGTTACCAAGCGTAAGTTCTCTAACTTCGAGCTCTGCTGGGACTGGAAGCTGACTCATGGCGGCAACAGCGGTATGATATATCATGTGGTAGAGAATCCTGCCTTCACTGTTCCCTACGTTACAGGACCCGAGTACCAGCTCATCGACAATAAGGGCTGGGAGGAAGTAAATGCACCTTCCAAGTTGGAGGAATGGCAGAAGCTGGGTGTTGACTACGCCATGCACCTGCCCGACTATAGCAAGATGAATGTCAATCCCGTAGGCGAGTGGAACAGCTCCAAGATTGTCTTTGATAATGGTCACGTAGAGCACTGGCTTAATGGCAAGAAGATTCTGGAGTTCGAGGCATGGACCGACGACTGGTTCCAGCGCAAAGGTAGCGGTAAGTGGTCTCATGCACCTGAGTACGGCCTTTCCTCAGAGGGCGTTATTTGTCTGCAGGACCATGGCGACCCCGCCTCCTTCAAGAACGTCAAGATACGTCCCCTTCGTCATAAGGCAGGTAAGAAGGAGAGTCTCTTCAACGGTAAGGACCTCACGGGCTGGGAGCCCTTCGGCGACGGCAAATGGAGTGTGGATGCCGATGGTAACCTCGTGACCGAGAATGGTGACAAGAAAGAGTACGGCTACCTCTGCACACGCAAATACTATAAGGACTTCGATCTAACCCTCGAGTTCAAGCAGGAGAGCAACGGTAATAGCGGCCTCTTCTTCCACTCCTTCATAGAGGGCTACAACAAGGTACACGGCTGGCAGTGCGAGGTGGCTCCCAAGAACAATGATACGGGCGGCATCTACGAGTCATACGGACGCGGCTGGATGCAGCAGATTCCCGATGAGAAGGAGAGCGTTCTGAAGGAAGGCGAGTGGAACACCCTGCGCTTGCGTGTAGAAGGCAACCATGTACAGACCTGGCTGAACGGTGTTCCCATGGCTGACCTCCATGACGACCTCATCGGCAACACCCCCGGTCGTCTCATGCTTCAGATTCATGATGGCAATGACATCAAAGTCCTCTGGCGTAACTTCCAGCTCAAGCAGTTGTAGGATGCGCAGAAGCCCTGTCCGTCACGGAACAGGGCTTCTGTTTCTTGTTGTTGCAGGCTGGCCTTTATGTCGGCTAACCAGTCGTCAATTTCCATACGATCATAGTCGTATTTCTCTGCCCAAAAGTAATCATACTCACTTCGGGCGTACCTTTCCATCACTGCACATTCGGGATGGCCTATCCTTCGCCAGAGGTCGTCAATGCGTCGGCCCAGATTCTGACTCTCGGGCTCTGAGAGCATGTGGTCTATACGGACATAATCGGGATTCACGGGGACGCTAATCCAGTCGTTGTAGTCCTTCAGACACATCTGCTTGAGCGTAAACTGCCATACCTTGATGGCCCACCAGAGGTGACCGCTTGTGGCACAGAGTTCGCCAAGGTGAAGACCGAGGTGGTACTTCTGCCGGCTGTTCTGGGCACTGCGGATGGAATGGATTCTGTAATTAACAATGTGCTGAAGATAGCGTGAATCTATCTGCACCACGCCTTTGTCTGGTGTGCAACGGCACACACGATAAGAATTACGTTTTCTCATAACAAAATCACAAAATTAAAGAACGCTAAAAACGTCAGGGTATAGTTCACCCTGTACCTGTTTTTGACTTCAAAATTTTGTGATTGAATTATGATTTCTGCCGCAAAAGTATGCTTTTAGTCTGAATTCGCCAAATTCCCGTGTATTTTGTGCGTCTATTATATGGGTATTATTATCCAGACATTACAATTAAGTAATCTTCATCCTTGCACTTCAGAACAGACGACTGAGAGTGAAGGTCTCGCGCTTCATCTTGGCGTCTAGAATCCATTTGGTGAATCGGGGGTGACGCATGGCAAAGTCCAGGAGCCTGAATCCCATGGGGCTGAAGAGGAACTTGAAGAGTTTTTCTTCTCGCTTCATCTTACGAAAGACCTGACGGTTGGTCTGGTCGAAGGGTTTGTGCTGGAGGATGGCGCACTGGGCGTTGTAGGCGGTCTTGAAGGCGTCATAGAGACCCTCGCCCGTTACCTTGTTGGGGAAGCCGCCGGCATCGCCAATCAGGATTATATTATCAATGGTAGAATGTACGGTGTTCAGTGGTATGAGGGCACCAACGAAGCGGGTCTCTGGGATGTTAAAGTCCCTGAGAACCTGACTGAAGGTCTGGCGGTTGGTCTCCGGCCCGCGGAAGCCGTAGATGTCACGACCTATGCTGGAGAACTTATAGAAGCAGCCGGGGGCATATTTGCGCGAGAAGTGGACAAAGACTTCATCGGGACCGGACTTCTCTACGTACTGCTCCATGAACAGCATCTGGTCTTTGGCCTTGCCTAACATCTGGTGGCGTACGCGGCTGACGGCACCATCGGCACCGACAAGGTAGTTGCAGGTGAGCTGCAGGCCTGACTCCATGGTTACAAGGATACGGCCGTCAGGCAACTGCTCGTACTGCCGGAAGGCTTCCTTCTGGAACCGGCCGCCTGCATGCAGATAGTGCTGTAGGAGGGCATAGTCGAAATCCTTGCGGTTGGTCATGCGAATCTCCAACTGGGACTGGAACTGGCACATGGGGCCGTCCTCGAGCTGTATGCGCATGTTACGCACGGGTACATAATCATACTTGATGCCGGGCATCAGCTGATCCAGCAGGCGCCATGCCTTGGGGGTGAGACCTCCGCCGCAGATCTTCTCGCGGGGGAAGGTGGCACGGTCCACCAATAGGCAGTCTGTGCCGGACCGGTGTAAAAGATAACTTAAAACGGAGCCGGCAGGACCGGCTCCGATAACTAGAACGTTAATGTGTTGAATATTGTTCATATAAACTGTTTATTCCTTATCCAGCAGAATCTTCATCATCTGGATAGCTGAGTAGGGGATAGGCGTACCGGGACCGAAGATGCAGGCTACGCCGGCCTTGTAGAGGAAGTCGTAGTCCTGGGCGGGAATTACACCACCGGCTGTGACCATGATGTCCTCACGCCCCAGTTTCTTCAATTCCTCGATGAGCTGAGGGATGAGGGTCTTGTGGCCTGCTGCCAGAGATGAGGCTCCAACGATGTGGACGTCGTTCTCTACAGCCATGCGGGCAGCCTCCTCGGGAGTCTGGAACAAGGGCCCCATATCCACGTCGAAGCCACAGTCGGCATAACCTGTTGCCACTACCTTTGCACCACGGTCATGACCGTCCTGACCCATCTTGGCAACGAAGATACGGGGACGGCGACCTTCCTTCTTGGCGAACTCGTCGGTAAGGCGCTTGGCCTCCTCGAATTCCTTGTCGTTCTTAGATTCTGAACTATACACGCCTGAAATTGTTCTGATTACTGCTTTATATCGGCCTACGATAGCCTCGCAGGCATCACTGATCTCTCCCAAGGTAGCACGGTGACCGGCTGCAATGACGGCAAGGTCAAGCAGGTTGTGCTCTGACTTCTTACCCTCGCTGAACTCGCGTACACACTCGGTGATGGCCTCAAGGTCTTTCTTGACCTGTGCCTCATCGCGGTTGGCACGTAGCTCCTTGAGGGCTGCCACCTGCTGCAGACGCACGGCGGTGTTGTCAATCTCGAGGATATCAATGGGGTCCTCATGCTCGAGACGGTACTTGTTGATACCCACAATGGTCTGGGTGCCTGAGTCGATACGTGCCTGAGTACGGGCAGCAGCCTCCTCGATACGCATCTTGGGCAGACCGGTCTCGATAGCCTTGG
>CAMKTJ010000058.1 GCA_946415645.1 uncultured Prevotellaceae bacterium
ACAAGCACGGTTTCCGTCAGAGAATGACCACCGCTAATGGTCGTCGCGTTTTGGCAGCTCGTCGTGCTAAGGGTCGCAAGAAGCTGACCGTTTCAGACGAGAAACATGGCAAGTAAAGTACAATTTTACTTAAAATAGGAAAGAAGTAGGGGCAACTTTACTTCTTTCTTGCGTTTTTTACGTACCTTTGTCTTAAGTTGACAGGTGAGAGTTGACAGTTGACAGTTTAAAACGGAAGAAAGATGAGTGATTTTTTCAAGAAGCTGACCAGTCCCATCGTTTACTGGAACCTTATTATGCTGGTAGTGGTAAGCATTGTCTTGCTAATCGTTCTTTGGTTCTGGATGAAGGACTTCTCCCATCATGGCGAGAGCGTAGAGGTTCCACAGATAAAAGGTATGCTGCTGGCCGATGCAGAATACGAGTTGGAGAAGCAAGGTCTGGTGGTAGTTATCTCAGATTCTTCCTATAACCGCAAACTGCCTGCAGGAACAGTCTTGGAAATGACACCCGCACCTGGCAGCAAAGTAAAGACAGGCAGGAACATCTACCTTACTATTAATACACGTAATGTTCCTACCCTACCCATCCCCGATATTGCAGATAACTGCTCATTGCGCGAGGCAGAGGCCCGCCTGAAGTCGTTAGGCTTCAAGTTGGGTCCCATAGAATATGCTCCTGGCGACAAAGACTGGGTGCTGGCCGTCAAATGTAAAGGCAGGCACGTAGTGGCTGGCGACCGTGTAGAGATTGACTGCCCCATCACCCTGGTAGTGGGCAACAACAGCTCTGGCATAGGAGACGACTTTGATGACGAGGATTGGGATGACTTCAGCAACGATGAGGTCTCACCCACAACTGAGCCAAGCATTGAGGATGTTGAATTCTAATTCAAAATTAGGGATGACAGAGTTTAACGAGGATCTTATCAACGAGGAGGAAGAAGACGACATTCTGACCGTCCCCGAGGAACATGAGCATTGGCGCATAGAGGTTGACAAGGGCCAGAATGCCGTGCGCATAGACAAGTTCCTGATGGATCACATGGGTGATACCAGTCGCAACCGCATTCAGAAAGCGGCTGAGGCAGGATGCATCCGTGTCAACGACAAGCCCGTCAAGAGCAACTACAAGGTTAAGCCCTACGATGTCATCACCCTTGTTTTGGATCGTCCCAAGCGCGATTGGGAGATTATCCCAGAAGATATCCCTCTGAATATTGTCTACGAGGACGACCAACTGCTGGTTATCAACAAACCAGCCGGCATGGTGGTTCATCCTGGTTGTGGCAACTATAGCGGCACATTAGTGAACGCGCTGGCTTGGCACATGAGAGACAATCACGACTTCGACCCCAACGACCCTACCGTGGGATTGGTTCATCGTATAGACAAGGATACCAGCGGCCTGTTGGTAATAGCCAAGACGGCAGAAGCCAAGACACACCTGTGCAAGCAGTTCTTCTATCATACCACACGCCGTCAGTATAACGCATTGGTATGGGGACCGTTCAAGGAAGACGACGGAACCATAGAAGGCAACATCGGCCGTCACCCCAAAGATCGTCTGCAAATGGCAGTCTATCCTGTTGACAGCGAGATTGGCAAACCTGCCATCACTCACTATCACGTATTGGAGCGCTTTGGTGCCGTAACATTGGTGGAGTGCCGACTGGAGACAGGACGCACCCATCAGATACGTGCTCACATGCGCCATCTGGGACATCCGCTCTTTGCCGACGAGCGATACGGAGGCGACCAGATTCTGCGTGGAGAACTTACAGCCTCGTACAAGGCATTCATTCATAACTGCATGACTATCTGCCCTCGCCAGGCATTGCATGCAAAGACTTTGGGATTTGTTCATCCCACCACAGGAGAAGAAATGTTTTTTGATTCTGAGCTGCCTGCAGACATGACAGCCCTATTAGATAAATGGAGAAAGAAGATATGAAAAAGATTGTTGCGATAATTTGCGGAGGAGACTCCTCAGAACATGATGTAAGTATGCGTAGCGCTGCAGGAATAGCATCATTCCTGGACAAGGAGCGCTACAATATATATAAGGTAGAGATTCATGCAGGCAAATGGGAAGCCCTGCTGGGAGAAGAAGAGAAGCGTACACCCGTTGACAGAAACGACTTCTCTTTCCTGAACGAGAAAGGCAATCGCATCCGTCCCGACTTCTGCTATATCACCATTCATGGTGCTCCAGGCGAGAACGGAATCCTGCAAGGCTACTTTGATCTGATAAATATGCCCTACAGTACCTGCAATGTACTCGTAGAGGCTATGACATACGATAAGTTCGTACTGAACAACTACATGCGTGGCATGGGTGTTTCTGTTGCAGACAGCCTGACCATAAAAGTAGGACATGACCAGGAGGTAAGCGACCAGGAGATTATTGACCGTATAGGTCTGCCCTGCTTCGTAAAGCCCGCCAGAGGTGGTTCTTCATTCGGAACAACCAAAGTAAAGACAGCCGAGGCGCTTCGTCCTGCCATAGACCTTGCCCTGAAAGAAGGTGAGGACGTAATGGTAGAGGCCTTCATGCAGGGAACAGAAATCACCTGTGGCTGCTACAAGACAAAGAAGAATAGCGTGGTCTTCCCCATCACAGAGGTGGTAACAACCAACGAGTTCTTTGATTACGATGCCAAATACAACGGACAAGTGGACGAAATCACTCCTGCCCGTATCAGCCAGAACCTGACTGAGCGCGTACAGAAGCTGACTTCGCTCATCTACGATATCCTGGGTTGTCACGGCATCATCCGTGTTGACTACATCATCACAGCTGGCGACAAGATAAATATGTTGGAGATCAACACCACTCCTGGTATGACCGCCACCAGCTTCATCCCTCAGCAGGTTCGTGCTGCAGGTTTGGATATTAAGGATGTGCTCACAGACATTATAGAAGACAAACTATCATGATAGACCCTAAAGAGTTCGACGCGATTCGTCCGTACAACAACGACGAGATTCCTGGCGTAGTAAACGAGCTGCTCCATGATCGTCTTATGAATGCTCAACTTAAGACACTTCTCCCCTGGCTCCCCCAGTGGATCAGAAACAGTGTACTAAGATTGGCCTTCATAGGCATACATAGCACGTTGGACTTTCAGTTGCGCTTCATGAAACCCATTGTCGGATACATACTCCGCAAATGCAGCAACGGCGCCACCTTTGAACACTCAAAGATAACAGCCGGCAAGGAGCGCTACACCTTCATGAGTAACCATCGTGATATTGTACTGGATAGTGCCATATTGGATTACTTGCTTCACAAGTACAAGTTCCCCACCACCTGCGAGATTGCCATTGGCGACAACCTGCTCATCTATCCTTGGATAGAGAAAGTGGTGAAGTTGAACAAGGCCTTTACCGTTCGTCGTGGCTTAGGCTCCAAGGACTTGCTCAAGAGCAGTATGCTGATGAGCCAGTACATTCATTATGCCGTTAACCAGAAGCACGAGAACATCTGGATTGCTCAGCGTGAAGGACGAGCCAAGGACAGCAGCGATACTACGCAGGAGAGTGTGCTGAAGATGCTGGCTATGGGCTCAGAAGAAGAGAATCCCGTTGAACAGTTGCGCGACCTGAACATCGTGCCCCTGACCATCAGCTACGAATATGATCCCTGCGACTATCTGAAAGCTACAGAGTTCCAGTTGAAACGAGACAACCCTGCCTACAAGAAGAGCAAGGCTGATGACGAGAAGAATATGCGCGAAGGCATCTGGGGCTTCAAGGGAGGCATACACTACGAGGCCGCTCCCTGCATCAACACCTGGTTGGATGAACTGAAGGACCTGCCCAAGAACGAATTCTTCACAGAAGTGGCTCACAGAATAGACCTGCAGATTCATGCCGGATACAAGTTGTTCCCTGGCAACTATGTAGCTGCCGACCTACTGAACGGCACATCAGAATTTGCCTCTTTCTACACAGAAGCACAAAAGCAGCAGTTCCTGAGTTATCTGCAACAGCGACTCGACAAGATTGAAATAGAGAACAAGGACGAGGCATTCCTGCGTGAGCGCATGCTGACCATGTATGCCAACCCTGTCTTTAACAAGCAAAAAGCCCAGAAAGCATGAAACACCACAGTCTGCTCATACTTGCCATTGCCTGCCTGACGGCCATAGTATCTTCCTGCAGCAAAGAGGAAGAGGCATACCCCAACATCATTACGGAGATGGCTGACATGTACACCGACGCAGAAGGTGTAGGCAATAAATTTATCACAGATGCAGGTGTTACCTACACCGTCACGAACGGAATAACGGATTTGGCCCCCAACGCCCTCTACCGTATTCTCTGTGGCTATGTTCCGTCAGGCAACAATGCAGCTATCTATCAGGCTCAGAGTGTCTTTTATCTACGAGACAGTACAGAGATTGCCAAGACCGACCCGACGGATGTAATGAGTGCTTGGAGAGCAGGCAAATACATCAACATATATCTGGCTCCTCTCACGCAGGGTGGCACACAGTATTGGGGATTCATCATAGAAAAGATTGAGAGTGGCCACGCATGGGTAAGATTGCATCACAATCAGAACAATGACCCCAGGTCCTATACTCAACCCACATACGCCAGCCTGCCCGTTGACGATATTAAGGGTATACAGGAAGGCGATATCATCACTTTAAGCATCTACACCTTTAACGGCATTCAGACATGGGACTTCAAGAAATAAAAGGCTCCGTAGCAGTACTGATTTCAGGTGGAGTTGATAGTGCCGTAGTGGTACATCAGCTTTGCGAGATGGGACTGAAGCCCGACCTCCACTATATAAAGATAGGTATGGAGGGGGAAGATTCTTCGTGCTCAGCTGAAGAGGATATTGAACTCTCGCAGGCAACAGCCAAGAAGTACGGACTGAAGTTAGAGGTTACCGACCTGCAGAAGGAATACTGGGAGCAGGTAGTCGGCTATGCCATAGAACGTGTAAAGGCAGGACTTACGCCCAACCCTGATGTGATGTGCAATCGCCTCATCAAGTTTGGCGCCTTCGAGAAGCAGATAGGTTATCAGTACGACTATATTGCCACAGGTCATTATGCTACCAATGTAGAGAAGGATGGTCTGATGTGGCTGGGAACAGCCAAAGACCCTGTAAAGGATCAGACGGACTTCCTAGCCCAGCTTTCCTATGATCAGTTGCGCCACACCATCTTCCCCATCGGCCATCTAATGAAGGAGGAAGTGCGCCAGATTGCCTTGGATGCCAAACTGCCCAGTGCCCGTCGTAAGGACAGCCAGGGAATCTGTTTCCTGGGAAAGATCAACTACAATGATTTCCTGCGCAAATTCATGGGCGAACAGGAAGGAAAGGTCATAGACA
Source organism: uncultured Prevotellaceae bacterium (assembly GCA_946415645.1). GTDB lineage: Bacteria > Bacteroidota > Bacteroidia > Bacteroidales > Bacteroidaceae > Physcousia. The sequence continues at coordinate 5,356 of CAMKTJ010000058.1, forward strand.
TAGAAACAGGAAAGGTGATTGGTCACCATCGTGGCTTCTGGTTCCATACCATTGGTCAGCGCAAAGGCTTAGGCTTAGGTGGCGGCCCCTGGTTCGTGGTGAAGAAGAACATCAAGAAGAACATCATCTTTGTAGCCAGAGGATGGGATACCCAACTGCAGTACGGACATGATTTCCGTTTGGCCGACATGCACTTCATCACCCGTAATCCCTGGGAAGGGGAGGTAAAAGGAATACCCATTCAGTTTAAGATCCGACACGTAGATCATTTTATGCCAGGTATCATTACCCTGGACGAAGAAGGATACCACATTCATTCAGACGAGCCCATACAAGGCATAGCTCCTGGTCAGTTTGGTTGTATCTACGATGCAGAAGCCAAAATCTGCTACGGAAGTGGCGAGATAAGCATCTATAAAGACAAATAAAGGTTCCCCATTACGAGGAACCTTTTTTCTTTAGTGATTATTCATAGGTTTGGTACACCAGATAATAACCATCGGCATCAATGGAGAACCGGTCGGAAAGCGCCTCGTTGAGCGTTCCCTGCCACCATTGTTCGTAAGCATAGGAATTCCACCGCAGTCCTTCTGACTGAATACGGGCGCAACCAAAGTTAAAGATACTCACCTGCTGACCCATGAAAGAATCAAAGAGACAAGGGCCGTTGGAAGGAGTAAAAAAACCATAGTCAGTGAACATAATGCCGTTGACGCCAAGTTCACGGTAATAGCGCATCAGCAAAGAGATATTACCCAATGTATGATCCTCACGCTTGCCAGTAGATCCAAGGTAAGCTATATTGCGCCAACCCTGTTGCAGACAGTAGCGTGTAGCCTTTGTCTGGTCGTTGTCCTCCTGCTCATCAATATGTATGAGGCGGTCTTTGTATTCCTCCGGCACACTATCCCCATCGCCCACTGCGGCCTCAGCATGCGGTACATGACAAACGGCACCATCACAGGCTATAATGTGAGGAGCCTGCTCCAGTATCTCAAGCGGAATCCGATGGGTGGGAAACTGACCGTTTGCAACAATGACGGCATCAAACTGCATCTTCTTCATTCTCTATTCTTTACTTTCAACATTGTTTTCCATTTGTAATATCCAGCAATGGCAATGATAACGTATAGACCATAGAGACCTGCCTTAAAGGGAATGTCCTTCTGAACATAGAGCACGCAGCAGACAACATCCACCGCAATCCAGAATATCCATTGCTCGATGAACTTACGCGCCAAAGCCCACAATCCTACGAACGAGAGAGCGTTGGTGAACGAATCCAGCACAGGAACCGTTGAGTTAGTCCACGTTACCAATATATAATAGGTAATACCCCAGGATACAAAGAAACAAATGGCAACAGGCAAATACTTGCTGCGCGGCATGTGGATGATGGGCAACGGTTCTCGTTTCTTCCGCGTCCTCTTGAACTTCCACACACAAAGGCCATAAATGGCAGCCAGCGTATAGTAGCATGACATGCCCGCATCGCCATAAAGTCCGTGCTGTAAGAAAAGGACAAAATCCAGAGCAGGCATGATGATACCGACTATCCATAAGGCAATACTGGCCCGATACTCCAGCCAGATATAAATCAGGCCGAGTATCGTAGTCAGCATGTCAAGCCAATGTGTCTGTAGAAATTCCATTTAGAACTTAAGTGTGATATTACCCATGCAAGTGAAACCGGACATGGGGACGTAACCCAACTGATAGTAACGGTTATTAACCGTATAGCTATCACCTACAATAGCAGAGTAAGCCCATCCGTTGCTGGCATAATGCTTATCAAAGATATTATTGAAGTTTACGCCAAAGATAACGTTCTTCAGTCCCTTCTTAGCGACCTTCATATCATAACTTAGCGCGATATCAGTACGGCTGTAGCAAGGCAATGCACGATCTTCGTGGGCTGTATTGTCAAGATACTGCTTGCTAACGAATCCTGTATGCCATGAAGCCTTGAAGCCCTTATAGTGGAAGTCTGCAAAACCGTTCAGAATAACAGATGGCGAGAAAGCCAGCGTAGAGTTGTCGTAGTGAACAACGGTGAAGGGCAGTTCATTCCAGTCGGCATCATAAGTCTCTATGTACTCATCAAAATCGCTGATACTGTTTTTGCTGATGGCAGCGTTACCTTCCAGAGAGAACCACTTGGTTACATTAACGCCAGCAGTCAGTTCCATACCTAGACGGTAGCTGCCCTTGACATTGGTAGTCAACTTCTCTCCGATATCACTAACCTGACCGGTCTGCACAAACTGATCCTTGTAGAACATACCATACAGACCGATTCCTGCATGCCACAGACTGTTGCTGTAGTCATAACCCATTTCTACATCATGAACCGTTTCAGCCAAAGGAGCAGGATATTTACCATTATCCGTGAAGTTGTTACGTTCAGGCTCTCTGTGACTCATAGCATAGCTCAAATAGGCATTATGACCGTCTTTATGGAAAGAGATACCTGCCTTCGGATTCAGGAAGTCGTACTGCTTCTTGATATTCAAGGGGTAAGCCTTATAGGTACCATCGGTCTGCTCTACAAAGCTGTCGTGTGTACCGCTAGTCATAAAGCCCACGTGGCGATACTGCACATCAGCAAACGCATCCCAAGCATCTGCAATGTGGTACATACCCTTTACAAAGAGTTGGCCGTCCACCTTGTTGGCATCACTGTCGTAGAAATGGTAACGACCCTCATCAGTAAACAGATCAGCTGCCAACTGGTCGTTGCTGGTATAGAGCAGATAACCATAGTGGTTAGCCTCGAAGTTCTGCAGCGAAGCACCGCCAATAATATCCCACTTATCGTCCTTATAATTAACATTCCATACAAATCCATAGCAGTCCTGCGTCAAACCCTTACGACGGATATAGTCTTCCTTACCCAACTCAGAGCCATCAGAAAGCACAGCTGGCAAGCCAAACTTCTTGGGCTTGTTCTGGTAACGGAAACTGTCATAATAACCATATCCATGGGTATAGTGTAAAGTACCCGAGGTACTCCAGCGGTCGCTAATCTCCCAAGACAGGTTCAGAAGGTTGTGATTCTGCCAGAAGTTGTCCGTTGCGCCAGGGTACAGACTTCCATCCTTCATCTGGAAACGCTCCGTTGCCCAACCGCCTGCCCAATCAGGGATGAAACGCTCATAGAGTTCGTTGTACTGGCCCAAACCTTTATCATAAAGGTCCTTGTATGTACGCACGCCATCATATGAGTTCATACTGTATTCACCGTCACCGGGGCAAACAGAGTTCCAGGCCTGACCTGTCTGCTCATAGTTGCCGATGTTCTTGTAACTCAACTTCAGCGACCTGTCATTATTATAATAGGTAAGGCCACCATAGTAACTGCCCGAATTACCGTTGGTACCATGTATATAGCCATCTGTTCCGGTGTGGTGGTAAGCACCATCCAGTATGATATGGTTCAGCAGCATACCCGTACTGAAGTTGCCACCTACATTATATGTATTATATGATCCGTAAGACCCCGTCACCTCCAATGAAGGCTTATACGAAGGAGCCTTCGTCTGCAAGGCAATTGTTCCGCCAAAAGCACCATCGCCATTAGTACTTGTTCCCACACCACGCTGAATCTGCACATTACCCAGTAGCGCAGCATAAGAATTCATATTGACCCAAAAAACACTCTGGTCCTCAGGCGAGTTCAGTGATACACCATCCAGTGTAACATTTATACGACTGTCACCTGCACCACGGACACGCATATAGCAGGTTCCCGTACCCAATCCGTTCTCACTCCAAGCCACTACGCCCGGAGTACGGGCAAAAAGGAAGGGAAGTTCCTGTCCTGTCTTCGAGAACTTTTCCAACTGCTCAGCATCAATCTTGCTTACAGCAAACGGAGCATTCTTGGGAGCCTTGACAGCCTTCACCACCACCTCGTTCAAATTACCTACTTTTGTTGAATCCTGCTTCTGGGCATTAACACAGAAGATTCCTGCCACGCCTAAATACAGCGCAGCCATCACGCACAATCTTTTCATCGATTTTCAAAAAATTTAATGTTCATAACTCTCTACGCCAGCATTACCTGGTTCAGATTAATGGGTATATTCTCAGCACACACCAACTGGTGAGGCACCCCGGCGAGAGTCTCCCCTCGCTGTTTGTGGCTGCAAAGTTACGATTAAATGAGAGATAAACAAAATAAAAAGCAGACTAAAATTCATTTTTAAGCAAAACATTGCAACTTAATGGCCAAATTTTCACAAATAGGTTGAAATTATACAAGTAATCAACAGCATTCTTACTATTATGGATAAAAATGAACAAGTTTTAGCAAAATTGTTTGATAATTTTTGCAACTTATAAAAATATTTCAATACTTTTGTGACAGACTTTTCAAATTTAACTAACAATAATCAAACAATTAACCCCAATTAAGCAGTATGAAGAAAACTACTTATGTATTCCTCTCGTTTCTCTTATGGACGATAGGATTCAATGCTTGGGCTCAGCACGAACATGACTTTGTCAATGGTATCTGTACCTATGACGACTGTCTGCCACCTGCTAAGTACCAGGAACCAACTAAGGCAGAAGACGGATTCTACGAGCTTCGCAATGCCGGAAATGTAGAATGGATATCCTACATGGTCAGAGAGTCATCAACTTTCGGTTTGGATCCTTATTGCCGTTTGATGAACGACATCGACTTTGAAGGTATCGAAAACCTGCATAGCCCCATCGGTCCTAACGATGGCAAGAAGTATAATGGTACATTCGACGGCCAGGGCTTCCGCATCAAGAACATGATTATCAACCGTCCCAACGAGGAGCGTCAGGGTTTCTTCGGTGACCTTCGCGGTAACCCAAATACAAAGGGTGAAGCTACCGTTATCAAGAACCTTATTATAGATAAGAGCTGCTCTGTCACTGGTGCATTACGTACTGGCGGTCTCTGCGGAACCGGTCAGAACAATGCCATGGAGATTTATATTCTGAATTGCGTGAACGAGGCTAGTGTGACCTCCAGCTCCAACAACGTTGGCGGTATTCTGGGCGGAAGTACAGGCAGCCATCCCAAATGGCAAATTATCAACTGCGTGAATACAGGTACCATTACCAGCACCAAGGATGTTCCCGAGGCTGCCGGTATTGCCTCATGGTGTGGTGATAACGCCAGCACAAAAATAGAGAATTGTATCAATATCGGTGAAATCGTAGGTATGGATGGCAGCGGACGCAGCATCTTCCGTAACGGCGGTACACCGACAACAAGGAACAACTACGACCTGAGCGGTTCTGAAGGTGCATTGCAAGGTACCGATCACGATTTCACTATCGAGGATATTACCAACGGCCGCCTCTGTTATTATTTGAATGGTAATCAAGAGGAGCTCCGATACTGGCAGACCATAGGCACCGATGCCTACCCCACTCCTATTCAGGGTACCAGCCAGCAGGTGTACTACAGCGGTCCCATTACTTGTGATGGCATTCCCATGGATGATGGCGACGGTTCTTTGTATACCAACACAGAGTGCTCACCGATTATTGATAAGCACAAATTCATCGATGGCGACTTCTATTGTCAGAAGTGCGGTCAGGTGAACCCCAATTTCTGCGAGCAGATTGACGGCTTCTATCAGTTGAAGAGCACATTAGACGTAGAATGGTTTGCCGCCTACGTTAACGGCGGTGCTGTTACAGCTAATGCCTATCTCACCTGCGACTTGGATTTTACAGATGTTTCCCATACATATATCGGTCTCCGCAACATGGGATACAAGGGAACCTTCGATGGAGGTTTCCACACTATCACCAATCTTGACCTCAGCGATCGCGGCAATGACGATTGGGTTGGTTTCTTCGGTTTCCTGAACGGAGGCGCTACAATCAAGAACCTGCGCGGTGATGAAAACTGTATTATCGCAGCAAATTCAAATGCCGGTTTCATCGGTGGTTCAACATCATCAGGCGACATTTACCTTATCAACCTTGGTTTCGAGGGCGATGTCACGGTTAACCAAGCCGGAGCAGGCGGTATCATCGGATGTAACACTGGTAGCTCTGCTAAGGTTTACATGGACAACTGCTACTCTACCGGTTACATCAATGGTAACGGCGTTGCAGAGAACGGAGCCCTCAGTGCATGGTTGGGCAGCAACGGGCCCGTTGTTACCAACTGTTGGTCAACCGCTACCGTTTCTCCTTACGAGAACGACGAGAAGTATCTCTTCCGTCATAGCAACGGTACCTGCACCAACTGTTTCGCGACAGCTGGTAACCAGGGAACGATTGTCAACTATGAAGAACTGGAGAACGGTGCTCTCTGCTACAAGCTGAACGGCAATCAGGAAAATATTACCTGGTTCCAGAACATCAGCCAGGACAACTTCCCAACCTTCCTGCCTGACCACAAGATTGTATATCCCGCCGGAGAACTGGAGTGCGACGGCACATTCAATTCCGAGGAGATGGCATTCTCTAACGATGCATCTGCCATCGTACGCAAGCCTCACACATACAAGGATGGTTTCTGTAGCTATTGTAACGGTGAAGATCCAGACTATCCTTTCATTAAGGTATTCGCTAACGATGACCACGATGTCACCGAGGGTTATACCACAGAGAACAGCGGAAACGGTTCCGGCCTGGCTATCAACAACAGCGTTGCCGAGCACTGGGACATGAATTGGTTCCATACCTACCAGCCCATTACAGGTCTACAGCAGGGCATCTACAAACTGCGCGTACAAGGTCTACAGCGCGCCTGTGCCTGGGACAATAATGGCGAAGAGTACAAAGAAGGACAACTAAACGAGGAGTTTGCACCTCTCTATCACAGCAGCCAGTACTTTGCCGAAGTTAACGGCAAGAAGGTTGCAAACCTATTCATGGACATTGCCGAACAAGCTCAGGAAGAGCGTGTCAACGAGACAGAGAACGAGACAAACGCAAGTCTTTGGGTTCCCAATTCATTGGCAGCTTGCAACAAGTACTTCAAAAAAGGTCTATACTGGAACGCTCCTCTCTACTTCTATGTAGAAAGCAAGAACGACACTATCAACATCGGTGTCGAGAACAATATGTACAAGTACGGCAACTGGACCGTATGGGATACTTGGCGTTTGGAATATGTGGGCACTGCCGACGAAAAGGCAAGCCTCATCCAGAAGCAGCAAATGGCCAACATGCAAGACCTGAGCATGATGGAGGCACAGACCAGCCTAATGGAAGACTACGAGAAGGCACAGCAGGACATTGCCAACGCCGCACAACTGCAGGACATCCTTGCCGCAGCCAATATCCTCAGCACTAATCCTCTGCTCATCCGCAAGAGTCACCTGGCTTATCAGGCATACGATGCAGCCATCAAGACCCTCATAGAGGAACGCAACCAGCGCGATGACTTGAACGGTGAAATAACAGATTTGTTGGATGCTTACCTGATGGAGAACGAAGACCCATCAGAGGACCTGCCCAATGGCTCTTACCTGAAAATTATGGAAGAGAAGAACCTCACTCCCGAGGAGCTGGATGCAGAGATTCTCTTCGTACAGGCTCTCTACAGCAATGCCATCAAGACTAGCATCAGCGAGGGCTCAGATTTGACCAACCTGATTAAGAATCCTGCCTTCGACGAGGACGGAAGCTTCAAGAACTGGACAGAGACTCACACTCAGTTAAGTGACGCAGGCAGCAACTTTAGCAGCAATACCGGCTTCCCCGACATCTATCCCGTAGCTGGAACATGGAATACTTCATTCAATCTGTATCAGGATATCGAGGACGAGCTGCCCAACGGTATCTACGAGATTGAGACCCCTGCCTTCTTCCGTCCCGGTGGCAACTTAGCAGGTGACATTGAAGACTATGTAACCGCATCGCTCTACATCAACGACTTCTACACCCCCGTTATGAATATCTACGAGGGAGCTATCTCTGAGAACGAAGCAGTGAATGGCGTAAACTGCCGTATCGACCCCGAGAACGATCCAGAAGCACCCCACAACGGCGAAACAACAAGCGCTCGTGACTATGAGTCACCATGGGGATGGGTTCCCGAGCAGCGCGGAGCCGTCAGCTTTGCCTTTGGTGGCGGCCGCTACATCAACAAGGTATACGGTATTGTTTCCGACGGTAAGGTTCGTCTAGGTATCCGCAACACCGGAACTCCCTACTATGACAGCGAGATGACCATGTGGGGTAAGTTCAAACTCACCTATATGGGCAAGAGTCAGGATGCCATCGAGGCTATGACAGAGAACTTCAGCAAGCATTTGGCTAAGTTGTCCCTTACACAGGAAATGGCACAGGTAGTATTCAGCTTGAGCCATATCAACAACCTCCAGAGCCTGCTGGCACAGGTCAAAGCCGCTGGCAGTGCCGATGAAAAGATTGCTGCCCTGAAGTTAATGAACGATGAGTTCAACGCTGTTGAAGACAGCCGCAACATCTATTCAAAATTACAGAACCTCTCTGAATGGTGTGTAACGGAGGCTGACAAGTATGCAGAGACAGACCCCGACATGTCGGATTTATTCTATAACATTTCTGGGGAGATTGAAAACCACGTCTATGCTGGCGACTTGACCGACGAGGAAGCACTAGAGTATTACGAGAGCATTCAGGATCGCCAGGACATTGGAGGAGGCCTCTATGTTCAGGGTGACCTGTTAGACGAAGAGGGCAACAATGTTACCTACTCTGAGATTACAAAGCTCTACCCCATGACCAAGAATGCAGACGGCACCTACAGCGCACGTATCAAGGTACAGAACCGTGCCAACCAGGCCAACAGCAACGGTCGTGCTGGCATCTACTTCACACGTCTGGAGAGCGTTTATCGCTGCAACGATGCTAACCGCCGCTTCATCACTCCAGCCAACAACACCTTCACCTTCGTGGATGGCGGCAGTGACTTCCAGTGTATCGGTGGCGAGTTCGACATCGTTCTCAACACCAAGACCATGACCGTAGAGTTCAAGACTGTTGAATACAACTGGAACGACCGTGCATTCGTTGTCGGTTCTGTCATCGACAATGCAGGCGAGCAGCACCGTTGGCAGAACGACGAGATGTGTCCTCTTATGCATAAGGGCAACGGCCTGTACGAGGGAGACGTAACCTTCTTCATGGATCCTAACCACCTCGACGAAGGCGAGTTCCTGACCTTCACCATCTTCACCGTACGTGGAGTTACAGGTCCTTACGACTTGAACTACACCGCTAAACGTTCAGGTTGGAACGAGGGTCGCTACGGTAGCAGCCAGAATGCAATCCGTGTTCAGGATGGCGAGGTATTGACCGACCTTATCCGTGGTGCCGACCGCCAGTGGTGGATGGTATGGGATAACGAGAATGACACTCAGTCATACCACATTACCTTCGATATGAATGTTGGTTCTGTTAGCATTAAGAAGAATATCGAGGATCCTGACGGCATCAACATCATCGATCCTTCATCGAACTTCGACTATGCAAGCAAGGAAGTATACGACCTCAGCGGTCGCCGTGTAAGCAAGCCTGTCAAAGGAATGTATATTGTTAACGGAAAGAAGATTGTAATTAGGTAATTCAGGAAGAGGGGCAGTTCCCTCTTCACCCCCTACCCCCTCTTCTCCCTTGTGAGAAGTGGGGGTTTTTCTTTTCTCTACTCTTTAACACAAAGAGTTGTTCTTTTTGTAAAGAACTAAAATTTCTTTTTCACAACCACCCGCCCCTGTTCATTCTTTTCTCTTTGATGACAAAGAAGAAAAGAAGCAAAAGAGAAACCAAAAAACGTCCTGAGCTCATGGGCCGCCAGGCAGGTTCTTTGAAGGCTGAAATGAACTCGCTAATCGCTCAGACAACATTTCAGCTATTTCTTCCAAACCCCAACCCGGCTCTAAAGACCCATTCGTGCGGAATGTTTTTATTAAGCCCCTCCCCACCCCTCCCGAGGGAGGGGGATAAATAACCATCGCTCGCCCCGTAGGGGCAAAGGCTGTGCGAGCGATACCAAAACTTTGACGAAGGCAACGCCGTAGTCAATTAAGCCTCCCCCTATGTAGGAGGGAGGTTGGGAGGGGGTAGGTACCCTCCTTAGGCAAGGAGGGGCGGGTGGTTGTGAAAAAAAATCCTTGGTTCTGTTTCTTTTTGAAAAGAAATGAACGTATGCCTTTTGGTTCTTTTCGAAAAGAACTCTTCTTCGACGGCAAGAAGAAAAGAAAGAACTCTTTCATGAACAATGCCTGTTTTATCCTTATGGTATAAAAAAAGGAATGGCGAACTGTCTGTCCACCATCCCTTATGCCTTGCGGCTATAGTCTTTAATAGTTATCTTGCAGGATGCGCTTCAGCACTACGGTTGCTGAGATTTCGCGGTTGGCAGCCTCGGGAATAACCAAAGAGGTGGGAGCCTCTATCACATCATCTGTAACAATCATGTTACGACGGACAGGCAGACAGTGCATAAACTTGGCGTTGTTGGTCCAGCTCATATGCTCGGTATCCACCGTCCAGTTAGTCATAGCATGATAGTCGTGCAGAATCTTTCCGTAATCCTCTGGACGGGTAACGCCAGGACAGCTCCAGTTCTTGGCATAGATAAAGTCAGCACCCTCAAAAGCCTTCTTCTGATCATACTCCACACGGGCATTACCCACAAACTTAGGATCCAATTCATAACCCTCTGGATGCGTAATCACAAAATCCACATCGGCAGCATTCATCCACTCTGCAAAGCTGTTGGGAACAGCCTGGGGCAAAGACTTGGGATGAGGAGCCCAGGTAAGGACAACCTTAGGTCTTTTCTGAGAGTTTTTCCAATTCTCCTCAATCGTTATCAAATCAGCGAATGCCTGCAGGGGGTGCACTGTAGCAGTCTCCATGGCAAAGACGGGCTTACCGCTGTACTTAACGAACTGGTTGTACACAGTCTCGGCATAGTCGTACTCGCGGTCAGTCAATCCGGCGAAGGAACGGATACCAATCATATCGCAGTAGCAAGCCATAACGGGAATGGCCTCCAAGAGGTGCTCGCTCTTGTCGCCATCCATGATAACGCCACGCTCTGTCTCCAACTTCCATGCACCGGCATTCACATCCAGCACAATTACGTTCATACCCAAGTTCAAAGCAGCTTTCTGGGTAGAGAGACGGGTACGCAAGCTGTTATTGAAGAATACCAGCAGGGCAGTCTTGTTACGACCCAGTTCTACATATTTATAACGGTCTTTCTTTATCTCTTGAGCCTCAGCCAATGCCTGCTTGAGGTCACCTAAATCCTGTACGTTAAGAAAACTTTTCATATTTTTAAAAGGGGTTAGCGGTTAGCGAGAACTGCGGTAGCAGATTCTTCACTTTTCACTTTTCACTTTTCATTCTTCACTTTTTTTGAGGCTTTTCTCTCTAATCTCCACCCTGCGAATCTTACCGCTGATGGTCTTGGGCAACTCATCCACAAACTCTATCACACGAGGGTACTTATAGGGAGCAGTCTCCTGCTTCACATGATTCTGCAATTCCTTTATCAGCTCAGGACCTTCCTTACCCTTATAAGCATCGGATAGCACGATGGTAGCCTTAACCACCATACCACGCACCTCATCAGGAGCACCAGTAATAGCACATTCCACAATGGCGGGGTGCGTCATCAAAGCATTTTCCACCTCGAAGGGGCCAATGCGGTAACCGCTACTCTTGATAACATCGTCCGAGCGGGAAACAAACCAGAAATATCCGTCCTCATCGTAGTACACCACATCCTTGGTAAAATAAACACCATTGTTGTAGCTCATCTCGGTAAGCTCCTTCTGACGATGGTATTCCTTGAACAAGCCCAGAGGCTTACCAGCCTCGGTATGGATAACCAACTGGCCATGCTCGCCCGGCTTACAGGGATTGCCGTCAGCATCTATGACAGCCACAGGGAACTGCGGATTGGGCAGACCCATAGAACCTGGCTTTGGCTCGACAAACGGATAGGTACCCAGTACCATGGTGGTTTCGGTCTGTCCGTATGCCTCATATATCATAATGCCCGTCTTCTTCTTCCACTCCATAAAGACCTTGGGATTCAGGGCTTCTCCGGCTGTGGTACAATAGCGCAGGTTAGAGAGGTCAAACTTCTCAAGGTTCTTACGAATCATGAATCTATAGACAGTAGGAGGAGCGCAGAAAGACGTTACCTTGAAGTCCTGCATCACGGTCAGCATCTTCTCAGCATCAAAATGTCCCTCAAAGTCGTAGATGAATACCGTAGCACCACAAATCATCTGACCATAGAACTTACCCCACACAGCCTTACCCCAACCTGTATCAGCAACGGTAAGGTGCAGAGATGTCTCATCAAGATTATGCCAGTACTTGGCAGTCATGATATGAGCCAGAGGATATGAATAATCGTGCATCACCATCTTAGGCGCACCACTGGTACCACTGGTGAAGTACAGCAGGAAGTCATCTGTGGACTTATTCTGTCCCTTCAGGCTCTTGAACTTAGGTGCCATCATCACGCCTTGCCAGAAGTTGTCCCAGTTCTGAGGAACAGCAGGACCTATAGAGATACAGTGCGTCAAGGACGGACAGTAGGCACGCGCACGAATAACATTCCTAAGCACAATGGTATCGCCCACAGCCACAATAGCCTTGATATCTGCCTGATGACAACGGTAGATAATATCCTTGTCCGTAAGCAAATGGGTAGCCGGAATAGCCACAGCACCAATCTTATGTAACGCCACCATGGTTATCCACCACTCTACCCTACGCTTCAGGATAAGCATCACACAGTCGCCCTTGCCTATACCCAATGTCTGGAAGTAAGAGGCCACGCCATCAGAGTAACGCTTGTACTCAGAATAGTTGATGTGCTTTACATCACCTCTGTCATTTGTCCACAGGATAGCCTCCTTTTCAGGATCACTCTCTGCGTAGGCATCTACTACATCATATCCAAAGTTGAAGTCCTCTGGCACCTCTACCTTGTAGTTAGCCATAAAGTCGGCATAATCCTT
>CAMKTJ010000059.1 GCA_946415645.1 uncultured Prevotellaceae bacterium
GAGGTCTTTTGAGGTACTTATGCCTCATCAGTCTGTCATAATGCCCCCTTATCTACACGTTTATGAAAGTTAAATACGTTAAATCTGCCCTCACAAGCCAAGGTAGAAAACACACAGGACCACTTTTCTACCGTTTAACTGGCAAATTGCTGACAATCAGCACTTAAAGCATTTTATAGTTGTGATAGCCTGGAGGATGTATATTGCTACGCAGAGAGCGTTCCGATAACAGACTGTTGCGCATTTGGTTATTCACCTATTCTTTCTGCCACACTCCACGTTCCTGCAGCTTCCGTAGAGGTGTACAAGGTGGCAATGCCATGGTGCAGATTCAAGGCTATCGTGCCTATAAAATGATGCTGCAATAGCATAGGGGGCAAGATGAGAATTTGTTTCTTTTTTGTTGTTTGTTAGGCAGGAAAGTCGTACTTGCTGTTTGCTAAAAGGGAAGAAATGGAGATTGCTCTTTTTCGATTATTGGTCAGTTCCTTTACTTGGTGGCATAGCATACACCACGGAAGTAACCTACGCTCTCGGCGATGCCCATGAAGGGGTTGCTCATATCCTTTTCATACTCCAAGCTGACGCTTCCGTTGTAATTGTATTTGCGAAGAAGTTTTACAAACAGGGGGAAGTCAATGCGACCACGACCCAGCTCTACGCTCTTGTCGGCCTTTGTGGTGCCGGTGACATCTTTCAGGTGAATATCAAAGACGCGAGTGTGGTACTTCTTATAGTCAGAAAGGGAATCGCTGCCGTAGCGCAGGTTATGACCAATGTCTAGGCACATACCCATGCGGGCATCACGGTCCTTGACATTGTTCCAGATGTCCTCGGCGTTGGGATACATGGGCATATCGGGACCATGCAGGTGAATGGCCAGGCGGATGTCATACTGACGGACCTTCTGTTCTACATAATCCAATAGTTCATAGCTGGGAACACCTACCAGAATCTTTACACCTACGCGCTGGGCATATTGGAAAGCACGGTCAACCTCCGCCTCGCTTTTCATATAGATAGGACCTACGCCATAGCCCGTAACGGCATACTCTGCCAGTTTCTGGTGGAAGACTGCTATCTGCTCGTCGGTACTGTCAAGGGGGAGATGGAAGTCCTTGATACAGAGGTAGTGGACATCCAGTTGCTTCATGGTCTCGAGGGTCTTCTTGAGGTCGAACTTGTTGAAAGTCCATCCTGCCATGCCCAGATGGAAGGCGTCTTCCTGCTGAGGTGTCTTCAGGGTGGTGTTCTTCTTGGCTTTTTCTGCAGCATATACCTGGGTGTTTGTGCCTAATACGGCAAGGGCGGCAACACTGGCCATACCAGTTCTGATAAATGTTCTTCTTTTCATTGGTCTGTTTTGCTGTTTTTATTAAAAACATGGTGATTTGCCTACAAAAATAACAATTATTTCTGGTATGGAAAAAATATGTTTGCATATTTGAAACAGAATCTGTAACTTTGCTATGGAAATGCTTAATTTAATGTTCTATGAATGGCAATAAGACGTATGTGGCTTTTGATTCCAGTGGTGTGATAGACCATGTGAACAGTAACTTTTCTGTGTTCCTGCAGTTGAAGGAATGGGAAAGACAGAATCCAGACAGATTCCATTTTGTGAACATGGAAGAGATTGAGTTCTCTTCTGAACATGATGATCTGATAGACAGCACTCTGAAGAACCGCTTTCTGAAGCTGATGGAGAAGGCTGATAACCTATTGGTCATCTCCAGCAAGATGACAGCTGTGGAGGCCCCTATGCTGAACTGGCAGATAAGCCGTGCCGTGAACCGCTTCCGCCTGCCCGTTATTGTGGCTTACGTGGGATTGGATAGAGTGGGGGATGATACCATAAAAGAGGAGTGGAGCCATCTGCCCAACAAGATACGCAAGTACATAGGCCGTGACAGCGCCAATATGGCTCATATTCCACTGACAAAGGATAAACTGGAGCGTGCACTGGGCTACTTCTCTGCTAGAAAGGAACAGTACTCTTGGAATTCTACGACGGTGTTTTAGTTGATGATTCATAGTTCATAGTTCATAATTTCCGCTAACCTCTAACCCCTAAAAAACATGAAAGTGATTGCAAACTATATCAAAAGCATTGAGATAGAGTCGCTCTGGAACGGAAAGAAACATATTAAGTGGAATCTGAGTCCGGGCGTTAACATCCTGAGCGGTGTGAACGGTGTGGGCAAGAGTACCATACTGAACAGGGTTATCATGCACTTGGTGAACATAGATCAGGTGGAACGTCAGGCTGACGGGGTAAAGCTGGAGTTTGATGTGGAGGGGGCTGATTGCGTGGACTTTGACGTGATACGCTCTTTTGACCCGCCAGTGCTAAGCGGCGAGATAATCAACAAGGTAACAGACATGAAGTTGCAGACGGCACTGGACTACCATCTGTATCATCTGCAACGCAGGTATCTGGACTTCCAGGTAAACCTAAGCAACCAGATGGTGGAGCTCTTTACAAAGCAGGATCCGGATGCGCAGAGGAAAGCACAGGAACTGGCTGGGCAGAAGAAGCACTTTCTGGATATGGTGGATGAGCTCTTCAAGGAAACGGGTAAGACAATAGAACGTGACAAGAACGAGATTTATTTCCAATCCTTTGGGGAGACTATCTCGGCCTATAAGCTCAGCAGCGGTGAAAAGCAGATGCTGATAATACTGTTGTCTGTGCTAGTGCAGAACAAGCGTCCTCATGTAATGTTCCTGGACGAGCCTGAGGTGAGCTTGCACGTAGAATGGCAGCATCAGCTGGTGTCGCTGATCCGGGAACTGAACCCCAATGCGCAGATTATACTGACTACGCATAGTCCGGCTGTAATCATGAACGGATGGGCTGACTGCGTAACGGATGTGGAGGATATAGTTTCTTGATATGAGCAAGCGCCTACAAGACAATCTTACATCACAGTATATTGCTTCGGCCAACAGACTGAAGCCTAAGAATGCACGCCATAGAATTGTTGCTTACGTAGAGAGCTATGACGATGTGTTTTTCTGGCGCTCTGTCTTGCAGGACTTTGAGACGGATAAGTTGTACTTTGAGGTGATGCTGCCCAGTCGTACCACCTTGGGCAAGGGCAAGAAGACCACCCTGATGAACCAGTTGGGCAAGGGATTGGGCGAATATATGATTGCCTGTGTGGATGCCGACTACGACTGGGTGATGCAGGGATGCACAGAGGTAAGCAAATACATCTGTCAATGTCCGTATGTACTGCACACCTATGTCTATGCCATAGAAAACTTCCAGTGCTATGCTCCCAGCCTTCACTCTACCTGTGTGATGAGCACGCTGAATGACAGGCCCCTGGTGGACTTTGAACAGTTCATGGCGGAGTACAGTTTGATTATATGGCCTCTTTTTGTGTGGAACATCTGGGCATACCGCTACAATCACTATAAGGAGTTCTCTATGAGCAACTTCTGTGATGTTGTTTCGTTCCATGACATCAATCCGCGTAATGTGGAGCCTACACTGGAGAAGATCCGTCGTAGGGTGAACAAGTGTATGGGATGGCTGCAGCGTACTTTCCGTGAGGCACACAAGACGTACCCTCTGCTAAGGGACGAACTGCAGGAGTTGGGCATCAAGCCGGAGGAGTGCTACCTGTATATGCACGGGCATACTCTCTTTGAGAATGTGGTGATGACCCTGCTGACACCTGTCTGCAACATTCTGCGCAGGGAACGTGAAAGGGAGATTAACGAGCTGGCCATTCACGAGACGCAGAAACAAAATGAGCTGGCAAGCTACAGGCATAGCCAGATGCCTGTAGATATAACGCTACGCAAGAGTACGGGCTTTAAGAACAGTCCTCAGTATCAGTTGTTGAAGGAGGATATAATGCGGTTGACTGCCGAGGTGGGCTTGGAGAAGTAACGGTCCATCTTCTTGATAAGGCCGCTCTTGCAGAATATCACAACAACATCACCTGGCATAATCCTGGTGTTACCGTAAATAGGCTGACCTACCCCGTTACGCACCAGACCACCCAAGGTTATTCCTGCAGGCAGACGCAGCTCCTTAACTTCGGCCTTGGTAATGGGGCTTTCCTCGTTGGCAAGGAACTCTGCCACATCGGCATTGGCAATGGTCAGGCACTTGACGTTGGCAACATCAGTTTTCAGCATCATCTGATGGATGTGTCCGGCTGCTATCATCTTCTTGTTGATGATAGTGCCAATATCCAACTTCTCTGCCATAGAAACGTAGTCAGTATTCTCGACCAAGGCAACGGTCTTGCGGACTCCCATTCGCTTGGCAGCCAGACAGGCCAGAATGTTGGTCTCCGTCTCGGGTGTCAGAGCGGCAAAGGCCTGAACGTCTTTCAGACCCTCGTCCATCAGCAGGGCTGTATCACGTCCATCACCCTGTATGATGCGTATGTCGCTGTCATCAAGTATCTCGTTCAGCTGCATGCAGCGTTCCTCGTTCTGCTCAATAATCTTCAGAGTATAGAAGTCGGGCATTCCCTCTGCTACATGAACGGTGGTACGTCCGCCACCCATAATCATAACGTCCTTTACGTCGGCATAGTTCTCCTTGCCTACAATCTGACGGATGAACTGGATGTGCTTCTTGGTGGTCATGAAGTAGGCGATATCGCCATCCAACAGCATGTCATTACCACCGGGGATGATAGTATCGTCTCCGCGCTTAACGGCTACTACATGGTAGGGGGTATCCTGGTTACAGAGGTCGCGCAACTTGATGTTGATGATGTGAGCTGTCTCTCTCAGTTTGATGCCCAGCATGACCAGGGCACCGCCCTGAACCTCCCAGTACTGTCTGACCCAAGAGCGTTTCAGGCCGTCAAGAATCTCTTGGGCGGCCAAAGCCTCAGGGTAGATGATGGAGTCAATACCCATCTTGTGGAACAGGTCCTTGTAGTCGTTGCGTGTATATTCGGCATTGTCAACACGGGCCACTGTCTTCTTTGCTCCCAGGGCGTGAGCCAGCATACAGCAGGTTATGTTGCGTGTCTCCTCTGGCGTGACGGCAATAAAAAGGTCGGCCTTGGGTACACCGGCTTCCTTGAGGCCACTGATACAGGTAGGTGCTACGTTCAGCGTCATCAGGTCATACTGTCCGCCTTGGGTAAGGCGGGCTGTCTTCTCAGGATTCTCATCGATGAGGATAATGTCCTGATTCTCTCTGGAGAGCAATTCCGCCAGATGAGTTCCGACGGCTCCTGCACCACAAATTACAATCTTCATAAAATGGCCTTTTTAATGGATTCTACATCAAGTCCTACAATATGATAGAGTTCCTCGGGCGTTCCGTGTTCCACAAAGTCGTCAGGTAGTCCAAGGCGTGTTATGCTGGGATGTAGGTTGTGGTCTGCCATATATTCCAGAACGGCAGAGCCCAGTCCTCCCTTCTTGGCACCATCTTCTACGGTGATGATGCGCTGGAAGTGTGTTCCTACGTATGAGAGTATTTCCTCGTCGATGGGTTTCAGGAATCGCATGTCGTAATGGGCAATGCTGATGTTCTGCCCCTCCAATTTCTGAATGGCCTGAGTGACAAAGTTACCCACGGGACCTAAGCTCAGCACAGCTACATCAGTACCTTCCTTCAGACATCTGCCCTTGCCAACGGGAATCTCCTGGAAGGGGCAATGCCAGTCTTCCAAGACGCCTCGCCCACGTGGATAGCGGATGACAAATGGACCCTTATCGGGTAGCTGGGCTGTGTACATCAGGTGGCGCAGCTCATGCTCGTCCATGGGAGAGGAGATCGTAAGGTTGGGGATGGGACGCAAGGCAGCCAGATCAAAGGCTCCATGATGTGTGGGGCCGTCCTGACCTACCAGTCCTGCACGGTCGAAGCAGAAGACTACGTTCAAACGGTTCAGGGCCACATCATGTATGATATTGTCGAATGCTCGCTGTGAGAAGCTGGAATAGATGTTGCAGAAGGGTAACAGGCCTTCCTTGGCCATTCCACCAGAGAAGGTTACGGCATGTCCCTCGGCTATTCCAACGTCAAAGGTTCGCTGGGGCATTTCATGCATCATGATGGTCATGCTACAGCCTGTGGCCATAGCAGGGGTAACGCCCACAATCTTGGAGTTCTCTTTGGCCAACTCCAGAAGGGTATGTCCGAAGACATCCTGATATTTAGGAGGTAGGTTCTGAGTATCTGATTTTATCCGTTTGCCAGTCTCGGGATCGTACCTTCCGGGTGCATGGAAGACCACGGGGTTCTCTTCGGCAGCCTGGAAGCCTTTGCCCTTGACGGTATGTATGTGCAACAGCTTGGGACCCTTCATGTCCTTGATTTGACGTAAGGTAGCCACCAACTCCACTACGTTGTGCCCGTCGCTGGGACCGAAGTAGCGTATGTTCATGCCATCGAAGATGTTCTGCTGGTTGGTAAGCAGCATCTTCAGGGAGTTGTTGAAGCGGATTATCTTTTGACGGCGGCTCTCGTTGAGGATGCCCCATTTGAACAGATGCTGTGATGTCCTGAATCGGAGATAGTTGTAGAGTTTGCTGGTATGTAGCTGATGCAGGTAGTGCTTCATGCCACCTACGCTATGGTCGATGCTCATGTTGTTGTCGTTCAGGATAATGAGCAGGTTGTTATCGGTGCTGGCTACATTGTTCAGACCTTCGTAGGCTAGACCGCCACTCATGCTGCCGTCTCCAATCACGGCTACAACCTGTCTGTCTGTCTCGCCTTTCTCTTGTGCAGCCACAGCCATACCCAAGGCAGCAGAGATGCTGTTAGAGGCATGTCCGCAGGCAAAGGTGTCATACTCGCTCTCTTGGGGAGATGGGAAGGGACGCAGGCCGTGCAGCTTGCGGTAGGTGTTGAAGCGGTCTTTACGGCCGGTAAGAATCTTGTGGCCGGCTGCCTGGTGTCCTACGTCCCATACAATACGGTCGTATGGTGTATTGAACACATAGTGCAGTGCAACGGTAAGTTCTACAACACCCAGGCTGCTGGCGAAATGACCGGGATTGTCAGCCAGCTCTTGTATAATGGTTTGTCGGAGTTCTTCGCAGACGTCAGGAAGATCTGAAATAGGCAATTGCCTTAAATCAGAAGGGAAATGTATGTTTGCCAGTAGATCTTTGGGCACTTTTTCCACAATTATTCATTTTTTGATATTGCAAAATTACATATTTTCGATGAAGTTCCGTAATTTTGTACAAGAAAAATTGTTATCTTTGATTAATGATTTGTCAAGAACATCTTTTCAGGACGAAGGTTGAGGTGCCGATATGGGACAATCCTATGTCGGTTTCAGACCATGTGGTGTTCCTAGGTTCTTGCTTTGCCCAGCATATGGGCGAACGTTTCCAAAGCTTTGGTCTGCATTCCATCTGTAATCCCTTAGGCGTGCTATACAATCCCGAGAGTGTCCGGTTGCAGGTGCATGCTGCCTTGCACATGGAGCAGGTGGACATTCCCGTCTTCAAGGCAGGGGAGGAATGGCGCTCGTGGTGGGCTGGAACCCTTATTTCTGGTAAGAGTGAGCAGGAGTGCCGGACGGTTGTGGAGGGCGCATTGCAGATGCTGAAGCTGTCGCTGCTCTCTGCCGACTATCTGTTCCTAACCCTTGGCACAAGCGTCTGTTACAGGCTGCAGACTAACGGGGCTGTGGTAGCCAACTGCCACAAGGAGCCTCATTGCCGTTTCCGTGAGGACTGGCTGTCGATGCCTGCCTGCGTAGAGGCTTTGTCTGCTACGGTAGAGGAACTGCTCCATGAGAATGAGAATCTGAAGATTATCTTCACCATAAGCCCTTTCAGATACGCCAAATACGGATTCCATGGCAATCAGGTGGCAAAGTCTACTCTGATACTGGCTGTGGAGGAGGTGATGAAGAGATATCCCAAGCAGGTGTCTTACTTCCCTGCCTATGAGATAGTGTTGGATGAGTTACGCGACTACCGCTTTTATGCAGATGATATGCTGCACCCATCGGGAGTTGCCGTTGACTATATTTGGCAGCGACTGGTGCTGAGTGTTATGAATCCTGTCATGCAGGAGTACCTGCAAGAGTATGCTCCCATACGCAGCGGGCTGTTTCATAAATCCAGTAACCCTGAATCTGAAGCTTATAAGAAGTTCCTGAATAACCTGGAAGAAAAAGCTAAGATACTGAGAGAAAAATACAATATAGAATAATGTATACGATAACAGAAATCTCTATACTGATAGGTGCACACAGAATAGGCACCTATGACCAACAAATTACATGGCTGCTGACGGATAGCCGTAGCCTTAGTTTCCCTGAGAGTTCCCTTTTCTTTGCCATACGTACCGGAAAGGGAGACGGACATGCCTATATCCAGGATCTGTATGACCGTGGAGTGCGTGCCTTTGTGGTGGAGAATGTTCCGGAGGGTGATTATGCAGGTGCCAACTTCCTGTTGGTGCCCAATACCCTACAGGCTTTGCAGCGCCTGGCAGAAAGACATCGTGACTCCTTTAGTATTCCTGTTCTGGGTATTACCGGCAGTAATGGTAAGACCATAGTGAAGGAGTGGCTGTATCAGATGCTGTCGCCCGACTATACCGTTACCCGTAGTCCGCGTAGCTACAACTCTCAGATTGGTGTGCCCTTGTCTGTATGGGGCTTGTGGGAGAAAAGTCAGGTTGGTATCTTCGAGGCTGCCATATCACAGCCTGGTGAGATGGAGGCTCTGCAGCGCATTATACAGCCCACGTTGGGAATCTTCACGTGTCTGGGTGCTGCTCATCAGGAGAATTTTGAATCGATG
This sequence comes from uncultured Prevotellaceae bacterium, assembly GCA_946415645.1. Classification (GTDB taxonomy): domain Bacteria; phylum Bacteroidota; class Bacteroidia; order Bacteroidales; family Bacteroidaceae; genus Physcousia. The sequence goes on from CAMKTJ010000059.1 coordinate 8,764, forward strand.
GAACAGAAGTGCCTGGAGAAGCTACGTCTCTTCAAGGATGTAGAAGCTTTGATTTACCCGGCAGACAATCAGTTGGTAGAGAGCTGCGTTCAGGAGATGAACTTCAAGGCTAAACTGATACCCTGGCATAGCACAGGTAATGCCATCGACGACAATAAGGAGGTCTGCAAGGTGGTATGCCAGTACATGGGAATGAGCGATGATGTAATAGAGGAGCGACTGCAGAAACTGGAGCCTGTGGCTATGCGACTGGAGGTGAAGGCCGGCGTACGAGGATGTACCCTGATAAATGATTCCTACAACAGCGACCTGAACAGCCTGGATATAGCCTTGCACTTCATGAACCGAAGACCGGAACGTGAGGGAAAGTCAAAGACCCTGATATTGAGTGATATCCAGCAGACAGGCGTTCCCCCAATGATGTTCTATACCCATCTGTCACAAATGCTGGAGCAGCAGGGTGTGGAGCAACTGGTGGCTATAGGCCCCGTCATATCGGAGCATAGTTATTGCTTTGAGAAATTGAAGGCAAAGTGCTACTTCTTCCCAGATACACAATCGTTTCTGCAGAGTAATCTGTTGGGTACGTTGCGCGACCAGCTGATTCTCATCAAGGGTGCACGTTCTTTCTGCTTTGAACAGATAACGGATAGATTGGAGCAGAAGGTGCACGAGACCATCCTGGAAGTGAATCTGAGTGCTATTGCCCAGAATCTGGACTATTACCGTTCCTTCCTGAAGCCTGAGACCAAGATGGTCTGTATGGTAAAGGCTGATGCCTATGGAGCAGGGGCTGTTGAAGTAGCAAAGATTCTGCAGGACCACAGGGTGGATTATCTGGCTGTTGCCGTAGCTGATGAGGGTGTAGCACTCCGTAATGCGGGTATCACCTCCAACATCATGATAATGAACCCCGAGATGAGCACCTTCAGGACGCTCTTCCAATATAATCTGGAGCCAGAGGTTTATAGCTTCCGTCTGTTGGATGCCCTAATCCATGCTGCCAAGAAGGAGTGTATCACCAACTTCCCCATACATATCAAATTGGATACGGGTATGCACCGTATGGGCTTTGATCCCATAAAGGATATGCCTGAGCTGATAGCTCGTCTGAAGCAGCAGAACGCGGTTATCCCCAGGTCTGTCTTCTCTCACTTCGTAGGAAGTGACAGCAATGACTTTGATACCTTCTCAGCCAAGCAGTATGATTTATTCCTGAAGGGCAGCGACCAGTTGTGTAAGGCCTTCCCGCATGGCATCCTGCGCCATATGTGTAACAGTGCCGGCATTGAGCATTTCCCCGAGCGTCAGATGGAGATGGTGCGTCTGGGACTGGGTCTTTACGGTATTAATAGTCGCAACAACAAACTTATCAATAATGTTTGCACTCTGCGTACCACTATCCTGCAGATACATGATGTGCCGGCAGGAGATAGTGTGGGCTATAGCCGCCGTACCTTTGTGGAGCGTGATAGTCGCATAGCCAGCATTCCTATAGGTTATGCCGATGGACTGGACCGACTCTTGGGTAGAGGTAACGGATATTGTCTGGTGAACGGGAAGAAAGCCCGCTATGTAGGCAATATCTGTATGGATGTCTGTATGATAGATGTTACGGATATCCCTTGTCAGGAGGGTGACTCGGTGCTCATCTTCGGTGAGGAACTTTCACCGTCTGTCTTGGCGGATATCATTGATACTATCCCCTACGAAATTCTGACGGGTATAAGTCCTAGGGTTAAGCGAATTTATTATCAGGAATAAAAAAAGAGGGAAGGATTCAGAAATATCCTTCCCTCTCTCTTTGTGTCACCATATATCCTCGGGCGTCTCTGGGTTGTCATAGATTTCCTTGGGACACCATTCTATGTAGTCAAGGAATAACTGCTTGTCTTTCTTATCTTGTACACTCTTGAAGCGCAGGTAGTAAACCTTGTCGGCATCCATGTTGCCGCGGAGCAGGATACGGCGGGTGGTCTTGGCCAGATCACGTCCTGTCTGGCTTGATCCGGGAATTTCATTAAAGTATTCCGGTCCCTTCATGAAGCCGTTGTTACGCATTTGCTTGTCTATTTCGGCATTGTAATCATCATCTTCGGTATCCTGTTCCCATCTAAGTAGTGGGTCTGTACCTCCCAATGCCATATTGACGGGTATACCTGCAGGGTAAAGGGCATCCTTGTTTTCTCCGAAGTACACCTGACAGATACCTCTCCAGGGACTCTCTGTTGATACGCCCATTCTTATCTCGTAGGTCCCGCTCATGGGAACGGGAGGCAAGCGCAGGGTAATGTCATAGTATCCCTCACATAGCATCTCGTCTGCCTGATAGTTGGGCCAATCCTGATTGATTCCATTCAGCAGATAGAAGATCATATCCTTGGTGTTGACATTGATGTCGTTGAAGTACTGATAGATTTCATCGGGTGGGAAAGAGTAGCGCGCAAAGTAACTCATTACACGCATATCATTGGACATCATCTCGGGGGCGAAGTCCCAAACATCATAACGAAGGCGTGTGCGCATCAATTCCTTACGGACGTGGTTGTCATAGACAAGAACATTGTTAATAGGATAGATGATGGAGTTCTGCAACTTGACCAACTTGGAGTCTACGTCTGTTCTGACGTGAAGACCTTCATTCTCTGCTGTACATGAAATCTCGTGATAGTTGCCACGTCTTCCATTGTCCAATACAGGGAAGCGGTTCAGGTATACACCGTTGCTTTCAGCACTTTCCCATAGACGAAGCAGACGCCTCTTTCCCATGGTTACATAGTGAGACCATACAGGGACAGTTGGGGTCTTGGTTCTGCCCTTGGGATTGTAACCTTTCTCGTTGTAATGTAATACCAGTTTGTCGACAGGCAGACGGCAGGGTAGCAGATGGTAGGTTACAAACTGGTTAATCAGGTTGTTTTCGTCCTTGTAATTGTCGTCATTAATGGCATCGGGGTAAAAGCCTTGTTCTGCTACCCACTGGCGGACGTCATTGATGGTGATGTCCTCAATATCTTTCTCTAGGGTTTTAGCCCAGAAGTCATCTGTCTCGGCAAAAAGGGTAAAGCCGTATTTGCGGCGTGGCTGTGGTTGAACGTAGGTTCCGATGTTGTTCCACCAACTCTCGGTAATGGTTCCAATTTTTACCAGTCTTTCGTATTCGTAGTCCTTAACGGCAGAAAGGGTGTCTGTAAGTCCGCAGGCTTCTATCAGTTTTGCCATCACGAAATATCCGCAATCCGGCTGTGTTGCATAAAGGTGCATGGTGCTACCCAACGTCTCGCTGGTAGGATTGATGGCATAGGACAACTCGTGGACATATCCGTTCAGACATTCTATATCTCTGTTGGTTAAGGATACCGGGCAGATTCCGTCTATCAGACAATTGTCAGGATCTTTAGGGTCATAGGTAACGCTGATTTTACAGTCAGCCATGGTGTTGAGGGAGAACTCTTCGTTGTTGTCAGGGAATTCGCTTACGGTGAATGTCTTCCTGTCGGCATCTTTTCCATCAAGCAGACTGTTCATAACAATGACATAGCGGATGGAGTCAATAAGATGCTCGGAGGGGAATGCTTCCCAGCTGGGTTCTGGGATGATGCCCTTGATGCATAAACTGTCCAGATACAACTGGATGGCATCATTGGTGGGAGCGAAGCATGTGTAAGCTCCGTAAGCCGTCATCAACTGATAAACAGAAGTTTCTGAGATGTCGCTGACTTTCTGCTCCTTCAGCAAACGGACGTATTCGCTGAACTGCTGATGTTCAGAAAGGTAGCTTCCAATAGTGCGTTCCTTGAATACGTAGCGTGCAGAGGTATCGATGGTCTCGGTACAGCTGGTAGCAAGGAACAAGCCCATTAGTAGAATGGAAATCAGGTTAAATACTTTAAATTTCATTATTTTTGTTGTTAATTTGATTGCAAAAGTACAAATATTTCTAAAATAATATACTATCTTTTCGCTATTTTCTTTACGATTATTGTTCCGTTATGATAGCGCAGTTTGCAAATGCAAATGCCACGGATAGGACCAGACAGCTTTTGCCCGTTCAGACTGAAGTATTCCGTGCTGATAATCTGACTTGCGATATCAGACGCAAAGTTCTGAATATTGTCTATGATTTCTTGTTCCTGCTCGTTTCGGCTTCCCTCCTCGTTATAATACAGGTCGGAAATGTTGAAACCGTCATAAGTGCTAAGGATGTTGCTCTTGTCGATGGTAGGAATATTCATCAGGAATGAGTTGTTACCGCCATCGGGGTAGCGACCGTATGACTGCTGGCTTCCTTGCAGGTTGTAGCATAAGGCATCTGCCCAACTGCCGTCCTCGGACTGAATGATTACAACGCCTCCGTCTATATTCTTCAGTTTGAAAGGGGCATGCAACTGACTTCTCTGGTTTCTGTTGGAAGCCCAGATAATCCTGGTACCGCGTGCGGGAACAATCGTAGAGATGCCGTCTGTTCCTGTAATCTGGTATTTGTCAGGATTACCTGCATCATCACTCAGGTACATACCAGATATGTCTATGTCCTCATCAGTGGTGTTGTAGAGTTCTATCCAGTCATCACGCTTGACGTATTCGTTTACATAGATACCATTGTTGGCACTTACCTCGTTGATGCGGATGGGGGAAGCACCTGATGCAACATACTGTTTTTGCTCTGTGATAGGTTCAAACAGGGCGGTGTACTGGCCGTCTTTATCTTCTGTAAGTATAAGCTGGTTCTCTGGATTGATGACGGTAGGCGAGGTGCTGACTCTTTCCAGACTTGCCTCCCAGTAGATATCCGTAGAACCGGGGACGTTATTGTGGACCTCAACGGCTATTACATTACGTCCTTTCCTAAAGTACGAGGGGGCGATATTGAAGGAACCTTTGTCGGGATTGCCGTTGGCATAAGTGGTGGCGTATGTGCTGTATTGGATATTGCCCTCTGGCATCAGGTAACGGTAAACCTCTACACCGTTAACATAAACCACAAAGCCGTCATCAGCTATGTAATTGAGGGTAAAGGTGTCATCGTTAGCAGGGGTATCAGAAAACTGGAATTCTTTTCTGAAGTAATAGGCAATGTATTTCTGGGATGCATTATCACCGTAACTCAGGATTGTCTGGTAGTCACGCTGACCTCCTGTGTAGTATCCCAGAGGGGCATTTCCTTGTTTCCATTCAGAAGTACTATAGTTTGGCGTCTTCCAGGCATCGTCCTCCATAGGACCTTGGTCGTAATATGTCCATACGTCTTTTAGGGGGAACAGTTGCTGACGACTTCCTGACATACTGCCCCATCCTTTGAACCTGTATCCTGCCGGAGCAGATGCGGTAATTGTGACGGGGGCAAAAAGGGTTCCATTGAAACGGTTACCGGGTACGGGCAGATTGTCCAGCATGAAGGAGGCTTGTGGGATGTTGGCGTTGAGGCTGACATTCATGCCTGAACTTAACTGATAACTGTCGCGCAGGGCATTGATACGAGCCTGCCGACTCCAGTCGCTGGTCATGTTGTTGCGTTGCTCGTTGAAGGACGTCCAGGGCTGTTTGCCTTCCATAGCCAGAGCAGGTTCTACCAACCGGCAGATGCTGTCGCCTATGGTGCTGCACCTTTCGGGAGTGAAGACGCTACCGCCCAACAGGCAGTAGGCATTTACAAACTGGCGTTGGAACTGAGGGTTCTTCTTCATGCCGTTGTAAATTTGCAACAGCTCGTTTCCGTTGTTGTTATTGATGAGACTCACTCCGTTGCTATTGCTCCAACCCCAATCCTGGTCGTGCAGCGTCAGGTGGAACTTGCCGTCTGGTAGGGAACGGTAGCCTTTTACATTGTTGTTATTACAGATCCAGTCGGAGCAGCCTATGTATGAGATGGCGGCAAAGAAGTTGATGACCTCGTCCATATCTACCAACTGGCGCAGTTGCTCGTAGGCATCATCGTCTGTTGCCCTTCTGCTCAGGTTGAGCCATTCATTGAAGGCGTCCTTTGTGCCGGCCTTCTGGAAGTAACCATTGCTGTATTCGAAGGCGTCCATCTCATCGTCATCATAGCCGTAGTTAGCAGTTCCATTGTAGCGGTTGTTGGGCTCGCGCAGATTGAACTGAGCTATGTACTCTCCGTTGAAGAAAACATGGACGGGCTGATAGTCTTGGGCATCGACGTAGAAACCGTTACTGATGAGCACCTGTTGCGTGATGGCATCTCTGACACGTCCGTGTTCCTGAGAATTGTTGTCGTTGCCACCATTACGAATCTGCAACTGTTTGTATTTGTTGTAGGGTTTGTATCTGAAAAAGGGATAGTCAAAGCTGGTTGTTCCTTCATAGAGCTTGGTGGCTTTCAACTTGAAGGATGAGGGAGCATAGTGACGACTCCATCCACCGCTGATGACAAATTCCGCTTCCTGGTTGATGACCATCTTGCCGTCTGGCGTGATGTACTCGAAGTTCACGGGACGTTCCCAATCCATATTGATGTTGGAATTCCCGTGGTTTCTGCCACTAACTCCGTTGGTGCCGTCAATATAGACGCCAATGGTATTGTCGTACAGATTGTCGGGGTCGGTGGTGATGGCAATAACGGGCAGGTAGTAGTCGTTGTCTTGGTAGATGTACGAGCGGGTGATAACCTGACTAGGCAGATACCCTTCTTGGAAGAGTCGCAGACGCAGACTGGTGGTCTCTGTAATCTGGAACTTGCCGTCCTTGCTTACTGTACTGTTCTGCAAGGTAGGTGTAGTACCATCTGTGGTGTAGCGTAGGGTAGTTCCAGATGGGATGCGGACCTTTATGCTGAAGGGATTGGTAAACAAACGGGAGTCTGTGTCAACCTCGGGAGCATTCAGTCGGAACTCAGCAAAGGTGGCAGGATTGTTGGTTGCCTCAGGTGTTGGGTCGCCATTGTAGTCCCATTCATTATCTGTCAGATTGATTCTGGCCCATGAACAACGGGCAATGGCGGCAGGGTAGTCTATGGTTAGGAAGGGCTTGCGACCGTCTTCACTCAGGAAAATTCGTCCACCTTCCGTATTCAATTTGAAAGGTACTTGCTTTGTGGCCTGGTCGCCATACTGACCGTCTGCAGCGTTGTGGTCGAAGAAGATACAGCGGTATCCGTGCGGTTCTACCACTCCCACGTCTGGCAGGATGAATTTCTTCAGGTCATTAGCATCATCGCTGATGTACAGATAACGCAGGGATATGCGTTTGTCCGACTTGTTGTAAAGTTCCACCCACCCTCCGTAGTTCCAGGAGTAGTCTATGGTCTGGTCTATGTTGGCCGCGTTTACCTCGGTAGCTATCAGCGAAGCAGGAATATCCACGCCTGTATCCCCTTCATCGTAGGCATCCTCAATAATGCTCATGCCGCAGTCATAGAACTTACCACCCCAGTTCTGCTGGATGTAGGTGGCAATCACATTGTTGCCTACTTGCAGGTATTTGGCGGGAATCTCTATCTTGACGGGATTCTTACCGTCTGTCCATCCCAACTGGGTGTCTATCAGGTGTCCGTTTACGTAAATGCTATAGGCATCATCGTGGCATACATTTATATAATAGGCGGTTGAGTTCTTGACCTCGTCCAACTGGAAGTTTCGTCTGATCCAGAAGTTGGTATTGTCTCCTCCCGGCCAAACGGTCTTGACTTCTGACATATAACCATAGTTGCCTATGGGCATGGGAGCTTCTGTCCACATGTTGTCGTCAAAGTCGGCATCTGTCCAGGTCAGTGTCTCTACACGACCTTCTATCTTCATGTCCTTGATGCGGCGCCATGTTTCTTCATCCCTGTAATAGCAGTAGTTATAATATGATGTTCCTACCCAGATTTCTTTCTGATCCGTCTCGTCATAGAGGCTGATGCCGGAGAGTTGGATATTGGTATTGTCTTCCCATGTACTGATGTACAGAGCCAACTTCATGTCGTTGATTTCGGAACCGGGGATTTCCTTTTCCACAATTTTTCTTTCCCTTCCTGCTTCCAGCGTATAGGTGTCCGAGAAGAAAAAGTTATTGTCATCCTCGTTTTCAGAGAGCATAAGTGTAATCTCAGCAGTGGCTTTGTCAATGGATAGGGTAGCCCTGAACTGGTATGTGTGGTCCTCTTGTATGGTAATGGGAGTCTTGAACTGCACGCGCCCGTTGTTAGGGTCGGTTACAGATGTGGGCATGCTTATCTGATAGACATCGTTTTGTTGGGCCTCATATAGTTTGCTCCAACCGTGTATATCGCTTTCTATGTTTGTGCTGTTCCCTGCATAACCGCCCTCCGAGTTAAAAAGTAGACGGGCTGTCCACGTTATATCATAGCCCATGGGCAGATTTCCAATGTTGACAGGATTGAATGTGGCATCGATGCCTTCCGGACTGAAAGCATGGATAGGGCTGTAAGCCAACGCCATTAGCATGTAGGTTATACATGCCTTAGTGATGTTAGTTGTTTTCACGCTTTTGTGGCTTGTTTCAGTTATGGAATGGTTGTTCTCTTTGTTAATTCGGTGACAAAATTACGAATAAGCGAGCGGAATACAAAATAAATCTTGTTTATTTTTATTCCCGAGCGTGAGTAATTAAGAGACGTAGTCTCAAAGTTCCGAATAAGCGAGCGGAATACAAAATAAATCTTGTTTATTTTTATTCCCGAGCGTG
>CAMKTJ010000060.1 GCA_946415645.1 uncultured Prevotellaceae bacterium
GCATCCTCAAAGATGGTACGGTCCTGAATGATGGTATCCTTGCTCTTTGAGATTTCTACTACGTCACGGAAACGTTTGTTAAGGAAATAAACCTGTAAGTTAAAACTCCAGCGATTCATATCCTTGTAGAAGTCTTCCAGATAAGGATTCACATCGACGGGCTCGTATCGTGGAGTCCATCCGTACCTTTTCACCAACATCTTGGTAAGGGTTGTCTTTCCGCAACCGATATTACCTGCAATGGCTATATGCATATTCTTTGAGTTTAGAGTTGAACGTTTAAAGTTTAGAGTCTAAGGGGAAGAGACCATATAGCAGGCTATCTATCTTTTGGGTGATAGATGTGAAGTCTTGCTTGTTATTCAAGTAGTCCATATTGTCTACATCTATGGTTAGAACCTTTCCCTTGTATTTTTTGTATATGAAATCCTCGTACAAATCGTTTAGACCTTTCAAGTAGTCTATCTGTATGCTTTGTTCATAATCTCTACCTCGCTTCTGGATGTTGCTTACCAAATGGGGGATGCTAGCCCTTAGGTAAATCATCAGGTTGGGATATCGTACCATGTCAGTCATCAGTCCGAAGAGTTCCATGTATGCCTCGTAATCACGTTTCGAAAGGTGTCCTTGCTTGTAGTTGTTGGCAACGAATACATGTACGCCTTCGTAGATTGTGCGGTCCTGGATGAAGGTCTGGGGGGATTGTTCCATTTCCAGAAGGTTTCTAAAACGCTCCTTCAGGAAGTAAACCTCCATATTGAAACTCCATCGCATGATATCACTGTAATAATCCTGAAGATATGGATTATTGGTTACAGCCTCGAATTGTGGTATCCAATCGTAATGGTCAGCCAACAGTTTTGTTAAAGTTGTCTTTCCACTTCCAATGTTACCGGCAACGGCTATATGTAGTTTTTCTGTATTATTATTTTGTTTTGCGATCAACTTTTCGTAATTTTGTCTACAAATTTAAAGAGAATATTTGAGAAAGACAAACACAAACAACCCTTTTTTATTGATATGATACAAGATCTTCTTTCTTTCCTTGATAGTTCGCCTGTAAACTTTTTAGCTGTTGATACATTACGTAAACGCTTAAAACAGGCGGGTTTCAGTGAGTTCGATGCTGCATCACCACTTCAGGACGTAAAGCCTGGCACACAGTTCTTTGTAACCAAGAATGATTCCTCCATTTATGCCTTCCGAATGGGTGGCAAACCACTTGCTGAGGCTGGATTTCATGTAATCTGTGCCCATTGTGATTCACCTACCTTCCGCATCAAGCCCAATGCCGAGATAACCTGCGAGGGTGGTATTACCAAACTTAATACTGAAGTATATGGCGGACCCATCATGAGCACGTGGTTCGACAGACCTCTCTCATTGGCTGGTCGTGTTATCATTGCTAGCAAAAATGCAATGAATCCTGAAACACGTTTGCTTTTCTGTAAAAAACCATTACTGCAAATCAGCAACTTGGCCATTCATTTCAATCGTCAGGTAAATGATGGTGTAAAATTGTCCAAGCAGAAAGATATGTTGCCCATCTTGGGGATTGTTCAGAATGAGTTGGAGAAAGGTAATATGCTGATGAATCTTATATGCGATGAAGTCGGTTGTAAACCAGTGGATGTGTTGGATTTTGACCTTTATCTTTTTGATGCAACACCAGCTTGCACATTTGGTATGCATAACGAATTTTTATCATGTGGTAGATTAGATGACCTAAGTATGGTTCATGCTGGACTTCAAGCTCTTCTACAGACCGGAGATGTTGTGCCTGAAACTACACAGGTGCTTGCCATTTTCGATAATGAAGAGACAGGAAGTCAAACTAAACAAGGTGCAGGAAGTCCATTCTTGGCAAGTATCCTGCAAAGGATTGTTCTGGCGCAAGGCGATTCGTTAGAAGGTTTCTACCGTGCAGTAGAGAAAGCCTTTATGGTTTCTGCAGATAACGCTCATGGCTGGCATCCCAATTACAGCGATAAATATGACCCCACCAATCATCCTGTTTTGGGTGGCGGTCCGGTTATAAAGTTCAATGCTGCTCAGAAGTACGCCAGTGATGCAGCTTCTGCTGCAGTCTTTGCAAGCATCTGCAAAGAGGCCGGCGTCCCTTGCCAGCGTTTTGTTAATCACAGCGATGTGGCTGGCGGTAGTACATTAGGTAATATTTTGGCTAGTTCATTACCATTGCGTGGTGTAGATATGGGCAATCCTGTATTGGCTATGCATAGTGTTAGAGAAACCGCCTCTTGTGCTGATCACGAGTATTGTATCCGTGCTTTTACTGCATTTTACCGCATGTGATCTCTGAATTGATTTGGGCAGCCTCGCTTCACTTATGGAATAATAATGAAGCTGGGCTGCCCATATTTTATTATCTCGTTTTTTTGTTGTAACTTCGCACCCGCAAATCAGCATCCCATTTTTAATGGAAATTCAACAACTACAGAAAATATATGCTATGCACCCGGGGGTGAAGGCGCTGGCTGCTACATTGGGGAGTAAACAGAAAACTATACAAGTTTCTGGATTGCAAGGTAGCTGCGCTCCAATGGTGTTTGCCGCATTAAATATCCCTTCGGAGAGTATGAGAGGGGATTGTCCTTTCCTCTTTATCTTGGATGATGAAGAAGAGGCTGGTTATTTCTATCACGACTTAACCCAGTTGATGGGGCAGGAGCAAGTGCTGTTCTTTCCCAGTAGTTACAAACGTGCAATCAAATACGGACAACGTGATGCTGGCAATGAAATCCTTCGCACAGAAGTGTTGAGTCGCATCAGTTCCCTTAGCTCTCAACTTTATATTGTAACTTATCCCCAGGCGTTAGCCGAGCTTGTTGTTACGAAGACAAAGTTGAGCGAACAGACGCTCCGTCTGCAGACAGGAGAAAAGGTTGACATAATATTTGTTCAGGACACGTTGTTGGAATATGGCTTCCAGCGTGTAGACTATGTGTATGAACCTGGACAGTTTGCTGTTCGTGGTAGTATTATTGACGTGTATTCTTTCTCGTGCGAACTGCCTTACCGTATAGATTTCTTTGGTGATGAGGTGGATAGCATCCGCACCTTCGAGGTGCAGAGTCAGTTGAGTCGCACTAAACTGCAACAGATTAGCATTGTGCCTGAGATGACCACACAACAGGAAGGTAGGGAGAGTTTCCTTAGTTTTCTAACGAAAGATGCTACTCTCGTTTTGAAAGATCCCGCCTTCGTTGCAGATGTAGTAGAGCAGACATATCTGGAGGGATTCAGTAAGCAGGCACAAATAGAACAAGTTCCCCTTCAACTTTCCCAGAAGGAGGGAGATACTATTCTGTCTTCTGAAGCACTGTTGGTTAATCCAGAGGAATTTAGAAAACAACTATTTGATTTTCGTTGTGTTGAATTAAGAAACACGATTCAAAACACTAATTCTAATCCTCAATTCTCGATTTCTTTCAAGACCCATCCTCAACCTGTCTTCCATAAGAACTTCGAGTTGCTTTTTCAGTCGTTTCAGCAGTATCAGAAGGACGGCTACCAGATTTACATCCTGGCTGACAGTCAAAAACAGACAGACCGACTGGAGAATATTTTCCAGGAAAAAGCAACTGGCATTCTGTTCGAGGCTGTTTCAAAGACAATTCACGCAGGTTTCGTAGATGATGAACTGAAGTTGTGCTTCTTTACCGACCATCAGATATTCGATCGTTATCATAAATACAATCTACGTACTCAGCAGACACGCACAGGCAAGGTTGCACTGACTTTAAAGGAGTTACAGCAGTTTGAAATCGGCGATTATGTAGTGCATTTGGATCATGGTGTTGGTCGGTTTGGCGGATTGGTACGTATTCCCAACGGCGACAAGATGCAGGAGGTTATAAAGATTATCTATAACCATGATGATGTAGTATTCGTTTCCATTCACGCCCTGCATAAGGTATCTAAATATAAAGGAAAAGAGGGAGAGCCACCACGTATCAGTACATTAGGTACTGGAGCCTGGGAGCGCATGAAGGAGCGCACGAAGACTAAGATTAAGGATATTGCCCGAGATCTTATAAAACTTTATAGTCGCCGACGCGAGGAGAAGGGATTCTCTTATTCGCCCGATAGCTTCATGCAGCACGAGCTGGAGGCTAGCTTCCTCTATGAGGATACACCTGACCAGCTGAAGGCTACACAGGATGTGAAAGCCGACATGGAACGTGCACGTCCAATGGATCGTTTGGTATGCGGCGATGTGGGTTTTGGTAAGACCGAAGTGGCAGTACGTGCTGCCTTTAAAGCTTGTGCCGATAATAAACAGGTTGCTGTGCTGGTTCCTACAACGGTTTTGGCCTATCAGCATTTCCGTACATTCTCGTCGCGTTTGAAGGATTTCCCTGTTAAGATCGCCTATTTGAGTCGTGCACGTACGGCCTCGCAGACGAAGGAGATATTGGATGGACTTAAGAACGGCACCATCAATATTGTAATAGGTACGCATAAGTTGATTGGAAAGAGTGTTAAATTTAAGGATTTGGGCTTGCTCATTATTGACGAGGAGCAGAAGTTTGGTGTTAGCACGAAGGAAAAACTTCGCCAAATGAAGGTGAACGTTGATACGTTGACTCTTACCGCGACACCCATCCCGCGTACCCTGCAGTTTAGTCTGATGGGAGCACGTGACCTGAGTGTTATTCAGACTCCTCCTCCCAATCGCTATCCTATACAAACGCAGGTTAGCGTGTTTAGCGCTGAGATAATAGCTGAGGCTATCAATTTCGAGATGAGTCGTAATGGACAAGTATTTTTTGTGAATAATCGCATCAATAATCTACCAGATTTGGCGGCTCTTATACACAAGCATGTGCCTGATGCACGCGTTGCTGTTGCACACGGACAGATGCCACCTGAGACCTTAGAGAATATTATGATGGCGTTTGCCAATTATGACTACGATGTGCTATTGAGTACTACTATCATAGAGAGTGGATTGGACATCCCCAACGCCAATACCATTATTATAAATGGAGCGCAGAACTTTGGTCTGAGCGACTTGCACCAAATGCGTGGTAGAGTAGGACGTTCTAACAAGAAAGCCTTCTGCTATCTGTTGGCTCCTCCATTGAGTGCATTGAATATAGATGCTCGCCGTCGTCTGCAGGCTATAGAGAATTTCTCGGATCTGGGAAGCGGCATACATATTGCCATGCAGGACTTGGATATACGCGGTGCAGGTAACATGTTAGGTGCAGAACAGAGTGGTTTCATTGCCGACCTTGGCTACGAGGCTTACCAGAAGATTCTTTCGCAGGCTGTCAAGGAGTTGCGTAACGATGAGTTCCAGGAGCTGTATAAAGAGGAAGTGAAAGCCGGTAACATTACCAGCGGAACAGAATTTGTAGAGGAATGTATTATAGAGAGTGACTTGCCCATGTCTTTCAGTGAAGATTATGTTCCCACCAGTAGCGAACGTATGTTGCTCTATCGTGAGTTGGACGGTTTAGAGCGTGATGTCGATGTAGAGCAGTTCCGCCAGCGTATGATAGACCGTTTCGGAGTCATTCCTGCCGAAGGCGAGGAACTGATTCGAGTAGTGAAGTTGCGCAGTTTGGGACGTTACTTCGGTTGCGAGCGCATTATGTTGAAGCAAGGACGCATGCGCATGCAGTTTGTTTCGAATCCTGACAGTCCCTTCTACGACAGCGAGGCTTTTCACAAGGTGATAGCCTTTGCTACCACTAACGCTCATATCTGCAAAGTTGATAATAGTAAGAACCAGTTTAAACTCTTGGTTACCGATGTCAAATCGGTAGAGCAAGCCAACGCCTTGCTCTCACAGATGCAGCAATGCAAGGCATAAAATAAGAAAGACCCCTGAGTGACGAAAACTCAAGGGCCTTTCTTTTGTATTCCGATAATTGGGAGAGGCATCTCCTTTACTTATCCAACTGGTCGATAATCTTCTGGAAGTTATTGATCATGAATTCAGCGGCCGTCATCTGCTTGTCTCCGACGGTAACCTTTCCGCCAGGGTTTTGAGCCTCCTGCTTCTTCAGGATATCGATTCGGTTCTTGGCCTCTGTTATAATCAGCTTCTTCATCTTCTTGTCTTGATCGCAGTTCTGAGACATACCCATCAGTAGAGGCCAGAGGTCGCGTGCGCTAGTCCATACGGCACCTTTGGTCTTGATGTCCTTCTGCAGGTACTTGGCCAATGTGGCATAGTCCTTCTTGTAGTTGGCAACGGCTATCAGAGTTGCATCCTCAATCTGCTCGATACCAGGTACATTGTAGTCCTTCATCATCTGCTTGAAAGCATCGAACTTAGTTGGGTCGAAGTTCTTGAACTCTCGTCCTTCGAACTCTATAACCATGCGAGCACCCAGTTTCCAGGCTTTGTCGAGTGTTTCTGCTGCCTTCTCTCCGTACTTCTCCACTATGGTAGGACGCAGACGGTAAACACCCAGGAAGAGCTCGTCGTCTGTATCGTAGTTGCCGGAAAAGAACTTCTTGAAGAGCGTGCTGTCTGCCACAATCTGCTCAGGAGTCTTACCCTCCAGTAGGACGCTGGTAACCTGCTTCTTCTCGTTACGCAAATAACGGCTATCAAGCAGGTCCATGTAGTCCTTCAAGAATGCCTCATCACGATTGCCGTCCTTGAACTGCTGCTGATACCAGTTTAGACCCTTTTCCTCGTTAAGCAGACTATCTATTGTTTTTATGAATTTATCCAGTGGCGCAGATCCTACCTGGCTGGCGCGTAGGCTCCCATCGTTATTTACAATCAGAAAAGTGGGGTAGGCTGCCACATCATATTTCTTGGCTAACTCAGGACCCTCGCCCTGCTCCATATCAACCTTCCAGCAAACGAACTTGCTGTTGAAGTAATCTCCTGCTTCTTTCTGAGGGAACACCTTTGTAGCCATCTGTTTGCAGGGACCGCACCAAGAGGTGTAGCAGTCTATGAAGACGGGCTTACCCTCGGCTTTGGCCTGATCCAGAATCTGCTGGAATGTCTTGCCCTCGTTGAAGTTTGTTTGAGCGCTAGCCGTGATTGCAAACACGGCCAGCACTATACTGATGATTTTTCTCATTTATTATCCTTACTTATAAAAACTCTATATTATAGATTTATCTCTCAACTCTAAGCTTTAAACTAAGAGCAGTGGAGAATCTTACTCGCTAGTTGGGAAGATGGGCATTGCTGCACGAGGTCCCATTTGTATATACAAACTGCTGATATTACTTGGAACGGCTCGGCGGATAGAATGCACTTTACCTGTACCTGTGAATGTCTTGTATGCTTCACCAGATGGCATACCACCAACAATGTTGTCGAAGAACCAGAGCTTGTATTCGTTTCCGTTCTGACTTCCTACAATCAGTTGGTCAAAGTTATACTGTTTTTCACCGAATACCAGACAGAGCCACTGGTTTGTAACAAAATCAACAGGTTCGGATACACCGGGTAGTACAACTTCTACCTCGTTTCCTGTTTCAATGCCATATGCATAGAGTTTACGTCCGTCTATAGCGTAGATGTAAGAGGCACTACCACCACATGCAGCTACACGTGTAGCCTTAGCAATGTGGAGGTTGGGGTCAAGTAAACGGACTTCCTTAAGTGTGTCAACATTACTGTTGATGATGTGTAGATAGCGTTTGCTTTCAGTCTTATCCTCGCCAAGGAACCATACGGTTTCAGTGCCACCAATACGTGTGATACCGCTTGCCAAGCACTCCTGAACGCCCAGGGTGTCGCAGGAAATATCTTTTCTGTTGACTGCTTTCTGGTCTATATTACGCACACCGTGTAGTGTATTGCTCCAGTACAGGATACCCTGCTGTCCTCCCTTTGCCATCTGAACAAAGGGTGCAACTTCGTCTTCGAATGCGGGCAATTTGTATTTACCTGTATGTTTGGTACCGGACATGGATGTATTGAAACTGATACCTTTCTTGGACAGGGCTGCATTGAGGTTCCATGCGTTGCACATATTATAATATACGTCATCGTTGTCCTCTCCGGCATAACAGATGTTCTTCTGGTCGAAAATCTTCTTCATATCCTCGACACGGTAAGCACGATAGTTTTCTTTTGAGAATACATTAATCATGTTTGCCTTACTCATTGCGTTGTCGTCAGGGTTTACATAGTCCTGCTGATAAATCATAGCCAATGACACAGGGGCACCCTTTAGAGGCTCGCCTTCAAGTTTGTTAATAAGGTCTGTTGAAGAGGTGCTCTCTGAAATGAGGTCAATATCTGTATCTCCGCCCTCGGTTTCTTTCAGGATATACCATCCCTCAGAGAATGCGGTTGCTACCTTGACCTTGGTACGTGCATACTGTGCCAGACCCGTTTCTTTGACCTTAACCTCAAGGGCTATCGTATATACGCCAGTAGGAAGATTAACCTCGATGTCCAAGTCTTTCTTTGTGTCTATTACTACATCGCGGAAGCCCGCCTTCTTTGTAATATCCTTCTCGTCATACAGATACCAGGCATATTGCAATTCAGAATCTTTGTAGGCAGTCTTAATCTCAGGCGTGATTGTTAGATGGTCGCCTATGTATGAGATAACACTTTGTTCTGCCATTTCTGCTATTTCAATAGCGGGCACGCTGTTGGGATCTCCAAGTGCACTGTCGTCGCTGAAGCAAGCAGTAAGCGATAAGGGGAGCAGCCCAGCTAACAGTATTTGATAAATATGTTTTTTCATAATTATTTACTTGTTTATGTTTAAATCTACAGGAAGACTATAGGGTAGGTCTCTTTGGAGAAAAACTTACGGCAGTACCGTCAGCCTCACGCCATACATCCTCGCCTGCAGCTTCACGTGCTTCATTCTCTTCTGCAAGACGCTTGGCAAATACCTGAGCCATATAGTTGAAGTATTCCTTGTCTGTGTTGTAGTTTTCAAGGATGAACTCATCGCTCCATGATTTACCGCTCCATTCAATCATCAGCTGATACTTGATGTCACCATAAGCTCCGAAGACATTGTCCAGGTTGCAGTCGTCCCATACAGCGGGCTTAGAAACACGGTCTGTAAACGAGATTACACGTGTCTGCATCATTGTGAAGCCGTTCTTAAAATTCTTGTTCTCTTTGATGCGTACCTTTAGAATAACGTCTTTTGTTTTAAGCTTATCGCTGCGTAGCAATACTACAGGCACTTTGAAGAGTGATTCTCCAGCTTTAACAATCTGAATACGTTGTGCCTCGGGGCTGTCAAAAGCAACATAGTCCTCGCCGGCAACAGCGTTCTCCGCTCCTTCCACCTCAATCTGTTCCAGAGCATACTCGCGGTCATAGCTCATAACATAGCCTGCAGTTTTTGCGCTAATCCATACAGTATCATATTCTACATTACCATGTGTCTTGAAGTTGTACAGCAAAGGTACATCTATGACCTCAGGTTTTTTAGCAATGTCTTCGTTCTCCATATCCTCACCCTTAGTATCGAGGAAGCGGAAATTTAAGTAGCAATCAGGATTGGAATATGGCTCCAATGCCTTCTCGCATGAGGTGGCAGTTGTTAGCACTAAAGCTGCTATTGCCAGATATTTTATTGTCTTCATAATTTTTCTTTATCCTTTAGCAGTTATTGTTCTTTCTTTACTGTACTGGGATCATACTCTGTTTCAGGCAGAGGTATAACATATGTACTCTCGTCTGCAGCAGATTTTGACCATAGTATGTTTGTCTCACCCAAACGCTTGTAGGTGTAGAACATCTGTCCTTCACCATAGAACTCGCGACGGTACTCGTTCTCAATCCATGTAGCTACATCCTGAGTTGAAGTAAAGGGAGTAACAGCAGGTACATTGTGAGAAATCATGTACTCGGCGTATAGACGATTGATTTCTTCAAGGTCTGTTGATGTTTCCATAACTATGAGGTACATCTCAGAAGTACGGAGCATGGGGATAATCTGATAATAAAGTTCCTTGTTCTGAACTTTATCGTCATCATAACTGTAACGCTTGAAGCCTACCCATAGGTAACCGTCACCATCCTTCAACTCTTTGTTCCAAAGGTTATTGTAACGGTTGTGGCTCTCAATGTTCTCTCCCTGATAGAGTTGGTCTAACATCTCTGTGCTGAGCGCGAGCTTATTTGCATCGTATGAAGAAATGATGCCGTTAGCATTGTCAGTAAAGTATGAAACCACATAATCCTTAACTGTGGCTTTACTTATAGAGAAATAACACTCGTTAGGACATGTTGTGTAAGAAGACTTGTAGTCTTTTAGACCGCTTAATGGACGTACATCAGTTCCGTCAGGTAGTTTAGCAGTGATAAGATCACGTGCTATGGTGAGTGCATTTTCCTTATCGCCTGTGTAAAGTGCCATACGTGCATGCAGTGCTCGAACGGCCCAGTAGTTGAGACGCATCTGTCTGTACTCCAGGAATGAATTCTTCTCATAAACTTCGCCCGTAGTATAGGTACGGTTATACGGATATAATGTAGCAGGGTCAGATTCCTTAAGAAGGTTCTCTGCAGCTTCAATATCGCTGAATAACTTTGCTGTATAATCCTCAAAGTTATAGTATGCAGGAATCTCATCTATGTTAGTTGCCTCTGAGTAGGGGAGACTTACCAACTTCTGTGGCTGATTTGGAACCTGTCCAAACAGACGCAGAATATCAAACTGACAATAAGCACGGATGGCGTATGCCTCGCCCAAGATAATATCGTGCATACGCTTCTCACCGAATACCTCGGGTTTTGCTTTTGCATTTTTTATAATAAGGTTTGCTTCTGCTATTGTCTTGAATAGAGTCGTATATATGCCTTTGACAGTTGACTTAGCCTTATCTGACGTGTAATCATGTAGGGCAAGGTCACGCTCTGCTATATTTGTGGTTGCAGGATTAATACGCCACAGGTTAGCCAGATTCTCTATACTGGTCATGGTAAGTTGCAATCCATAAGCATTTTGACTAGCCATGTGCAGGTAACAGCCCGTAAGTGCCATCTGAAAACCATTCTCGGTAGAGAACTGATCGTCCTCTTTCTGTTCAGTCTCAGGACGCACGTCAAGCCAGTTGTTGCATGACGTGAGCATTGTGCTGAATGCTAAATTACAAATGATAAAGGCGAAGCCTATCACCTGTTTGTTTTTTATCTTGATATTCATATTTCTGAATGCTGAATTATTATTCTTTATTTTTTTCATTAGAACAACAGTTTCACACTACCCAGTATGTTACGTGCATAGGGATAGCTGGTTCCACGCTCCTGCTTAACACTTCCCCAGTGAACTAAGTCATTGCAGTTCAGACCGAATGTAACAGACTGCATTCTCAGGTTTTTGCGTACAAAATTGCTGTCCCAACGGTATTGCAGGCTGAGAGAAGAAAGTTCCAGGACATTGTCCTTCATTACGAAACGGGAAGTAGCACGTGTGCCGTCTTCCTCGTAACCCTTGAAGAATGTAACGTCGCCGGGGTTCATCCAACGATCTGTGAGGGCTCTGCGATCCACATTCTGGCTCTTAAGGGCATCCTTGGATACCTCAACCTTATCCACCAAGGTGCTGTTGTATGTATAACCGCCCCAGTAATATGAGAATGTGAGGTTCAGTGTCCATCCCTTATAGCGGAGAACGTTAGTGAAATTACCACGATACTTGGGATCAGCCTGTCCACAGAATACCTTGTCGCCTGCACGCCATGAGTCGGTTACATTTCCGTCACGATCCAAGTAGATTTCCTTACCTGTTGAGGGGTCAATCCCCAGAGACTTAACTGCATAGATTGCATTCTGAGGCATTCCCTCATAGAAGAGGTTGGCAACTTCTACATCCTGCTCACGGTATGCTTCGGTCTGTGCCTTTACCGCATTTGAAAGTTTAGAGATCCAGTTCTTGTTGTATACCAACTGGCCAGTCATCATCCATGTGAATTCGTGCTTAAGGTCACGGATGGGATAACCTGTAAGAGAGAGCTCCCAACCACGGTTTCTAACTTCACCGATGTTAGCCACATAGTTGTTGATACCCATGCTTTGGGGGAGATCCATAGAAGAGAGCAGGTTAGATGTCTTCTTGGTGTAGTAGTTGAACTCTCCCTTGAGACGACCTTTCAGCATGCCGAACTCGAGACCGACATTTCCCTCGAAGGTTGTCTGCCATGTGAGACGGGGGTTACCCCAGGCAGAAAGCTGTGAGCCTTGCCACTTCATGTAGTTGCTTTCTGTAATAGCACGGTAGATGGTGTTTGCACCTGAACCGCTACCCATCTGTGAACCGACTTCTCCGACAGAACCTTTCAAACGTAGAATGCTCAGGATGGGGTTAGCTTTGAAGAACTTCTCGTTGTGAACGTTCCATCCAATACCTGTGGACCAGAAAGGTGCCCATTTCTTTTCGCTACCGAATGAAGAACTACCGTCCACACGGTAAGAAAGGTCAACATAGTAACGAGAATCGTATGTGTAGTTGACATTTGCAGTTAATCCAATTCGACGAGTCTTGCTCTTTGAACCGTTTGGGCTGCTATTCTGTCTGTATTGTTTACCATTAAACGGAGTGGGATACTTGCTGTCTGGGTAACCTTCTGTCTCGAATGAGAGAGACTCACTTTCGTTTGCAGAAATGTTATAGTCACCACCTACATACAACTGATGTTTGTTTGCAAATACGTGGCTGTATGCTAATGTTATATTTCCATTATAGCTATATCCGTTACCAGTTCCGTAACGATAAAGACCACGACGCAGCATACCCTCTTCATCCTGATATTGAGATCCTGTAGTGAATGTAGAGTGTTCTTTGGGCAAGAAGTAGTCGCTGGTATTGTTTAACTTGCTAATACCGAACTGACCACGTAATGTCAAGTCAGGAATGATGTTCCAATCAATTGAGAAATTGTTGGTTAGCGTTTCATGGTCTGACTTGTCGATTATATTAGTTTCAGCATCATATAACGGGTTGGCGCGTCCTAAACCCTGAGAAGGACCTAAGAAGGGCTCGAATCTGTCACGTAATGCACCTGTCTCGTCGTAGGGAACATCGTAAGGCTGTTGTGCAACATACTTACTGAATGATCCGTAGTTACTTTCCTTAGAATTTACTAGACCTAGAGTTGTGTAGTTCTTGAACTTTATATTCTTAAGGGTGTATACCAACTGTATGCTACCATTGAAAGAACGGCGATTAGAATTTTTCATGGCACCCTCGGTGTCCTTGTAATTGGCACTTGCAGCCCAACGGAACTGATCGCTACCGCCTTCCAGACGGATATTGTAGTGTGAACCTACACCAGTACGGATAGGCTTTGAAATCCAGTCTGTTGTAGCACCGCTCAGGACTTTACGCAATTTGTTGTTGTAATGCTCCTGGTAGTTGAAGTCACTTGCAGGGTTATCGCCAGAGTACAAACCTAATCTGTTCTCTAGTTCCAACTTTTCCTTGGCATCCAGATAGTCATAACTTGAGAGGTCTGGAGCTTCTATGTCAATACCGACTTCAGCGCTAATTCGCAACTTACCTGCTGCTGGTTGACGTGTTGTAACAACGATAACTCCGTTAGAACCACGTGAACCGTAGATGGCTGTTGCGGCAGCATCCTTCAGAATATTGATGCTTTCGATTTCCTCGTCGTTATAGTCCATCAACTTCTCCAGTGACATCTCGAAACCATCCAGAATAATAAGAGGTGTGTTGACAGATGTGCTTGTTGAGCTGTTGAACTCTGCAACGCTCATAGGCAAACTGGAGTTACCACGGATGTTAATCTGAGGCAGGTTGTTGGGGTTACTACCAGCCAGATTGTTTACCTGGAAGTTCAGTGAGGCGTCGATTGTCTTTAGGGTCTGCAGTAGGTTCTGTCCCTTATGTAACTTCAATTCCTCCTTGTTGATCGTAGAGACAGCACCGGTGTAACTTTCACGTGCTTTAGAGAAGATACCGGTAACCACTACGTCATGTAGTGCGTTATTGTCTTTCATAACCACGTCTTGCTTCAGATCTTTAGTTCCTGATGCCAGTGAAACCTGTTGCTCCTTCATACCTACATAGCTGAATTTCAGCTGACAGGCTTTTGTTGGCACTTTCACAGAATAGAAACCCTTTTCGTTGGTAATTGCAACAGCCTGACCATTGCCAATTCTGATAGGAACTCCAACCAGTTCTTCGCCTTGTTCGTCACGTACTGTACCGCTAACGGTTCTTTGCTTACCATCCGGAGCTTTTGTTACCTGCTCCTTGCTATTGCTTGTACCTTGGGCATATGCACATGATCCCCATGGTACAAATGTCCAAAGGGCAAGTACAACAAGCAAGAGCTTTTTCAGTTCAATTGCTAATTTACTCATTGATTTAATGAAATTAATATATAATGTATGTGTGTATTTTCCAATAAATCTGCGCAAAGATACGAATAAAATGTATATGTGCAATAAAAATGCTTAAATTTAGATGATATTTCTTAATATATTTAAATTTGTGTAATATTTATTTGAATTTGTCGGCACAATGCCATTTTTGTAGAATATTTTTCTTTGGATTGGCATTTAGCGAAGAAAAAAGCCGACACCCTAATGGGTATCGGCTTTTCAATTTTATGGAATTTCTGAGTATTTTACTCTTCGACTGCTGCCTGCGCGGCTGCCAGACGTGCGATGGGAACGCGGAAAGGTGAACATGAAGCATAGTTCATACCTACCTTTGCGCAGAATTTAACTGAACTGGGCTCACCTCCGTGCTCGCCACAGATACCTGTGCGCATGCCCGGACGTACCTTGCGGCCATTCTCTACGGCCATCTTGATAAGCTGACCTACACCGTTCTGATCCAGAACCTGGAAGGGGTCAACCTTCAAGATCTTCTTTTCCAGGTATACGGGCAAGAAGCTGGCAATATCGTCACGAGAGTAGCCGAAGGTCATCTGTGTCAGGTCGTTAGTGCCGAATGAGAAGTATTCTGCCTCCTGAGCAATCTTATCGGCAGTCAGGGCTGCACGAGGAATCTCAATCATAGTACCAATTTCGAAGTCGATGCGTACACCTTCTTCTGCAAATACCTCTTCTGCAACAGCTTTGATGATTTCCTTCTGCTGCTTGAGCTCGTATAGGATACCAATAAGGGGAACCATGATTTCGGGGTGAGGATCAAAGCCTTCCTTCTTCAGTTGGCAGGCTGCGCCAAGGATGGCACGTGTCTGCATTGCAGTAATTTCAGGGAAGGTGATACCTAGACGGCAACCACGGTGACCCAGCATGGGGTTGTTCTCTGCCAGAGAGTTAACACGCTTGTTTATCTCTTCTACGGTTACTCCCATCTCTTTAGCCATTGTCTCCTGACCGGCAGCATCGTGGGGAACGAACTCGTGCAATGGGGGATCCAGCAGACGGATGTTAACGTGCAAGCCGTCCATTGCCTTCAGGATTCCGTAGAAGTCGGCCTTCTGGTAGGGGAGGAGCTTAGCAAGAGCTTTCTCACGACCCTCAACGGTGTCAGCCAGAATCATCTCACGCATAGCGATAATCTTCTGTCCGTCGAAGAACATGTGTTCTGTACGTGTCAGACCAATACCCTTGGCACCGAATGCACGTGCAACCTGAGCATCGTGTGGTGTATCAGCGTTGGTACGTACTTCCATCTTAGTGTATTTGTCGCAAAGGTCCATAAGAGCTTTGAAATCGCCACTGAGCTCAGCAGCCTTGGTAGGAATCTCACCTGCAAACACCTGACCGGTTGTACCGTTCAGTGAAATGTAGTCACCTTCTTTATATGTTACGCCCTCAATCTCTACGGTCTTTGTCTTATAGTTTACATTGATGGCACCTGCACCAGATACGCAGCACTTACCCATACCACGGGCAACAACGGCAGCATGAGAGGTCATACCACCACGAGCGGTAAGGATACCCTCGGCAGCAGACATACCTGCAAGGTCTTCGGGAGAGGTCTCAATACGAACCATGATTACCTTGTGGCCATCTTCGTGCCATGCTTCTGCATCGTCAGCGTGGAATACAATCTGACCGCAGGCTGCACCTGGGGAAGCGGGCAGACCCTGAGTTATGGCCTTAGCCTTCTTCAGTGCCTCCTTGTCGAATACGGGGTGCAACAACTCATCCAACTTCTGGGGCTCGCAGCGCATGATAGCAGTTTTCTCGTCAATCATGCCCTCGCGCAACAGGTCCATGGCAATCTTAACCATTGCAGTACCTGTACGCTTACCGTTACGTGTCTGCAAGAACCACAGCTTGCCTTCCTGGACGGTGAACTCCATGTCCTGCATATCGCGGTAGTGCTTCTCCAGTTTATCCTGCAGAGCATCCAGTTCCTTGTACAGCTCAGGCATTGCCTCTTCCATAGAAGGATACTTGGCAGCACGCTCGGCTTCTGAGATGCCGGCACGCTCAGCCCAACGCTGTGAACCAATCTTTGTAATCTGCTGAGGTGTACGGATACCAGCTACAACGTCCTCGCCCTGAGCGTTAATCAGGTACTCTCCGTTGAAGAGGTTCTCGCCGTTACCGGCATCACGGCTGAAGCATACACCTGTTGCAGAGGTGTCGCCCATGTTACCGAATACCATTGCCATTACTGATACGGCAGTTCCCCATTCGTCGGGTATACCTTCCATCTTGCGATAGAGGATAGCACGCTCGTTCATCCAGCTGCGGAATACTGCACAGATGGCCCCCCAAAGCTGCTCCTTGGGATCGGTGGGGAAGTCTTGACCTGTCTGGTCCTTGATAGCCTTCTTGAAGAGCTCAACCAGCTTCTTCAGTGACTCTACAGAGAGGTCCTTGTCCAGAACAACGCCCTGCTCCTCTTTTACTTTCTCGATAATAGCTTCAAATGGGTCAATGTCTTCCTTGTTAACGGGCTTTAGACCCAATACAACATCACCGTACATTTGAACGAAACGGCGATAGCTATCATATACGAAGTGAGGGTTGCCGGTCTTCTTTACCATACCCTCTGCAACTTCGTCGTTCAGACCCAGGTTCAGGATGGTGTCCATCATACCGGGCATAGAAGCACGTGCTCCTGAACGTACAGAAACCAACAGGGGATTGTTGGGATCTCCGAACTTGCATTTCATCAAGTTCTCTGTATGAGCAACTGCAGCATTTACTTCATCCTGCAACAACTCAACGATTTTTTCTTGTCCTACCTTATAATATTCATTACAAGTATCAGTGGTAATAGTAAAACCTGGAGGTACTGGTACTCCGATGTGATTCATTTCGGCGAGGTTAGCGCCCTTACCGCCCAGAACTTCGCGCATCTGAGCATTACCTTCAGCTTGTCCGTTACCAAAGGTGTAAACACGTTTTTGACTCATAA
>CAMKTJ010000061.1 GCA_946415645.1 uncultured Prevotellaceae bacterium
ACGTGGATGCCCTGCTCGTGGTTCATCTCGATGAGGTTGGCAAGGTTGTGGATACCTGTAGAGTCAATGAAGGGAACCTTACGCATACGGATAATCTGAACCTGAGGACGATGGCTGGAGTTGAGGTTCAACATCAGATCATCAAACTTGTTGGCTATACCAAAGAAGTAGGGACCGTTGATTTCATACACGGCACAGCCCTCGGGGATGAGGAGGTGCTCCTCGTGAACATCCATGTCGGCCTCGTCGCTGGGATCAATCTCATCGCTGATGACGGAAATCTCGGTGGTCTCCATTACACGCTTGATGAAGAGGGCGCAGGCAATGATGAGGCCTATCTCGATGGCGATAGTAAGGTCGAAGATGACAGTCAGGAAGAAGGTCACCAACAGCACGGTAACATCGCTCTTGGGATTCTTGAGCAAGCCCTTGAAGGTACGCCAGCCGCTCATGTTATAGCTGACAATCACCAGTACGGCAGCCAAGGCAGCCATAGGAATGTACTCGGCAAAAGGCATCAGTACCAACAGGATGAGCAACAGAACAATGGCATGTATGATGCCGGCAACAGGGGTACGACCGCCATTGTTGATGTTGGTCATGGTACGTGCAATAGCTCCTGTAGCAGGGATACCACCAAAGATAGGTGTTACTAGGTTGGCTACACCCTGAGCTACAAGCTCCATATTGGAATCATGCTTGTCTGATATAACACCATCAGCAACAGTAGCAGAGAGCAGGCTCTCTATAGCACCTAAAATAGCAATGGTGAAGGCAACAGGCATAAGGGTCTTGACCAAATCGAAGGTGATAGTGGGAACAACCATCTCTGGCAACTGAGCCTGAATATGGAAGCGGTCGCCAATGGTATCAATACCCTGAATGCCGAACTGGTTCTTCAGAATCAGTACTGCTGCAGTTCCCAGGAGAATACCATAGAGTGAGCCGGGAATCTTGTTCAGGACAGGTACACGCTTCAGCGCCATGGGTGAGAAGATGATGATGAGCAAGCTGCCCAGAGCTACAATGAAGTTCCAGAGGTTGAAGGTACTCAGGTTCTGGAAGTAGCAAACCCACTTGCCTATGAAGTCGCCGGGTGTCTTCAGGGGAATACGGATTACCTCGCCCGTGTTGCTTACAGCCTCCTGGGTAAGACCCAACACATCACCCATCTGTGTGGTGAAGATGGTGGCGGCAATACCGGCCGTAAAGCCAATGATAATGGGGTAGGGGATGAACTTGATGACGGCTCCCAGACGGAAGGCACCCAAGGCAATGAGTATCACACCTGCCAGCATGGTGGCAATGAGAAGGCCCTGCAGACCATACTCGGGGTTATTGACAATGCCGTAGATGATAACGATAAAGGCACCGGTAGGACCGCCAATCTGAACCTTGGTTCCACCTAAAACAGAAATGATGAAACCAGCCACAATGGCAGTAATGATACCTTTCTCTGGAGTTACGCCTGATGCTATACCGAAAGCAATGGCCAAAGGCAATGCCACAATACCGACTATAAGACCGGCCATCAGGTCTTTCATGAACGTCTCGCGGTTGTAGTTCTTGAGACAACCGATAATTCTTGGTGTTAATCCTTTCATTCTCAATCTTTTTGTGGTGCAAAAGTACAAAAAAGTGAAGAATGAATAATGAAGAGTGAAGAATTATTCGTACTTTTGCAGCCAAATACTTAATCTAAATCAATATTCGAAATGTTTGAAGGTCAACCAAAAGGGCTATATGCCCTGGCTCTAGCCAATACGGGTGAACGTTTTGGCTATTACACAATGCTTGCTATTTTTACACTTTTCATGCAGGCAAAGTTTGGATGGGATGAAGCAACGGCAGGTCAGGTAAATGCGATCTTCCTGGCAGCTGTTTACTTCCTTCCCCTGGCAGGTGGATACCTGTCTGATAAGATTGGATATGGCAAGTGTGTAACCATTGGTATGCTTGTTATGTTCCTGGGTTACTTCGGTCTTGCATTCCCTGTGGCAAGCTTGGAGACTGCCAAGATTACCATGCTGGCTGGTTTGGCAGCTGTAGCTGTAGGTACAGGTCTCTTTAAGGGTAACTTGCAGGTGCTGGTGGGCAACCTATATGACGATCCCAAGTATTCTGCCCGCCGTGATTCTGCTTTCAGCCTTTTCTATATGGCTATTAACATTGGTGCCATGTTTGCCCCCTCTATGGCAAAGTGGGTGACCAATCAGTATCTGGCACAATATAATATGGTATATGATGCTGCCAATACAGATCCAGAGTACCTGAAGGCATTGTCTGGCGGTTACGGCCTGTGCTTTGGCGTGGCATGTATCTCTCTTATCATGTCCGCCGTTATCTATTTTGCTTTCAAGAGTTGGTTCAAACATGCTGATGTTACTGCCAAGCAGGCTCAGAGCAACGGCGATACTAACGTAGAGGTACTTACCCCCAAGCAGACAAAGGACAGAATCATTGCCCTGCTGCTGGTGTTCTTTGTTGTGATTTTCTTCTGGATGGCATTCCACCAGAACGGTTCTGCATTGACATTCTTCGCCAAGAAGTACACTAACCTGACGGTAGAGGGTCCTATGCGATTCGGTTTCAATATCTTCAGTCTGGCCCTTGTTGCAGTAGCTGTTTACACAGGTTTCTCTGCTATTCAGTCTAAGGTGCGTAAGACCAAGGCTATCTGCTCTGTAGCCACCGTTGCTTTATTGGGTTGTGCCTATGCCCTGTATTCCATGATGAGCAATCCTACTATGGCTCAGCCTTCTGACTTCCAGCAGTTCAATCCCTTCTTTGTAGTGGCTCTGACACCTTTCAGCATGGTGCTGTTTGAAGGTCTGGCTAAGAAAGGCCATGAGATTAGTGCACCTACACGTATTGCCTGGGGTATGTTTGTGGCTGCTCTTGGTTTCGGTGTAATCACGCTCGCCTCAACAGGATTGATTTCTCCTATGGACTTAGGTGACAAGACACAGAGTATCCTTTCACCCGGATGGCTGATTTCTACCTATCTGACATTGACTTTTGCCGAGTTGTTGCTCAGCCCTATGGGTATCAGCTTTGTTTCCAAGGTGGCTCCCCCAAAGTACAAGGGTCTGATGATGGGTGGCTGGTTTGTGGCAACAGCCATTGGTAACTATGCCAGCATGTTGCCCTCTATGTTGTGGAACAAGATTCCTCTGATGTACAACTGGGCCATCTTGATTGGACTCTGTTTGATTAGTGCCCTGCTGATGTTCTCTTTGTTGGGCAAGCTGAAGAAGATGACAGCATAGAGACTTTAGGCGTTTGTCAATTTTGAAATTTGAATTGAAGTTAGAACTGATATTAGCATGTGTGCCACTGGTTTTACTGGTGGCACTCATTTCTATTGTAGTCTCTATATTCGGTGACGAGACTCTCTCTGGTGCTTCGCAAATTTCCCTTATTGTGGCAACTGCCGTCTGTGTAAGTATAGGCCTGTTGAGGAAGACTATCACATGGGCCGACTTCGAAAAGGCACTGGCCGACAAGATAGGAGGCGTAAGCGGTGGTATCATCATCCTATTGCTGATAGGAGCCTTGGGCGGTTCTTGGATGGTGGGCGGTATTGTTCCTACATTAATATATTATGGTATGCAGATTATGTCGCCCCAATGGTTCTTGGTTTCTGCATGCATCATCTGTGCCCTGGTGAGTGTGATAACAGGCTCGTCATGGACTACCATCGCTACCATTGGTATTGCCCTGATGGGAATCGGTCAGGCTCTAGGCTTCCATCCTGGATGGGCAGCAGGAGCCATCATATCCGGTGCATACTTTGGCGACAAGATTTCTCCGCTCTCGGATACCACAGTACTGGCTAGTAGTACAGCAGGAACACCGCTCTTTACGCATATCCGTTACATGCTCTATACAACGGTTCCTACCTTCCTGATAACATTGGCGATATTCACTATCGAAGGTCTGGGGCATGCACCGGCAGCAACGGAACATGTACAGATGGTTCAGCAAACGTTACAGCAGACATTCTATATATCGCCCATGTTGCTGATGGTGCCTGTATGTACGGGTTTGCTCATTGCCATGCGTCTGCCCTCTATGGTTGTACTCTTCTTGGCTACATTGATGGGTGCGCTGACAGCAGCTTTTACACAGGGCAATTTGTTGGATGTGATTGCAGGAACGGATCTGGAAGGCTTCTCGCAACGTATACGTGGTGCATTAATCGTTGTCTATGGCAAGACCAATCTGGATACCGGAGTACCTGAACTGAATGATCTGGTGGCTACACGCGGTATGGCGGGTATGCTGGATACCATCTGGCTGATTATCTGCGCCATGCTTTTTGGCGCTGCTATGACAGCAACAGGAATGTTGGATACTATTATGAAGGCATTGATACGTTTGGTGAAGGGTGTTGTCTCGCTGGTAGCTACAACAGCCTTCACAGGTGTGTTCCTGAATATAGTCTCTGCCGACCAGTATCTGTCTATCATCCTTTCTGCTACTATGTTCGGTCCTACCTATAAGCGGTATGGGCTGGAGCCTCGTCTGCTCAGTAGAACCTGCGAGGATAGTGCTACCGTTTGCTCGGTGCTTATCCCCTGGAATACTTGTGGTATGACGCAGAGTCATGTGTTGGGTGTATCCACTTTGATTTATGCACCTTTCTGCTTTTTCTGCTACCTGAGTCCCCTCATGACGGTGGTGGCATCTATGTTCGTTAAGAAAAAAAGCCTCTCCCCTGACTAGTCGCCCGTGGGCGAGGGGAGTTGTTTCTGTAGTTAAGAAGTTAAGGAAGTTAAGAAGTTAAGCCGATAGTTATGCACGTGCTGACACGATGGCTAAGGTAATGGCTTAACTCCTTTAACTTCTGTAACTTCTTTAACTTCTTAAAGTCGTTAACTTTCAATTATCCCCAAAGTGTTAAAATTGTGTTAAAATGCCCATCATTTCTTGGCGGGTATTTTTGTTTGTCATACTTTTGCAGTGTACTATTCAACTATTACACTATGATAGACATTAAAAATATCACATTCGGGTACAGTAAGTACTGCAATGTATTACAAGATTTCAGTTTGCAATTCAAGAAGGGTGGGGTGTATGGCCTGCTGGGTAAGAATGGCACAGGTAAGAGCACATTGCTTTATCTGATAATGGGTCTGCTCCGTCCCAAGCAGGGTGAGGTGAGAGTGGACGGTGTACTTGCGTCACAACGTCTGCCTGAAGTGTTGCAGGATATGTTCATTGTTCCTGAGGAATACGATCTTCCCCGCATCAGCCTCAAGCAGTATGTGAAGAGCTTGAAGCCATTCTATCCAAAGTTCTCTGATGAATTGCTGGCGCGTTGCTTGGAAGGTTTTGATATGACACCAGACATTAATCTGGGTTCTCTCTCAATGGGACAGAAGAAGAAAGTGTACATGTGCATTGCCCTGGCTACGAATACAGATTATCTGCTGATGGACGAGCCTACCAACGGATTGGATATCCTCTCAAAGAGCCAGTTCCGTAAGGTGGTGATTCAGAGTATGTCTGAGGATAAGACCATCATTATCTCAACCCATCAGGTACATGATGTAGAGCGTATGTTAGACCATGTATGTATCATTGAGCCTAACAAGGTAATGCTGGATGCTCCCTTGGTTGAAAAAGATGAACCCATTGACCTGGAGAAACTATTCATTGAAACATTAACTAACAAGAAAGTGGAGGAATAAGATATGAAAGCATTTAGTTTTAACAGATTCCTGAACGTTGCCCGTTGGGATCTCAGCGTCAACAGCAAGTTCTATACACGCTCGTCCCTTCTTATGGTGGCTATTATCAGTATGCCTGTTGTTCTGTACTACCTTTATTCGATGCTGAACCACAACTTCTTCTTAACAGGAAATGTAGGCGACAATGTAGGGACATTCAGTGTTATTCTTTCTTTGATTGGCTGTGCCTATGCGGTAATCTCATCGGGTTACATGTTCCACAACCTGCTTACCAAGCAAGGGCGTATTAGCGAACTTACGTTACCCGCTACGAACCTTGAATGTTTCCTCTGGCACTTTGTGGTTATTGTGATAGGGGTGCAGGTAGTTTACTTCTTTGGAGTAGTATTTGCCGACGTGCTGCATGTGTTGTTCCGTCTGACGATACCTGGGGCTGAAATTAATTCGCTCACCAAAGAAATGTTTATTAACTGTTTTAATTTGAAAGAACTTGGTATGTTGAGCAACCATGGCTTTGGCGTAATACTATTCTTTATTATATTAATGAGCTGTTACTACAGTAGTTTCAGTCTTGTCAATGCATGGAAGTATCGCTACAACATTCCCTTGACATTCTTGATTCACTTCGTCTTGAATAGCGTGCTGCCACTGGTAGTGCTCTTCATCGGTAAACTCTTTATCACGTGGGAAACTCTTGAGAGATTCGGCAATTGGCTCCAGGAGGCGAATGCCGATGTAATCCTTGTATGCATGAACATCTTTGCAGCCCTGCTTTATATCGGCATCTGGCTTCTGACCTATCGTCTGTACTGCCGTGCTCAGATTACAACACGCAGGAATCCATAACCACACATTCAAACCAAACCTTATATTATGGACTTTAAGGATCAGAAACCAATATATCTGCAGATAGCGGAAAGCATCTGTGATAGCATCCTTGCCGGGAAATACCGCGAGAATGAAAAGCTACCGTCGGTGCGTGAGTTTGCGGCTGAAGTAGAGGTAAATGTCAATACTATAGCCCGCTCTTTTGAGTGGTTGCAAAACCAGAATGTGGTTGCAACACGCCGTGGTCTGGGGAACTTTGTCAACGAGGGCGCACGTGAAGCAGTCTTACAACTGCGTAAGCGCGAGTTCTTTGAGGATCAGGTGCCAGAGTTTTTCCGGACAATGAAGGCCTTGGGCATTACCTTAGAAGAGATTATTCCGTATAATAAGTAGAACCAAATATATTTATTCATTATGAAAGCACGTTTTATTCTTTCGCCTATTGTGCTGTTGGTGGCACTTTCTATTCTTCTTTCCAGTTGTACCGATGCTTTGAATAAGTTGACGGCAATGGCTCTTAATGATACGTTTGAGTATGAGCGTGAGGATACTGCTAAGTGGGGCAGAATAGTTGAGGAGACCCTTGAGCTTCCTGCTTTCAACAGTATAGAGGCAGATGGCGTTGTCTGCATCGTTTATACTCAGGACAGTACTTATTCTGTACGTGTCCGTGCTAACGAGAAATGCTTAGCGGCATACAAATATGAGGTTAGAAGAGATGAACTGAATATAAAGTTGAAGGAAGAAAATGGCAAACTAGGCAAGAAGACTCCTGGTATCACAGTCTATGTTACGGCTCCTTCCTTGGATGGTGTAGAGTTTTCAGGCGGTGGTAAGGTAAACTTGGTTGGTGAGATAAACCTGCCAGGAAAGATGGAAGTTGAGCTTAACGGAGCGTGCCATCTTGTTGTTGACAGCCTTTCAGTGGGTTCATTCGATATGGAAACAAACGGTGCGTCTTCGTGCTCGCTAAACCATATTACAACGAAAGAGGATATTGAGATAGAGATTAACGGAGCGGGTAATATCAATGCCAATGTCTTCTGTCAGGTACTTCGAATGGAATTGAACGGTGCCAGTCAGGGTGTCGTTACCGGCGAGTGCAAGAAACTTGTTTGCGATGCCAACGGTGCCAGCAAGGTTGACTTCTCTAAATTGAAGAAATGATTCATCTGACAAACATACATAAAACGTATCAGGGTGCCCAGCCTTTACATGTGTTGAAGGGTATAGACTTACACATTGGGAAAGGTGAGTTTGTTGCCATCATGGGCGCATCAGGTTCCGGCAAGTCTACTCTGCTGAACATCCTGGGCATTCTGGACGATTATGACGAAGGAGAATATCGCTTGGACGGCACACTTATCCGCAAACTTTCTGAGACGCGTGCAGCAGATTACCGTAACCGTATGATAGGCTTCATCTTCCAGAGCTTTAACCTGATTTCCTTTAAGGATGCCCTGGAGAACGTAGCTTTGCCTCTCTTTTATCAGGGAGTCAGTAGGAAGAAGCGTAATCAAATGGCAATGGAGTATCTGGAAAAGGTAGGCCTTCGCGAATGGGCTCATCACTTGCCCAACGAATTGTCTGGCGGTCAGAAACAACGTGTAGCCATTGCCCGTGCTCTTATTACCCAACCCCGAATTATCCTGGCTGATGAGCCAACAGGTGCCTTAGACAGCAAAACCTCGTTGGAGGTGATGCAACTGTTGCGTAAGTTACATGACCAAGGTATGACTATCGTGGTGGTGACGCACGAGAGTGGTGTAGCCTATCAGGCCGAGAAGATTGTACATATAAAGGATGGCCAGATAGAGCGTATAGAAGTAAACGACGGTTCAAAAGATTCTCCTTTTGGTATGAATGGTGTAATGAAATAATTGCATGCTGGAAATTCTACACGAGATAAAAGGTACCTTGAGCCGTAATATGATGCGTACCATAGCTACGGGTTTTGCAGTGGTGAGTGGTTTGTTCTTGCTGATTGTGCTGCAGGGAGCTGGCAATGGCGTTATTCATTCATTCCAATACAACATGGGCAGTTTTGCCTTTGATGCCGTTCGCGTGTTTGGCGGCAGAACAACCAAGCCGTGGGATGGCATAAAGGAGGGTAGATTGATCAGACTTGACGACCGAGATTTGGAGATGAGCCGTCGGCATTTCCCCAATCAGATAACCAATGCTGTTCCCACAATAGAAAGGGGTGGTGTGGTGGCCAGCTATGGCGCTCACTATATTAATGATGCTTCGATGAAGGGAGTTTATCCAGAATACGCTCTCATGCAGGCGGTGAAAATAACAGAAGGCCGTTTTGTGAACAGCATGGATATGTTAGAGAAGCGCAAGGTTTGTGTATTAGGGAATAACAGCTGCAAGGATCTGTTTAAGGAAAGTGGATCGGCTATAGGACGACAGATAAAACTGGGGGGCATCCTTTATACTGTGGTTGGCATCTATAAGACGGACGAGATGTTTAACTCTAGCAACTTCTATGTTCCTTATACTACCTTGTGTACCATATATAATAAAGGGAGGTTCATAGACGAACTGACAATGAACATACAGAATACCCCTACGGATTCTGCCATGGATCAGTTTGAAAAGGAATATACACGTGCCACAAGTCATATCCATACTTTTGATCCGGAAGACAGCAGAGCTTTATGGATATGGAACCAGGCAGAAGAGAGCATGCAGATGCAGAAAGCCATGAATATCCTGAATAAGGCATTCTGGATCCTGGGCTTACTGACCTTGTTAAGTGGTGTGGTGAGCGTAAGCAATATTATGCTTATCAGTGTGAAGGAACGTACTCGCGAGTTTGGTATTCGCAGAGCTATAGGTGCACGTCCGTGGAATATTATTTCTATGGTGGTATTGGAGAGTGTAGTTATCACGGCTATTTTTGGTTATATAGGAATGCTGCTAGGAATCTTCTTCTGTGAATGGATGGATGCTACTGTGGGTAATCAGGTAATGGACTTGGGTGTTTTCCAGACAAAATATTTTGTTGATCCTACGGTGGATTTACATGTATGCTTCCAGGCTACCATAGTTATTGTGATTGCTGGCGCGCTGGCAGGATTCTTCCCTGCACGCAAGGCAGTAAAAGTTAAAACAATAGATGCATTAAGAGCTTAGATATGAAACTGTTGGATTCTGATTTATGGGAAGAGATATTTGATTCCCTTCGTAAGAATCGTACGCGTACGTTTCTGACGGCTTTTGGTATCTTCTGGGGCGTGTTTATGCTCATTCTGCTGATGGGCGGAGGCAAAGGTTTGGAAACTATGTTGGGCGAGAACTTTGCCGGTGCTGCCTCGAATTCGGGATTTATGATTTCAAACACTACCAGTGAATCGTACAAGGGATTCCGAAGTGGAAGAAACTGGGATCTGGAGTTGGATGATGTGGCTCGTATTCGTAATTGTGTGCCGGAGATATGTGTTGTGACACCTACCATCAGTCGTTGGGGTGCAAGGGCTTTGGCTAACGACAAGTCTTGTGGAGTTTCACTTGTGGGACATTATGCCGACTATGTCAAAGTAGACAATCCTAAGATAAAAAGCGGTCGTGCCGTGACAGATGCTGACGGTATGCAGCACAGAAAAGTATGTGTAATAGGAAAACGTGTGGCTGAGGAACTGTTTCCTGGTATGGAGAATCCTTGTGGACAATTCTTGCGCATAGACAGTATCAACTATTGTGTCATTGGTGTAAGCGGAAAAGGCGCAGGTGGAATAAATATAGGAGGCAATCCGGAAACCACAGTTTACCTCCCTTACGAGACAATGCGTCAGATGTATAACAGAGGTAATGAGGTGGATTTGCTGGCATTGGTGGCAAAGGACGAATATCCCATGTCCGAAGTGCAATACAAGGTGGAGGCATTGCTGAAACGCGTTCACATGATTCATCCCAAGGATACACAGGCATTGATAAAAGTGAATACGGAGGCCATCTTCAGCATGATAGACAGTTTGTTTACAGGTGTAAGTATTTTGGTTTGGATGATAGGCTTGGGAACACTCTTGGCAGGGTCCATTGGCGTAAGCAACATCATGGTGGTGACGGTAAAAGAAAGAACAACAGAGATTGGTATTCGAAGAGCCATTGGCGCTACGCCAAAGGATATATTGACAATGGTGATGAGTGAAAGCATTGTGCTGACACTGATAGCTGGTATGAGTGGAATTACCTTGGCGGTACTAATCTTGCAGGCAATAGAGAATGTTACTCATGCCGACTATCCGACGGCTCAGTATCAAATCTCGTTTGGCGTAGCTATAGGAGCCTCCCTCATGCTTACTGTTTTAGGCATATTGGCAGGCCTGGCTCCTGCTATCCGCGCTATGCGTATAAAACCTGTAGATGCAATGAGAGAAGAATAAACAAAAAGAATAAAGATATGAAGAAGTTTGTAAAATGGGCAGTTATTGCATTGGTGGCTGTCGTGTTTATGGGCACATTTGTATTTCTGTATCAGAAGTCACAACCCAAGGAACTGGTGTACGAAGTATCCACAGTTCAACTGAAGGACTTGGAGAAGTCTACCATAGTGACAGGTAAGATTGAACCGCGTGATGAGGTGAACATCAAACCTCAGATTTCGGGTATCATTGCCGAACTGTATAAAGAAGCTGGTCAGATGGTGAAGAAAGATGAGGTGATTGCTAAGGTGAAAGTGATTCCTGATATGAACAGTCTGAATAGTGCTGAGAATAGGGTTCGGCTGGCGGAAATCAATCTGTCACAGGCAGAGAAGGACTATCAGCGTATGGAGAAACTCTACCTGGAAAAGGTTGTAAGTGCCGAGGATTATGAGAAAACGCAGGTTGCACTTAAACAGGCAAAGAGTGAGATGAGCAATAGTCGTGATGCCTTGAATATCGTGCGTGAAGGTATCTCGCTGAGTAATGCCAAAATGAGTACTACACTGGTACGTTCAACGGTAGACGGACTGATATTGGATATTCCCGTTAAGGTGGGTAATTCCGTAATCCTGAGTAACTCGTTTAATGATGGTACCACGATAGCCACTGTAGCGGATATGCAGAATCTAATCTTTAGAGGTAATATTGACGAGACGGAAGTGGGACGTATTATTGAAGGGATGCCTGTAACTATTACTGTCGGTGCAATACAGAACTTGAAGATTCCTGCTCGTCTGGAGTATATATCGCCTAAAGGTCGTGAGACAAATGGTGCCAACCAGTTTGAGATTAAGGCCGCATTGGTTGTACCTGATTCGGTTTCTTTACGTTCTGGCTATGGAGCTAACGCCGAAATTGTTTTGGATAAAGTGAAAAAAGCAGTTACTGTACCAGAGGCAGCGTTGGAATTTGTTGGAGACAGTACTTTTGTATATGTAATGACGGATTCTGTACCCAAACAGCAATTCATACGTCGTAAAGTGCAGACAGGATTGAGCAATGGTATAGACATTGAGGTGAAGAGCGGAGTGAAAGTGGGTGAAAAGGTTCGTGGAATTCTAAAAGAAGATAAGAAATGATTCGTCAGATAATTCTTGTACTCGCAAT
The DNA here is from genome assembly GCA_946415645.1 of uncultured Prevotellaceae bacterium. Lineage (GTDB taxonomy): Bacteria > Bacteroidota > Bacteroidia > Bacteroidales > Bacteroidaceae > Physcousia. Next base: position 12,065 of record CAMKTJ010000061.1, read on the forward strand.
TGGTATTTGCATGCAAAGTACTGCTCAGACACGGGAGTGGGGTCTGAAAGAATGTATACAGTATGCACTTTCGCATAATTTGAATATCAAGCAACAGGAGGATAATGTTAGACTCAAGGAGATATCACTCAGCACAAGCAAAAACAGTCGTTTGCCTGATTTGAGTGGAAGTGTAGGGGAGAACTTTAGTTTCGGACGTGCCCTTACATCGGACAACACCTATCTGAATAGGAATACACAAAGCACGAGTTTCAGTTTGGGTACTAGTGTGCCTATTATTACTGGCGGTAGAATTCCGACTGATATTAAGGTTTCTAAACTTAATCTTCAAGCCGCTCTGCAGGATTATGAATATGTCCGGGAGAATGTGGCACTTAGTGTAACCTCTTCTTATTTGGAAGCAATATATCAGAAAGACTTGGTGCAAGTGGCTGAAAGACAGGTGGAACTAAGCAAGGCACAGGTACACAGAATGGAGCTGCTTTTCCAGAATGATAAGGCTTCAGAAGCGGAACTCTCTCAGATTCGTGCGACATTGGCGAACGATGAACTATCGCTCACTCAGCAACAGAATAGTTATATGCTGGCTCTTTTGGAGCTTTCGCAGCTGTTGGAATTGGAGTCACCGGAAGGCTTTGATGTGGTTCGACCTGAAATAGAAAGTATAAAAGGAGATGAGCTCCCCTCTCCTGAGCTAGTATATAATGAGGCTTTGGGTATTAAACCGCAGATTCAGGCAGAGCAGATTAGATTACAGAGTGCCCGGAAGAATATCCTGCTGGCTAAGAGCGCATATTATCCTTCGCTTCACTTAAATGCTGGCATGGGTAGTAGTTACTATAAGACATCAGGTTACGAGACGAGGAGTTTTGGAAGTCAGTTGCATGATAATTTCAATCAGTATATCGGTATGTCTCTTTCTGTTCCTGTCTTTAATCGTTTTGCAACTCGGAATAGTGTGCGTTCTGCCCGTTTGCAGTTTCATGCACAGGAGATAAAACTTGAACAGACAAAGAAGTCGCTTTACAAAGAAATCCAACAGGCATATTATAATGCTGTAGCAGCCAGCCGTCAGTGCGAGAGTAGTGATGAGGCTCTTGCCAGTGCCAACACAGCTTTCGTTCTCATGCAGCGCAAGTACGAGAATGGCAAGGCAACGGCAACAGAGTTCCAAGATGCAAAGACTAAGTATATGAGAGCAGAGTCTCAAAAGATACAATCGGGATACACTTATATTTTCCGTAAGAAGATACTTGATTTTTATCGTGGTGTGTCACTATAGGCATTTTATACTAAATTGGACATGTTTCTAAGTATATCCTTTGTTTGATATGACTTTTTTACATACCTTTGCGCATACGATATTCAATTAATACTAATCCAATAAAAACAAAAAGAAATGGAACAGCAAAAAGTTGATATGTTCATGATGATGAACAATAAGTATTTCCCCGAGTCACAAATACCTTTCATCCGTGAGCGTCTGCTTGCCGCTGATGACAATAGAGCAGGAATGCTTCATGCTATTCAGTTTAAGGATCCCACAATATCTCTTATCCTTAGTCTTCTAATTGGTGGATGGGGTATTGACCGTTTCTATATAGGTGATACAGGACTTGGTATAGGAAAACTGATTACTTGTGGCGGTTTCGGTATTTGGGCTATCATAGACTGGTTCTTGATTATGAGCTCAACTCGTGAGAAAAACCTAACTCGCCTTATGTCCATCATCTAAAGGATGATTCATAGGAGAGGACGACTATACCCCCTGCTTCTATTATTAATTGCATGCGGCTATGTTTGGCTGTTTGTCAGTAATGATAGTAGTAGGGGTTTTGGTTGGGATGGATGCCTGACAAGATACTTCTTTCATATTCCATGTCCATCGTGCGGAACAACGCGAGCTGTACATGCAGCATTTCATGGCGAATGGTTGGATTCCTTGTGTTTTAATCCATTAGGGATTCTGCTGGCAGCCATGATAGTAGTTGTTCCCGTCTGGATTATTGTAGATGTTCTTGTGGGTTCTTCTACCCTCCTCAAGGCATATTGTTTTATAGAAAGAAAATTCAGGAGTTGGCCGTATGCCGTTGCCGGTATATTGGCGATATTGATAAACTGGATATGGAATCTTGTGAAATACACGTAAATGACCCCCTGGTTCGTATAGAGGACATCGTCCCACACGAGGACGAAATGGAACGCGCCTCGGGGTGTTACATTATGTCGTTGGTGGCAGTGATGGTAGGATTGCCTATGCCTATCATAAACTTGGCTGCTACGGGTTTGTTTTACCTGATGTCGCGACGTGGAACTTTCTTTGTCAGGTGGAACTCTATTCAGGCACTTGTCTCGCAGGTGCCTCTGTTCATCATGAACAACATCCTGTTTTGGTGGACTATAAGGATATTGTTCTGCTTCACAGATTTGTCGTCGGCATACATAGCTTATTTTATTACAGTCAATCTATACAATGTTTATGACTTTGTAGAGACTGTTCGCTCTGCAGTCAATACACGTAAAGGTAAAGTGCATAGATGGTATCTTTACGGAACAATAACTGATAAGATTTGCAAGAGATGAAAAGAATACTAAAAGAATTCGCTTTATCGGCGCTGCTGTTCTTCAGCATTTTATTTGTGACGTTACGCGTTGACTGGATGAGTGTTCTTCATCTTTCCCCAACTATTGTCGGTGATAAACTGTTGGAGTGGGTGTGGGACCTGACTTATCAAGGGCTGAACGAGGTAAAGTATGACAAGGTTCGCCTGCCTGTAGATTCCCTTGTACATGAGATGTGTGTTGCAAATGGGATAGATACAGCAAGTATAAGTGTTGTGGTTAGCAACAATTACGAGGTAAACGCTTATGCTACCGTAGGCAGACATATTATTGTGAATACAGGACTTATAGAAAAGATGGATAACGAAGCACAGCTCTGTGCTGTCATAGGACATGAGTTGGCTCATCTTGAACTGGGGCACATTCAGTCGGGGATTCGTCAGCAGGCGGTATTTCAGGTGATATTAATCTTCCTTACCGGTAACGGAAATGTGGACGGCTTGGTTAATCTCACTAGTGAGTTGATAAGCAATTCAATTACACGTGCTAAGGAAAATGATGCCGACGAACAAGGAGCACGTTTCCTGTATGCTATGCACTTGGATCCTATGGAGATGGCTAACACACTTGAGACATTCGAGAGTTATGGCATATTGTCGTATCTTACAGATCATGACGATAGTAAGAAACGTGCAGAAAACATTCGGAAGATGCACTTCGCATATAACGGTCCCTTCCGACAAGTCCTATCGCCGGGAACTTGGGAAGAGCTTAAAGAAAAATGCAACAGGGCACGTTGACGTGCCCTGTTCTTTTTTTTATTGATGGATCTGTAATTGTGGGAAGGGGAATCCGATGCCTTGACGATTGAATTCCTCATAAATCTGTTTGTTCAGTTCAAAGTACACAGGCCAGTAATCGCTTCCTTTAACCCACACTCTGAAAGTAAAGTTAACACTACTGTCTGCCAACCCGCTAAGAGCGATGAATGCTTCGGGGTCTTTAAGAACTCGACTGTCGGCATTTGCGATGCCCCTAAGTGCATTCATTACTTTTTCAACATCTGTGCCATATTCAACACTGACGGTGAAATCAACACGCCTAGTGTCCATCTTGCTATAATTAGTTATGTTTCCGCTACTCAGAGAACCATTGGGCAGGAAAATCTCTTTGTTGTCAGGTGTCTGTAGAATAGTGTGAATAATCTGAATCTCCTTCACACTTCCTAAGACCCCTTGTGCTTCAATCACGTCGCCAACCTTAAAAGGCTTGAATAACAGGATAATTAGTCCGCCGGCCAGATTCTGCAGATTACCGCTCAGTGCCATACCTGCTGCTACGCCAAAGGATGCCAACAGAGCAGCAAACGATGTGGTGTTGATACCCAATGCACTCACCACTGAGATAACAAGCAGGAGGTTCAGAAGGATGCTTGCAAAACTTTTCAGGAATGATTGAATGGTGGCGTCTACATTCTTGCGTTCTAACATCTGGCGCACCAACCTATTAATAAGGTTAATGATAAACCGTCCTGCTATGTATATGACAATAGCTAATAGAATACTTTTGCCGGCATCTACACCCAGAGAGATAAGTTTGTTCAGTAATGTGTCGAAATTTCCATCCGATACAGCTTTAATCACTCCTGTCGTTTTTTCCACAACTTCTTCAGCTTGCAATAATGTAATCATGTCTTTAATGTTTTTGAGGGTTTGTACTTAAGTTTTTGCAAAGATATAATATTTTTTATTTTTATTCTCTGAATTAACCCTCTTTTCAAATTTTCATCGCGCGCGCGTATTTAAATAAGGTGCGACAAAAAAATACTGGCGAAACTAGTAAAAAAAGAAAGTGAAGTATTGCGAGGTTTTAAAACTCGTCGTACCTTTGCAACCGCAAACGAGGAACGAACCACCTCACTAAGGTGGGCAGGCTTGAATGCGCTAAATTTGAAAGTTCTTTGACTTATTTACATAGACAGAAATTGTAGTACAAGAGAAACAAGTACGAACCGTCATTCTGAAAAGAATTGAAGAGTTATACTCGGCCAGTCAAGTCTCTTTATACCGTATTTTATTACAGAACAAAATCACTCGAAAGAGTGGAAAAGAAATTATACAATGAAGAGTTTGATCCTGGCTCAGGATGAACGCTAGCTACA
>CAMKTJ010000062.1 GCA_946415645.1 uncultured Prevotellaceae bacterium
GACCGGCATAACCCACGAATACTACGGCAGAGAAATAACTGGTTCCGAAGGCAAAAGCCGACAGCCAAGGGCCTACAGCACGTCCGCCCAATACAAATCCATCTACACTACTGGCCTGCTTACGGGAGTATAATCCCACACCAACCATTACGGCCAGAAAGATAATGGTAAGGAGAATTTTTATTATCATGTTAAATGAAATTCAAATTGGTTAGCGGTTAAGGGTTAGCGGTTAGCGAAAACTTTCAACTCTGAACTGACCCTAAACACTAAACCGTAAACTTTAAACTGTAAACTTTAATTCCCTCCCCCTACAAGGGGGAGTCGGAGGGGGTCTTTTAATTGAATCTTACTTGCAGCTGCGCCATGATGGCGTGACTGGGTTCACGCACAAATTGGCCATTTGCTGCGTAAGCACTCTTGTACACATACTGCAGCTGCACACGGCATTTCTTGTAGAACCAATACTGGAATCCGGCAATGGCCTTGTGCTGATCCATGCCCAGCGATGTGTTATAGTTGAAGTAGTCGTAACTGCCCACAAACTCCACCTTGGGTGTACCAAGGGGCACGGCACCTGTCAGATAGCCGCCTCGGCTCACAGCATCGCCATCGATGCCTTCCAGGTACTCGCCATGAGCATTAAACGCCTTGCTTTTATAGTCAAAACCTAAAGTCCAACGGTTGCGTTTGTAATCCTCTCCGTTCTGGATGGTCGGATTATAAACAGACACCTTGCCGTCTGTAAGGATATTATGTCCGCGTCCCACCTGTCCGGTTGCCACCAGATTCAGGCCTTTTACGGGACGATATTCCAGACGAAGGATAAAATCCTTGAAGTTGTTACCGTCTTTCTTGTTGATTCCCTGTCCGTTCATTACGTCCAGCTCGTAGCGCAGCTTGCCGTTGTTGGTCTCACCAAAGAGTGAAAGACCCAGGTCACGACCATACTGAACACCCAGGAGCGGGTCGCTGCCACAACCAGTGAGGTATGTTACACCCTCGCTGTAAACGTCGATGGCTTCCATAGCGGTGGGAGAAAGGGGATTTTCGAGTGACAGACCATTCTTGAATTGTCCTACCCTGACGCTCAGGGCTTTGTTGTTGGTAATGCGAAAGTCTGTGTAGAATTCCTGTACGACACTCGAGAAGTCGTGCATGAAGAGGAACGACCAACGGTCGGTGATTTGAGCATTTGCCCAGAAGAGAACGCGTTTCAGTTCAAAGGTGTTGGTGTTGCCGCCTGCATTGTGCGTGTAGTTGTAACCGCCCTGTGCATAGCCGTGCAACTGAATACGACTGGCGAGATCCTTTACCCATTTCTGTTCCAGAATGGATTTGGTGGAGTCACCCTTCGCTGTTTCTTGTCCCATTGCCGCTGTGCTGCTGAAGATGGCCAGTGCCACAGCCAGCGTAGCTTTCACGAAAAATTTGTTCTTTTTCATTGTGTTGTTGTTTGTTGTTAGTTAATTATTTAAGTTAAAAGGAGATAGAAGGAGTTAAAAGGAGATAAAACGAAGATAAAAGACGTTTGTTATGCCTTTGACAAAGTATTGTCCTCTATCTTCCTTTATCTTCCTCTACCTTCCTTTATCTTCCGTTGTTCTTTTCAAAGATTGCCATCCTCTCTTCCAGCTGCTCATACTGATGATCCTCAATAAAAGAGGTACATACGCGCAAGCCTTCCTGATGACTGCCTGTGGTCACCAGGCAGATGGCACTTACGCCGTAGTACATCAGTTCCCGAGCCAGTTGTCCGCTGGTCATGCCCGGGTAACCGATGGTGAAGTAGAATCCGTCGGCAACTGGTTGGTCACCGTCCTTGTCATAAACAATATAGAAGCCGTGCTTGCAGAATATCTCCTTCAGCTTCTTAGCACGCTCGCCATAGACCTTTATGTCGTCACGGAAACGGTATTCGCCATCGCAGGCAGCACGGAACATCTCGGCCAACGCATATTGGGCAGAGTGGCTGGTACCGCTGCTCAGGGCATACAGCATACGGGTGCTGAAGACCAAGCCAAAGGGAAGGCCCTCGTAACGGGCAGCAAGGTCATCGTAATGACGGTGGAACAGCTTATCGCTGATGCACACCACGCCTATGCGCTCGCCGGCATAGCTGAATGCCTTAGAGCCGCTGATGAGCAGCATGTAGTTATCGGTATAGCGGGCAACGGTTGGCTGATAGGGAGCCTCGAAGGGCACGCTCAGATCCTGACGGAAGTCCATGGCAAAGTAAGCCAGGTCTTCCATGATGATAGTATCGTACTGAGTAGCCAGCTCGCCAATCGTCTGCAGCTCGCTCTCCGTCAGACAAACCCACGATGGGTTGTTAGGGTTGGAATAGACAATGGCGCAGATGTTGCCCTTACGGAGGTAGCTCTCCAGTTTGGCACGCAGCTTGTCGCCACGGAAGTCATAGACATCAAAGGTCTCGTACTTCACGCCCTGCACCTGCAGCTGCATCTTCTGAACGGGGAAGCCCGGGTCGATGAACAGTACCGTGTCCTTCTGCTTGCAGGCCTGTGAACAGGTCAGGAACGAAGCGAACGTACCCTGCATACTGCCTGTTACGGGTACACAACCCTCGGCTGCAATGTCCACGCCAATGAAAGCCTTCACAAAACGTGATGCCTGCTTCTTCAGCTCGGGGTAACCCTGAATATCGGGATAAGAGTGGGCAATGCCATCCTGCAAAGCCTTTATCTGAGCCTTCACGCCCACCTCAGCGGCAGGCAATCCGGGAATACCCATCTCCATCTTTATAAACTCAACGCCCGATTCTTTCTCGGCCATAGCAGCCACCTGCTTCACCTCACGGATAGTAGCCTTGGCAAAATCCTGAATGCCCATCTTGGCAATCAATCCGTCAACAATTTCTTTCTTTATAGGAGTTTCTTTCATATCTCTCAACTATAAACCTTCCATTACTTCTGAGCGGCTTTGCCTAAAGCCAGAGCTTTGATGTTGGCTTCCACTACGGCATCGCCTTTGCGACCAAAGACGCTACGGATGGCATTCTCCAAGGTTGCATAATCGATGCCAAGGGCCTTCTGAGCAGCACCCAACAGGATGACATTGGCTGAGCGGGGAACGAGGTTGTCCTTGGCAATCTGCTCGATGTCGATGGCAATGACGTGGGGCAACTTGGCCAGTTCTGCCTTGATATCCTCAAGATCAGGATAGTTGGGGATATTGACAAAGGGAGCGCTGGAGGTAATGACCCATCCTTCCTTGTTCAGATAGGGCAGATAGCGCAGAGCTTCCATGGGCTCCATGGAGATGATGACATCTGCTCCGCCTTTGGCAATCAGGTCGCTGGCAATGGGATCGGAGCTGATACGCAGGTTCGACTGCACATCACCGCCTCGCTGAGACATTCCGTGTACCTCGGCCTGCTTGATATATAGGTTCTCGTTCATGGCTGCTTCGCCAATGATTGTAGCGATAGAGAGGATTCCTTGGCCTCCCACACCACATAGGATTATATCGGTTTTCATTTGTTATTGAACATTGAGCATTGAACATTATTTGGCATTCTTACGCTCTTTAGCGTGACGCTTGAAGGTCTGAATACATTCGCGCTGGGGAATAATGACAGAGACTCCATGGTAGTTGATCTCCTCGCGGATGATGCGGGTAATCTCGGGCATATTCTTGGGCAGGGGAACTACCACATGCAGATGCTCGGGCTCTACACCAAGACCCAGGCAGATGGCCTCGAACTTGTTGGTTCCGGCACTGTCCTGACCGCCTGTCATAGCGGTGGTGAGGTTGTCAGAGATAATGACGGTGATGTTGGCTTTCTCGTTCACGGCATCCAAGAGGCCGGTCATACCGCTGTGGGTAAAGGTGGAGTCGCCTATGATGGCAACGGCTGGCCACTGACCTGCATCAGAGGCTCCCTTAGCCATTGTGATGCTGGCACCCATATCCACGCAAGAGTGAATAGCCTTGTAAGGAGGAAGGAAACCGAGGGTATAGCAACCGATATCACCAAAGACACGAGGATTCTCGTACTCCTTCAACACTTCGTTCAAAGCGGTATATACATCGCGGTGCCCGCAACCCTGACAGAGCTGGGGAGGTCTTGCGACAACCAATTGAGAATTGAGAATTGAGAATTGAGAATTATCTGTTGATTCTTGATCCTTCACTCCTAATTCTGCCTTAAGCGCAGCAGCAACGCAGTCGGGGGTAAGTTCACCGGTGCGGGGGAGTTCGCCGGTGAGACGACCCAGGATGTTCTGGCTCTCGAAGACACCACGAACCTGCTCCTCGATGAAGGGCTGACCCTCTTCTACCACCATCACCTTCTCGCAGCTGTTCAACAGCTCACGAACCAAGCGCTTGGGCAATGGATATTGGGAGATCTTCAGGAGACTCACCCCCTGCCCCTCTCTTGTAGCAAGGGGAGCAAGTGCCTCTTGCACATAGTTATAGGCAATACCAGAGGCAATAATGCCAAGGGGACATTTCTCTCCCTTCCCTTTGAGGAGGGCTGGGGAGAGGCTATTATACTTTGATTTGGCTGCATCCTCTTCCAGCTGTGCCTGCTGAGCGGTAACCTTATCGTTACGCTTACGGGCATTGGCGGGCAGAAGAACCCAGTTGGCAGCAACGGCATTGTAGTTCATCTCGTTCTCGGGACGAGCCTCTTCCTTTACCTGTACCACAGCACGGGAGTGTGCCATGCGGGTGGTGACACGCATCAAGACAGGCAGACACTGCTGCTCGGAATAATCGAAGGCAGCCTCCATCATATCGTAGGCTTCCTGCTGGTTGGAGGGTTCGAATGTGGGAATCAGAGCGAACTTACCATAGAAACGGCTGTCCTGCTCATCCTGAGAGGAGTGCATAGAGGGGTCGTCAGCAACAAGTACCACAACACCACCGTTCACACCCGTCATGCCGCTGTTTACGAAGGGATCAGCACAGACATTCAAACCCACGTGCTTCATACATACCATAGCACGCTTGCCCATGAAGGACATACCCAAGGCGGCCTCCATAGCCGTCTTCTCATTGGTACACCAGCGACTATGAACCTTACGCTCCTTAGCCAGCTGATTACCTTGTATAAATTCCGTGATTTCCGTTGAGGGAGTGCCAGGATAGGCATACACGCCAGAGAGTCCTGCGTGAAGTGCTCCCAACGCTATGGCTTCATCGCCAAGCAATAGTTTCTTTTCCATTTATATTGTTATTTCAAATTTATCTTTCTCGTTGAGTGCAGGGAACTTAGCCCTGTAGGCCTGCAGCATCTGCATATCCAAGACGGCTTCTGTGCTACATTCTTTGTGCCTTTCGCATTCCACTATGGTTTGTCCGTAGGGATTGATGATGGCCGAGCAGCCGCAGTATTCGCAGTTGGGGTCTTTTCCTACCCTATTCACGCCCACCACAAAGCATTGGTTCTCTATGGCCCTTGCCCGAAGCAGAATATTCCACGAATCTATGCGAACGGTTGGCCAGTTGGCAACGCACAGCATGGCATCATAATCGCCGCAGTAACGCATCCAGACGGGGAAACGCAGGTCGTAACAAACGGTCAGCAGGAACCTGACGCCCCTCCATTCCACCACCACACGTTTGTTGCCACAGGCATAGTGCTTGTCCTCGCCGCCATAGCTGAAGAGGTGATGCTTGTCGTAATACTCCACCATCCCATCGGGCTTCACAAAGTATAGGCGGTTGTAGAACTTTCCGTTCTCCTCCACCGCTACACTTCCCGCAAGGGCCGCATCATAGCGCAAGGCCATCTGCTTCATCCATTTGAGTGTCGCATCGTCACGTTCTGCCAAACCCTCGGGGTCTGTAGCAAAGCCCGTCGACCACATCTCGGGCAGCACATACAAATCAGCCTCGGGTGCTGACTCTATCAACTGCTCCAGGTGCTGCCTGTTTTCTGTAGGATTCCCCCACGCTATATCGTGCTGTAATATGCTTACTTTCACCAATTAATAAATTTCAGCATGCAAAAATACGAAAAATCGGGAGGTAGACAAAAGATTATTTCTTTTTTTATGTCGAGAGGGGATATTTTTAAGACAACAAGGCAGCAAAAACACCCAATAAAAGACATACCTTATTATATATATAGGCATCTGAGCGAAGGAAAGTCAAACCCCTGCTTTCTGCACAAATTTCATGAAAATGTGCAAAATAAGGCACATTTTCAACTATTTTTGTTGCAGATATGAGTAAAATGTATTTACTTTGCACCCCAAATAGCGAGAGACAATAGTATTTAATTATATTAAAATTCAAAAATTATGTCAGAAATTGAAGCTAAAGTAAAAGAGATTATTGTAGACAAGTTGGGTGTTGACGAGGCTGATGTTACTCCCGAAGCATCTTTCACCAATGACCTGGGTGCAGATTCTCTGGACACCGTAGAACTGATTATGGAGTTCGAGAAGGCTTTCGAAATCACTATTCCCGATGACAAGGCTGAGAAGATTGCTACCGTAGCTGACGCTATCGCATTCATCGAGGCTAACAAGTAATTCTCATAGGTTTTTACATGGAATTGAAAAGAGTTGTAGTGACCGGAATCGGCGCTGTCAGCCCCTTAGGTAATACTGCCGAGGAGACTTGGCAGAACATGGTGGCTGGTGTAAGCGGTGCCGCTCCTATCACACATTTCGATAGTTCTAAATTCAAAACACAGTTTGCCTGCGAAGTCAAGAACTTCGACCCTTCTGAATTCATCGACCGTAAAGAGGCCAGGAAGATGGACCCCTATTGCCAATACGGCTTGTCGGCTGCCACCATGGCAGTGAACGACAGCGGATTGGACTTAGAGGCTGTCAACAAGAACCGTGTAGGTGTTGTCCTGGGCGTTGGTATCGGTGGTATGAAGACCTTCGAGGAAGAAGCAGGAAACTATGCCAAGACCGGTGACACACTGGGTCCCAAGTTCAACCCCTTCTTTGTACCTAAGATGATTTCCGACATCTGTGCCGGTTACATCAGTATAAAGTACGGATTCCACGGCCCCAACTACGTCACCTCCAGCGCATGCGCCTCATCTACCAACGCTATTGCAGATGCCTTCAACCTGATTCGTTTGGGCAAGGCTGACGTAATGGTAAGCGGTGGTGCAGAAGCAGCCATCATCCCCAGCGGTGTAGGCGGTTTCAACGCTATGCATGCACTGAGCACCCGTAATGACGATCCCGAGCACGCCAGCCGCCCATTCAGCGCCAGTCGTGACGGTTTCATCATGGGCGAAGGTGCCGCATGTCTGATTCTGGAAGAGTTGGAGCATGCTAAAGCACGTGGTGCCAAGATCTATGCCGAGATGGCAGGTGCCGGTATGAGTGCCGATGCTCACCACATCACAGCATCGCATCCAGAAGGTCTGGGTGCCAAGTTGGTGATGGAGAACGCATTGGAGGATGCCGGCATGAAGCCTGAGGACATCGATTACATCAATGTTCACGGCACATCAACCCATGTAGGTGATATCTCTGAGGCAAAAGCCATCAAGGACGTCTTCGGAGACTATGCTTACAAGTTGAACATCAGCAGTACCAAGTCTATGACTGGTCACTTGCTGGGTGCAGCAGGTGCCATAGAGGCAATGGCCAGTGTTTTGGCAATAAAGAACGACATCATTCCTCCTACCATCAATCACGAAGATGGCGACGAGGATCCCGAGATCGATTACAAGTTGAACTTCACGTTCAACAAAGCTGAACAACGCACTGTACGTGCTGCATTGAGCAACACCTTCGGTTTTGGCGGTCATAATGCATGTGCTATCTTTAAGAAATACGCTGAATAATACAGTGTATACTGCAAACCTTATAGATGCGATAAAGCTACCTTTCCGCAAGGAAAAAGGGCTTTATCGCTCTTTTTATTACATACTGGGATTCTATCCCCACAACATCAAATACTACCAGGAAGCGCTGATGCACAGGTCCGTATCGGCCAAGAGCAATGGCGGAAAGCCTATCAACAACGAGAGGTTGGAGTTTCTGGGAGATGCCATCTTGGATGCTGTTGTGGGAGAGATAGTCTTCCATCACTTCCAGCGTAAAAGAGAAGGCTTTCTGACAACAACAAGAAGCCGTATCGTTCAACGAGAAACGCTGGGACAGGTGGCCGTGCAGATAGGGTTGGACAAACTTATCCACTCCAACAACTTCACGCACACCCACAACAGCTATCTGGCAGGTAATGCCTTCGAGGCTGTGATTGGTGCCATCTACTTAGACCGCGGATATGACTATTGCATGTACTTCATGCAAAAAAAGATATTGGGTGGCATCATCAACATAGATAAGATTGCCTACCAAGAGAGCAACTTCAAGAGCAAACTGCTGGAATGGTGCCAGAAGAACAAGGTGACGATGAGCTTCGAGCAGGAAGAAAGCAGGAGCGAAGACGGTTCACCCATGTTCCGCAGCAAGGTTCTGGTAGAAGGCATGGAACTGGGAAAAGGCAGAGGGTACTCCAAGAAAGAAAGTCAGCAGAATGCCTGCAAGAATGCCCTTCACAGATTAAAGAAAGGAAACAAAGTGTATGAAACACTGATACAGAACAAAGCCATTAGCCCTGAATGAATCTGACAAGTATCATACGCCCCATTTTCTCTTCCCGCCTGCGGGAACTGGATTGTTATGCCACACAGGCACAACAACTGCAGCTTGACGTCCTAAAAAGACTGCTAAGCAAAGCTTCTGATACACAATGGGGACATCAACACGCATACAGCAAGACACTAAGTTACGATAAGTTTGTTCAGCAAACACCCGTTAACACCTACGAAGACCTGAAGGGGTACATAGACGAGATGCGCCAGGGAAAGGCCGACCTCCTATGGCCGGGAAAGGTCAGATGGTACGCAAAATCCAGCGGCACCACAAACGACAAGAGCAAATTCATACCCGTCAGCAAAGACGGACTTCACAAAATACACTATGCCGGAGGATTCGATTCCGTGACATGGTATCTCAGGAACAATCCTAAGAGTCGTGTCTTTGACGGCAAGGCCTTGATTCTGGGTGGCAGCCATGCTCCCAACTACAACCAGAAAAATAGCCTGGTGGGAGACCTCAGCGCCATCCTTATAGAAAATATCAACCCGCTGGTCAACATGGTTCGTACTCCCAAGAAGGAGACAGCCCTGCTCAGCGACTTCGAGATAAAGCGTACCCGTATTGCCCAGGAGGCAATGAAGCAGAACGTCACCAACCTGAGCGGTGTTCCCTCATGGATGATGTCGGTACTGAACAGGGTAATAGAACTTTCAGGAGCCAACAACCTATGCGAGATATGGCCCAATCTGGAGGTTTTCTTCCACGGAGGTGTTGCCTTTGCACCCTACCGTGAGCAATACCAGCACCTCATCCCCTCTGCCGGCATGCATTATATGGAGACGTACAATGCTTCCGAAGGTTTCTTCGGCTTGCAGGACGATCCCAATGATCCTGCCATGAGCCTGATGATTGACTACGGAGTATTCTACGAGTTCATCCCCATGGAAGAGCTTGACAACGAGCATCCTACTGTCCTACCCCTTTGGGATATAGAGGTCGGCAAGAACTACGCCATGGTTATCAGCACCTGCTGCGGATTGTGGAGATACCTGATTGGGGATACCATTAAGTTCACCCAGAAGAATCCCTACAAGTTCATCATCACTGGCAGAACCAAGTTCTTTATCAATGCCTTTGGCGAGGAACTGATTGTTGACAATGCCGAGAAAGGTTTGGCAGAGGCTTGTGCCAAGACCGGTGCCCAGGTGCAGGAATATACCGCTGCCCCCGTCTTCATGGACGAGCACGGCAAATGCCGCCACCAGTGGCTGATAGAATTCAGCAAGGAGCCTGAGGATATCAATGCCTTTGCAAGTATCCTGGATCAGGCATTACAGAAAATCAACTCTGATTACGAAGCTAAGCGCTATAAGGACATCACCCTGCAACCTTTGGAAATTATAAAGGCCCGCAGCGGTGTCTTCAACGACTGGCTGAAGCAGAAGGGAAAATTGGGCGGACAGCACAAGATTCCACGTCTGAGCAACAAACGAGAATTCATAGAGCAAATCTTAGCACTGAACGCATGAAAGAGTGGAGGCCGCTTCTATACAGTTTACTGAGCTTGCTGGTAGTTGCATGCGCCAGCATAGCTGCCCCCGACGGTGGAGAATATGACGAAACTCCACCCAAGGTCGTTTCCAGTTTCCCTGTAGAACGCGCCACAGGTGTGCAAACCAGAAAGGCACGCATCAACTTCGATGAATTCATCAAGTTGGAGAATGCCAACGAGAAGGTAATCGTCTCCCCTCCACAGATGGAACCGGCTAACATCAGAGCCGACGGCAAACATATTAAGATAGAGCTCAACGACACGCTGAAGCCCAACACCACCTATACCATCGACTTCAGCGATGCTATAGAGGACAACAACGAGGGTAACCCTATGGGGCACTACACCTTCTCGTTCAGCACGGGCGATGAAATTGATACCATGGAGGTATCAGGTACCGTATTGAACGCAGAAGACCTGGAACCCATAAAAGGCGTATTGGTGGGATTATACCCTGTAGATACCAATCTCACAGACAGCATTCTCAGAACCACTCCCTTCCAGCGTGTGTCACGTACCAACGGATCGGGACGCTTTACCATCAAGGGCGTAAAGGACGGTCGGTACAAGGCTTATGTCCTGGACGACAAGGACGGGGACTTCCTCTTCAGTCAGAAGAGCGAGAAAATCTCCTTTGATTCCATTGAATTCCAAACCTCTTGGAAGCGTGATGTCAGGATGGACACCATCTGGCGCGATACAGTAGAATATGACTCCATCCGAGTAGTACCCTACACCCACTTCCTGCCTGACGACCTTGTCCTGCTTGCCTTCCTGGAAGACGGTCAAGACCAGCACCTGTTGAAATGGGAGCGTCAGGAGCCCGAATTCTTCCGCCTTTATTTCACAGCTCCCGCTGATACACTTCCCATCATAAAGGGATTGAACTTCGACGAGAACTGCCTTCTCTGCGAATCCAGCGAGCACTTTGACACCCTCACCTATTGGATTACGGACACCACCTTTTACAGGCAGCAAGACACGCTCAGGTTCGAACTCACATTCATGGAGACGGATACTACAGGCGTGCTTAGCTTGAGCACCGAGGAGTTGGAAATCGTCCCCAAGACCACATGGGCTAAGAAATGGGGTGAGCAGAGCAAGAAGATTGCCGAGTGGAACAAGGAACGCGAAAAGAAGATCAGGAAAGCCAAGAGGCCGCTGGCATACGAGGAGAACCCCTACACCAAGACCTTCCTGGAAATGTCCTGTAAGCCTTACGGAGCTTTGGATCCCAACCAGAATCCCCGCCTCACTGCCAAAGAACCTTTTGCCAAAGTGGATACCAACAAGATACACTTCTATATCAAGAAGGATTCCGACTGGATTCCGCACCCCCATCTGTTCCTTCCCAGCAAGACAGACAAAAAGGTCTATACCCTCTATGCCGAGTGGGAGCCCAAGGAGCATTATAAGTTTACGGCAGACTCATCAGCCTTCACCAGTGTGATGGGACATTCCAGCAAAGCGCTAAAATACGAGTTCACCGTCAGAGAAGACGAGGAGTTCGGTTCCATCTTCATACACGTTCTGGCTCCCGACAGCAACATCATTGTACAGTTGCTCAGCAGGGCCGACAAACCCGTCGCTACACAAAAGGCTGATAAAGACGGGCGAGCCGACTTCTTCTACCTAAAGCCCGACGAGTACTTTGTACGCTGTTTCATAGATGCCAACAACAACGGCAAATGGGATACGGGCAATTACAAGGAAGGTCGTCAACCCGAGGAAGTCTTCTATTTCCCCCAAAGACTCGTCCTGAAAGCCAACTGGGATTTGGAACAGGAATGGTCCATCAGAAGCATTGAGAGAAGCAAGCAAAAGCCTCAGGATATCACCAAGCAGAAGGCCGACAAGCAGAAGACCGTTAAGCAACGTAACCTGAAGCGTATGATGGAGAAAAACAAAAAATGATAACTCCATTTCGCAAAAGCGACACTAAAGGCAATTAACTACGTTAAGAAAGCAAAAAAAAGGAACATCACATTTCACCATTTCAGAGGAATGTTGTAATTTTGCGCTGAAAAAATAGGGCCTAGCCCTACGCAAGGGTAAAAAGCAATAGAAAGATAACAATAATTTACACTTTAATCATTCAATAAAATGGCAAATTTAGATTTGACTAAGTATGGCATCACCGGTTCTACCGTGATTGCTCACAATCCCTCTTACGAGTTCCTTTTCGAGGAGGAGACAAAGGCTGGTCTGACTGGTTTCGACAAGGGTCAGAACACCGAGTTGGACGCTGTTAACGTAATGACTGGTATCTACACCGGCCGTTCACCCAAGGACAAGTACATCGTTAAGGATGCACAGAGCCAGGATAAGGTATGGTGGACTACCGATGAGTATAAGAACGACAACCACCCCATGTCTGAGGACGTATGGGCTAAGGTTAAGGAAATCGCCATCAAGGAGCTCTGCAACAAGCAGCTTTATGTTGTTGATGCTTTCTGTGGTGCTAACGAGGCAACCCGTCTGGCTGTTCGCTTCATCGTTGAGGTAGCTTGGCAGGCACACTTCGTAAAGAACATGTTCATCCAGCCCACAGCTGAGGAGTTGGAGAAGTTCGAGCCTAACTTCGTAATCTATAACGCTTCTAAGGCTAAGGTTGAGAACTACAAGGAGCTGGGTCTGAACTCAGAGACTTGTGTTGCCTTCAACACAACAAGCCGCGAGCAGGTAATCATCAACACCTGGTACGGTGGTGAGATGAAGAAGGGTATGTTCTCTATGCAGAACTACTACCTCCCCTTGCAGGGTATCGCTTCTATGCACTGCTCTGCTAACACCGATATGGAGGGTAAGAA
>CAMKTJ010000063.1 GCA_946415645.1 uncultured Prevotellaceae bacterium
GAGAAATTATTAAAAGTAAAAATATTCGTTTCATTGTTAATGTTCAATGTTCAATGATTTAAAGTGATTCCAAGAATTTTATGAGTGCAGAGCGGTCGTCTTTATGCATCTTCTTGAACAGGTTCTTGGATGCTTCGCCTTCTCCTCCGTGCCACAGGATAGCCTCCTGTAGGTTACGCGCTCTGCCGTCGTGCAGGAAGTAAGTATGTGCATTCACTTTCTCCTGCAGACCTATACCCCAGAGTGGGGTGGTACGCCATTCGTTGCCACGGGCCAATCCGCTTACGTAGTTGTCATTCAGTCCCACACCCATAATCTCCGAGCCCATATCATGCAGCAGGAAGTCGCTATACGGATGTATGGTCTGATTGCCTAACCAAGGAAGCTCGGTTCCGTTCAGCAAAGTTGCCCCACGAGGTTTGGTATGCAGGGTAGTTACATGGCACAGGTGGCACTTGGCTTCGAAGAATTTCTGCTCGCCTATCTCCACCATCTTACGCTCTGAAATCTGCTTACCCTTGTAGCTGACCTGCGTAGTGGCACTTCCCAATCTGCGGGCAGGAACACCTAATCCGTGCAGATAGTAATCCACATCCTCCATTTCTTCGGTAGAAATCTCCAGTTTATCATACAACAATCCCATCATAGAGCCTTGCTGCATCTGGCTCTGACCTTCGCAGATCTCCTCAGGATAGCGACTGTTGGTAACGCCCATATCGCTTGAAAAGCCCAACTCAACGGTCAAATCAGCATGTTGTGCCTTGTTGCCAGAGAGTCCCAGACGTAGCTGTCCGCGTTCTGTGATGTAGTTGCATCTTCCAGAGATGCCATACTCTGGGTAGTTGGATTTTCTGGCCAACGCCTCAATCTCGTTGGGGTCGAGGGCCATCATCTGTCCCATACCTACATGGCGCAAGGGGATGCGGACGGTACAGAAGAGATCTTCGGGTCGGATGGGTTCGTCAGTATCCCTGTAAGTGGGTTTGTACCAGTCGGTGATGGTATATTCTGGATAGACCAGTTCGTATGCTTCACCATCAGGGAATGTGAACTGCTGGCTGTGCCAACGGCATTCCAACTTACCTTCTGCTGTCACACCCATGATGCTTTGGTCGTGTATCACGCGTCCGTAGTCCTGGAAGAAGGCACCGTTCTTACGGGTTACGTAAACCAGCATGGATGAGAAACCGTACTGACCTGAACCATAAACAGGCGTTCCATCAGGATCTGTTCCGTTCTGTGTCCATAGGCCGGGCTTTGTCCTACCTGCATTTCTGTGGCACGAGCCGCAGGAATAACCTGCATAGACAGGTCCCAGGCCGTTGCCTGAGTTCAAGGGGTTGTCATACAGGCGGTCGCCATGTGTGAACCTCTTGGAGTTGGCTGGTATATCTGCCACCCAATCGGCATCCGTATCATAGGCATAACTGGAGTTCTTGAATATAGTCGAGGTACCTGCCGAGAGGACAAACCCCTCAGGCACTTCTATGTCGCGACTATCACGAACTTCCAGAAAATCGTCATTCCCACAACCCCAGAGGGCTGTGAGAACGACTAACCAAAACAATCTATAATTCATTCAATCAATATGTGCGTGCCTTACCGTTTTTGAACAACAGGAACTCCAAGGTATGGAAACCGCGAACGTTCTGTACAGCTTCTATGTCCTCGTTGTCCTCGTCGTATTCACCTTCCCACTTTATCAGTTCCTCAATCTTACCGCTTTCCATTACACCCTTGATGGCATCCACGTCCAGGGGCCATGAGTCCATATTGGGGTCTAGGCCAAGGTCGGCAACAGGACCGAACAGGAAGGCCTCACTGGTCTCCCATGGTTCGCGTGCCTCTATCCACAGGTTAGCTGCATTCTTGAAGGCAGCACTTGAGGGGTTGTTGCTCAGGCTTATGATGGCCTGGCGCAAGGCTGTTGTGGTGCTGACAAGATTAGCGTATGTGGGCAGAACGACCTGATCCACGTAGGTGCTGACAATATTCTTCAACTCCTCGTCATCAGCATTCTGACTGATAAAGCTTGTCAGATCCTTTTCCAGCACATCCACCAACTCGGCACAGGCATTCTGAGCTCTTGTTACACTGGCGCTTCCGATGTGACTACGGAAGGGGGCGTTCATGCTCTTGATGGTATTATAGGCAGCCTCAATCTTGGTCTTTACATTGTTATATAATGTAGCATCCTTTGCCTTTGTGAAGGCAGCCAGAGAGTGTGTAGCCTCCTGATTGTTGAGACTGCCGTTGAAGGCGTTGCGGATACTGATGATGTTATTGCTATAGTCGTCAATAGAGTGCCAGCTGTACCATGACTCCACGGCAAAGACAGCCTCGGTGTACTTGCCGGCTTCCCATAGGTCGCGAGGCTCACCAATCTTAGCTGTTCCTACCTCACCTGCAATGTCGATGCAGCCGTCAACAATCTGCTGTACGCAAGCAGCGGCACTTCTGTATTCGCCGCCAAAGTTCTTGAAGGTCTCAGCATAAGCCTCACCTCCGTTGTAGCTCTCGCTCCAGGCCTTGTTCAGGTCGCTGGCATCCTTGGCCAAGAGGTTGGCAACAGCTGTGGCATACTGTGTCCAGGTGTTGATGTTCTCAGATGTTACATCAATGTTATTCTCCTCGATGGTCACATCCGTCGTTCCCTCGGGAATGCTGATATCAGGAGTCTCATTGTCTTTGTTACAGGCTGTAAAACCTACACTCATAGCCAAAAGGCTAATCATAAATACGTTCTTTTTCATCTTATTTATATTTGATTTAAAATTATTCTTTTTTAGGAGCAAGGGGCAAGAGGTTAGGGGCAAGAGGATTGTTTTCTCTTTTCGCCTTCCCCTCCATTACGGGCGGGGGCGGGTGTGGGTCTGTTCTTCACTTTTTCCCTTGAAGGAACCATCCAATGAATGCTACGCCAAGGGCAAATTCATTTTCTGATTTGTATTCTCCGTTGCCAATCCTGCGACTGGTATAATCTGCTTTTATCACGATATTGGGAAGTGGACGGTAGTTCAGACCTGCTACCCACATCTGAGTTTTCAGCCTGTTGTCGGCACCTTTCAGGTTGTTGGCATCCACAATCACTTTCTCCTGTGGGTTGTAGTATTCATAGCGGACGAAGGGGACGAAATCCAGATATTTCGCATTCTTCAGGAAAGGCTTCAGGTTCAGACCAGCCTCCACACCATAGCTTACACCACGTTCTGCTATAGGAGCCAGACGACTGTAGGGTGATTTGCTGCTCAGACGGTTGTTCTTGGCTGTCAGCAGACTGCTGTTGCCCACATATCCACCTAAGAGGTTACCCCTGACGGTAAAGTATTTGTGCCTGTACTGTGCATCAACTGACCAGATGGTGACAGGCACATCAAACGTATAGGTCTGAGGCTTGTCGCTGTTAGCTGCTGCATTGTTCAGATAATAGATAGAGGCGCCTAAACGTAAGCCGGGAACACCTCTGTAATTTACACGTGCTACATAGGCGGGTGAGGTAAAGTTGTCTGTCTCAAAGAAGCCTTGCTTGCCGCCGGCTACCCAAGTATTACGGTCGAATCCGTTGGCGTTGAGTCCTGCCAGAATCATCACCTGATAGTCGAATGATGCCCATTTCCTTCCCAATTCACCGAGGAAACTGATACCTGTCTCGTGCCAGGTGCTGGGCAATAGGGTAGTCTCGCCTTCAGGACGAACTGTACTAAAGAAGTTGATGGGCTCATGATGCGTATTGGTCAATCCTACGGGTACTATCTGGTGTCCCACACGTACCATAAAACTGTTGTTCAGTCGGTAGGTCAGGTGGAACTGTTCCAAGGCAACCTCGCCGCCTTTCTCTACTTCTGTCTCGTATTCTCCGTTCTCTGTATTCTCTATCTCGTAGGCAGAGCCTGTTCCTCCGGATTCAAACTCCACCTCAACGCCCAGGTTCCAGTGCTTGTTGAATTTGTAGTCGCCAGCTACCACAAAGCGAGGGATGGAAATGGTATTGCGCTTGAAGTCGCTATTACCTTGTGCTGTCCCGTTAAAGCGGTTGATACCATAGTTTTTGAACTGGGCAACCATCTCGCCATAACCGCCAATGCGATAGCGGGCGTAACTGTCCATTTCTGTAGAATCATTGTTCCACTGGGCGTAGGCTAAGCCGATTGAGAATTGGCAGACACCAATTATTAATAACAATGTCAGTAGTAATCTTTTCATCTTGTATATGTGTTTTGTTTTCCGCCTGCAAAGGTACGGCGTGTTTACGGGTCTCGCAATACACAAATTCTATGAAATTATCGATGTCTCCCGATGTCATCTGTACTCGTTTCTGATGAAAAGAGGGTGGTTTTAATGCGGGCCTATTTATAAGGTATAGTTATTGGTTTCTCTCATTCTGATAATACCCATTTTTGATGATTTTAGGTCTTTGAAATAAGACAACTCGTCAAAAAATGTCGTTGGTTTTGAACTTTATTGTAACTTTGCAGCAGAAAAACAAAAGACAATGACAGAGAAATATCACGAGTTGGACCCCATGAGCGATGTCATCAGCGACGATTACCGCATGCTACAGATGATAGGACGCTTCGGTATCACGCTGGGGTTTGGAAATAAGACGGTTGGCGAGACCTGTAAGGCTGCCGGTGTGGATGTAACCACCTTCCTGACAGTGGTAAATTATGTAAAGGATGCAGCCCACGCGCATATCAACGAGATGGTGGAGCAGATAAGCCTGCCCTGCCTGATGCGTTATCTCAAGAACTCGCACACCTATTTTGTGGACTTCCGCCTGCCTAATATCCGTCGTAAGTTGCTGGAGGCTATCGACTGTTCTTCCTCTAACCAGATTGCCATGCTGATACTCAAATTCTATGATGAATATGCAGCTGAGGTGGGACGCCACATGCAGTATGAGGATTCTAATGTGCACCCCTTTGTCGAGAATCTCTTGAATGGCAAGGTGGGCAGTGAGTCCTTTGATATGGTGGTTCGCCAGCACGAGGACAATCATGCATCACTGGAAAAGAGTATTGCGGAACTGAAGAACATCATCATCAAGTATTACCCCAACGATAATGCAGCTCAGCTGATGGGAGAGGTGCTGATGGATATCTTTATGACTGAGGAGGATTTGCTTACCCACTGCCACATGGAGGATACACTCTTCGCTGAGTGTGTGCGTAGGTTAGAGTTCAAGGTCCGTCAGGCTGGTGGTACAGAGGCTGAGAGTGAGGAAGAGGATGATGATAAGAATGCTTCAGCTTCCAACGACCTCAGCGAACGCGAGAAGGATATTGTGGTGCAGGTGGCCAAGGGGCTTTCTAACAAGGAGATCGCAGATGCCCTCTTTATCTCCGTAAATACGGTTATGACGCACAGACGTAATATCAGTCGTAAGCTACAGATCCATAGTCCTGCCGCCCTTACCATTTACGCTTTGGTGAATGGGTTGGTTAATCTCGATGAAATAGCGATTTAATGGTTATAGGTTATTGTTTATAGGTTATTGAAATTACCTTTTTAAGCGAAAACTACTAAGGTCTAACGTCTAGAGACTATCGTCAATAACCTATAACCTATAACCAATAACCTCTCTCCTCGGGGTGAAACCCCGGAGAGATATAGTTTTCTTTACTCTGACAGGCATTGCCGGCAAACTGGCAGGCAATATCAATAAGTTTATTCCATTGCTCCTCTGTTAGGCAGGGGAGCATTTCTTTTGTTATACCCATCCAGATGAGGGCGCAGGTGAATCCTGCATTAAAGCTGTCGCCAGCTCCTACCGTACTGACTACATTATCAATCCGTGGGGCCTGGAAGGTGTAGCTCTTCTCTGGTGTGCGCACCTCTATCTTGCCAGCTCCGGCTGTACAGATAAAGATGGGGCAATGGGCCTTTATGTGTTGTTGGTAGATGAGGCTGGCATCTCTGGTACCATACATTATCTCGAAGTCGTCAGCACTGCCTCTGACTATACTGCTCTGGCTGAAATTGCTTAGGATGGAGGGCGTGAGTGCTTCCAGTTCGTGGGCGTGACCACGTCGGAAGTTCAGGTCGTAGTATACAATAGCGCCTACCTTGTTAGCTTCCTCCAATAGTTTTGTTATCATGGGACGAGTGCCTTTGCAAGCTGCAAAATAGGAACCGTAAAGAAGGATGTCACCCGTAGACAATGAGGGAGCTTTCCATTCTGCTGGGGTGAAAGGTGGCTGTTTGTAGAAGGCGTAGTTGGCATCTCCGTCTTCGTTCAGGAAGGCCAGGCTGACAGCACTCTTCTCTTCTTTCTTTACCAGAAAATATTCGGTGGATACGCCATTTTTGTTCATAAAGTCCACTGTCTGCTGTCCCACCACATCTGCTCCTGTGTAACCTATAAAGGTGCAGGGTACACCTGCTCTACCCACACTTATAATACTATTGAAGCAACTGCCGCCTGGTACAGCTGCCACCGGCTGATTATTCTTGAAGAGAATATCCAATATGGTTTCTCCTACTCCAACTACTTTTCTTAGTTTACAATTCATAATACTCCTTTTTTATGTCACACAGATCCCGCAGATCCACACAGATATTTCACAAAAACCTTAAAAACCCTTTTTTGAAAGCTTTGGCACTTTGTGCCTTTGTTATGCTATTGTCATGAATCTTTGTGTAAGCAAGCTTCCACCAGCTTCCTGCCAATATCATAACATATCCTATCGGATATCAATGCTTTCAAAAAGAAAAACCGAGAAAACCTTTTTCAATGATAAAGCAAACGTAAACTATATTCTCTAATCCCTAATCCCTATTCCCTATTCCTTCCCCTTTAGGGAAATGTTTTCAAGCCCGAAGGGCGGGGTTTTTCTTGACTGGGCTGCTAAGCCGTAGGCTATCTATGGGTGTTAGTTAAAGAAATGTTTAAACTTGTTTAAAACAGAGCTTTGGCTAATACCTATAGATTATTGCTTGTAGAGCAAGCAGCACAGGCAAGGGTTTTATCGGTTTTTGTTAAAAACTCTTTGATTCTTTTCAAATTATCCTCAGCGCACTTCCTCCCCATTTGATAGACTTTGCGCATTTTCTGCTCGTTTAATTCTGTTCGGCCAATGGGGAGGGTATCTTCAGGGTAGATAAGTAGGACGTTGCCCTTCTTCTCCTGTTCTGCTAAGTAACGGAGCTGCTCGTTGTACATCAGATGGCGTCGTCCCATCGCCTTTATGATGGCAGGGTACTTGCGCATGGTCAGGTGGAAGAGCGGCATCAGCTTGGTACGTTTCTTGAAGAAACCCTTGGGTTGGGTCAGTACCACAATGTTACGCTCGTATCCCAACTCCTGAAAATGCTTCAGGGGAATGGAATTGACGATTCCACCGTCCAAAAGCTTCCTGCCTTGCAAGGGAACAGGCCTTGAGACAATGGGCATGGAAGCAGAAGCACGAATCCAGTCGAGCCCTTCGCTATCCATATCATCCAACAGTTTATAGACGGGTTCGCCTGTTTCTGCATCGGTGCATACAATATGGAACTCCATGGGATTCTGACGGAAAGCCTCGTTGTCGAAGATATCCAGTTCTGCGGGCAGGATGTGATAGCTGAACTCAGCGCCAACCAGATCGCCTGTTTTCCAGAACGAACGCCAGCTCATATACCTGGGGTCATCCTTAAAGGTAATGTTGTAACGCAGGGCCCGACCTATCTGTCCTGATTTGTAGTTACACCCGAATGTTGCTCCAGCAGAAACACCAATCAGTCCGTCAAACTGGATGTTGTTCTCCATCATCACATCGGTAACGCCTGCGCTGAAAAGTGCCCGCAAGCCTCCACCTTCTAATACCAATCCTTTCTTCATGCCTGCAAAATTATAAAAAACATTGAACATTGAACATTGAGCATTGAACATTTTTTTGTCAATTCTCAATAATCTATGAACATGGTTAACGGTTAGTGGTAAGCGAAGACTCTCAATTTTCAATTTTCAATTCTCAATTAAATGTCGTAACTTTGGCTTCGCCGAACTTACTTCCGTTCGGATAAAGAAATAAAAAAGGTGTTTTTATTTCGTTTATCTCTCACTTAGTCGTAACTTTGGCTTCGCCGAACTTACTTCCGTTCGGATAAAGAAATAAAAAAGGTGTTTTTATTTCGTTTATCTCTCACTTAGTCGTAACTTTGTCCCCGATTATGAGTACATTTAAAGAATTGGGGCTCTGCGCAGAGCTCTTACAAGCTATTGAGGAACAGGGATATGAGCATCCTATGCCTGTTCAGGAGGCTGTGATTCCCTTTTTGCTGAACAAGGAGGAGAGTGCTGATTTGGTTGCCCTTGCCCAAACAGGAACGGGTAAGACAGCCGCATACGGATTGCCTATCCTGGAACTGATGAATATTTCTGTTGAGAAGGATAAAGCTTTACCCAAGGCAGTTATCCTTTCTCCAACACGTGAACTTTGTATACAAATCTCCGATGATATGGAGGGTTTTGGCAAGTTTCTGCCTAACCTTACCATCCTGCCCGTGTATGGTGGAGCCAACATAGAACCACAGATTCGTGCCTTGAAGGCAGGTGTGGATATTATTGTGGCTACGCCTGGTCGTCTGGTGGATCTGATGAAACGCGGGGCTGCTGACCTCTCGCAGATTCAGTATGTAGTATTGGATGAGGCTGATGAGATGCTCTCCATGGGATTCCAGGAAGAGTTGGATGCTATCCTTGAGGGTGTTCCCGAGGGACACAGAACTCTGCTTTTCAGTGCTACTATGAGTCAGGAGATAGAGCGAATAGCCCAGAACTACCTGAAGGAGAAGCGTGAGATTCAGGTGGGCAGTCGTAATGAAGGTGCCGAGCATGTGAACCACATCTATTATATGGTGCATGCCAAGGATAAGTATCTGGCTCTGAAGCGAGTGGTGGACTTCTACCCTCGTATCTATGCCATTATCTTCTGTCGTACCCGTATGGAGACGCAGGAGGTAGCAGATAACCTGATTCGTGACGGTTATAATGCTGATGCCTTGCATGGCGACCTCTCTCAGCAGCAACGCGACCTTACCATGCAGAAGTTCCGCAAGCATCGTACCCAGTTGCTGGTGGCTACTGATGTGGCAGCCAGAGGTTTGGATGTGGACGACCTGACGCATGTCATCAATTACGGTATGCCCGATGATGTAGAGAATTACACCCATCGTAGCGGTCGTACGGGTCGTGCCGGCAAGAAAGGAACCAGTATCTGTATTGTCAACCTGCGCGAGAAGAGTCGTATCCGTCAGGTGGAGAAGGTGATTCAGAAACAGTTCGAGAAAGGAACGTTGCCCGAGCCTCGCGAGATTTGCAGCAAGCAGCTCTATCATGTGATAGACGATATAGAACGTGTTGAGGTGGATGAGGAAGAGATTGCTCCCTTCATGGACGAGGTGCAGAAACGTTGGGCATGGTTAGATAAGGACGACCTTATCAAACGTGTCCTGAGTCGTGAGTTCGGTCGTTTCCTGCAATATTATGCCAATGCACCGGAGATAGAGGCTCCCTCAGGTTCTGAGAAGAGCGGAGGGAAAGGCTCTCGTCGTAAGGATGATCACACCCCAGAGGAGGGTTATACACGCCTTTTCCTGAATGTGGGTAAGATAGATAAAATGTACGCGCGAGAGATCATGGGCCTCATCAACACTAATGTCAAAGGCGATAAGGTTGAGATTGGTCGTATTGACCTCATGAAGAGCTTTGCTTTTGTCGAGGTGAAAAACGAGGATGCCGACCGTGTTATCAAATCCATGAAGCATGGTGTAACCATCAAGGGTCGCAGTGTGGTAGTGGATAGAAGCGAACCTGCTCCAAAGGGGCAAGGAGCAAGGGGCAAGAGGAAAGCCTCCCCCGGCCCCTCCGAGAGAGGGGAGAAAAGGAGCAAGGAGCAAGGGGGAAGGAGCAAAAGAAAAGATGCCCCCTCTAGCACCAAGAAGTTTGAAAAGGCTGACTGGATGCAGTTCCTCCACCCAGAAGAAGGATGGGCAAGACGAAGGCCAAAAAAGAAATAAAAAGCCCCCTCCCCGCTCCCCCTTTGGGGGAGTGAACTGATAACTCAAAATCCTAGATATGAAGAAGATTATTATTACTGTTTTGATTGTTGTTTTCGCATTGCATGCAAACGCAGACGAGGGCATGTGGATGCTCAACAAAATAGATGAGAAGACCGCTCAGGCTATGAAGGAACTGGGTTTGCAACTCACGCCACGTGAACTGTATAATCCTGATGGCGTAAGCCTAAAGGATGCTGTGGTGGACTTTGGGGACTTCTGTTCCGGTGTAGTGGTCAGTCCCAACGGACTGGTGTTCACCAATCATCATTGCGGTTATGGAGCCATCCAGAAGCTTTCCACCCCCGAGGATGATATCCTTGCCAATGGCTTTGTGGCTCATTCCTATGCTGAGGAGCGTCCTGCAGAAGGACTCTTTGTGCGTTTCTTGCAACGCACTGAAGAGTGTAGCACCCGTGTTATGCAGGCACTTGACAGTATCTATCGTGCCAACCCAACAGTTGAGTCTCGCATATTGGACAAGAACAATATAGACAGTATCTGCAATGCCATAGAGCGTGATTACGAGAAGGCTAACCCTGGTATGGACTGTCAGGTAAAGAGCTTCTACGGAGGCAATGCATACTATGTAAGTATATATAAGGTGTACCGTGATATCCGATTGGTCTTCACCGCCACCAATACCTTAGGTAAGTTCGGAGGCGACACAGATAACTGGATGTGGCCCCGTCAGACCTGTGATTTCAGTGTGTTCCGTATCTATGCTGATGAGAACGGTGAGCCTGCAGATTACAGTCCCAATAACAAACCTCTCCATCCCAAGCGTTATGCCAAGATAAGTCTGGATGGCTATCAGCCCGGCGACTATTGTATGACAGTAGGTTATCCTGGCAGCACTAGCAGGTATCTCAGCTCTTGGGGTATTGACGAGCGTGTAAATGCACGTAACGTAAGTACTATTCAGGTTCGTGGCAAGAAGCAGGAGGTGTGGAAGAAGTTCATGGATGCCGACCGTGCGGTAGCTATCAAATATGCCAGCAAGTGGGCCGGCAGCAGTAACTACTGGAAGAACTCCATAGGTATGAACAAGGCCATTGCCAATCTGGGTGTCATTGCCCAGAAGCAGCAGTTGGAGGATCAGATTCGTCAGTGGTATAGCGGCAGAGAGGACTTGAAGGCTCGCTTCGGTTCTGTTTTCGAGAAACTGCAACAGGCGTATGCCGACCGTAGGAATGATATCTATGCCCAGGGCTTCTACAACGAGACGTTCAATAGAGGTATCGAGATAGGTCTTGTTGGCAGCAGACTTTGTCGCATGTCTCAGGATGCAGATTCTGCTCAGATTGCTGTTGTCCGTGAGGATCTTCAGTCTTTCTTCAAGGACTACGATGCTGCCCTTGATGAGGCTACTACAGCAGCCCTCCTGCAGAACTATCGCGAGCAGGTAACAGACCAGAAGTACTGGCCTTCCTGCTATAAGGAGATTGACAGCCTCTATAACGGTGACTGCAAGGCTTTTGCTCACGACATCTTCGGCAAGACCATCTGTAAGGATATCTCTTGTATCGACAAGCTGCTGGCAGACAGCACGCTTCGTGAGAAGGATCCTGTCCTGAGGCTTTCCGAGGAGGTTCCGGAAATATCACAGATGCTTTATAGTAAGCAACGCGAAAACAATAACATCATAAAGCACAACGAGCGTATGCTGACCCAGGCCCTGCTTGAGATGGATCAGGAGAATCCTCATTACAGTGATGCCAACTTCACCATGCGTTTGTCCTACGGATTCATTCAGGATTACACGGCTCAGGGCCAGCAATTCCAGTACTATACCAACGCCCAGAGCCTTTTGGATAAGGCTGCCAAGCAGAATGAGATAGAGGATTATAAACTGGAGGATGATATTGTTAAACTGATGCAGACGGGCAAATGGGGCAGGTATGCCGACAAAAACACCCATGATATGCACCTCTGCTTTATCTCCAATAACGATATCACTGGCGGAAATTCTGGCAGTCCTATGTTCAATGGCAAGGGTGAGTTGATTGGCTTGGCCTTCGATGGTAACTGGGAAGCTATGTCGGGCGATATCAGTTTCAACAGTTCTTTGCAGCGATGCATAGGTGTTGATATCCGTTTTGTCCTCTTCATTATTGACAAATGGGGGAAAGCAGATAACCTTATTAAGGAAATCTTTTAGAATGGTATTAAGTAATGGTTAT
>CAMKTJ010000064.1 GCA_946415645.1 uncultured Prevotellaceae bacterium
GGCGTATTCCCCCTTGTAGGCCGGCATTACTTCTGGCCTGTTTCCACAACCATCTCGAACTTGCAGCATTCGTCTGTTCTGTTGGCCAGGTGCTTTGTTACGGGTGAGCAGCCAAGTAGGACGCTGTAGGTGCTGGCCTTTATGGTCTTGCCATCGGGCATGAACTCCAGCAGGCGCAGCCATCCGTCGCCTCCGCAGCCACCGGCACCGCCGGAGAGATACTGTACATTGAACATCATCTGATGTACGGAGAGGCCGGAGGCATTCCTGTCGCACCGGTATGCCATATTGCTCAGGAAGTCATAGTCGCTGCCAGGCTCCTTGCCGTCGTCGGCAGCAGGGTGGCCGGTATGTCCGCAGATAGCCAGTCGGATGTTCTTGCAGGGGTAGAGTAGCTTGTCCCAGATTTGTTGTCCCCAGTTGGGATTGGAAACCTTATAGCCGCTGTTGTTTGTGAGTTTGGGTAGCCCTCCGCCTTTCTTCTCCTTCAGTAGCGAGTGGGTCAGGAAGATAACCGTATGGTTCTTGTATTTGTCGCTTTCGCATAGTTCCTTCGCCCATGTCAGGACTTCGTCTCTGGGTGCCCATTCCGTTCCTATTATCAGCAGCTTGCCCCAGTGTGGGGTGCTGAATTCCCATGCGGCATTCTCCAGTGACGCCTGCCCCATACGGTTGGGGAAGGTAGCTACCAGATGCTCCTTGGTCTTGTTGTTACGCTCGGGGGTGTAATATTCGGGGTAGTGGGTAAAGTCCTCGTCGCCACGGGTAAAGCCGTATTCGTGGTTGCCTCCGGCAATGATATAGGGCACGCGGTTGTCCAGTCTCTCCAGACAATGACTTGCCCATTGCCATTGCTGACGGCTTGTCTGGTTATGGTTGGAACGTCCTTTCACCACCAGGTTATCGTTGGTTTGGATTACATCGCCTGTAAAGAGGACGGCCTGCAGGTTCAGCTTCTGGGCATTGCCTGCCATCCAGGCCGTGCAGAGTTCCAGTACGGGTTGGTTCTGGTCGAACCGCGTATAGCTCTGTGCATCGCCAAAAACAACCATAGAGAAGGATTCCGGGTCGCTGAGTTGTACCTCAGCCCGTTGTGCCTTTGCCGAGAAGCCTGCCAGACAGAGTGCCAGCAGTAGTGTAATGTTATGTTTCATAGTGATTGCCTGTTAAACTGCTGGCAAAGATAGGGGTTTTAATTCAAGATTCAAAATTCAAGATTCAAAAATCAAAATTACGCTAACCCCTAACCGCTAAGGTCTGATGTTTTTAACAAAAACCCAGAAAACCCCTTTCCTTGATTTCAATCTTTAACAAGATTTGCGTATGATGCTGCTGATGCCTGCCTGTAAGCAAGCTTCCACCATTCATCACCAACATCCTACGCAGCATTGCATGCTTTGAAATCAATGAAAGAAAAACCCCGCCCTTCGGGCTGAAAAACAAGACCCCCCCCTTGCCCCTTGCTCCTTGCCCCTTGCTCCTTGCCCCTAACCTCTAACCCCTTTAACACACTTTAACGGATAGGGTGGGGCTGATTGTAAAAAAGTCCATAACTTAGCACCGCAATATTATGGTTTGTGCGCGTGATGCGTGCAAAAAGCCTTAACGAACCTTAGATTATAACAACCAACAAATATATTTTATGAAAAACAGATTTTACACGTTGCTTACGTTGTTAAGCTTTGCACTTTCCGGTTTCGGAGAGGTAGTGTCTATCTCCACTCCTGCTGATTTGATATCTTTTGCCAGCAGGGTGAATGCAGGAGAGTTAACGTTGGATGCCGTCTTGACTACTGACATTGACATGACAGGACAGGAATGGCCCAAACCTATCGGCTGCTGGACGCCGAAGGTCAATAACGCCAATGTAATGTACAAGGGGCACTTTGACGGGAAGGGGTACACCATCAAGAATCTTGTATACAACACGACTCAGAACTACCATGGTCTCTTCGGTGTGGTATCCTCAGGTGCTCTGATTGAGAACTTTACCGTCACGGGTACCGTTACCAATGCCAGCTATACCGAGTTTGGTACGGTAGGCTTTGCGCGTGACGCCAACCCCACCATCTGCAATGTTCACAGTTATCTGAACTTCGACAACACAAAGGCCGGCACGCGCATAGGCGGTATTGTCGGTAATTCCTATAATGGAACCGTTAACATCACCCGTTGTACCTATTCCGGTACGATGACTGTTGTGGATGCTGAGAACAACGGTAACTATGGTGGCATGGTAGGTATTGGCAACAATTCCACATCTGCCGTCTGTAATATCACCGACTGCCTGTTTGACGGAGTCATTAGGAACACGGCAGCTACTCCAGGCAACTGTACCTGCGGTGGTATGGTAGGTTACAGCAACTCGGCCGTAATAACCATCAAGAATTGTCTGTCTGTAGGTTCTGTACAATCTAAAATCTATGGTCAGTTCTGGGGAGCCGTCAAGTCCTCAAGCAGCTCTATTATCAACAGCTACTATCAGGGCGATGTTGTGAACGGCTCTGCCAGTACCGTCACACTGAGCGGTGCCGCTAAGGTCACCGACGAGCAGCCGGGAAGCGGCGAGCTGTGCTTCCTGCTGAACGGCGGGCAGTCAGAGAATGTCAGCTGGTTCCAGAAGATAGGAACTGATGAGATGCCGACACCTGACGGTGTTGACGTGGTTTACATGAACGGCCGCCTGCACTGCGACGGCACACCTTACGAGGGCGCTGTTGCCTACTCTAACGAAGAGTCAGGCATGGTCGTTGACAAGCATGTGTCCGTTGACGGCTTCTGTTCTGTCTGCGGCAAGGTGGTTCCTGATGCCTACACGCCAGTTGACGGCTACTTCGAGATAGGGAATGCCAATATGCTGAAGTGGATTGCAGCCTACGTTAATCAGGTTGACGGCCCTGTCTATGCCAAGCTGACTGCCGACATCGACATGCAGGGCGTAGAGGCGGAAGTCATAGGTAACAGTCCTGCCCATCCCTTCACGGGTGTCTTCGACGGACAGGGTCATAAGATCTCGAATTACTCGCTGAGCGTCGGAGGTGAGTTCGTTGCCGGCTACGGCTATGGTATGTTCGGTACTGTCAGAGGTTCCATCATAAAGGACTTCACTGTCGACGGAACAATACTCTTTGATAATAATGAGGGGAAGACCAGTGATCTGGGCTGTGGCCTGATAGGATGGGCCGAATCCGGAACGTTGATTCAGGACATCAAGAGCACCATGACCATCGATGCCAGGATCTCCACTCATGTAGGCGGCATCGTGGGTTCCCTGCGTGATGCAACCATAGACCGTTGCGAGTTTGCGGGAACCCTGAACGGATATTCCTCCAGCAATGGCGTGGCAGGAATAACGGGCTACACTAATCAGGGCTATATCTCCAATTGCATCTTCTCCGGTACTGTTACCGGCACGGGTACAGGGTATTTCGGCGGAATCCTAGGTTATGTGAATAATGGCAACGCCGCTATGCAGAACTGCTTCTCCTATGGAAATATCGAGAATACGGTTTCTGCAAGAGTGGGCTCCCTGGTAAGCTTCCTGCGTAACATCGGCATCTATAGCAACAACTTCTACAAGGGTGATGCGAAGGGCATCGGTGGCGGCGAACTGGCAACAGGCGAGATGGCTACCGCCAATACTACCCTGGCTGCCGACGAGCAGTTGGCAAGCGGTGAGGTGACCTACAAGCTGGGTTTTTCCTATCGTCAGACAATAGGCACAGATGCGATGCCCAAATTAGGCAAGGGCAATGATATTGTAATTCTGAACGGCACTTATCAGAATGTACCTGCAGTCCTCTCTCTTAACGACAATAACGATTTCGGGACAAATAACAGATTTGATGTTACGGGTGTTACGCTGACAAAGCCCCTGAAGGGTGGCAACTGGGAGACCTTCTGCGTTCCCTTTGACATGACGGCCGATGAGATTACTTCGCAGTTAGGTGTCGGCGCCGAGGTCAAGGAGCCGGTGAGTGTCTCTGAAGATGACGGCAACTACACCATCACTTTCTCTACTGCCTCAAGCATTCAGGCAGGCAAGCTCTACATGGTGAAGGTGCAGAACGATGTCAACACCATCAGCCTGGGCAGCAAGACCATCAAGCGTGCCTGGCCTGCAATGAAGATAGGAGACCTCGTCTATGTCGGACTCTTCTCTGCCGACTATGCACCGTCCGGCAGTTTTGTCGTCAGTGACAACAAGACAGCCCGTGCAACGGGCATTGTACCCCTGAAGGCATTCCAGGGCTACTTCCAGGCTCCCGACGGTGTTCTGGTTAATACCCTGACCTTCGGCCTCGACGGCATTCAGGACGGTATAGCCCCCGCTATTCATACCTCAGACAAACCCACCTTTGCCGTGATAGGCAACTCTATCTCTACCTACTACGACTATATTCCCTCCGGCTACGCCATCTATTATACTGCCGACCGCGAGAAGAACAACAATCTTCAGGTTGGCGACCAGTGGTGGATGCAGCTCAGCCGTATGTCCGGACTTTCCTTCCTGGCCAATGCTGCATGGAGCGGTTCACGCGTGGCATACGACGGCAGTACGCTCAACGGCATAGCTCCCTTCTGTAGCGATGCCCGCGTAAAGGCACTGGGTCGTGCCGGCAATCCCGACTTCATCTTCGTACTGGGCGGTACCAACGACTGGGCACACAGTTCCAATATACCTCTGGGCGAATACTGCACAACAGGGGAGTACAAGGATTCTCTCTCCTTCCGCGGTGCTTACTCCCTGCTTCTGCACAAGATTACTACCCGCTACCCCAAGACCCGCGTGGTATGTCTGAGTATTCTGCCTCGTGGAGAATCTGCCACTCAGGTGAATGCCGCTGGATGGTCGCAGAACGACGGTAACGCCAGCATCAAGCATATTGCCGAGCAGTTTGGTCAGTACTACATTGACTGCTCTACCATCCCCTTCAGCAGCAACTGGAGCAAGTATATGATTTCCGGTAATCTCCATCCCACGGCAGACGGTTTCACGCTGATGGCAGAGCACATCACCAAGGCTCTGATTGAACAGGGTATTATCAGCGCAGACCTGAAGCGCTCCAACGAGGTGGAAGAGGCAGAGCGCCTGCTGGATATCAGCTTTACACAGGACGGTATCGTCAACAAGGGTACATACGATGCCAAGGTAGGCAAGCAGGGTACTGCCACTACAGTGTTCGATGCAGAGAACAACGTCTATATGGGTAGCACAAAGGCACAGGCCTCTGACTACTTCTATGCTACATACGATGAGGGTACACCTCTGGCTGATGCTTTCAATAACAGCGTAACCTGGGAGATGCTGGTACGCATGGATGCCCTGGAGGATCAGGACGGCAATGTCACCAAGACCTGCATCATGGGTAACGAGCAGGAGGGCGGTTGGGCCTTCTATAACTCGGATTATGCAAGTACCTTCTCTTATACCCACAAGAGTGGTGTGAAGAGCAGCGTCAAGAACTTCAATGGTTCACGCGTCCTTGTACCTGGCAGGTTCTATCATCTGGTAGTAACCATGGACAGGACAAGCCATGTGATCCGATACTTTGTGAACGGACAGCTTGTGCGCACAGGTACCCGTGCCGCTACAGATATGCCTCTGCCTCAGTGCGGAACCATCAAGGGACATCAGGGTATGTGGATCTGTCTGGGTGGTGATGCTACCTCAGGTGCCTGTGATTCCAAGGCAGAGAATTCCGCTGCATGCAGCTTCGTCTTTGCCCGCATATATGACGGTGCACTTACGGAGACGGCTGCCGCCAACCTCTATAATGACGAGGTTAGGAAGTTTACCCTGGCTTCCACTGCCAGGATCAGCAATGCAACGGATCTTCAGAATTTTGCCTCTCAGGTGAATGCCGGAGATGTGGCAGCCGATGCAGTCCTTGTGAATGACATAGATATGACTGGTGCAGCCTGGCCTGCTCCCATCGGATGCTGGGGCGATAACAAGATTGCCTACAAGGGGCACTTCGACGGTCAGGGACATGCCATCAAGAATCTTACCTATACTACGGCCCAGAACTATCATGGTCTCTTCGGCATTGTCTCAACGGATGCCCTCATAGAGAACTTCAGCATCTCCGGCTCTATAGCCAATACGCAGTACAGCCCGATTGGTGCCGTTGCCGGTTTTGCCCGCGATGACAATCCTACTATCCGCAATGTCAGGAGCTGTGTGAACATCAACAACACTCAGGCAGGTGCACGTGTGGGCGGTATCCTCGGCCATTCAAACGACGCAAGTACGGTTAATATTGAACGTTGTACCTATTCCGGTACCCTGACTGCCAACGATGCCGGCGGCAGTGGCAACTATGGCGGTATAGTGGGCTATACCCAGAATGCTACTTCCACAGTCCTTAATATCACCGACTGTCTGTTTGATGGCGAACTGAAAAATTCGGCAACAGCTCCTGGCGGTTGTACCTTCGGTGGTATGGTAGGTTACATTGGTGCCGGTCCTAAGGTAACGGCAAAGAACTGCCTGTCTGTCGGTTCTGTTCAATCCAAGATTACCGGTCAGTTCTACGGAGCTGTCAAGAATACCACCTGTTCTATTGCCAACAGCTACTATCAGGGCGATTATGTGAATGGTTCTGCAAGTACTGTCACATTGCCGGTTCAGCAGGTTGCAAAGGTTTCTGATGACCAGCTGACAAGCGGTGAAGTGGCATGTAAGTTGGGTGAGGCCTTCGGTCAGCTGCTTGGCAGCGATGCCTGCCCTGTTCCCGGTGATGCGGCACCCAGGGTATATGAGATAGCTGTTACGGATGCCGGCTATGCTACCTTCGTCCCCAAGGCCAACATCCTGGCTATTCCCGAAGGTGTTACAGCCTATGCCGGTCAGAAGGGTGATACCTACGTTTCCCTGAAGGAGGTTACTGAGCTTCCTGCCGGCAATGCCGTAATCATAAAGGCTGCAGACGGTATGTACTACTGCAACAGCACGGAGGAAGAAAGGACACTGGGCGTAGCCAATGACCTGACGTTCTCGGAGACTGACGTCACTGCCGACGGCAGCCAGTATATCCTGGCAAGCCCCGAAGGCGGGAAGCCCGGTTTCTATCGTGCCACAGAAGGTGCCATCCCTGCCCGCAAGGCTTACTTAGAAAGCGCCAATGGTGTAAAGGCTTTCTACTTCAAAGAGGAAGGTGAAACTTCCATAAAGGAGGGACCCATCCCCGCCCCCTCCCTCTATGCAGGGGAGATCTACGACCTGGCAGGTCGTAAGGTGCAAGGAGCAAGGAGCAAGGGGCAAGAGAATGTTCAATGTTCAACGTTCAATGGACTCAAAAAGGGTGTTTACATCGTGAATGGTAAGAAGATTGCGGTAAAGTAATTTTATTCAGTATTTATCATTTCAAGAGGCCGTGGGAGTTTTTCCTACGGCTTCTTGTATGTTGTATCCATACGCAAGTTTCACTTGCTTCAGTAGGTGGTTAGGAGCAAGGGGCAAGGAGCAAGGGGCAAGGAGCAAGGGGCAGGGGGTAAGGAATTAGGTGCAAGGGGCAAGAGGTTAGGGGCAAGAGGATTGTTATACACGTGTAATTCAAAATTCAAAATTACGCTAACAGCTAAGGTCTGATGTTTTCAACAAAAACCCAGAAAACCCTTTTTTGTTGTTCATGGGTTACCCCCATTTGTTTCTGTTCCGTTCGTCAGTGAATGCAAGTAAACTTTCCTTCCCTGCCGCACGAACCATAAACAGCCTAACGGCTTGAACAACAAAAAAGAAAAACCCCGCCCTTCGGGCTGAAAAACAAGACCCACCCCTTACCTGCCATCCGTCGCTTCGTTCCCCAATCGCTACGATTCCGCGATTGCCCGTAATGGATGGGGAAAGGTTAGAAGCAAGGGTGACAACTTGTTAACTCGTTAACTCGTCTACTCGTCAACTGTTCACAAAAAGAAGGTTTTCGAGCGAAGCGGGGTTTTTCTTTTTGAAAGCTTTGATATCTGGAAGATATGTTATGGTATTGGCAGGGAGATGGCGGAAGCTTGCTTATAGCCAGATTCATGACAATGACAGAACAAAGGCACAAAGTGCCAAAGCTTGCAAAAAGGGTTTTCACGGTTTTTGTTAAAAACATCAGACCTTAGCTGTTAGCGTAATTTTGAATTTTGAATTACACGTGTATAACAATCCTCTTGCCCCTAACCTCTTGCCCCTTGCCCCTATCCTCTTGCCCCTTGCCCCTAAAAACCATACCATATTTACGTTCATGCTTTTCCTTTTCTTATAAGAAAAGAAAAATTTTAGGGGATAGGATGGGGCGTTTCACTTTTTTTACCTATATTTGTGCACAAAATTGTATAAATTTGCTCAAATTACTATGCTAATGAAAAGGTTTTTAACCCCTTTTGTCTGTGCGTTTATTGTTGTATCCGCCTTCGCACAGACACAGAAAACGTACAAGAACCCTGTGTATGGTTCTGATTTCCCAGACCCTACGGTACAACGTGCTATGGACGGTACCTTCTATGCCTATGCTACTGGTTGTAAGGCCAAGAGTAGTTCAAATCTGGTGAATTGGTCAAATGTGAGTGGTGTTATCTCGCGTCCTACTTGGAACGATAGTACGTATATCGATTCTGAAGGTAACAGCAAAAAGGACTCTTACAGTCTGTGGGCTGCTGATGTCAGTTACGTGGATGGTAAGTATGTCTGTTTCTATGCTTCTGCCCTTTGGGGTAACGGTACCCGTACCGGCATCGGTGTGGCTGTTGGAGACACTCCCACCAAGTTCACGGATAAGGGAAAGGTGTTCCGCAGTACTGAGATTGGTGTGAAGAACAGTATTGACCCCTGCTATGTGGAGGAGTTTGATAAGAAGTACCTTGTCTGGGGTAGTTTTAATGACATCTGTATTGCAGAGTTGACAGATGATGCTTTGGGCATCAAGAATTTCAGCCCCATTAATAATCCTCAGCCCAATGGTAGCTGGACTCGCCACAGGGGTGTGACTAAGTTGGGAGGCGGTGCCTTCGAGGGTGCTATGATCTATAAGCGTGGAAAGTATTATTATCTGTTCTGCTCGGTAGGCAGTTGCTGTGAAGGCGAGAACAGTACCTACCGTACTGTCGTGGGTCGTGCCACCAGTTTGTTAGGTCCCTACACCAATAAGCAGGGAGGTAGTATGGTGAATAATAACTACACTACCATTATTAGTGGTAACGACCGTTGGAAGGGTCCCGGTCACAACTCGGAGATTATCACAGACGATAATGGCGACGACTGGCTGCTGTACCATTCCTATGATATGAACAATGGTTGTAATGGACGCTTGATGTTATTGGACAAGATTACATGGAGCTCGGATGGATGGCCCACCATTAACGATGGTCATCCCAGTAGCGATGAGATGCCAGCTCCCGTCTTCTATACGGGTGACGGCGCCAATGTAACGTACAAGTTCCAGAATATGGATCTGATGAAAAGCGGTTGGAGACATTGGACCCTGAAGGCCAGTGAGGATTGTGTTATAGCTAGCGGCAAGGGTAGTGCCTTTATGCCTTTTGGAAGTGCCAAGACAGCAGGTAGCTTTGATGTACAGCAGACTGTTTCGAACCTGAAGAACGGTGTGTATGAGCTGACACTGGAGAATTTCTGTACGATGGGTGGTGTTAATCTATACCTGAACAATGCTGCAACCCCCGCCAATAACACTTCGGTTTCAGGGGTCACCGCTCCCACATCGGACGCCGTTGTCAGCACCAGATTCCAGTCCAACAAATTTACGCAGAAAGTGTACGGCCTGGTCACCAATGGAAAACTTACCATCGGTGCCTGTACACCTGACAGCTTAGCTGCCGATGAGCGTTTCTATATGGGTAACCTGAAGGTGGTGTACCGCGAGAAGAATGTTGAGGCTATGCAAAGCCTGATGGATACATATGCTGCCATGGTTGAATCCATGAACGCCAAAGGTCAGCGTCATTATGCAGGCTTTGATGCCAGCATGGAAGGATACAAGCAGTCTTTTGCTGCAGCAGAGACACCTACGGAACGTTATAACATACTGGTTAAGGCCAGCAAGACCATAGACAGTATCCAGAGCAGCATAGCAGATTATGTGGCTTTGGAAGAGGAGATTGTAACTTTGAGATCCAATATTGAGAAGGCTACCGCTGGTGACTATCTGAGCGAGGAGGCTCAGAATACATTGGCAGAGGCTGAGGAGGTATCAGCAAAGTACTCTTATACATCCTCTCAGATGAAGGACTTGTTGGCACGTATGAAGACCGTGGCCCATGATATGGTATATGCTTACCAGAAGGGTGATGGTACCAAGGACAATCCCTATATCATCTCACGTCCCGAGCAGCTGGATAATATGCGTAACGTCCTTATCAAGGAGCAGATGGTATACTTCCAGATGGATGCCGACGTGGATATGGCTGACTTCGTATGGGAACAACTGAATACGTCAAGTAACAGCTATCGTTACTGGATATCACTGGATGGTAAGGGTCACATCATCTATAACCTTACCCCGGAGGGAACCAAGAATTATCCCAGTTTCTTCGGAACCATGTGTGGCGAGATCCGTAACGTAGGATTTGTAAATGCCAAGGTGGAATCTTCTGCATCAGGTGCTGGAATCATCTGTGGCTACATGGGGCACAGCACCTTTAAGGATGCAGAAGAGAATCTGTACCCTGTGATTGTTGAGAACTGTTATGTAACAGGTCAGATTACAGCCAAGGGATATGTAGGAGCTATTGGCGGTACGCTTAACTCATCTCCCATCATCATCCGTAATTGCTACAGTGCTGTAGATATAACAGGTAACGGCAGTTCGGCTAACTACTCTGGCGGATTAGTGGGTAGAGTCAGGAGTGATCTGACCATAGAGAACTGCTATGCTGCAGGAACCATTGACTCTCCGGTTGCAGGTGGTGTGGTAGCTGGAGGTCAGAACAACACAACGCCCGCATCTGTCTATAAGAACGTGATAGCCTGGAATCCAAGTGTCTCTGGTACAACGGCATTAGGATTCGGTACAACGGCAGGAGGTGATGTGCTGACAGATGTATATACGTTGTATGGCATGAAGGTGAATGATGTTCCTGTAGAGGAGGGCAAGACACATGCCGAACTGCAGCAGATAGCTGCTACATGGGGTGCACCCTGGTACATGAATCCTGCGGCTGGTAACGGTTATCCCATTCTGCAATGGCAGTATGACAGAGGCGACTATGGTCAAATCTGCGGATTCCCCGAGAACGGGGCAACCTCTCTGAATGATGAGTTAAGAACGAGGAACGATGAATCGACTAATGCCGTCTACGACCTGAGCGGCCGACTTGTCAACTCGTCAACTCGTCAACTTGTCAACTCATTAAAGAAGGGAATTTACATTGTAAACGGCAGGAAAGTCCTGTTCTGATTTCATATAATACTCGGGGGGCTCTGAGAAATCAGGGAACTCCGGGTATCTCTATTATAA
>CAMKTJ010000065.1 GCA_946415645.1 uncultured Prevotellaceae bacterium
TGCATAGCGTATGGCTAATACAAATCTTGCTAATGCAAAGACTGCGAAGAACGATGAGTTCTATACGCAGTATTCAGATATTCAGAAAGAAATGAATGCGTATCTGGAGTACAATCCGGATGTGTTTCGTGGAAAAACTATCTTGCTGCCTTGCGACGACCCTGAGTGGAGTAACTTCACGAAGTTCTTTGCTCAGAACTTTGAATCGTTTGGCATCAAGAAACTCATCAGTACCAGTTATGCTGTAGAGTCCAAGAAGATTAAGGATTGGCAGCCAACACTTTTCGAGACAGAAAGTCCTTATTATGATGCAGACAAGAGTCGCACTAATGGTAAGATATTTGTTCTTGACGAAGATATCAATAACGATGGCCGTTTCAATATCAACGACCTTCATTGGTCCTATCTTGAGGGTGATGGTGACTTCCGTAGTGATGAAGTGAAGGCCCTTCGTGATGAAGCTGATATCATTATTACTAATCCACCTTTCTCGCTATTTAGGGAATTTATGATGTGGATAATGGAGGCAAATAAGCAGTTTGTTGTCATTGGTAATCAAAATGCCGTGTCATATAAGGAACTTTTTCCATTAATTAAAGATAATAAAATATGGTTTGGTGTTGGATTTAAAGGAGGAGCTACGCATTTTATCAGCAATTATCAAGATGTAGCAACTGCAGGAAATCATATTGAGGGAATGATAAGAGTGTCTGGGGTTGTATGGTATACTAATATTGATCACGGTCGTCGCCATGAAGCACTTCCTTTAATGACAATGGAGGACAATATCCTTTATTCCAAGCATAAGGAGATACGTGGAAAGGGCTACATACATTATGAGAACTATGATGCAATAGATGTTCCTTATTCCGATGCTATCCCTTCTGACTATGATGGTCTGATGGGCGTTCCCCGAACATTCCTTGACAAATATTGTCCAGACCAATTTGAGATTATAGGCAATGCCGAAGGAGATGCAGGGAAAGAACTAGGCTTTAAGCCTTATCCTCGTGAATTGAGAAAACAAAACAAAAGTCTGCGAGATGGTCAGCCTTATTATTTTGATGAGAACGGGGTTCCTCAAAAGCCTTTTGGTAGAATAATAATTCGCAAAAAACAAGAGTCATGAAAACCACTTTGTTAACAGAATTGACAGTCAGAGAGATATGTGAGGGCTTTGTCTATAACCAGTTGGAAGGCAAAGGGCTCTTTGGATGGGCTGGCAAACTGACCATTCAGCCAGAGTATCAGCGCAACTATCTGTATGCCGAGAATGATGGAAAGAAGGAAGTGGCAGTCATAGACAGCATGCTGAAGGATTACCCAATCGGCCTTATCTATTTTAACGAACCGGAGAAAGGCAAATATGAGATTCTTGACGGTCAGCAACGCATTACAAGTATAGGTCGCTTTGTGACTGGAAAGTTTGCTATCAAGGACAAGTTCGGAATGGAGCAATACTTCACAGGTCTATCCAAAGAAGACCAAGAGAAGATACTTTCTTATAAGTTGCTCATATATATCTGTAACGGAACAGAGAAGGAAATCAAGGAATGGTTTGAGACCATCAATATTGCTGGTGTCCCACTCAATAAGCAAGAACTGTTGAATGCCACCTATTCGGGTCCATTCGTAACATTGGCAAAGGCAACTTTCAGCAATTCACGCAATCCACAGTTGCAGAAATGGGGTTGCTATGTCAGTGGAAATGCTAATCGCCAGGATATTCTGCATACAGCACTGGCTTGGGTTTCTAAGGGCGAAGAAAATGTTGGCGGTTATATGAGCCTGCATCGTTACGAAGACAGCATAGAAGAACTGAAGACCTATTTCGATACTGTTATAGAATGGGCAAAGACGCTTTTTGGAGAGCCTAAAAACGAAATGAAAGGACTGGAATGGGGATCTTTCTATGAGAAATATCATACCAATTCCTTCAACCCTTCGGCATTGCAACAGCGAGTGAATGAACTTTATGCAGATGAGTTTGTGACAAACAAGAAGGGTATCTTTGAGTATTTGCTGGGCGGAGAAACAGAAAAACAGCTA
Organism: uncultured Prevotellaceae bacterium; assembly: GCA_946415645.1. Lineage (GTDB taxonomy): Bacteria > Bacteroidota > Bacteroidia > Bacteroidales > Bacteroidaceae > Physcousia. The sequence continues at coordinate 2,050 of CAMKTJ010000065.1, forward strand.
CTCAATATTCGTATCTTCGAAGACAGCGTAAAGAAGACTGTTTACGCAAGACAAACCAATGAGGCACAGGCTCATGGCTTTTCCAATTGTCCTGAATGTGCCAAAGGCCATGATAATGTTCGCACAAAGATCTACAAGTTTTCAGAGATGGATGCCGACCACGTGACGGCTTGGAGTAAAGGCGGTAGCACAGACATCTCAAATTGCCAGATGCTATGTAAGACGCATAATAGGGCAAAAGGAAACAGGTGAAAATCAATACGGTTTTCACCTGTTCCTTTTTTATACATAGAATGTGACTTAAATACGGATAGTTTGCACGTTAAATACTCCTTGAATTCAGCGTGAATTCGATGGATTTGGACGCTGAATACTAAACGGTGTGTATTTCCGCTACCCTTAATACTCTGTCTTGTCTGCCTTCTCTGTCCAGAGGCGGAAGGTATGGATGGCCTCTTCGTGCAGTAGGGGAATGAGGGGAACGGCACGTTGGGGGATGGGGCGTTCCATCTCCTCGTAGATGAAATCATCAGAGAAATTGATGTCACGGGCATCATAGCGGGTGTTGCCGTAGTAGATGCGACCGATACGTGCCCAGTAGATGGCTCCCAGACACATGGGACAAGGTTCACAGGATGTGTAGATGACACAGTCTGAGAGATCGAAGGTGCCCAGCAGACGGCAGGCTTCGCGTATGGTGTTTACCTCGGCATGAGCTGTAGGGTCATTGTTTATAGTCACGCTGTTGCTGCGTCCGGCAATTATCTTTCCGTCTTTAACAATAACGGCGCCAAAGGGACCTCCTCCGTTCTTGACACTCTCGTCGGCCAGGCGGATAGCTTCGCGCATGAACATCTTGTCCTGCTCTGTAATCTTGTTAGTCTCTTGTTGCTTCATGACATTAATTCTTGTTTGTTATGACAAAAGTACAATAAATACCCGAAAAAACGTATGCCATAGCTGTTAAATTTCGGATAAGGACAAAAAAAAGGGCTACCGCTGTAGCCCAACCTTTGTTAACCTTAAATCTAATACTATGAAAAACACACATGCAAAGGTACGCAGTTTTTTTTAACCTGCAAATATTTCGACAATAAAAAAGCCGCTTTGTAATGTAATTTAACACAAATTAACAACACAAAGCGGTTTTTGCATGATTTTGCTGTTCATTATGACAGCAAATCAAAAGTTTTTGGTTTCTTTTTATTCTTTGATATTTGGCTCTTCCAAGCCGTATCCTTTCTTCTTATCTACTGCTTTCAGGTAGACAGAAATAAGTAAGGCGGCAATACCTAGGGTAGCCAACATAACAAGTGCCCAGGTGTAGTTGAGGTCATGAGCAGATGTTCCTTCGGGATTGGTGTTGTTCAAAACCATACCGATAAGGGCAGGGAAGAGACCAAGACCGATGTTCTGAATCCAGAAGATGGCAGCATAGGCAGAGCCGATAATCTTTTCGTCTACCAACTTGGGTACTGAGGGCCATAAAGCAGCAGGAACCAAAGAGAAACTAGCACCCAGCACAAGGATGGTAACGTATGCCACAATGGTTCCGCCTACTGCATTGCCCTCGAAGGCAGGCAGGATAAAGGCGAAGGTGAGGTGGCAGATAACCAGCAGGATGCTACCCAGCATAAGCATAGAAGCAGCCTTACCCTTGTGGTCTACATAGCTACCCAAGATAGGAGTGATGGCAACAGCCAACAGGGGGAATACGGCAAAGATGGTCTCTGCTGTACCACGCATATAACCCATATAGCAGTAAACTACCAAGGCTACAACGGCAACGCCCATGAGACCGTACTTCATGCCTTTCTTCTTAGAGAAGTTGCTGGCGAAGGCACAGATAGCTACAACCAGCATAATGATGTACTGAACGATGGTTACAGAGCTGTCGGCCCAGAAGGTGCCTTCCTCGGCAGGGTTCAAGGTCAGGTTGCACTGCAGCATGTTAACGGCATACTTCTGGAAGGGGAAGATAGCTGAGTAGTAGAGTACACACAGCAGGGCAACCAACCAGAAGCCAAGGCTAGAGAAGATCTTGCCCAGGTCGGCAATCTTGAAGGGATCATCCTTCTCTTCTGCCTCACCGGTCTGTGCATCCAACTTCTGATCCATGAAGAAGTAAACAATGGTCATGATGAGGGCAATGCACAGCAGCACTACGCCAAAGGCTACAGAGCGACTGACGCTGACCTCGCCGCCTAACTTGGCAAAGTAGGGAGAGAATATCATGCAGGTGGCAACACCCAGGCGGGCCAAAGCCATCTCTGAACCCATAGCCAAGGCGGTCTCGCGACCCTTGAACCACTTAACAATACCACGAGAGACTGTGATACCTGCCATCTCAACACCACTACCGAAGATCATGAAGCCGCAGGCTGCCAGCTTAGCAGAAGCGGGCATACCATCGCAGAAGGGTAGGATAGCACCTATGATGGGCAGATCGCCGTTCCAGTTCAGGTTGTTGGTGAACCACTGCTCCAAGCCGGTGCCTACAAAGGCATCGCTGACAGCGTACCACTTAATGATACCACCCACCAGCATTACTGCACCAGAGAGTATGGCTGTGAAGCGGACACCCATCTTGTCCAGGATGATTCCGGCAAAGATGAGGAAGAAGACGTAAACGTTCAGGAATACCTCGGCGCCCTGCATACGACCGAATGCAGCGCTGTCCCATCCACGGGTGTCCTGCATGAGGTCCTTGATGGGTGAGAGGATGTCCATGAAGATGTAGCTGCAGAACATGGCCAGTGCCAAGAGCAGCAGTGCGGTCCAGCGCATAGCGGCGCTGTCGCGAAGGGTTTTTTGAATGCTCATAGTATATATTCGTTATTACGTTATATCGTTATTACGTTGGGCGGCCTTTTCGTTATATCGTTATTACGTTATAACGTTATATCGGCATTTAGTGGGCCGCCTCTTTGTTACTTCAGCCAGCGGTCCAGCCACTCGAAGTAGGTGCGCTGCCAGAGGATGCCGTTCTGGGGCTTCAGTACCCAGTGGTTCTCATCGGGGAAGATGAGCAACTCAGCCTCAATACCTCTCATACGGGCAGCATTGAAGGCGCTCATGCCCTGAGTGGCATTGATGCGGTAATCCTTCTCGCCGTGGATGCAGAGGATGGGAGTATCCCACTTGTCAACAAAGCGGTGGGGTGAATTCTCGTAGGTCTTGCGGGCACGTTCTGTCTGGTCTTTGTTCCAGTAAGCATCATCATATTCCCAGTTAGAGAACCAGTTCTCCTCGGTCTCTGTGTACATAGCCTCCAGGTTGAAGGCACCGTCATGGGCAATGAAGCACTTGAAGCGCTTGTCGTGATGACCAGCCAAATAGTAAACAGAGAAGCCACCGAATGAGGCACCTACAGCACCCATGCGGTCACGGTCTACATAGGGAAGGTTCTCTGCAGCCTCATCTATGGCTGTCATATAGTCCTTCATACACTGGCCTGTCCAGTCGCCAGAGATTTCCTCCAGCCATTCCTGACCGAAGCCTGGAACGCCTCTGCGGTTAGGAGCGATAACGACATAGCCCTGTGATGCCATGATGAAGAAGTTCCAACGGTAGCTCCAGAACTGAGAGACGGCACTCTGAGGACCGCCCTCGCAGAAGAGCAGGGTGGGGTACTTCTTGTTGGGGTCGAAGTGAGGCGGTTGGATAATCCAGTAGAGCATTTCCTTGTCGTCTGTGGTCTTTACCCAACGCTGTTCAACATTGGGCTTTGCCAGCTGGTCGAGGATTTCCTTGTTGACCTCGGTTATCTGCTTTACCTTTGTGGCACCTATATTCTCGCCGGGATTTACAATGTAGAGGTCGGCGGGTGATGTAAAGTTATGGCGCTCGGCAAGAATCTGTTTGCCGTTCAGCATCTGCAGGGAACCAAAGTCGGACCAGTCGTTTGTAAGCGGTGTTACCTCGCCCTTCAGGTTGGTGCGGTAGAGGTTCTCTGTAGCGTGCCAAACTCCTATATAATATAAGGTATAGGAATCGGGCGTCCAGCAGAAGTCGTCAACGCTGGAATCAAATGACTCTGTGACGTAGGTCTTGGTATTCTCTTTGAGGTCATAGACGCACAGGCGGTTGCGGTCGCTCTCGTAGCCGTCACGCTCCATAGAGAGCCATGCCACATAGCGTCCGTCCGGTGAGAACTTGGGGTTGGTGTCGTAACCAACATTGTAATCCTTCAAATCATTGGCCTGATTGATGTGTTGGTTCTTCAGTGATTTGGTGGGATTGCAAGTGTTATCAGGACTATCTACGGAGCCTCCGTCAGGCACTACGCCGAACTCGCCGCAGTTCTTGCAAAGGTTCTTGGTCTTGTTCATGTCTTTGCTCTCTACATCGTAGAGGAAGATATCAGAGTCTGTGCTGATGCTATAATCTATACCTGTCTTGCAACGGCAGGTAAAGGCAATGTGTTTAGAGTCAGGACTCCATGCCAATTGCTCTATGCCACCGAAAGGCTCCATGGGGCATTCAAAGGGATAGCCCTCGAGGATGTCAATTAATTGAGAATTGAGAATTGAGAATTGAGAATTGACCTCTGCCAAGAAGGGATGCTGGATGCTTTCTACATAGTGGTCCCAATGGCGGTACATGAGGTCTGTTACTACACGACCGGTAGCCTTGGGCAGATCATCGGGGTTCTTCTGGATAATCTCGTTGAAGTCAATGCTCTGTAGCAAGATAACCTTCTTTCCGTCGGGGGAGAACATAAAGCCCTCTACCTTACCCTCGGTTTCAGACAACTGCTTGCGTTTGTTACCTTCAAGGTTCATCTTCCAGACCTCGCCACCTTTCAGGAAGGCAATGGTCTCGTTGTCCAGCCACTGTGCATCCGTCTCGTTGCCGGCTTCGGTGGTGAGCTGTTTCTGTTCAGTGCCATCGGCATTCATCATCCAGAGTACCTGATGGCTCCTGTTCTCTTCCACGCTGTAGTAACCCAGCTGGAAGACGATGTGCTTGCCGTCTGGTGAAGCCTGGTAGCCGTTGATGCGACTCATGGCCCAAAGGGCTTCGGGTGTCATCTGGTCGCTCTCCAACTGTATGGTTTGCTTCTGGATATTCACTTGGTCGTTGTCTTTCTGTGTACCGCAAGCTGCAAAAATAATGGCAGCTGCTGCGATTATTTTATAGTTCATAGTTATGAGTTCATAGTTGATCTATTTCTTCCTGTTAGCCTGCTGTTCTGCCTGCATCTTCTGTAGTGCTTCCAGACGAGCTGCTAAACTACTGGTCTTCTTGGGGTCGTTCTTGTGCAACTCACGATATGCTTCCAGTTTCTTCAGTAACTTGGCATCATCGGTAGTAACACGCAGATACCACATGATAAGAAGGCTTATCAAACCACTGACGAAGTAGAAGAAGGTCAGACCGCTGGAATAGTTGTTAAATGAGAAGAAGAATATTACAGGCATAAGGTATTGCATCCACATCATCATTTTCATCTGTTGAGCCTGTTCGCCCATCATCTGGTTTTGTTGCTGACGCGTCATAATCCATGTGTTGGCAAGCATTGATACAGCCCAGAGCAAACAGAAGATGCTCAGGTGGTCGCCAAGGAGCCAGATGTCATGGCCCCAGTTGATAACATCGTCGTAAGCACTGAGGTCATCGGCCCAAAGGAAATGCTGGCCACGCAGTTCAATGGCATTGGGGACAAAGTTGTACATAGCCAACCAGATAGGCATCTGAATCAGCATAGGCAGGCAACCGCCCATGGGACTGACACCATATTGGCTGTAGAGCTGCATCATTTCCTGCTGTTTTTTCATGGCGTCTTCCTGCTTGGGATATTTGGCGCCGATTGCCTCAACCTGTGGTTTGAGGACGCGCATCTTAGCTGCGCTCAGGTAACTCTTCTTGTTGGTTGGATAGACAAGAATCTTGATGATGGTAATGAGCAGAAGTAAAACAATACCCATGTTCATGCCAAAACCAGAGAGCCAGTCGAAAAGCGGCATGATAGACCAGCGGTTAATAAAGCGGAAGAATGACCAGCCCAGATATACGATTTCATCCAGTTCGGGGTTCTCTTCGGTCTTGCTCAGTTTGTTGTGAGCCTGCAGGATGTGGAAGTCGTTGGGTCCCAGATACATCTGCAATTCGGTAGGCTTGTTGCCTGTGGGATCAAAGAAGGTCTTCAGCTCCGCCTCATAGGTCTTCAGGTAACCATTTTTCTTTTCTGTTTCCTGTGTGCTGGCAAGTTGAGCATTTGTGAAGTCCTGGGGAGCAATGAGCACTGCACTGAAGAACTGGTTCTTGAAAGCAACCCAGCTGAGTGCTTCCTCAGGTTTTGCTGTGTCATCGCTGGTCTCGCTCAGGCTCTTGGTACCTTTGCTCTTACGCATATAGGTGAGGTTGCAGCGTTGGTTCTCGAAAGAGTAGCCCTTCTCCTGTTGCATAATGCGGTCGGTCCAGCTGATGTCCAGCGTCTTCATGTTAGGAGCGAAGAAACCGCTCATGCCAGTAGCCTGAATAGTGATGTCAACCATATAAGAGTTGGGTTGCAAGCGGTAGCTGATTGCCAATTGCTTGCCATCCTGCTCTGCCGTCATGGTAACACTGCTGTCTGTCTGCTCTGTGGGAGTGAAGAAGAGGTCGCTGCTGATGATATTGTCCTGCTTGCCTGCCAGTGAGAATGTCATCTGGGCATCCTTGCGGGTCATGAGCAATACATCGCCATCATGGTTGCGGCTCTTATAGCCCAGAATCTCGGCGTTCTGGATGGTGCCGCCCAAGGTGCTGAGGGTAACCTTAACCTTATTGTTCTTGAGTACAATCTCCTGTTCCTGACCTTGGCGCTGTGCAAAGAAGATGGCGTTGCTGTCTGCCACCTGTTCAGCTGCCTGCTTAGCCTGAATCTGTTTTTTCTCATTAGCAGCTAATTCGGCTTTCTGTTTTTCTACTGCAGCGATGCTGTCTTGTTTAGCCTGCATGAGGCGACGTTCTTCCTCTGATGGCTGGCTGTACCAACTGAAACCAATAACAACGAGTGCCATCAGGATGAAACCTGTAATAGTGTTTTTATCCATATATAAAAATTTGTTGAATTTTCTTAATGAACTATTGTTAGGGCGCAAAATTACAAAAAAAAACCGAAAACGTTCTTCGTTTTGTCTCTAAAATAGCTATCTTTGCGCAAAATTAGAACGAATGAGGTCTTTAGTAATATTTTTCTTTGTTTTGGGTTCGTTTACTGGTGCCAATGCCAGGGTAAGAGTAGTCAAAGATGTTGAGGCTAAGGTAGATACTTTATCCATTGTCAGCACTTACCTGCAGAAGTTGCAAAGGTTGGTTGAACAGCGTGATTCCATGGCTTTCACTACCCCTTACAATACCCCCAATGCTTATTACTACCAGATTCTATCGGCGCCTACCTTGTATTCATCTCCTCTGCATCAGATGATGAACAATACGGATTCCACTTATGCCGACAAGCAGTTGCAGACTCTTTATTATATCAATAATATGCTGGCCAAGCTGTATGCAAAGCATCCTGAACTTGTTCAGCAGACAGAGGAGAGCGTCAAGGACAAAGGTAAGTTCAGGGACGATATCAACGAGAAGATAAACGTAAAGGAAAAACTCTCTGAAAAGGTGACTGAGGCCAGTCTTTCCCCCACACTTGATGATGGTGTGCAGGTGGTGACTCGCCGTCCTAACTTCTGGAAAACCTCAGGCAGGTCTTACGTACAGTTGTCTCAGGCTCATTTCTCTGATAACTGGTGGCAGGGCGGTGAGAACAGTTTCTCAGGAAACCTTTCTTTGACCCTGCAGGCCAATTATAATAACCAGAAGAAGTTCAGGTGGGATAATACGCTGGAGCTGAGAATCGGTGCCCAGACATCACCAAGCGATACCAAGAGGTCCTTCCGTCCCACGCAGAACCAGTTGCGTTACTTTACCACTGTTGGCTATCAGGCATACAAGTCCTTGTATTATTCTTGTCAGGTTGAGGCTAAAACGCCTGTGCTTCCTAATTATAAGCCAAATACCGATGAACTGACCACCAAGATGTTCTCTCCCTTGGAAATTACTGTGGGACCTGGTATGAAGTATGATTTCCAGTGGGGCAAGAAGAAACGTTTCACAGGTAATATGAACGTGGCGTTTGTTGCATACCAGCTTAAGTATGTAGGTGTTGATGAATTGATCGGGCAATATGGCTTGGATGCAGGAAAGCATTTCAAGCACACCTTCGGTCCTACAGCAACGCTGAATACCAATTATAATATCTGTGACCAGATTTCATGGCGTAGTACCATAGTTTGGAAGAGTAACTACAGCTATACGTCTATTGACTGGTTCAACGAGATCAACTTCAGGGTTACCAAGATTATCAATGCCAAGTTGATCCTAAATCCCAAGATCGACGATTCCAGTTCAAAGTATAGAAATTCAAACGGTAAGTACTTGATGTTCAAGGAAGACCTGGGTATCAGTATCGACTATAATTTCTAACCATTCCTTAATTACAGAATCATGCAAATAAAGTCAGCAGAATTCCTGATAAGTAGTGCCCGTATAGACCAGTGTCCTAAGAGCAATCTGCCTGAGTACGCCTTTATTGGGCGCAGTAACGTGGGCAAGTCCAGCCTTATCAATATGCTAACCGGAAACGGTAAGTTGGCAAAGACTTCAGCTACACCGGGCAAGACCATCCTTATCAATCACTTTGTTATCAAGGAACAAGGAGAGGGTAGCAAAGGACAAGAGAATACTTGGTATCTGGTGGATCTGCCTGGCTATGGCTATGCCAAGCGCAGCAAGAAGGATGCTGAGAAGTTTGAGCACATGATAACTACTTACATCCTGGACCGCGAGCAGATGACCAATCTGTTCCTGCTGATAGATGTACGTCATGAGCCTCAGCAGATAGATATGGAGTTCATGGAATGGTTAGGCGAGAACGGTGTGCCTTTTAGCATTGTCTTTACCAAGGGTGACAAGGTTTCCAAGGGTAAACTGAAGGGTAATGTAGAGCATTACCTTACAGAATTGAAGAAGCAGTGGGAGGAACTGCCACCTTATTTTGTTACCAGTTCGGAAACAAAAATGGGTCGTGAGGAAATTCTGAATTACATAGAGGAAATAAATAAAACACTGGTTCAGTAAGAACCATACAAGACTGTAAGATACAGTATATTACAGTCTAAGTGTATAAAAAGAAATAGAGGGCGGCTTCACAGCTGCCCTCCATCTTTTAGGTATTAGTTTTGTTTAAGGTAAAAAGATTGTTTTCAGGATAAC
>CAMKTJ010000066.1 GCA_946415645.1 uncultured Prevotellaceae bacterium
AGCTAGAGCAGATGGACGTGCGCCAGACCACCATCCGTCTATCTATAGGACTGGAATCGGCAGAGGATGTAATCAATGATATTAAGCAAGCTGTTGAGGAATGAAATACGACTTTGACAAAGTGATAGACCGTAGCGGTAGTGGCGACCTGAAGCATTGTGTGCTTCAGGAGCGCTACGGGCGTGCCGACCTGCTGCCCCTGTGGGTAGCCGATATGGATTTTGAGACACCCGCCTTCATCACCGATGCCTTACGCCAGAGGCTCAACCATTCGCTGTTTGGATATACCGTTGTGCCCATTGAACTTTGGACTACCATTATCCAATGGATTCAAGACCACCACCAGTGGACGGTAAAGCGTGAGTGGCTCACCTATATCCCAGGCATCGTAAAGGGAATAGGTATGGCCATCAATGTGTTTGTGAAAGAGGACGAGAAGGTCATCATACAACCACCTGTCTATCACCCCTTCCGTCTGACGCCTGAAGGGAACGGCAGAAAGGTTGTCTTCAACCCGCTGAAGCAGCGTGCAGACGGTGGTTACGATATGGACTTCGAACAACTGGCTGAGGTGGCCGACGAGAAGTGCAGGCTACTCATCCTGAGCAATCCTCACAACCCTGCCGGCATCTGCTGGAAGGCAGAGACGCTAAGGAAGCTGGCACACTTCTGCCACGAACGCAGCATCATTGTCATCAGCGATGAGATTCACAGCGATATGGCCCTCTTTGGGAACAAGCACATCCCCTTTGCCAGTGTCAGCGACGAGGCAGCTCAATGCAGCATCACCTTTGGGGCGCCCTCCAAGACCTTCAACATTGCAGGTATTGTCAGTTCCTATGCCATCGTACCCAATCCCACATTGCGTAGGCAGTTCTACACTTGGCTCGAGGCCAACGAACTCAATGATCCCCCACTCTTTGCACCCATCGCTACCATTGCCGCCTATCAGCAAGGTGAAGAGTGGCGTAGGCAGATGTTGGCATACATTGAGGATAATATCCGTTTTGTGGAAGAGTACTGCCACGAGCATCTTCCCAAGATAAAGCCATTACGACCGGAAGCATCATTCCTGGTGTGGTTGGACTGCAGGGAACTGGGGCTTGAGCACGACCAGTTGGTTGACCTCTTCGTCAACCGTGCCCGTCTAGCCCTGAACGATGGTGCCATGTTCGGCCCTGGTGGTAGCGGCTTTATGCGCATGAATGTAGGCACCCCTCGCAGTATCCTGAAAGAAGCACTTTTAAAGTTGAAATCGGTTAGCGGTTAAGGGTTAGCTCTTTACTTCCTTCGCCTCATACTTTATCTTCTTGAAGCCTTTTATGATGTTCTGAACATTGGTCTTGTCTGCATCATACTGGATGGTGACGGTCTTGGACTTTAGGTCGGTCTTAATACTTTTGATGCCTTTCTCAAAACGGAGATTGCCCTTTATCTTATTCTCACAACTCTCGCAATGCATCTCCGGATTAGTGGTAAAGATGGCAGTCTTGATGTCCTTAGCCAAGCCAACCGCAGCGGTCAGCATCATGGCACTTAGTAATAATGTTTTCTTCATATATTTTTCACTTTTCATTCTTCACTCTTCACTCTTCACTTTACAGTCTTCCAATGTTCACACGTATGCCTGCATAGAACATCGCACCGTGAACGGGTCCCCATATCATCGTAGGGTCGAAGGTGCTGCTCCATGGGTCAGTAGCGTTGATGATAGTCTGCTTCTGACGGAAATTCGTCAGGTTCTCGCCACCGATGTAGACAGAGAAATGACGGAACCAACGTGTAATTTGTGCAGAAAGCTGCTCGTAGGCAGGGAAACGTTCGTCCCATAGGCCATCCACAGGCTTTGGCATACGTCCGCCACCATTCAGCTGTAGCGTAGCATCGAACTGCCAAAGGCCGAGAGGCGTTTTGTAGCTGGCTGTCAGTAGACCCTTATAACGGCTTGTCAATGGTTTTTCCATCAGCTCTCCGCCATAGGTGCATTTCACATCGTTCCATCGCCAGGCAGCAGTCAGTTCCAAACCATTTACTATAGGATAAGAGGCATCCACCTGAAAAGTGTTGGAGTACGACTTGCCATCGAGGTTGGTAACGCGAATCTCCGCAGGGTTGTTATCGTAATCTATAACGGCCTGCTGGCAGAAATGCGTATGGTAGTATTCGGCATTCAACTTGAGTGTCTTGCCAAATAGGGGGATATAGAACGAGCTGCTGATACCGTAGTTCCATGCCTCCTCCTGATTCAGATTATCAATAACCAGATTACGGCCACTGGCCAACAGATAGTTATTTTCTGCCAGGGCATGAACGGTACGATAGCCTTTACCTGCCGAGAGGCGGAGGCTGACTACCTCGTGAGGCGTGAACTTCAGATGGAAACGGGGTGTAAGGAACGTACCATACAGACTACTATGATCCACTCTCATGCCTGCCATTGCCACCACCTTGTTATGCAAGTTATAGGTGTACTGAGCATAGGCACCAGGCGTGGTCTCCTTATCTGTAGCCAATTCTTCACTCTTCACTCTTAATTCTTCATTTAGATAGTCATGATTCAGTGAAAGACCTGCTGACAGATTGTGATGCTCCGTGAAATTGGTTTCGAAGAGCAGTTGGGCATAGGCATTCTTCTGGTTTACATCGTAATGCTTGTTACCATAGTTAGCGTCCAGTTGGTGAAGCGAGAAGGCTGTCATCACAGCTATGTTGGTACCATGTTCCGGGTCGAGAATAAAGGCATGCTTCATATAACCCTCGTAACGGTCAGTCGCAAGACCAATCTTATATTCTTCACTTTTCACTCTTAGCTCTTCACTCATTTGTCCTCCCTCGCGCTTCTCCTTTATCATACCTATACCGCCATGGAAAATATAGCGATCGGTCCGGCCATGCCAGCGGTTCTGCAGATTCCATTGGCGTACTTTAGGCTGGTCCAGGAATCCATCATCGTTTGAGTCGTGATGTCCGAAGTCGTTCTGGTAGTGTGCCAATACTTCTGTACTCAGTTTCTTGCTCAAGTGAATATTGGCATCGGCATTGGCCTCCATTTTACTCTTGCTATTACCATATAGATTCAGTGTGGCACCCTGCACGGCATCGGGTTTCAGATATTCCACATCTATCTGTCCCGTGATACTCTCGTAGCCGTTTTTTACAGAAGAAGCCCCTTTTGATACCTGTATGCCACTCATCCAAGGGCCTGGAACATAGTCCAGTGCATAGGGCGCTGCAGCACCCCGGAAGTTGGGGAGGTTCTCGGTAAGCATCTGCACATAGGTGCCACTCAGTCCCAGGAGCTTAATCTGCTTGGCTCCTGTGGCAGCATCGCTATAGTTCATATCAACGGAGGGGTTCGTTGTAAAGCTCTCGCCTAGGTTACAGCAGGCCGCTTTGAACAGTTCCTCCCGGCCTATGATGACACCATTCTCTACGCCACCCATTCTGCGGGTTCCTAATTTACGTACGGAAATCGTCACGGTCGACAAGTCCTTTTCTGACATCGTATCAACCTGTAACGTATCTTTCTCCTGACCACATGCAGGAAGGTATAGCATCATGACGATGCTTATTAGAATATATTTCATTTTGATTTTCTGATGTTAATATGATACAACCATTCATCAGGAAATGGCAATAGCGCCATCTCCCTAAAAATCACGGAATCATATTAAAATCAAATCAGCAGGGTCTGGATAAAATTCAGGTAGTCACGGGGCGGATATTTCCACGTCACATGAGCATACCCGTAGTAGGTCTTCTGTGTCGTTGGCTGTAGCCATTCTGAAATCAAACATGGCAAAAGGGCCAACACAGGTTGCAGCACATGGAAATCATGTGTAACGGCGTGCGCCATATCCGTAGGCGATAGTTCCACATGCTCCATCGTCATACAGCAGGAATTCCTGTTGCAATGCTCATCATGCATTTCCTCGCTACCGAGTACGGTCATAATCTTCACCGCTCCCGTATGCGTGCAATGCAGGATATTCACACCGCTTCCGATAAACAACAGCAAAATCGAAAGCAGCAATGACAAGCCTATATGACAGAACCTTTTCATTTCCGAGGCACAAAGTTAGCTTATTTTCAGATACGCCATCTAACTTTGCCTTAATACTTAAACATCTTTAACAATGTCCTGCATCACCAATCCTGCCAGCATGAAGCCAAAGATGGCAGTGATATGGGCCAAGGTTCCATTAATCTGCGCCTTGGAGGAGCACCACTCGTGGTTCAGCAGATTGGGGTCACCGGGACCGTTCTTAGCCTTAGGACACATACACTGCTCAGTACCACAGGTGGAGTTGTGACCCAGGTTCTGCAGCAGCTCATCGCTGTAAACGCACTGGAACTTGTGGCGGGGGAACTGCTTGTCTCGCTTGAAGCGGTTACGCAGGGCACGAGCCAAAGGGTCGCCCTGCACCTTCCAGAACTCAGCCACCTTAATGCGCGTAGGGTCCAGTTTCAGGGCTGCGCCCATAGAGGAGAAGAAGCCCCCTCCCCGCTCCCCCTTTGGGGGAGTGTTTGTTGCTAATAGGATTAATAATGCCTTGTCTTTCAGGGAATCTATGGCATCAATGATGTAGTCGTATTCCTCCAGGTGGAAACTGTCGGCCGTCTCGGCAGTGAAGATTTGCTGTAGGGCTGTAATATCAGCAGAGGGGTTGATGCTGAGCAGGCGCTCCTTCAGGGCATCCACCTTCACCTTTCCCACCGTCTTTGTGGTGGCCATCAGCTGGCGGTTGATGTTGGTGATGCACACACGGTCGGAATCCACAATAGTCAGGTGACGGATACCGCTACGTATCAGACTCTCGGCGCACCAGGAGCCTACGCCACCCACACCGAATATGATAACACGTTTCTGGGCTATGCGTTCCATAGCCTCATCGCCCAAGAGTAGTTCCGATCTGCGGAAAATTGCCTGTTCTAAACCCATTTCTTACTGATTTTGGGCGCAAAATTACTCATTTTTTTTGATTATATAATAGAAAACCTTATCTTTGTACCACAAAGAACATAAGTGATATTAAACAAGGAACTATTAGGATATGGAAGGAATAGCTTCTTTACTGGGTGTCTTGCTGATTTCAATAATAATGATTGGCTTAAAGCTCAAATTCAACTCCTACATTTTCGGAGAAGGTGGAGTGTTTGGCCCTGAGGATCATACGCTCAGCCATGAAATTAAGAACCTGGTCAAGCTCCGTGACCAAGGACTCATAGATCCCGAGAAGTACGAGGACATGAAGGCAGAGTTGCTTTGCAAACACAATGGGACTGACAACGAAATCGCGAAGCTGGAAAAACTGCAAAGTCAAGGCATAATTACCCCTGAAGAGTTTGAAGAGATAAAGAATATGCTAAAACAGGGATAAATCAATGTAAGTAATTAATACAGGAACAGAGAGAGAGAGAGAGAGGTTACCCCATCAGGATAACCTCTCTCTCTTCCTTTTTAGTCTAATTCTCAAAGGTTAGTGGCTTAACAGCCAATGACCCGCTTCGTTCATGATACATGATTCAGTTCAATCATGATACATGACGGAATCTATTCATGTTCATGGGCTATTATCAACACCTTATAATATATAAAAACACCCCATTTGGGGCGAAATACCAAACACATGGTATGCTAAATGACACATCAAGGGGATTGCGGGGACTCCAGAACCGCCGTACCTTTGCACCAGAAAAAGTGAAGAATGAAGAGTGAAGAATGAAGAATTAGACTTTAGGCTCTATACTTTAGACAATGTTCAACAAATAAATAATAAGGTTATGAAGACAATGAAACGAATGCGAATGCAGGGCTGTTGTTGCACAATGATGATGACAGCAGGAAAGGAAAGAGTGTATTACATAATAGGTATAGAACAAAACAAAAAGAAACATTATGAAAAGAATAGCATTAGCCATAGCAGTTTTATTGAACATTCATATCAGCAATACTTGGGCTGAGAGTAATAACAACGAGGCTTCTGACGCCAGCGTAAGCAATGTATCCAGCATACATTACGTAAAAGCACCCAGGTTTGCACGTCCGTTGGTTGAGAAGTGGATCACAGAGTACGCAAAGACTCAGCCTAACGTTGAATTCCAGATAGCCAAAACAGGTCAGAAACAGGATGACATAGACCTGAACGTTGTATTCGACAACAACGACACAGAAACAGAAAACCATATCGTTTATTTTGGCGAGTTCGCCGTCCTACCCATCACAGCCAGCGGCAGTGAGGCAGCAAAAGTGCTGGAGGGTAAGCATCTGAACTCGAAGAAACTAAAGCAACTTTACTTCCTGAACGAAGATTTTGACGAGGACGTAAAGAAAATCAAACAATTCGAGAAACTTGTTATCTACAGCGGCAGCAATGCCACATCGGTTGCCAACTCGTTTGCACACAACTTCGGCGAGGAGAGCACCAGCTTCCGCGGTAAGCGCATCTCAGGCGATGACCTTTTCCTGAACACTGCGCTGACAAAAGATCCACTGGGCGTATCATTCAACGCACTGCCCAATATCTTCGACCTGAAGAGCCGCCACATCAAGGAAGACCTGACCATCATAGGCCTGGACGTAAAGAAGAGCCTTGAGGAAAGCTTCTCAGACAAGGGAACCCTGGACCAGATTATTGATGCCCTGGAGCATGGAAAAGTACAGGAGGTGACCGTGCAGAAGATAGGCGTACGCTATAAGGATGCCAACGATGATGTGAACCGCTTCCTTAGCTGGGTAGTCACCAACGGCACCAAGTACAATCACCAGTACGGACTATTGAACCTAAAGTAAAGAACCAAAACCACAATTTTGTTTTATGGTAAGAAGATTATTTATTGCAACATTCGTTGCGATCAGCCCCCTATTGGCCCTATCCCAGAACCTGATTAAAGGTCATGTCATAGACGCTCGCACCGGCGAGCCTTTGATAGGAGCCTCAGTAGCCATCAAATCAGCCAAACTGCAAGGCGTAGTAACAGACGAGGACGGATTCTTCCAGTTGGAGAGTAACGTTGAGCCCCCGTTGACCCTGAAAGTCAGATTCGTAGGCTTCCGCGAACAGGATGTAGATGTCTATGACTTTGAGGAACCCGTAGAAATAGCCCTGTTGGACAATGCCAACAAGCTGAACGAGATAGTTGTGGTAGGTTATGGTACGCAAAAGCGCAAGGCTCTGACCGGTGCCGTAACAACAGTCAAGAACGATGAGTTGCTGCAGGTCTCTACCTCGTTAGACAATGTCCTAGGTGGAGCAGTTGCCGGTCTTGATGCCAGTTCTTCTTCAGGTCAGCCAGGCTCTTCAGTCAACATCCGCATCCGTGGCGGTAACTCCATCAACGGTGGCAATGAGCCCCTCTACGTTATAGACGGTGTACTGATCTACAACAGCAGCTCGTCTACCAACACAGGCAACAGCTATGCCGGTACCAACTTCAACCCGCTGGCATCTATCAACCCATCTGATATAGAGTCCATAGAAGTGCTGAAGGATGTTTCTGCATCTGCCATCTACGGATCACGTGGTGCCAACGGTGTGATTATAGTTACCACCAAAAAGGGTAAGAAGGGTAAGCTGAAGGTGAACTACGGCTATTCCGTAGGTGTATCCAACGTCCGTAAGAAGCTGGATCTGCTGGATGCCCAGCAGTGGGGCGACCTGTATCTGGAACTGGCTACCGACGCACAGAAGAAAGCTACAGGTGTGACACCCGAGGCAGTAGCCTCCTGGGGCAAGGGTACCGACTGGCAGGACGAGCTGTTCCGCACAGCCATCACCCAGCAGCATCAACTGTCTGTAAGCGGAGGAGGAGACAAGGAACGTTTCCTGATCTCGGGTAACTACGTCAATCAGAACGGTATAGTACGCGGTACGGACTTCACCCGCATAGGAGGACGTTTCAACTACGAGCGTGACCTCTTCAAGAACCTTACAGTAGGTGTTAAGGCCAATGTCTCCAAGACTACGCGTAACGGTCAGCAAGGCTTGCGCGGTATGGCCGGTAACTTCAGCGGTCTGCTGGACAAAGCGTTGCGCTCCTCACCAGCCGTACCAGTCTATAACGCTGACGGCTCGTGGAACTACGAGAACCCCTTCGAGTCAGGCGACTTTGTGCGCAACGAGCATACCATCAATCCCATTGCCGACCTGGTGGACGTTTCTGCCGAGACGAAGAGCGACAATGTGCTGGTATCAGGATTCGCCTCATGGGATATTATCCCCGGCTTGCGCTTCCGCACTCAGGGTTCTGTTAATATCATCAACACCCGCCAGAATATCTTCGGTGGCGAATATTCACAGATAGGCTTTAACTCTAACGGCTACGGTGCCATCGGAACAAAACGTTCAGAAAGCGACCAGTTTGAGGCTACACTGACATGGAACAAGAAGTTCGGCATCCATGAACTGGAAGTTCTGGGCGGTTATACCTATCAGCAGGAGAAAAACGAGCGTCTGCATGGCTCCACAGCCTACTTCTCTAACGAGAACCTGGGCTACCAAAGCCTGCAATCAGGCTCACTGAACCTTGCCACAGAGTCTGCCTTCGTTAACTCTGTCCTCTACTCCGGCATCGGTCGTATCAACTACTCGCTGCTTGACCGTTATCACCTGACAGCCACCCTGCGCGCCGACGGTTCCAGTCGGTTTGCCAAGAATAACAAATGGGGCTGGTTCCCCTCTCTGGGTGCATCATGGAACGTGAACGAAGAGAAGTGGTTGAAGAATATCAAATGGATAGAGGACCTGAAGCTGCGCGCCAGCATCGGTACAGTAGGTAATCAGGAGATTGGCGACTACCGCTTCCTCTCGACCTACGCTGCCACCCATTACTTCTTCGGCGGCACTAAGAACACAGCCTACTATCGTTCTGGCCTGGGCAACGACAACCTAAAGTGGGAAAGCACCACATCTTACGACCTCGGTTTCGACTTCAACATCCTGAAGGGACGTGTAGGCTTTGTCTTCGACTATTACAAGAAGAAGACCTCAGACCTGTTGCTGGAGATTCCCGTAGAGCAGACAACAGGCTTCAGCACCCAGCTCTCCAACATCGGTAACGTAACGAACGAAGGTGTGGAGTTTGCCGTGAACGCATCACTGATTCAGAAGAAAGACCTGTCTTGGAACGCCTCTGCCAACATTGCCCACAACACAAATAAGGTGACAAGCCTGGGCGGCTCACAGAGCGAGATTATCAGCGGGAACACCATCATCCGTGTAGGCGAGGCATTGGGAACATACTACGGATGGGAATTTGACGGCGTAGTGCAGAAGGGCGATGACCTGAGCAAGGTGCCCGTACCCTCTACCAAGGCTACCATCGAATACGGAGATGCCAAGTGGGTTGACCAGAACGGCGACGGTGTGGTAGATCAGGAGAACGACCGTGTGATACTGGGTTCTGCACAACCTAAGCTCACCTACGGATTTGCTTCACAGCTACGCTACAAGAAGTGGGACCTCAGTCTCAACTTCCAGGGTTCCTATGGAAACAAACTCTACAACCACTTGCAGCAGGCTTTGGAGACACCCAACATCAGCTACAACGGCTCTGCCAACCTGCTCAACCGCTGGACTGAAAGCAACCCCAGCACCACCATCCCCCGTGCTTACGTAGGCAGCTCAACAGCCCTTTATCTGGACAGCCGTTATATCGAGGATGCCAGCTACCTGAGACTGAAGAACATCCAGTTAGGTTACAATCTGCAGCCAAAGCTGAAGAACGGACAGAAACTGGGTCTCTACCTCTATGCATCGGCTCAGAACCTGCTTACCATTACCAACTACAGCGGTTATGACCCCGAGTACAGCGGCTATACCGACAGCGGTACCTATCCCTCAGCCCGTACATTCACCTTCGGCGTAAAACTGTCGTATTAAACATCAAAACCATTAAGACTTAGCATTATGAAGAAGATTACCATATATAATACTGCCATTACCCTGGCACTGGGACTTAGCATCTCTGCTTTCACCGCCTGCGAATCACTGGATCAGGGAAACCTGAGCGAGCTGGCCGAGAACAACCTCCCTCAGAGTGACGAAGATGCCAAAGCGCTGGTCAATGCCGTTTATGCTTCTGACATAGAACTGGCCACCACCTTTATGTACCTGATAGACCTGCCGACGGAGACCACCGTCTCTGGCGAGAACCCCAACGGCGGTGGCGGTATGTTGGGACTGCTCTCTTGGGACGGCAGCAACTCTTACATTACCAAACTTTGGCAGGCGATATATACATCAACGGCACGTGCCAACGATGTAATAGCCAAACTGGAAGCCCGTCCAGCCGGCGTATCCGAAAAGATTGCACGCCAAGTAGTAGGCGAAGCCAAATTCCTGCGTGCCTACTATCTGAACTATGCCGTACAGTTGTGGGGCCCGGTACCCATTGTCACCACCGTTGGCGGAGGTGTTAATGCGGTCAGAAACTCAGAAACAGAGGTTTATCAGCAGATTGTCAACGACCTGACTGATGCAGCCGAAAAGCTGCCAGAGGTAAGTGAATACGGACAGGGTGACATAGGACGCGCCACCCGTGGAGCCGCCAACGCAGCACTGGCAAAGGTCTATCTGACTTGGGCACAGGTAGATGACAATCTGAACGATGAGCAGCGTAGAGAGTACTTCGACAAGGCTGCACAATATGCACAGAAGGTCATCGACTCTAACCAATATGCACTGGAAGAGGATTTCTATGATAACTGGAACAACCAGAACCGAAACGGAAAGGAGAGCATCTTTGCCATCCAATTCTATCTGGGTTCCAGCACCCGCAATAATGATGCATCCGGCAACAACCACCTCTGCCACTGCTCTTTCTCTACATCGTACAGTGTGGCACTGCCCCACATAGCACCGGGGCCTGACAACACCGTAGAGAATTCCTATCTGCCAGGCGACCAGCGCAAGGACGTATCGTTTGCCGACTCACTGTGGCGCCCCTCTACTCAGAGCTACTTCCACTTCTACTATGATGC
>CAMKTJ010000067.1 GCA_946415645.1 uncultured Prevotellaceae bacterium
GACATATAGTATTTGCGGCTGAACCAGTGGCGAGCTTTACGAACCTTTGGTTTGCCAAGGTCGCCGCTGTTGCCGCGAGGTACTTCCCTACCCGTTCCGTAATCCTGCCATAGACCATATTCGAGGAAAGCCTGCGAGAGTCGGACTTCCGAGAACTTGCCGTCAGCATCTGCTGCTATGGCAATAGGAGTTAGCGATTAGCGGTTAGAGAATGGTTATTGGTTATTGGTTATTGGTTATTGAGGTTTGGTTCACAGATTAGAGGGTAGAGGCGGCCTCAAAAAAACTATCGTAATAACGATATAACGTTATAACGTTATAACGAAAGGCCGCCAATCCGGAGTTTCCGGCTAAAACGAAAAAAGGGGCAAAAGGAAAAAATATCCTTTTGCCCCTTAAACTATTAAGCTAATAAGCAACTAAACAGACTGTGAATTACTCTGCTGGAGCGCCTTTGGCGTTGATGGCCTCATAGATACGGGCAGTGAGTTCCTCGCACAACTCGGGGTTGTCCTTGAGAACTTTCTTGGCACCTTCCTTACCCTGAGCCAGCTTGCTGCCGTTGTAGCTGAACCATGAACCGCTCTTCTCGAGGATTCCGTACTCAACACCCAGGTCGACGATCTCGCCTACCCTACAGATGCCCTCGCCAAAGAGGATCTCGAACTGGGCACGACGGAATGGAGGAGCTACCTTGTTCTTGACAACCTTGACCTTGACCTCGTTACCGATGACCTCGTCACCGTCCTTGATGGCTGAGCTCTTGCGGATATCCAAACGAACACTGGCATAGAACTTGAGGGCATTACCACCGGTTGTGGTCTCGGGGTTACCGAACATGACACCTATCTTCTCGCGCAACTGGTTGATGAAGATACAGGTGGTGTTGGTCTTGTTGATGGTAGCAGTGAGCTTACGCAAAGCCTGGCTCATGAGGCGAGCCTGCAGACCGACCTTATTATCGCCCATATCGCCTTCTATCTCGGCCTTGGGAGTAAGGGCAGCTACAGAGTCAACAACAACAATATCAATGGCAGCACTGCGGATGAGCTGGTCGGCAATCTCGAGGGCCTGCTCTCCATTGTCGGGCTGAGAGATAATGAGGTTATCTACGTCAACACCCAACTTGGCAGCATAGAAACGGTCAAAGGCATGCTCAGCATCGATGAAAGCAGCTATACCACCTGCCTTCTGAGCCTCGGCCATAGCATGAATGGCAAGGGTAGTCTTACCTGATGATTCGGGACCATAGATCTCTATGATACGGCCCTTGGGGTAGCCACCTACACCCAGAGCGACATCCAATGATATGGAACCGCTGGGGATTACATCTACATTCTCTACCTTCTCTTCTCCAAGCTTCATGATAGAACCTTTTCCGAAGTCCTTCTCTATCTTGGACATTGCTTCCTGGAGGGCCTTCAGCTTAGCGGCCTTCTCGTCGAGCATCTCGCCAGTTTCTTTCTTTGCCATTGTTGTGTTGTTTTGAGGGGCAAGGAGCAAGGGGCAAGGGGCAAGAGGATTGTCCCTACTCTTCGCAGTGCTTGCCTGAGATTTGTTATTACTTTATTTTATCTTCTAATGATCTTTTTAATCCACTTAATAATCGGGAGATATTAGTCATATCTATCTCACTTTTCTTTAATTCTTCATCAGAAATATAAGAAAGAAGATGGGCAATTTCAAGGTGACACATTGTTTCCGACAATGATCCGTTTGCTATCTCTAAAAAATGGATACGTTCTTTTATGGAATTTCTTCCCATTCCCTCAGCTATATTAGCTGGAATTGAAACAACGGATCTACGCAACTGATCTGACAACGCATATTGTTCAGAAGTCGGGAACTTACGGATAAGCTCATAAACATTCTTTACCTGAAATAAGGACTGCTGATATACAGTTAGTTTCCTATAAAAGAAATCATTCATCATATTATATAACTATCCTCTTGCTCCTTGCCCCTTGCTCCTTGCCCCTAAATCCTACAACTCCAAATCTACGTCGTGGAGTTCGTGCCAGGGGAGGCCTTGCTTGTTGAGCTGTTCCATGAATGGATCGGGATCAAACTCCTCTACGTTGTGAACGCCGGGCTTGTTCCACTTGCCTGTCAGGAACATCATGGCACCAATCATAGCAGGAACACCTGTGGTGTAGCTGACGCCTTGCATGCCAGTCTCCTCGTAAGCTGCCTGGTGTGAGCAGTTGTTGTATACATAATAGGTGTGCTCCTGACCATCATTGCCAATACCACGGATACGGCAACCGATAGAGGTCTCGCCGTCATAGTTCTGACCAAGATCCTGGGGATTAGGCAGCACAGCCTTCAGGAACTGCAGGGGAACAATCTTCACAATCTCCTCGCCAGTGCCGTCAGCCTTGGGAGCCTTGTACTCTACCTCGTCGATACGAGACATACCAATGTTCTGGATTACATCCAAATAAGTAAGATACTGCTGACCAAAGGTCATCCAGAAACGGGCACGCTTGATGGTGGGATAGTTGATGACGAGTGACTCAATCTCCTCGTGATGCAGGAGGTAGCTCTCCTTGGGACCGATATTGGGATAGTTGAGGGGCTTGTGAATCTCCATAGGCTCCGTCTCGATGTACTTGCCATTCTCGTAGTAGAGACCCTTCTGGGTAATCTCACGTATGTTAATCTCGGGGTTGAAGTTGGTGGCAAATGCCTTGTGGTGGTTACCGGCATTGCAGTCGACAATATCCAGGTACTGAATCTCCTTGAAGTGATGCTTGGCAGCATAAGCTGTATAGATACTGGTTACACCGGGGTCGAAACCACAACCCAGGATGGCGCAAAGACCAGCCTTCTCGAAACGCTCACGATAAGCCCACTGCCAACTGTACTCGAAGTGAGCCTCATCCTTGGGCTCATAGTTAGCAGTATCCATATAGTTGCAGCCTGTCTGCAGACAAGCCTCCATGATGGTAAGGTCTTGATAAGGCAGAGCCAGGTTGATAACCAACTCGGGCTTGTAGGAACTCATCAGCTTGACCAACTGCTCTACGCTATCAGCATCTACCTGAGCAGTCTTAACCTGTGTGCCATACTTCTTGTTCAGCACATTAGCCAAGTCAATACACTTCTTCTCTGTACGACTGGCAATCATCACCTCTGTGAACACATCACTGTTCTGGCATACCTTGTGTGCAGCAACTGTTGCTACACCGCCAGCACCAATAATAAGTACTCTTCCCATAGTATATTCTTTTGTTATGTTTAATTAATTCTAATTATAGAAGCTGCGCTTCTTTTTAGGGGCAAGGGGCAAGAAGTTAGGGGCAAGGGGCAAGAAGTTAGGGGCAAGAGGACAGTTATACACATGCTCTCATTTCCCCATATTTTTTCTGTTTGATTTTTCATCATTTTAAATCTATTTTTCAATTCTCTTGCTCCTTGCTCCTTGCCCCTTGCCCCACGAAACAGAGCAAGTGAAACTTGCGAAAGTTGAGTTACGCTAGAATTCAGTCTGCAAACTTACAAAAAAAAGTCCAAAGCAACAAAACTTTGGACTCATTTTATGATTCGTTCCCTAAAGGGAATGTTTATTTAACAGATATTTTCTTGCCGTTGACAATAACCATACCCTTATAGTTACGACCTACACGTATGCCCTGCAGGTTATACCTGACATCCTTGTCATCAGCAGGCTGAACAGCCTTCAAGGCATCAGATATGGTAACCGTAAAGGTGCCATCCTGATAGATGAAGTAGTAGTTGACAGCCTGACCGCCCGTAACAACGATAGGATACTCGCCAGGAACGCTCTGAGACGTTGCCGTTGTGGAAGCCTGAGGCTTCTGGGTCAGCACCCTTACATTCTCTCCGTTCTTCCAACCCTCATAGGTCAGTGTCAGCTCAGGCATGGAAGAGGCCTCCTCCATGCTGATATCATCGGCCTTCACCGTCAAAGGAGCCTTGGTGATGGTGAGCTTACCGTTGACATAGGAATCAACATCGGTAGTAACACTACCCTTCTTGATGACAATAGGATACTCGCCAACGGGACTGGTAGCTGTAGCCTCGCAGCTAATCTGGGGTGTTCCCTGAATCTCGCCACCCGTGACAGCATACTGGAAGGTGGGGTTAGAGTCGCCATACTGACGGGTGCAATCCTTGGCCATAATGATAATGGGATCTGAATATGCGATACTGAAGTCATAGGCCTTGTAACTGTATGCACCCATTGTCTCGTCATATTCGTGACGGTCAAGGAGCTTCCAACAATTATCATCCCAGTCACTGCTACAGGTGTTGCTACCCAGCAGGGACCATGAGTAGGGGTTACGCTCAGGCGCGTAATCGGTATCATTACCCGTAACAAAGCGATAGCCTGAGAGGGAAACCTTCTTGCCGGCATCTACAAACAGATAGAGCGGATAATCAGAGTCGAACCCACCACAGTACTTGGTGTAAACACTGCCATCAAAGAGATTATAATGATACTCATCGCTAAAGTAGTCTCCTGTATAGTAATAGAGATCAAGCGGCTTTATCTCATTTCCGCCGGCATCAAGGAGGCTGATCTCTGAGAGCTGGAACACATCCTCACCCTGTATCTTATCAATAACAAACTGGAAGTAGCGGTACTGGGGACGATCTGCCACTACAACTACAGTACAGGTGTCGCACAAGGTCTTGTCCTGCTGAGATGTGACAATAATATCCGTACTGCCCAGTCCGACAGCCTCTACCAGACCCTTTGAATCAACAGTTGCAACAGACTTGTTGGTTGAAGTCCAGAGAAGTGTCTGCTCCTGCATATTGCTGGGCGAATAGCTAACCTGCAGCTGCAGCTTCTCGCCCTTCATGAGCGAAGCAGACTGCTGGCTAAGGGTTATAGACTTGGTGGGCTCTGTTATAAAGAAGTCCGTAGGCTTATAATTATCTGCAGGCAATGACCTGTCGTTGTCGCGCTCATCAAGGAGCTCCCAGCCTTCATCCTCGGGATCGTCTAATTCCGTATTGCTACCATAGAGTTTCCATGAAACAGGATTACGTTCTGAGTGATTCCCCGTATCATTGGCAGTATAGATACGATAGCCACTAGGAACGACCTCGGTCTGAGCATCAAAGAGGAAATAGGCATAGCCGTTGTACTCGTTGTCGCAATATTTTGTCCTAACGTTGTTATCTGCCACATTGGGCCAGTCCTCATTACCGATTGCGGATGAGGTACCATCATAGATGACAAGATCCCCTACCTCGTTGAATGATTCGTCCAGAATATCGAACTCGGAGAACTGGATACAGCCACCACCCTTGATACGTGTGATGACAAGGTTATAGTAACGGTATTTCTTTCCGTCTGGATTATAGTTGGTATAAGATCCGTTAACCTGATATACCTTGCCACTGGTCTTCGAGAGTACTGGATAGGAATCACGTACCTTTCCGTTATCAATATTCTGACGCCAGGGACCATTGCCTGCACTACCGTTGAGCTGGCAGCAGAGATAGCCACTGGCAACCTGCTGAACGGTCATGTGCTGGGTCTGTGCTGATGTGTAATCCCAACAGTTGTTGAGAGAAAGGCTCTTCTTGGCATAGGCAAAGTCCTTACCCTCTGTAGCACCCTTGAGCGTGCCGATATTGTAGCTGCCATCCACAGTCATGGCACCATCTGAAGGACCAACAAGGGCTGCTGCATTGTACTGGGCAGTGATATTGCCCGTATTACAGCAGCTGGAAACCTGGATTGTTGCTGACGAGTTGCCGTAACCCACAAGGGCTGCAGCCACGCCACCGGAGGCACTGACAGAGCCATGATTCTCTATGCGAGAGACCGTAACAGTGCCGTTGCGGACAACACCGACAAGCATACCCACCTTGCTCTGACCTGTTACAGAACAGGTGGCGTCAAAGATAATATTACTAATAGAACAACCACTGACATAGCCAAACAGTCCAACGGCCTCCTGACCTCCTATATGCAGATTACTGATGATATGTCCCTGACCATCCAGCTCACCGGCAAAGCTGTTTGCACTGGTACCAATAGGCTGGAAGTCCTGACTGAAATTACTCATATCAATATCTGCAGTAAGCACAGCACGGGCATCCGTGAGCCCATCTTCATTAACCATCTGACTGAAGGTACAGAGGTCCAAGGCAGAGGCAATCTGATAGATGCCATTCTCCTGACGAAGACGACCATAGGAAAGCATCTCGTCCATCCATGCCACACGGTCATAGACATAGTTACGTACACGGTCGACCTCTTCCTCCCACGAGCCGGGAACCTCGGGATTAAGAGAAATATACTGCGTAAGATAAGGCCAACGGATAAAGTTAAGGCGGGCTGAGGCACGCACCTCTTCGCGAAGGGAGTCAACATCTGCAGCTACGGCATCAGGATTGAAAGCACCTTTCTTGCGAAGCTTTGCCCACATCTCCTGCAGTTCTGCAAACGAGGACGGGTCAGAAAGAACACGGCTCAGGAACTGATCCCAGTTACCCGTAGAGCAACGTACCTTGTAAGTCCAATCCATACGCCGGTTGGCAGGATAAGTAGTCTCATCATTCTCCAGTGCAAGGTCGGCATCCCAGATAGGACCCGTATAGAAATGATCATCGCCACGTTCCTTGAACTTGAAAACCTGGCATATCATATCCGTATTGCCATTGAACTCACTTACCAGGAACCACTTAAGGAACGACTCAAGATCGAGGACTGAACGCAGGCCTTTCTCCTTATCTGAATAATTGGAACTGAAGACCACACTCTCCATATTGTTCCAGGTATCCTTTATATACTTGATCTGGGCATCCTGTATAATATCCTCGTCGGGGTCATGAACAGACAGTTTATTTCCCTTTGAGGACTTGAAATGAACGGGTTCCTGGTCATAATAATTATCCAATTCAACGAAGTATCCGCCCGTGAGAGCCTCCCCTTCAGTATCATCCGCTGTCATCTCTGTAATATCTATACGATTCTTGCTTATGGTGACAGCATCCGCCAGGGTATAGGTACCACGGTAATCTCCGTTGACTACCAGGTCAACCACCTGGCTCCAAGGTGTCCACGACCTTTCTGCACGCTTTGACATAGCCCATGCCACGGGGTTACGCATCAGGGTCTTGTCGCGATAGCTATTGATGAGCACCCACTTCTTGGCCTTGGCAGGCGACTCATTCTTGCCACCCCTCATAACATGGTGACTCTTACCATCGTTGTACTTCATACGGAAGGCCTTGTTCTCTGAGGCTGTGGCAGAATAGTTACCACGAACACGGAAGGTAATAGGATACTCCTGCAACATCTTACCACCGTCATAGATAAGAACAGACTGTGCCTCATATTCCTTCTTGTTATTCTTGTCTGTCTCGGCTGGCAGAATATCATCCTGAACATGAACGCTGAGCGTTGGCAGGTTGGTAATCTGGTAGAACTGACTGTTATCGCCCTCGCCTGCATGGCCATAGAACTTGAGCTCGGCAGCATGACAATAGGAAAAGCCAGGAGAATAACTGTCGCCCAACTCGCGAATACCCACATAACGGATATAACGGAAACCGCGACTTACATTGATATCGGTTGTGATTTCCTTGCCATTGGCAGGTGTTGAGCTGATAAGATAGAGGGGAACAGCATCCATGAAGTCGGGGCTGTTAGCTCCCTCAAAGAGGCTCAGCAACATACGGTCGGCATACTGACTGCCTTTAGCAGAAGCATAGCTAAGGCGTGTAATGACATAAGGCTGACCCAGGTCGAGTCCCACCCATTGCATATCGCCTCCAGAGGCACTATAATAAGTAGATATATTATTATCAAAAGCCAGGGCTGCCTTATTGGCAGAGCCGGAACATATCAGCGAGCCAGTAAGAAGGCGGTCTACAGAGCCATCATAGGCACGCAGCACAGTTGCTGTTAGCAGAAAAAAAGACAGGCAAAATATCCTGAAAAGCGAAGTTTTTTTCATATTATGTGATAAAAGTTCTCAAAATTGAGGCCAAAGATAGGGATTTCTTTACAATAGCACTATATACGACTTGTTAAAATTGGTTAACAACAAAAAAGGCACCGAGAGGGTGCCTTTTTTAGGGGTTAGCGTAATTTTTGAATTTTGAACTAGCGGTTAGAAGCCACCACCGGGGCCACCGAAGCCGCCTCCGAAGCCGCCGCCAAAGCCGCCGCCAAAGCCACGACCACCACCGAAGCCACGTTGCTGCTGCTGACCATCATTCTGACCACGCTGCTGTTGCTGACCACGCTGGTTGTTACGCTGAGGAGTCAGCACCTTGAGCACCTGCTGGGGAGTCAGTATCTTGGCAAATTCCTCGCGAAACTTCTTCTGAATCTCCAGACGCTTCTGCATAGTAGCAATCTGCTCCTCCTGACGGGTGAACTGCTCCTGAATCTTGGCATTAGCCTCCTCATCAGAGAGCTCCTTCTTCTCGTCACCCTCCTGGGTACGCTGACGCATGTTAGCTGCATTGGTCTCGAACATCTCTGTCTGGTAAGCCGTAAAGGTCTTCAGGAAAGCCTCCTTGGCATCGTCCTTCAGATCAAAGTCCTTGGCTGTACGGTCTGCTACACGCTTAATCATCTCTGCACGCATCTTGGCACGATCCTCCTCGGAACGCTGACCCTGCTGGGCACATACATTACCTATTCCCAAAAGAACAAGCGCTGATACAATAATAAATTTCTTCATCTTACAATATTGATTAATGTTTAACCTTTTTGTCTGTTAATTTGTCTCACTATCCCTATGACGCGAGAAACAGAAAAAGGTTTAACGAACAGTAATATGAAAGCAAGACTGCTTGCGCTCATGCTTGACGTAACAGAGTCCCTGCTGACGTAAATCCCTGAGCACCTCGGACAAGACAGGCTTCAGAATAGCATCCGAAACATATTCGCAAGGAGCGCCATTGGCATGATGGACAGGATCAAACCTGACATAGGTGATATCAAAGGTGGTACCATAGCGATGGCAACTCTGTTCGCTGGCATTTCCGTTGACCCTGCGAAGGCGTGCAACATCATCCTCGGTACGCAAAACACTAGACACAATAATCCTATGTACAGGAACATCCTTGATATACAGACTGTCAATAAAATTCCTTCCTATCTTTTGCAAGAGATCAGATGCCCTAGGTACCAGATAAGGTATGCTCTGCCTCATGGCCCTATCAATGCAGAAATTGGGGTTTGCACCGACATATACCAGATCCTGCTTACGGTGCTCTGCCTCCTCACGGTTCTTGACAGGTCTGACACCCCACCGTTGGGCTGCCACAATCTGAACTTCCTGCAAATCGGGGAAGCACTCCTCATACGAATGTACACCCATAACACGATGGCGCGTCTTCTTCTCCAACACAACGGGTTTTTGAACCACCTCCGTCATGTTTTCAGACACGCTGTCCACCTCGCATTCTCCTCCAGGCTGCACAACCCCGGGATTACATGCCCTTACTATAGCCAACACGGCCACTGTGCCACCACATAGGCCGTAAAATATTCTCTTCTTAAGTCTTCTCATATTTTTTCGACAACAAAAATACAAAAAAAATTGAAGATATCTGCAAGTATGCAAGAGAAATTTCAAAACCCGCCCGATTATTGATACATGAAAGAAAATTATGAATTATGAATTATGAATTATGAATTAAAAGTTGTACTTTTGCACCAAATTATAAAACAATAAAACTTTCGGGAGTTATAAAAGGGAGTTAAAAAGGGAGTTAAAAAGGGAGTTAAGCGCTTTGCGCATGGAGTTAAGCCAGCGCGGCTGGCAGGACGATAGCTTTGGATGTTGTCAGCATATTTGGTATTGTCCATTATAACTTCCACGAACGCAGTGAGTTTACTTCCACGAACCACGAACGCAGTAAGTTTACTTCCAATTTTACTTCCGAAACTTCAGTAAAATAATGATAGAAAAGCATATTGTAATTGAAGATATTGACCCCGTCATTCTATACGGTGTGGGCAATTCCAACATACAGATGGTAAAGGCCCTTTACCCCAAGCTTCGCATTGTAGCAAGAGGGAATGTCATCCACGTAATGGGCGACGAGCTGGAGATGTGTGCCTTTGAGGAAAACCTGGAGAAACTGCAGAAACACATCCTTAAATACAACAGCCTGACGGAAGAGGAAATCCTGCAGATTCTGAAAGGAGAAAAGACCAACCGCGAAGGTGTGGAAGGCGTAATTGTCTATAGCGTAACAGGCAAGCCCATCACAGCCAGAAGCATCAACCAGCAGAAACTGGTGAAAGCCTATCAGGAGAACGACATGATATTTGCCGTTGGTCCTGCCGGTTCCGGTAAGACCTATACCAGCATAGCTCTGGCCGTCAGAGCACTGAAGAACAAGGAGATTAGGAAGATTATCCTCTCACGCCCTGCTGTTGAGGCCGGCGAGAAGCTGGGATTCCTGCCTGGTGATATGAAGGAAAAGATAGACCCCTATCTGCAACCCCTCTATGACGCGCTGGAGGATATGATCCCCACCCAGAAGCTGCGTGAGATGATGGAACAGAACATTATTCAGATTGCCCCTCTGGCCTTTATGCGAGGCAGAACCCTGAGTGATGCCGTAGTGATTCTGGACGAGGCCCAGAACACCACCAACTCACAGATCAAGATGTTCCTGACCCGTATGGGTATGAACACCAAGATGATTATCACAGGCGACATGACCCAGATTGACCTGCCCAAAGGCGTCAGGAGCGGCCTGCGCGAGGCCAGCCAGATTCTGAAAGGCATAAAGGGCATCAGCTTTATAGAGATGAACGAGAAGGACATCGTCAGACACAAACTGGTAACCCGCATCGTGAATGCCTACAACAAATA
>CAMKTJ010000068.1 GCA_946415645.1 uncultured Prevotellaceae bacterium
GTTGGCGAGCAGCATTCAGGCTGCTCTGCCACACCTACTACAAGAAGTACAAGCTAAAGACCATACGGGATATTATCTGCCGCTGGGCACCGCCCAAGGAGAATAACACGGCGGCATACATCCGCAGGGTCAGTGACTACATCAGCATAGGGCCCAACCGCGAATTAGGTGACCCTGCCACGCACCCCACGCAATGGATGATGCTGGGCATTGCCATGGCGGTAGTAGAGTGCGGTACTGCCAATCAGGATTACTTATCTATGTTAAAAGGTTTTGAATTAGCGGTTAGCAGCCTCACCCCCAACCCCTCCCGAAGGGAAGGGGGCAAGGATTAGAGCTTCTGGAAAATGTAGTGATTCTAAAAGAGAATAAAAATATGAAGGGCACTGCCTCACGGTAGCGCCCTTCTGTTTTGTTTGTTTGGAAAAAGTCTAATTGAAATAATGGTTTGTGATTGATTTTTTAAGCCTCTGCGGGAGTTTCAGTTGTTTCACCCTCAGTAGCCTGTGCAGTCTCAGCCTCAGCCTCAGCGTTGGCAGCAGCCTCAGCCTCAGCCTTAGCAGCAGCCTCAGCAGCCTTCTTGTCAGCTACTTTCTTTGCAATCTCTTCATTGGCCTTCTTCTCAGCAGCCAAGCGAGCTGCATCAGCAGCCTTCTTCTCAGCAGCCATCTTAGCCTCGAATGCCTCCAGACCCTTCTGCTTGTCAGCCTTCCATGCTGCAAATTTTGCCTCACAGGTAGCCTCGTCAAAAGCGCCCTTCTTTACACCACCGCGTAGGTGCTTCATGAGATAAACACCCTCGCCAGATAGAATGTTACGAACCGTGTCAGTGGGCTGTGCGCCACACTCTACCCAATAGAGGGCACGGTCGAATTTCAAATCTACAGTGGCAGGATTGGTGTTGGGATTGTAGGTACCAATCTTCTCTGTAAACTTACCATCGCGTGGAGCTCTTACATCAGCGATTACGATACTGTAGAAAGCGTAGCTTTTACGACCGTGACGCTGCAATCTAATTTTTGTTGCCATAATTTTAATTAAACTTTATTTATAGGTTTGAAATATGCCGTCAACACGTAACGGCGCGCAAATGTACAACAATTAGTTGGATTGGAATGCAAAAACGGTCAACTTTTTTATTTATAATGTATGTTTTGCCTTCATACTGGCCTTTACGAAGTAAACAATGAGGATGCAATACATACCCAAGGATAGGATTTCGCTCAGTGAGTTGTTCCACCATTGTTCATATTGAAACTCTACTCCTGCGAAGCGCAGTGCCACACTGACTACACCCATTAGAGCACCGCCGGCAATAAATCCGCTGGCTATGAGAGTGCCCCGTTCGCCACGTGCCGTATTCACTTCCTTCTGCTTGCTGCGGGTGGTTACAAACCAGTTGACTGATCCGCCTACTAATAGGGGAAGGTTCAATTCCAGGGGGATGAACATGCCTAAAGCAAAAGCCAAGGCGGGAATACCCAATGCATTGAGAATCAGAGCCAGTACGGCACCTATTCCGTAAAGCAGCCAGGGGGCACCGTTACCTTGCATCAGAGGTTCTATTACAGCAGCCATCGCGTTGGCCTGTGGAGCAGAGAGCTGTCCGTCGGTAAAGCCGTATGTCTTGTTCAAAATCATGATGACACCGGCTACGGTGGCAGCACTTACCAATGTGCCAAGGAACTTCCAAGTCTCCTGCTTGCGTGGGGTAGAGCCAAGCCAGTAGCCTATCTTTAGGTCGGTTATAAAACCGCCTGCCATACTAAGAGCTGTACATACTACACCACCCATGATAAGGGCGGCTACCATTCCGCTGGTACCATTGAGGCCTATGGCAACCATAATGACGGAGGCCAGGATGAGGGTCATCAGCGTCATGCCGCTGACGGGGTTGGTGCCTACAATGGCTATGGCGTTGGCAGCAACGGTGGTGAAGAGGAATGTGATAATAGCTGTTACCAGAAGGGCTACGCAGGCAAACTTGGCTATTCCATTCATGACATCCCAGTAATAGAAGACACCTACGGCGAAGAATGTAACAAGAATAGCAATGGAGATAAACGTCATGGGCAGGTCTTTCTGTGTACGTTCCTCGGAAACCTGCGTGCTTTTTTTTCCGCCCATCTCTTTTGCTGCCAGTGAAACGGCACCAGAGATGAGTTTGCGGCTCTTGACAATACCAATAATTCCTGCCATAGCAATACCGCCAATACCAATACTCTTGGCGTACTTGAAGATCTGCTCGGCAGAGCCTGCAGCAGCCGTAATGCCTTCCTGCACCTCAATGTCAGGGAAGAACAGGCCTATGCAGGGAACAATAACCCACCATACCAGCATACTGCCGCAGCAGATGATGAAAGCGTATTTGAGTCCGACTATATATCCCAAACCCAGAACGGCTGCACCTGTGTTGCACTTGAAAACTAGTTTAGTCTTCTCGGCTATGGTGTCGCCCCATAATAGGGCTCGGCTGGTGAAGTTTTCGTTCCAGAGTCCGAAGGTGGCTACAACAAAGTCATACAGACCGCCTATCAATCCGGCTATCAACAGAGGCTTGGCCTGATCTCCTCCCTTGACACCGCTTACCAGTACCTGTGTGCTGGCAGTAGCCTCAGGGAAGGGATATTTGCCGTGCATATCCTTAACGAAATACTTGCGGAAAGGAATTAGGAACAAAATGCCCAGGATGCCACCCAGCAGACTTGCCAGAAAAACCTCCATGAAGTTGACGGTCATCTCAGGATATTTGGCTTGTAGAATGTACAGGGCGGGTAGGGTGAATATGGCTCCGGCTACTATCACGCCAGAGCAGGCGCCTATGCTCTGAATCATTACGTTTTCGCCTAAGGCATTCTTACGCTTTGTGGCGCTGCTCAGGCCAACGGCAATAATGGCAATGGGGATGGCGGCCTCGAAGACCTGACCGACCTTGAGTCCCAGATAGGCAGCTGCAGCACTGAAGATTACTGCCATCAGGATTCCCCAGCAAACAGACCATGCTGTTACCTCACGTGGATTAGTGCCTTTTGGCATCAATGGAGTATATTCTTCTCCTTCTTTCAGTTCTCTGAATGCATTCTCTGCCAATGTGTCTTTAATGTTCTCGCT
Organism: uncultured Prevotellaceae bacterium; assembly: GCA_946415645.1. Taxonomy (GTDB): domain Bacteria; phylum Bacteroidota; class Bacteroidia; order Bacteroidales; family Bacteroidaceae; genus Physcousia. Next base: position 3,112 of record CAMKTJ010000068.1, read on the forward strand.
CATAGTGTTTATGTCGTTTTGGGGTTATTTGTCAATGTTATAAAACAAAAAAAGAGATTCATCTTATTCTGAAAGACAAACCTCTTACTCTTGTTTTGTGGAGAATATCGGGCTCGAACCGATGACCTCTTGCATGCCATGCAAGCGCTCTAGCCAGCTGAGCTAATCCCCCATGTTGCGTTTAGCGAGTGCAAAATTAGAGTTTTTTTCTGAAACAGACAAATTTGAACAGCCTTTTTTACATAATTCTGAAAAAATATTGTAATTTTGTCAGCAGAATATACGTAGAAACAATGTTGGGAAAGAGATATCTGCTGACTTTTATATTTTGTGTGCTGACGTTTTCGGCGCTATTTGCCATCCATGTGGAGCATAGAAGATTCGTGGCTACATTGATAGATGGAAGTAGGATTGTTCTGACCAGTTATGGCGATGAGCACCTCTCTTATTTCCTGACTGATGAGGGGAAGGTTGTGGAGTTGACGGACAGCGGTTTCTGTCTGACACCCTATAACCGCGATGAGTACCTGGCCCTGCATGCCCCCCAGGTTGCCAGGAGAAAGGTAAGGCGCAAGATAGGAACGCTGGAATCGGCATTGCTTGGCCAGATGGGTACTAAGCATGTGGCTGTGTTGTTGGTTCAGTTTCAGGATAAGCCTTTCACGGTAGCCTCGGACTCAGCATCGGTAAATACATATTATCAACGTTACTGTAATGGAATGCCAGGCGTATCGCCTTATACGGGACATGGCAGCTCAGGAGCCGTCAGTGAGTACTTTCGGGATCAAAGCAATGGGCAGTTTATCCCTGTCTTTGATGTGGTAGGTCCTGTGACGTTGGACAATGGCTATGCATATTACGGAAAGGATAACGGGTCTGTAAAGGATGTGAAATATGATGAGTTTGTCTCTGAAAGTCTGCAAAAAGCCTGTATGGCAAAGAAGGACTGGAGTGAGCTTGACAATAATGGGGACGGCAAGGTGGACATGGTATTCCTGCTCTATGCCGGTTTGGGCCAGAACTATACCAATTCTTTAGGCGACAAGAATACAATCTGGCCTCAGGAACGCCCCTCGTCTTGCAGGGTTGGGAATGTGAGCTTTGCTGGTTGTAGTTCCACTTGTGAGTTGCGCCCTACAGCGGTCTCTGGTAGCGTGATAACGGCAACGGCTCCTGATGGTATTGGCGTTTTCTGCCACGAGTTTAGTCATGCTCTGGGCTTGCCGGATTTCTATGACACCAACAACGTAGCCTTCGGAATGGATTTCTGGTCTCTGATGGATTATGGTCAGTATTACGCCAATGGTTGTACCCCTGTGGGTTATACAGCCTATGAACGCGATTTTATGAAGTGGCAGATTCTGGAGGAACTGAAGGAGCCTTGTACACTGCGCATTCCCTGTTTTGCCAAGGGCGGGCACGGCTATAAGATAGTAAATGATAAGAGCCCCAGCGAATATTATGTGCTGGAGAACCGTCAGGATTACGGGTGGGACAGAATATGTCATACAAGGGGGCATGGTTTGATGGTGACACATGTTGACTATGACCGTACCACGTGGATAAGCAATAGGGTTAATACGGACCCTAAACATCAGTGCATGACAATCATTCCTGCAAACAATACTCTACATGGTGGTAATATCCCCGGTATAACAGCTGACGAATGGAAAGAGAGCCTGCGGGGAAACCTGTATCCCGGTACCACTGGGAACCATGAGTTGACAGATACATCGACACCTTCCAGCGTGGTCTTTACGGGTGGGGGTATGGGTAAGCCTATCTACGACATTGAGGAAAGAGATGATGATGTTATAGTGTTGAAATTCAATCCCTTGGGAACATTGCCTGAAGTGCAGGGGCTGACCCCTATAGATGCAACGGAGACAGGCTTGACCTTTACATGGAAGCCGGTAGAAAGTGCAGAGGGCTATAATATAAAGGTGACGGACGAGATGGGACAATTGGTAATGCAGTCAGACAGCATAAGCCTTTCTAATTATAATGTAGAGGGGCTAGAGCCTTCGAAAACCTACGGATTCAGTATTCAGGCTATATCAGACAAATACCGTAACAGTGAATGGTCGGATGTTATGTGGCTTTGTCAGGCAGACTTTGTGGATGGATTGTCGGATAACCTTGCCGAGAGTGCAGAGACAGTAAGAGTTTGTGATATGAATGGTATTGTGCTAAAGGAATGCAAGGCAAACCAGATAGATAGGCAGGGCATACCTGATGGCATTTATGTTATAAAGTTCAAGAGCGGATTGGCCAGAAAGGCTTTAATCAGAAAATAGTCTTTCATGAGGAAAGTCCTTTTAGTCTTGTTGGCATTTCTAATATCCTTTCATGTAGGGGCGGTACCGGCTAAACGTCAGAAAACGACTTTGACGTTGGCTGATGGTTCTAAGGTGGCTGCCACATTCTATGGTGATGAGAACCTTCATTTTTTTCTTGCTGAGGATGGACGTGCCTTCTGTCTGAATGAAATGCAGGAGGTGCAAGAGGTAAGTCAAAGCAGGTTATATGGGATATGGAAGGAACGTCTGGGGGTGCGGAATCAACAGCGTGGACGTTGCAATGCTAAGTCGTTTAAAATGGGAAACGATTCACCTTTTATGGGAAGTAGGAGAGGGCTGGTGATATTGGTGAACTTCCAAGATAGAGAGATGCTGTATGAGCTAGAAGAATACAATAATTTTTTCAACAGGGAGGGATATAAAGGCTTTGGCATGAGCGGTTCGGTTCATGATTATTTCCGCGACCAGAGCTATGGCGCCTTTGATTTGTCTTTTGATGTGGTAGGTCCTGTCACCGTCAGCAAGGAAATGTCTTATTATGGCAGTAATATAGATGAGGTGGGAGGGCGCGACCAGCATCCTGCTGAGATGATAGCTGAGGCTGTAACTCTGGCGGATTCTTTGGTAAATTATGCAGATTACGATTGGGACAAAGACGGGTATGTAGATCAAGTGGTGGTATTGTATGCTGGATACAGCGAGGCTCAGACCCCGGGCGAACCTTCCCTTCTCTGGCCGCATGAGTGGACACTCTCTTCTGCGTATGGGTATGGAGATGGAGAAGGAATGCTACGAAAGGATGGCGTATGGATTGATACCTACGCGTGCTCCTCGGAATTAAGGGATTCCGTAGGAACAAATTTGGATGGCATAGGCACTGCTTGCCATGAGTTCAGCCATTGTCTGGGCTTGCCTGATTTGTATGATACGGATTTGGCGGACGGAAAGAATTTTGGAATGAGTTTGTGGAGTGTGATGGACCAAGGATCGTACGGTGGAAAATTGTTTGACGGTACGACTCCAACGGGATATACAAGTTACGAGCGTATGTTCTGCGGGTGGATTAGACCAGAGAAACTGATAGACCCTTGTGTTGTTGTGGATATGCCAGCCTTGTCTGAATCTCCCAAGGCTTATATACTATATAATGATAGTCATTGGGATGAATACTATCTGTTAGAGAATCGCCAGAACACTTTGTGGGATACATATCTGCCCGGACATGGGATGTTAGTGTTGCACATTGACTATAACGCGGAGGCATGGGATGATAATAGGGTGAATGCTGTGAATGGGTATCCGCGTTTGACGATCATTCCTGCAGACAATCATTTGATGAGTGGCAGTTCTCCTACGTTGGCAGATATGGCTGGTGATCCGTATCCAGGCACAACGGGTAATACAATGCTGACGGATACCTCTTTACCAGCGGCTACCCTGTATCATAGTTCAATGGGTAGAAACTTGATGGGGCATCCCATTACAGATATTACAGAACAAGACAGTTTAATAGGTTTTACCTATGATGGCGGTTCGCTTGTGGGAACGCCAACGGCTTTGGAACCGGACAATGTTTCTGAAGTGGGTTTTACTGCTAAGTGGACTGCTGTGGAGTATGCCGACTATTATCAAGTGATGTTACAGGAGCAAATTTATGACACAGAGGATGTGTGTTACGTCTTTGCGGATTTGGAATGCGGAGGCAGTTATTCTTATAAGGTAAGGGCTGTGTTGGGTGATTATTTTGGTGAATGGAGCAACACGGTGAGCGTTGACTTGTCAGATATAACATGTATTAAGGATGTAAATGCCGATATCAATCCTGAACTCTATGATTTGCAGGGTAGAAGGGTATTTCGTCCCACAAATGGCATTTACATCCTTAATGGAACTAAGTTGAAGGTTTCTTTCTGAACCTTATTTAATCAGTACTTTACGCTTGTTGATGACGTACATTCCCTTGGGAAGATTCTCGGTTCCCTGCCAAGGGGCACGGGCCATACGTCCGTCTAAGGTATATACTGCATAGATGTTCTTTGGATCTTCTGTTTCGGGTAGGGGGGCAATGCCATCCTGATAGTTCTCTATGATAGCCTTTTGCATACGGGCGGTATTCTCCAGTAGCGAGGCACCGCTGCACATGGCTCCCATAGATGCGTCTTTATCTTCTCCCGTCCAAGGGGTCTTCCAGTTGAAATTACAGAATACAATAGGGTAACGGTCCCAGTTAAGGTGGGAATACATTTCCTTGGCGTTCCTCTGAATATAATCGGCAATGTTCTTGCGGTAATTTATTGTCATATCTGTGTCCAAAACAAAGTTTACGGCGTAGGGGATAAGTACGGCCTTGAAGATGCTCTGGTCACCGCTGGTACCTTCATGGCGCAGGATATTCTGCCCGTTGGTGCATCGGCCGCTTGTGAAAGCGTAGTTGATGTACTGGTAAGCACGATTCTTGTATTTGTTCTTGATGGAGGCAGATTCGTCTGTAACGTGGTAGAGAATTCGACATGCTTCGCCAAAGGTTCCTTGCGTGTAGGTCAGGGGAGGCTCTTCTACGCGGAAGTCCTTGTTGGACTCGTTCACCTTTACGATTTTCTTGTCGGTATAAGCATACAGCCTCTTGGCATAATCCAGGTATTTGGCTGTGCCGTATTTCTGATAAAGTTTGGCGGCAATCAGGGTGGCCGGTGACTGCGTACAGGCATTGGGGCCGCTTCCGGCATCGGTATTCCAGGGGAGCCATAGGCCGCCTGTTTCTTCATCCTCGTTGGCACGCTTGATAATGTAATTGTCGAATATTTGCCTGGCGATGGTAGAGTAGGAGGCAGTTCCCGTTGCTTCGCCGATATGCAGAAGGGTAAGGGTAATCCAGCACATATCATCGGTGAAGGGATTCTCGAACATCTTGTAGCCTGTGCTGGTATTGGGCGTAGTAGAACTGCTGGCTGCCGCTCCGGCATAGTTGTTGGCCTTGTTCTTGTACCAAAGTCTAATATATTTGAGGTATTCGTTGGCCAGGGTCTTGTTGTCGTCTTCCTTATGACGCTGGTAATTGTAGATGACGACGTCTATTGCGTGTGCCTGTGTCCAGTAGGCATTGAAGGCATAGGTCTGATACTTGTCGTTGAAGACCCCTTTTTCTTTTATCATGAAAGACTCTATAAAGGCTCTGGTCATAGAATCTGCCTTCGTTTCGTAATTCTCTTTAATGGTTCTGTAAAGTGTGGACTCACCTTGAGCAAGCCCTGCCGATGTAATGGTCAGCAGGGCTAGTATGGTTAATAATTTCTTCATCAAATATGGTTGGTTATTTATTTTTGAGCAAATCGCGGATTTCTGTGAGCAGCTTCTCCTCTGCACTGGGTTCTGGCTCTGGAGCTGGTTCTGCAGGAGCCTCTTCCTTCTTGCGAGACAGTTTGGCAATGCCCTTAATCATCAAGAAAATACAGAAGGCAATGATGAGGAAGTCCACTACGTCTTGAATAAACTGGCCGTAGTTGAGCGTAACAGCTTCGGAAACAACATTCTCGCCCTCAACAACAGCATCCTTCAGGGTTACCTTCAGGTCTGTGAAATCTACGCCGCCTGTAAGGACGCCAATGGGAGGCATAATGATGTTGTTTACAATACTGGTTACAATCTTACCAAAAGCACCGCCGATGATAACACCGACTGCCATGTCTACAACATTGCCTTTAAGTGCAAAGGCCTTGAAATCTTGAATAAATGACATAAAACTTGAAAATTTATTGGTTTTCGGGTGCTAAATTAAAAAGAAAATTGTAATTTTGCACCGAATTTCAAGAAAAAGTAATGAAAAGAGTTATTTACGTATCTATAATTACGCTTTTGGCCTTTATAATTGTAGCGTGTAAGTCAGCTCATTATTGTAATTGCGGATAATAAACCAACGAATATTAGTTTTACTATAAATCAATTTAAATTTAACAGAAAATGACAAAAGTTGCTATTAACGGTTTCGGCCGTATTGGTCGTCTGGCTTTCCGTCAGATGTTTGAGGCAGAGGGTTATGAAGTAGTTGCTATCAACGACTTGACAAGCCCCAAGATGTTGGCTCACCTTTTGAAGTATGATAC
>CAMKTJ010000069.1 GCA_946415645.1 uncultured Prevotellaceae bacterium
TTTGCCTTCGGAACCAGTTATTTCTCTGCCGTAGTATTCGTGGGTTATGCCGGTCAGTTCGGTTGGAAGTACGGACTTTCCAGTGCCTGGATAGGTATCGGTAATGCCATTATAGGTTCACTCCTGGCATGGATTATCTTGGGTAGGCGTACCAAGCTGATGACCCAGCACATAGAGAGTCGCACGATGCCAGATTTCTTCGGCACCCGTTTCAGCGATCAGGGCTTGCGTGTGGCAGCATCCATCATTGCCTTCGTGTTCCTGATTCCCTATACCGCAGGTGTGTATAGCGGCATCTCACGCCTCTTTGAGATGGGCTTTGATATCCCCTACGAGTATTGCGTCATCATCATGTCTATCCTAACAGCTGTCTATGTGATTATCGGTGGCTACAAGGCAACGGCCATGAACGACTTTATCCAGGGCATCATCATGCTCTTTGGTATTGTGGCTGTCATCGTTGCCGTATTGAATGCACAGGGCGGATTGACGGCAGCCGTTGAGAAGTTGGCTGCCATCCCCTCTGATGCTAATCCTGCCGTGAATGGCGGCTTTGCCTCATGGTTCGGTCCTGATCCCTGGGGATTGTTGGGTGTTGTCATCCTGACCTCCTTAGGTACCATGGGATTGCCTCAGATGGTGGGTAAATTCTACAGTATTACCGATGAAAGCGCCATTAAGCGCGGTACTGTCATCAGTACAGTCTTCGCCTTTATCGTGGCTGGCGGTTGCTACTTCTTAGGTGGCTTCGGTCGTCTGTATGACCCCGTTATCAACGAGGCAACCGGCAAGATAGCCTTCGACTCTATTGTGCCTGCTATGCTTATCACATTGCCCGATATCCTTATCGCCCTGGTAGTGTTGTTGGTGCTGAGTGCCTCTATGTCAACGCTGGCTTCTCTGGTGCTGACATCCAGCTCCACCATGACCCTCGACCTTATCTATCGTGATAAGAAATCCCTGCCCGGTGAGGTAGAGGAGGGAACCATCGACGATATTGTGGCTGAGAAGATTGAACGTCGCAAGGTAGTAGTAATGCGCGTACTGATTGTATTCTTCATCGTCATCTCCCTGATGATAGCGCTGAACCCGCCCACCTTCATTGCCCAGTTGATGGGTATCTCCTGGGGTGCTTTGGCTGGTGCTTTCCTGGCTCCCTTCATGTTGGGCCTTTACTGGCGTGGTGTTACCGCTAAGGCTGTATGGGCTTGCTTCATCTGGGGCGTAGGTCTTACCGTGGTGAATATGCTGTTGGGTAACCCCATCAATCCCATCAACTGCGGTGCCATTGCCATGCTGGGAGGATTCCCCGTAGTGCTGTTGGTTAGCCTCTTCACCAAGAAGTTGCCTACGGCCGATGTGGAGCGTATGTTCCAGTGCTACAAGAGAAGTTAAAGATTTATCTTTCGGAAGTTTCACTTCCTCAAGTTTCATGGGGCAAGGGGCAAGGGGCAAGAGATTAGAACAGATAAGAGATAAAAGAAAAAAAAAGGCTGATGGAAGAGAAGGGAAATATGTGCAGAACTATCCTCTTGCTCCTAACCTCTTGCTCCTTGCCCCTAAATTAAAGAAAAATTGCTTGTCCGAACGCAGAAATTTTTATACTTTTGCATGGGACAACAACCTAAATAACAGAAAAAAGAAATGATTTGGAACCCGAACAAAGAGTGTATGAGTCGCGACGAGATGAGCGCGCTGCAAGGCAAACGCCTGCATAAGATTGTGGAATATGTTTACCACAACGTGCCATTTTATCGCAATAAGTTGCAGGAACTGGATATCCGTCCTGATGATATTCAGACAATAGAGGACATTACAAAGCTGCCCTTTACCACCAAGAAGGACCTCAGGGACAACTATCCCTTTGGCTTGCAGGCAGCTCCGCAGAGCGAGATTATACGTATTCACGCCTCCAGCGGTACAACCGGTAACCCCACCATCGTGGGTTATACCCGCAAGGATATTGGTGTATGGAGCGAGTGTATGGCACGCTGTCTGACCGCCTACGGTGTGACACGCGATGATATCTTCTCCGTAGCTTACGGCTATGGATTGTTTACGGGCGGCTTGGGTGCCCACTATGGTGTAGAGCATATCGGTGCCTCTTGTATTCCTGCTGGTACGGGTAATACAGAGAAGCATCTGAAGTTGATTCGCGACCTGGGTATCACAGGTTTGGCTTGTACGCCTTCTTATGCCCTGTATCTGGCAGAGACAATGGATAAGTTAGGTATCCGCAAGGAAGATCTGAAACTGCGTGTAGGTGCCTTCGGTGCTGAGCCTTGGACAGAGAGTATGCGTCAGGAGATTGAGTCTCGTCTGGGTCTTAAGGGCTTTAACATCTACGGACTTTCCGAGGTGATGGGCCCCAGCGTCAGCTACGAGTGTCAGATGCAGAACGGCTCTCACATCTGCGAAGACCACTTCTATCCTGAGATCATCAACCCTGTAACCCTTGAGCCGCTGCCAGCAGGACAGACGGGTGAGTTGGTATTCACTACACTGACCAAGGAGGGAATGCCCGTACTGCGTTATCGTACTCGCGACCTCTGTTCTCTGTTGCCCGGCACTTGCGATTGCGGTCGTACCGAGGTTCGTATGGGACGCATTCAGGGTCGTTCAGACGATATGCTTATCATTCGTGGTATCAACGTATTCCCCTCTCAGGTGGAAAGTGTTATTCTCTCATTGCCAGAGTTCGCACCTCACTACCTGCTGGTTGTGGATCGCGTGAACAACCTGGATACCCTGCAGGTACAGGCAGAGTTGCGCCAGGAGGTATTTACCTCTACCTTCGATACGCCTGCTGCCGTTGAGGCTTTGGAGAAGAAGCTGGCTGCCAAACTGAAGAGTGTACTCAGCATTGCCGCAAAGGTTCAGCTGAAGGCTCCCGGTACCATAGAGCGTAGTCAGGGTAAGAGTGCCCATGTGGTAGATAAGCGTAAACTGTAAACATTAAACTATAAACTAACAACCAATAATGGATTCACCTTATTTTAATCCGGAAGTCGAAACCATGACGAGGGAGCAGATTGAAGCGCTCCAACTAGAAAGACTCCAGAAGACGGTGCGCCACTGCATGAACAATGAGTTCTACCGCAAGAAATTTGCGGATGCAGGCATCACACCCGATGATATCAAGACACTGGCAGATATCCGCAAACTGCCTTTCACTACCAAGCAGGATTTGCGCGAGACCTATCCTTTTGGGATGTCCTGCGTGCCTATGAAGGATTGCGTTCGTTTGCATTCCTCCAGCGGAACAACAGGTAACCCCACCGTTATCCTGCATACCAAGAAGGACCTCGATGAATGGGCCAATCAGGTGGCTCGTAACCTGTGGATGGTAGGCCTTCGTCCTGATGATGTATTCCAGAACTCCAGCGGTTATGGTATGTTCACAGGCGGTTTGGGCTTCCAGTACGGAGCCGAGAGGTTAGGTATGCTGACGGTTCCTGCCGCTGCCGGTAACTCGCTGCGTCAGATTAAGTTCATTACCGACTTCGGTACTACTGCCATTCATGCTGTACCTTCATATATCACACGTCTGTACGAGGTGATGAAGGAGCAGGGTGTAGATCCCCGTCGTGATACCAAACTGAAAGTCCTGGCCATTGGTGCCGAGCCTCACTCTGAGGAGCAGCGCAAGCGTATCGAGGATATGATGGGCGTAAAGGCCTACAACTCCTTTGGTATGAGCGAGATGTGCGGCCCTGGTGTGGGCTTCGAGTGCAAGGAGCAGAACGGTATGCACTTCTGGGAAGACTACTACATCGTAGAGATTGTCGACCCCGAGACATTGGAACCCGTTCCTGACGGCGAGATTGGCGAGTTGGTACTGACAACGCTCTGTCGTGAGGCTATGCCGCTGTTGCGTTACCGTACCCGCGACCTGACCCGTGTATTGGGTAGAACCTGTCCTTGTGGACGTAACCACGTGCGCATCGACCGCATGAAGGGACGTTCTGACGATATGATGGTATTGCGTGGTGTGAACATCTTCCCCATCCAGATAGAGAAGATTCTGATGCAGTTCAGCGAACTGGCCAGCAACTACCTCATCACCCTCACTACTGACGAGGAGAATGACAACATGACGGTAGAGGTAGAGTTGGCACAACCCACCGACGACTACAAGCAGCTGCAGACGCTGGAGAAGGAGATTCGTCGCCAGCTGAAGGATGAGATCCTGCTTACTCCCATCGTCAAACTAGTTCCCCTTGGCTCACTCCCCGTCAGCGAAGGCAAAGCAGTTCGTGTTGTTGATAAACGAAAAGTCTACCAGTAAAATTTACTATTTGACGATTTACTAATTACAATTTATTTTCAAATTTAACTATTGTGATATTTTGTAGGTGCAAATCGTCAAATAATAAAATAAAAAAATGACCAAATAAATCGTAAATTGTAAATCTTTAAATCGTAAATAGATATGACTATCCCTCAACTTTCCATTTTCATTGAGAACCGTTCAGGTACTCTTATCAAGGTGTTGGATGCCTTGAAGGAAGCAAAGATTCAGATTATTGCCTCCACTATTGCTGATACAGCAGAGTATGGAATCTATCGCCTTATCTGTAGCGAGCCCATGCGTGCTTGCGAGGAGCTGAAGAAGGCTAATGTGGCTGTTGCCCTCAGCGATGTATTTGCTGTTGAGATTGACGATCAACCCGGTCGTGCTGCAGAGGCCGTTAAGCTATTCAGCGAGGCAGGCATCAGCATCACCTACATGTACTCCTTCCTGCTGCGTAGCAAGGGCGTTCTTATCTTCCGTACTGACGACAGAGAGAAGGCTATGGCCGTTATCAAGGACAACAACCTCAAGAGCATCGACGAGGCTGCTCTGGCTAAGTGGGCATAACCGACTTATTGCGTGCAGAGAAAGAAGAAGAAACGCAGACTTAAGAAGAGTGTCAAGCGCGGTTGTCTGGGAATAATCATATTCCTACTGTTGCTGGCTGTATTCCTGTTCTTCAGGTGCTCTCCGGCAAAGGATTTTTTCTTTTCCAAGAAAGAACTGCCTGAAGAGGAGATAGTGGTAGAGCCGGACAGTGTGGATTTGGCTATTGCCGATGATGTGCAGCGCCTTATCCGTAGGGCAATACACATAGACACCACGATGCTGGCGGTTGACGTTTACGACCTTACCCGTGGTTGTTATGTTTACGAGTACCACAGCCATCGCAAGTTAATTCCTGCATCGTGCATGAAACTCCTTACGGGTGTCCGTGTGCTGAAGCAGTTAGGTGCTGACCATCAGTATTGCAGCAGGGAGTATATCCTGGGTAAAGTGCAGGGCGAAACGCTGTATGGCGATTTGCTCCTGCAGATGGATGATGACCCGCTGCTGCTTTCTTTCTCTGATTTTGCCGAAGCTATAAGGGCGCGAGGTATCAGTCACATCAAGGGTAGGGTTATCTACGACCTCCTGAGGACGGATACCTTGCGTCCTCATCATACTGCCCAACCTTACGACATTACCTACAGGCAGGTGCCTCTGTTGATGAAGGGAGCGCCCAGGGTGATGAGTGAGTTCAGGGCTTCCCTCCGTGCTGCCGGCATCAGTTACGATAGTGATACGCTGCTTTTCAACGTGCCGCTAACGAAGGATGCCAAGTTGGTTTATCAGTACCAGACACCCCTGCGCGAGGTGTTGAAGCCTATGCTTACGAACAGTAGTAATGTAAAGGCGGAATGCGTCTTGTACCACAATCAGCATGCTCAGGACCGATTGGCAGAGCCTGACACCAGCCTTTATATGAAGCCGCTCGACTTTGTGCAGACGGAGTGTATTTACGACAGAATAGCTGATTTTGTGGTAAACGATGGTAGCGGCCTTTCGCCCGAGAACCGTCTGACGGCCGACTTCCTGGTACAACTGATGGTGTATGCATATAAAGATTCTGTGATAAGGAATGTCCTTATTGATGAGGCTTTGGCTACGCCTGCCCATCCTACCCGTCATGGGTCGTTGCTGGGTCGTATGTCGGCTCCCTGCTATCGCGACCGTATCTTCTGCAAGACGGGTACGCTGGTTTCTTATGCGGCTTCCTCCCTCACGGGTTATGCGCATCACCAGAACGGAAGGTGGTTTGCCTTCAGTATCATCAACAATAATTCGCCTGTGTATGACGGTAGGGAGTTTCAGGATGCACTCTGCCGCCTCTTGGTAGAATGACAATCCTCGCACTTACAGTTGCATCCTTCACACCCCGAACAATGCGGTTTCCTCAGATACTGACGTAGCGCTAATCCAGCTACTATCACTATCATGGCCAGAAGAAGAATGCTCTGTAAATTCATTATTTAAAGTTTTGGCCCCCTCCCTGCTCCCCCTTTGGGGGAGTGATAGATTATCGGTTAGGGGTTAGCAAAAATTTTAATTGCCAATTTTTTCACTCCCCCAAAGGGGGAGATGGAGGGGGCTTGTTTATATAACCAAATGTACCAAGAACGCTACTACCCATGCTATGAGGCATTGACCTATCATGATGAATAGGGCCCACTTACCGCCTAATTCTCTGCGAATGGTAGCAATGGCGGCTACACAAGGGGTGTAGAGCAGACAGAAGACAAGCAACGTAAAGGCTGTGCCTGCTGAGAAGATCTCTGTGATGCTGACGCCGGCAAAGAGGGTGCTAAGGGTGCTCACCACCACTTCCTTGGCCAGGAATCCGCTTACCAACGAGGTTACGATGCGCCAATCACCACACCCTAAAGGAGCAAACAGAGGGGCTACCACGCTGGCCATCTGTGCCAACATGCTCTCTGATTCCATACCCGGCTGCACCATCTGCAGGTGGAAATCGAAGGTCTGCAGGAACCATATCACAATGCTGGCTAGGAATATAACCGTAAAGGCCCTCTGCAGGAAATCCTTGGCTTTCTCCCAAAGCAAACGTGCTACGTTCATAGGCACAGGCATACGGTAGTTGGGAAGTTCCATCACAAAGGGAACGGCCTCGCCTCTGAAGAGTGTACGCTTCAGTATCAGCGCCACAATGATGCCCGTCAGTATACCTATTATATACAGGCCTGCCATCACCCAACCTGCCTGGTGTGGGAAGAAAGCAGCGGCAAAGAAGGCGTAGATGGGAATCTTGGCCGTACAGCTCATGAAGGGCGTTAGCATGATGGTAAGGCGTCGGTCGCGTTCACTGGGAAGGGTACGGCTGGCCATTACGCTAGGAACGGAACAACCGAAGCCTATCAGCAAGGGAACGATACTACGACCTGAAAGCCCCAGCTTTCGCAGCAGCTTGTCCATCACGAAGGCAATGCGGGCCATATAACCGCTATCCTCCAGCATACTCAGGAAGAAGAACAGTATCACTATCAGGGGCAGGAATGCCAATACGGTGCCTACTCCGCTGTAGATTCCGTCTATGATGAGCGAGTGGATGGGAGGGGCGATGTTCCAAGAGGTCAGCGTCTGGTCGGAAAGTTCGGTAAATTTTTCTATACCTTCTTCAAAGAGTTCCTGCATCCATGCGCCAACGCTACTGAAGGTCAGGTAGAACACCAGCGCCATGATGCCTAAGAAGGCAGGAATAGCGGTAAAACGGCCCGTTAGGACCTTGTCTATCCTGCGACTGCGGATATGCTCCTTGCTCTCCTTGGGGCGATGAACAGCCTGACTGCACACTTGCTCGATGAAGCTGAAACGCATATCCGCCATAGCGGCACAACGGTCAAGGCCGCGTTCCTCCTCCATCTGCTGCAGGATGTGCTCTATGGTCTCCTGTTCGTTCTTGGTAAGACCCAATGCCTTACTGATCAGAGGGTCGTTCTCAATAATCTTGCTGGCAGCAAAGCGGACGGGTATCTTAGCTTCCTGCGCATGATCCTCTATGAAGTGCATGATGGCATGCAGGCAGCGGTGTACAGCACCTCCGTGATCCTCAGGGCTACAGAAATCCTGACGCCCAGGGCCTTCCTGATAGCGTGCAACGTGAATAGCATGTGTCACCACCTCGTCCACACCCTCGTTCTTCATGGCGCTGATGGGGATAACGGGGATGCCCAGCAGGCGTTCCATCTTGTTAATTCTGACGGTTCCACCGTTACTTTTCATCTCGTCCATCATGTTCAGCGCCAGTACCATGGGGATGTTCAGCTCCATCAGCTGCATTGTCAGGTAGAGGCTGCGCTCGATGCATGTGGTGTCTATGATGTTGATGATACCCGAGGGGCGGTTCTCCAAGATAAACTGACGACTCACCACCTCCTCGTTGGTATAGGGGCTAAGGCTGTAGATGCCGGGCAGGTCGGTTACCAGCGTGTTGGGGTAGCCTTTTATCACACCGTCCTTGCGGTCGACCGTCACGCCAGGGAAGTTGCCTACATGCTGGTTGCTACCCGTCAACTGGTTAAAAAGCGTGGTTTTACCGCAATTTTGGTTACCTACAAGGGCAAAGGTTAGCTTCTCTGCTTGGGCAGGACCATGAGGTTGCGAAGGATCGTGGTAACGAGGACCATCTTCACCCAATCCAGGATGCTCAACAGGCAACTCCCACTTTTCTTCTTGAGTAGTGGAGTCGTCTTCATCCCTCCCCCTCGGGGAAGTTGGAGAGGGGTTCTTTATTTCTATCTTCTCAGCATCCGCCAAACGCAATGTAAGCTCATAGCCATGAATACGCAGTTCCATAGGGTCGCCCATGGGCGCGAACTTCTGCAGCACTACCTCAGCACCAGGGATGACTCCCATGTCCAGGAAATGCTGTCTGAGGGCACCCGTTCCACCTACTTTGGTAACAACGGCCCGTTGTCCTTTCTTTAAGTCGCGAAGCGTCTTGGCCATCTGCTTTTCTCTTTTCTGCGTGCAAAGTTACGCTTTTTTCTTAAAAGAAAGAATCTGTATTACCTCAGAAATTAAAGGAGAGGGATAAGATACTCACTATTAGGTATTCCTTTACTATCCTTTGTAGCAAGGGAGTAGCAAGGGAGTAGCAAGGGAGTGGCAAGGGAGTAGGAAGGGGCATGGTAGTCAGCCCGGAGCTGACTGCCCGTTTAGTTCCGCCTGATCACCAATCAGGTCGGAGTGGATGAAAAGCCCCCCAGAAGCACTTTTTCTATGAAACTTTTTGCTGTTTCAGATTCTCTTCGTAATTTAGCCGTCAGAAAGTGGAGTTGTGTCTAGAATGACAGAGGCAAACCCTAATTTATGCAGGATTTTGCAGCAATAGATTTCGAGACAGCTAACAACGAACGTAGTTCTGTTTGTTCTGTAGGAGTTGTTATTGTCAGGAACGGGGAGATTGTAGATTCTTTCTACTCCCTGATTCAACCTGAGCCTAACTATTATA
>CAMKTJ010000070.1 GCA_946415645.1 uncultured Prevotellaceae bacterium
CCATTACCATTTATCAGCCACTTATAGGTAGTCATTTCCTCCAACGCCATAGGACCACGAGGGCCAAGCTTCTGCGTTGAAATACCAATCTCAGCACCTAGTCCAAACTGAGCACCGTCTGTAAAGCTGGTGGGAGCATTCACATATACACAGGCCGCATCTACCTCACGTTGGAAACGCAGGGCAGCCTCATCATTCTCTGTAATAATACATTCGCTATGACCGGAGCCATGCGCCTGAATATGCTGCAAAGCCTCATCCATGGAGTCCACCACACGAATGCTCAGGTCGTACGACATCCACTCGCGGTCCCAGTCGAAGGGCTCACCCTCCTTTGGCTGATGGATGCATACCTTATCTTTCATGGGTTCCAACAAAGCAGGCAAGTCCCCTACTCTGTCTTTGTGCACCAACAGGCAGTCCAGCGCATTACATACGCTCACCCTACGCGTCTTGGCATTATTGACGATGGCCTGACCTTTCTGCAGGTCGCCATCCTTATCGAAGTAGGCATGTACCACACCGGCACCCGTCTCTATAACAGGAACACGGGCATTGTCACGCACAAACTCTATCAGTTTCTTACCGCCACGGGGGATGCAGAGATCCACATATCCCACAGCATTCAGCAATTCACCTGTTGCCTCGTGGGTGGGCGGCATCAGCGCTACCACATCAGCAGGCAGACTATCAGCCTGTAGTGTCTGATGGATAAGGCCTACAATAGCCTCGTTACTATGCTGGGCATTACGGCTTCCTTTAAGAAGGCAGGCATTCCCACTCTTGAAACAAAGCGAAAAGACATCGAAGCTGACATTGGGACGGGCCTCATATATCACACCTATCACGCCAAAGGGAACACTCACCCTACGCAGATACAAGCCATTCTCTAACGTCCTCTCCTTAGTAACAATACCCAAGGGAGAAGGCAGAGAAGCCACATGACGCATATCGGAAGCTATACCCTGCAATCTGTCAGGCGTAAGCAACAAACGGTCATACAGCGGGTCTTGGCTATCCATCTGCTCAAGATCACGCTTGTTGGCCTCCAAGAGCAAATTCTGATTAGCAAGTATGGCATCTGCCAAATGCTCCAGCAGGAGGTTGCGTTGCGCATCCTCCACCAGTGCCAAAGCCCTACTGGCCGTCTTTACTTTATGAAACAGTTCCTTCATCAATGTTCAATTCTCAATTGACGCTTAGCGCCCTCAATTTTCAATTTCCCGAGAATTCCGTATGAATGGTTTCTGAGGGTCTTTCTGCCAAATCCTTCAGTATATTCTCACGATTTCCGTTGGCGATAATAACCTTGATGCCTGCGGCTGCCACATTACTGGCAGTTTTGTACTTGGAGGCCATACCACCCCTGCCGGCGCTACTCTTTTCCGACTGGATGTAACGGGACAAATCTTCACCGGGCTTGATGACAGGTATCACCTTGCTCTCAGGATCTGCAGGATTGCCAGTATAGATGCCATCAACATTGCTGAGCAGCACCAGAGTCTGCGCATCCATCATCTGCGCAATAAGTCCGGACAGTTCATCGTTATCTGTGAACATCAGTTCCTCTACGCTGACGGTATCGTTCTCGTTGACAATAGGAATTACCCCATTCTCCAGCATCACCTGCATACAGGCACGCTGGTTCAGGAAGGTACGTTCCGTAGAGAAGTTCTCCTTGGTGGTCAGTACCTGTCCTATATGTATGCCGTATTCGCGGAAGAGGTCGTAGTATAGGTTTATCAGCTTTACCTGTCCCATAGCCGAGAAGAGCTGTCGCTGCTCTACAGAGTCCAGCATATGATCTACCTGCAACTCCTTGCGTCCACATGCCACAGCACCACTTGAAACCAGTATCACCTCATAGTTATGCCAGCGGAGCCATGCTATCTGGTCCACCAAGGCAGACATGCGTGTAATGTTCAGCTTGCCCTCTGCCATGGTCAGCACATTGCTGCCCACCTTTACTACAATACGCTTCTTCATGCCAATACGCGCTTGAATTTCTCAATAAACTGCTGAGCCTCATCCATACTCAGGCACAAAGGAGGCAACAGACGAATTACGTTAGTACCCGAGCAACCTGTGAAGCAATGCTCCTCCTTGATAAGACGGGTACGGGGCTCCTTGTAGGGAATATCCAGCTCGATGCCAATCATCAGGCCCTCACCACGAACATCTACCACATGGCAGCTGCCAATGAGTTTCTTCAGTTCAGCAATCAGATAGGCACCCACTTTGGCAGCATTCTCCACCAGATGTTCCTCTTCCATAATATCCAATACTGCCAAGGCACCGGCACAGCCCAAGTGATTGCCACCGAAGGTTGTTCCCAACTGACCGTAAACAGGAGTGAACTTAGGAGAAATCAACACGCCGCCCATGGGGAATCCGTTGCAGATACCCTTGGCTACAGTTATCATATCGGGTTTCACGCCTAAGTGCTGATGAGCAAAGAATTTTCCACTACGTCCATAACCGCACTGGATTTCATCGCAGATCAGAACAGTATTATGCTTGTCGCACAGCTCACGCAATGCCTGCAGGAATTCAGCGCTGACCATACGGATACCGCCAACACCCTGAATGCACTCTATGATACAGGCACAGACATCATCCTTCTCTATTTCCTTCTTCCAAGCCTCAATATCGTTAAGGGGAAGATATGTTACATGTCCGTTGGCATTGATGGGCGCAATAATCTTAGGATTGTTGGTTGCCTCAACAGCCAAAGAGGTACGACCGTGAAAAGCCTTCTCCAAAGAAAGCACACGGGTACGTCCGTTATAGAAAGACGAGAGCTTCAGCGCATTCTCGTTAGCCTCGGCACCTGAATTGATAAGGAACAGACTATAATCCTCATAGCCGCTAGCCTTACCCAGTCGATTTGCCAACTCCTTCTGCAAGGGGTTCTGCACAGAGTTGCTATAGAAACCCAGCTTTGCTACCTGCTTGCTGATAGCCTCTACATAATGCGGATGAGCGTGACCAACGCTGATTACGGCATGTCCGCCATACAGATCCAAATACTCCTGCCCCTCACTATCCCACACATGACAACCTTTGCCACTTTCAATGGCTATATCAAAGAGTGGATATACATCAAACAAATTCATAATACCTTATTATTGAAAAGTGCTGCAAAATTACAAATAATTTCCACTAATCCGTAATAATGCAGCATTTATTATACCTTAATTAATTGTATTTCGCTTCCCTGTTAGAAAGCAGATGCCTTCAGTTGAAGGCCAGCCTTCTCGTCAAGACCGAACATCAGGTTCATATTCTGAACAGCCTGACCTACGGCACCCTTCAGCAGATTGTCGATACAAGAGATCATCAACAGCTGATCTTCATACTTCTCCACATAGACAACAGCCTTGTTGGTATTCACCACCTGCTTCATATCAGGACTCTTGGTCACGAAGTGGGTGAAGGCAGCATCCTTGTAGTAATCAGCATAGATCTGCTGAACCTCCTCCAGCGACTTGTCACACTTGGCATAGGCAGTCACGAAGATACCCCTTGTGAAGCAGCCACGCTGAGGTATGAACAGCACCCTACCGTCATAACCCGGACAGAGTTCCTGCACTGTCTGGTTAATCTCCAACAGATGCTGATGCGTGAAGGTCTTATAGACAGAGATATTGTCGTTACGCCATGAGAAGTGCGTAGTAGCACCAGGCTTCTGACCAGCACCAGTGCTGCCTGTGATACCGTTCACATGAATATCCCCGCTGATGATTCCAGCCTTCAAAGCGGGCAGCATAGCCAACTGAATGCAGGTGGCAAAGCAACCCGGGTTTGCCAGATGCTGAGCTGTACGAGCCTGCTCACGATGTGTCTCAGGCAAACCATAGATATAGTCATGGTCGCCTTTTATGCGGAAGTCTTGCGCCAAATCAATAATCTTCACGTTGGCAGGAATCTCATGCTCCTTCAAGAACTGCTCGCTCTTACCGTGACCAAAGCAGAAAAATACCACATCCACCTTATCAAAAGGCATCTCGCTGGTGAACTCCAATTCCGTTTCGCCTACAAGGCCCTCATGAACCTCATATACCTTATTGCCAGCATTGCTCTCACTATTAGCAAAAACAATTTCAGCCTGAGGATGATTCAGCAGGAGGCGAATCAACTCGCCTCCTGTATAACCTGCCGCACCAAGGATACCTATTCTAACGCTCTTCATTGGGATGTGCCAGATAATATGCACGGAGTGCAGTTGATGTTACCTTAATGAAGCCCTTGGCATCCTCAGAAGACCAAGCCTTGGCAGTCTCACCATACTCACCCAGTTTGTTCTTAACCAAGTCGTTAGGACTGTCAACACCCATTGTCTGGAAGGTGTAGGGACGCAACTGCAAGGTTACCTCACCAGTTACATTACGCTGGCTGCTTGTGAGCATAGCCTCAATATCGGGCATAACGGGCTCCAGATACTGACTCTCGTGCAGGAACATACCATACCAGTTGGCAACCTGATCCTTCCAGTACTGCTGCCATTTGCTCAAAGTATATTTCTCCAGGAAGCGGTGTGCGCCTATGATCAACATAGGAGCAGCTGCCTCGAAACCTACACGACCCTTGATACCGATGATGGTATCACCTACGTGACAGTCACGACCGATAGCGTACGATGCGCCTATCTCCTCTACTGCCTGAATGGCCTTAATCTTATCATCGTATTTCTTGCCGTTTACACTTACCAACTCGCCCTTCTCGAAGCCCAGCTTCAACTCTTCGGGCTCCTGCTTGGTAGGATGCTTCAGGTATGCACTCTCAGGCAGACCCTGTGTGCTGTCCAGAATCTCACCGCCACAGATACTGGTACCCCAGATACCTACGTTGTAAGAGTACTTCAACTTAGTGAAGTCAGCAGCAAAACCGTTCTTGTTCAGATAGTCAATCTCCTCCTGACGACTCAGGTTACCATCACGAGTCAGGGTGATGATCTCTACGCCTGGAGCCATTACCAGGAAGGTCATATCGAAACGAATCTGGTCGTTACCTGCTCCAGTTGAACCGTGAGCAATGGCGCTGGCGCCAATCTCCTTGGCATAACGGGCAATGGCCAATGCCTGGAAGATACGCTCAGAGCTAACAGAGATCGGGTAGCAGTTGTTACGCAATACATTACCAAAGACCATGTACTTCAGGCTCTTCTCGTAGTACTCCTGTGTAACATCCAAGGTTACATACTTGGTAGCGCCCAGCTTATAGGCGTTTTCCTCGTTAGTCTTCAACTGCTCAGCGCTGAAACCACCGGTATTAGCACAAGCAGCATACACTTCATAACCCATCTCTTTGGCCAGATACATCACCGTATAGCTGGTATCCAAACCGCCACTGAAGGCAACAACAACTTTCTTCTTTTCCATTTTATTTAATTCACAATTCTTAATTCATAATTCATAATTGAGCCATTTCCTTTGGGGAAGGGGGCCTTATTCAATCCCTCTCAACACCAAAGTTCTCATCACATCCTTGATGACTTCAAGTGATGTAGGTTCACCATGATGTTTCTCAGGATCCCACAGCATACCTGTGCAGACACAGAACTTACGGTTCTTAGACTCCAGGATACCATGATTGATGCAACCCTGACAGCCATGCCAGAAAGCCTCATCATCCGTCAACTGGTTGAAGCTGACAGGCACATAACCCAGGGCTGTATTCATCTTCATCACAGCATCGCCACTGGTCAGACTGAATATCTTGGCGTGAGGCCAACGCAGACGAGCCAGCGTAAAGGTATAATCCTTGATACGCTTGGCAATGCCCAATCCCTGATAGTCAGGATGTACAATCAGACCACTGGTAGTAACATAGTGCTTGTTACCCCATGTCTCGATGTAGCTGAAACCAGCAAACTTATCACCATGCAAGGCTAGAACAGCCTTACCTTCCTTCATCTTAGTTGCCACATATTCATGTGTACGTTCTGCAATACCTGTGCCACGTTTCTTGGCAGCCTCACGTATTGTATCAAGAATGGTGTCTACATATACCTCATGCTCAGGTGCAGCCACCAAAATCTTTATATCCTCAATCTTTATATCGCTCATCACCTTTTATAGTTCATAATTCATAATTCATAGTTCATAGTACCCGATTAAGAGCGGCAGCAAATTCTTCATTCTTCACTCTTCATTTCTAATTAGCTTGACCTCAAGCTAATTGGGAAACTATCTCCCCTATTGCCTCTCTGGCTACTTCTCTTTCTACATCTTCCTGTAAGACTACCAGTACTGTGTCATCACCGGCAACCGTTCCCAAGAAGTAAGGACTATCAGCATTATCTATGTCGTAGGCCACCATACTGGCATGCCCGGGTGGTGTATGCACCACCATCAGGTTGCCCGAGAAGACCACTCGCCAGCATCGCTTATCCTTCTCCTCGCGAGTCAGCACAGGCGAGAACATACCCTCACGGGGCAATGCATACACACTGTGTCCGTTGCGTCCGCGCACCTTACTGATACGCAATTGCTTCAGGTCGCGACTCAATGTAGTTTGTGTGCAAGGGAAGCCAGCCTTATCCAGTTCTATCTGCAAATCCTCCTGACTTTCAAGTGCCTGCGAGCTAACTATCAGCCTGATGGCTTGCAAACGGGTCTTTTTATCCTGTCT
Source organism: uncultured Prevotellaceae bacterium (assembly GCA_946415645.1). Lineage (GTDB taxonomy): Bacteria > Bacteroidota > Bacteroidia > Bacteroidales > Bacteroidaceae > Physcousia. The sequence goes on from CAMKTJ010000070.1 coordinate 6,634, forward strand.
TTTTTGCATATTTTCTGAATTTTCGGGTGCAAAGATACGACATATTCTTGGAATAATAATATGAATATGCAAAGAATATGCATTCAAAACGTAGATTTCTTGCATTTTTATGCAAAATGAAAGCATAATAAGAAAAGCACCAACCTGTTTGGGTTGATGCTTTTATTTTGTGTGGTGCCACCAGGAATCGAACCGGGGACACAAGGATTTTCAGTCCTTTGCTCTACCAACTGAGCTATGGCACCGTTTTTCGTTTGCGGGTGCAAAGGTAAGCACTTTTTTTTGACCAGCCAAAAGAAATCAAGTTTTTTTTGAAGAAAAATCACAAGTTCCCACAAAAAGGAGAAGCAAAGCCGCATAATAAGTACTCATAATGCAGAAAGAAGCGTTGGAAATATGCTCAGCGAACTTATTCCAGGCAAGTACAAAATCAGAGACAAGAAAAAGTATACCGCCCAATGCAGCAAGAAGGGGAAGAGTCTTTCTGCTATCGCACACAGTAAGAGCTCGTGCGGCACTCGTCCACACAGTTCCTATGAGTAGCAGAGCATAAACCGAACAGCCCATGCGGATAGGCAAATCAGTTATGGCAGGTATCACCTTCCATGCAGCAATAACCAAGGGAATTAAACAAACCGAAGAAATGGCAACTATCACAGCAGACTGCACATTCCCCTTCCTTATACCTTTTATAAAATAAAGGATAAAGCAGATATGAGCCAAAGCAAAGCCACCCATCTGCCCCTCGAAGCTGCCCAACACGCCCATAGCATCGCCTAAGGCACAGAAACAGAAGCCCACCATCATCAGCCTGGCGCGCAACAACAGGCTCCCTACAGCCAGAACAACGGCAGGCAATGCCAGTCGCATAGCAAACAGCAAACTTTCCCCATCAGGTTTACCCACAGGACAGAAAAACCAGATTGCTGCCAGCAGAAAGGCAAGAACAAAAAGTACCTCGCAGATTTCCTTTCTCCTCATTACATTACAGTTTAATTCTACGCCAGATACAATTAGGTATCATACGCCAACAGGCAGTCAGCAGCCTATAGCGCCAATCTATCACACGAATATGCTTTTTGGCATTGATGGCACAGACAATTTCACGAGCCACCTTTTCGGGCTTTAGCATCATGGGATAGTGGAAATCACCACTCAGCAAGGCTGTATCCACAAAACCAGGACGGATATCCGTAAAGCCAATGCGCAATCCACGGGCATTTGCCTGCTGTTCCAACGCCTGCAGATATGTGTTCTGCATGGCCTTCGTAGCAGAATATGCAGGTGCCGGCCCCAAGCCCTTAGTGCCAGCTATCGACGTAATGGCAGCTATATGCCCTTCACCCCGTTCTGCGAAATAGCGGTATGCCTCCCCTATCATCCTTGTGAATCCCAAAGCATTTGTCTGCATCGTCGCCAGTTCTATATCCTCATGCAAGTCACGATTCTGTTTTCCGATTCCAGAGGCATAAAAGAAAAGGTCCATCCCTCCCATCTTCTCTATCAGATTCCTGAGTTTCTCTGCAGCATCGTCTTGTGTCACATCTATCTGTTCGGTTGCTACAGCACCGATGGATTCCAACAAGTCTGCCCTACGAGCAGCCACTCCCAGTGCCCAGCCCTGCTGCATGAGTTGCAGCGCCACTTCCCTACCAATACCTGATGAGGCACCAATAACAATAGCTCTCTTTTTCATATAACGATAAAACTTAACTTGTGACGCACAAAGATACTACATTTTCCTATATTATATGGTATAGCCAATAATAATCCGTAATATTTTCATTCTCCGTTACACCACCACCTTCGCTTTTGCCGGTATCAACCAATGACTATAGGACATAAATATCATTAAGTCACTACATATAATGGTTTTACCCTAAGGACAAAAGGTATTATACCTGCGTTTAAAATTATTTTCAAAGCTTGATAATATATTTTCAAAGCTTGGTTATATATTTTCAAGGCTTGATAATATATTTTCAAAGCTTGAAAATAGTTTATAACATAGGATTAAGGAACTTTTATACGAGGCTTAAAGATTTTTATTACAACCATCCCCATTCTTTTGTTCTTCTCTCGATTTTTCAAAACTTTGAGACTACGTCTCGAAGATACTTTCGCTTGGAAATGAAAAGAAAAACAACCTTTTCTTTTGCATTTCCCTCACTTATTCGTAACTTCTATGTTGCAAACCAAATAATTGGCTGTCATTT
>CAMKTJ010000071.1 GCA_946415645.1 uncultured Prevotellaceae bacterium
TGATTCCTGCATAGAGCTTACGTTGTCGGGCTATTTTCACCATAATGTCCTCGCTGCGAATAAATGCGCTATCTTCGGGCACACCTTCAAGATGATTTATCAGCCCGAGCCCATCAAGCAGGCCATTGCCGATAGCTGGCCCAACAAGATGGACGACTCTTGCGCTCGCGAGGAATGGGGTTGGAAACCCGAGTACGACCTCGACCGCATGACGGAAGACATGATAAAGAACCTCAAGATTAAATTACTTGGTAAATAAAGATTATCAAATTTAGGGTGCAAAACAGCCCCTAAAACTAATTTTCTTGAAATACCTTCAAAAAAGCTGAGGCGCCTCAATCGATCGTTTGAGGCGCCTCAACTATTCAATCGAGGCGCCTCACCCCCCAAAACGAGGCTTGGAGCCGGATTCGGTTTTTCTGTCATTTTATTGAGGCTCTCTCCCTCGGAAGAGCAGGGAGAAGGTCATATTCAGCCCTCAGCCTTCTATTACCCAAGCTCTACCCAAGGCTTACCCAAGCCCGCGAAGCACTCTAGAAGCACTCTAGAAGCAGAGTGAAAGGAAAGTGATAGCTGTCTAGAATATAAAATCCAGCCTTTTTATGGCTGAAGCTGGTTTGAACTCAGTATCTAGCTTGAAGTACTGGAGTACGTAAGCTGAAGTACTGCAGTACTCACGTTGAAGTACTGGAGTACTCACGTTGAAGTACTGGAAACATAAAGAAGAAACTGCTAAGGATTCATGGAAAAGGCGTTTCCTGATTCCTTTCCCCTACCCTTGGTTATTCCCCTGGCAGAGAAAAGGCATATCACCGGAAAAGAGGAAAAGAGGGAGGATAATTTTGGCAGATTAGTCCTTTTTGTGTACTTTTGCGAAGGAAAACAATAAAGAAGAAACATGAAACACGTACTTCTCTCTATAGCCTTTCTGCTTACGGCAAGCTTTTGCAATGCCCGTACGGAACGTGTAACAATCCAAGGTGACCACGGCAAGTTGGTGGCTGACCTACAGACTCCCGACGTAATGCCCAAACATTGTCCCATAGTGATTCTGTGCCACGGCTTTACTAGCAACAGAAACGGAGGACTAGAACGTGGCATTGCCCAGGAATTGGAAGCAAGAGGCATTGCCAGCATCCGCTTCGACTTCAACGGTCATGGGGAAAGCGAAGGAGACTTCCAGCAGATGACGGTTCCCAACGAGATTGAGGATGCCCTGCATGTTTACAACTGGGTGAAAGCAGACAGCCGCTTTGGCAACATAGGCATAGCAGGACACTCGCAAGGTGGTGTCGTTACGGCTATGCTGGCAGGTCAGTTAGGAAAGAAGGTGCTGAAGGGCGGCGTGGTGCTGCTGGCACCTGCCGGCGTATTGCGCGATGATGCTATCCGCGGACTGGTGGCCGGTCAGCCTAACACCCAAGGTGATCCTTTAGACCCACCAGAATATGTAGAAGTCTGGGGACACCGCTTGGGGCGTGACTACATCACTACTGCTTTCTGGCTACCCATTTATGAGACAGCAGCAGGCTACAAAGGTCCTGCCTGCATCATACACGGAACAGCTGACCGCACGGTGCCTTATACATACGGCTTACGCTTCCATCAACTTTGGAAGGGAAGTGAATGGCATCTACTGGACCGCTACGATCATGGTTTTGGGCCTCATCCTGAGGAGGCAGTGAAACTGGCCGTAACGTTCTTCACTAAACAACTGAAACGCTAAAGCTCTGGTAAGGTAATAGGGAAAAGAGGACTATCGGTATGGTCCTCATAAATCTTCTTGATAAGCTTGCGCACAAGGGCAGGATGCTCTTGTGACAAATCGTTGTCTTCGTGCGGGTCTTCTCGCAGGTTGTACAAAGCGGACTTTCCGTGATGGACAACCAACTTCCAATCTCCCTGACGAACACCCAACATATCAGTCTCGTGGAACTCCCAGTACAAATGGTCGTGCTTGCGCTGGCGGCCTTTGCCGGTTAGAGTGGGTTTGATGCTGAGACCGTCAACATTGAACATTGAAGACCCACCCCCGACCCCTCCCGTAATGGAGGGGGGATTTGAACATTGAGCATTGAACATTGGGATGTTGGCAATATCACAGAAGGTGGGAAGGAGATCATAGAAGGCAAAGGGGAAGTCACTTTCTGTGCCTGCCTTTACACGATTGGGCCAACGGACAATGAAGGGGATGCGGATGCCGCCCTCGTGAGTGCTACGCTTGAGGCCACGGAACTTACCGTCGTGATTGAAATAGTTGGGGTCTGCCCCACCCTCTTCATGAGGCCCGTTATCGCTGGTAAAGATAAGAACGGTATTGTCTGCCAATCCCTGTTCCTCCAGCACTTGCATAATCTCACCCACCTGAGCATCCAGACGGGTAATCATAGCGGCAAACTGGGCATGAGCCTCGGGCGTGGGGTTGTAGCGCGACGGATTGTTGCCCCGATATTCACGCTCGGGCAAGAGCTTGCCACGGAAGGATTGCAGCAGGGAATCATCGGGCTGACGCAATTCGGCATGTGGCAAAGTATAGGTGAAGATGCCCAGGAAAGGCTCCTCTTTCTTCTGATTACGCAGCCATGCCAGAGCGCGCTGATGAATCAGGTCGGAACTGTACTGCTGGCGGTTGTTGTAATCATCGCCATACATGGCGTGCTGGATGTTCTGCTCCAGCACCTCACGCACCACACAGGTGTCGCCCATGGAACGGCTATAGCGATTCAGGAAATTGGGGAAATAAAGATGGGCCTGGAACTGACAGATATAGCCATAGAACTCTTCCACACCACGTTTATCTGGCGTAGAAGCACTCCCCTCATAACCGCCTGCCCACTTGCCGAACATACCTGTATGGTAGCCGGCAGCCTTGAAGATTTCAGGCAGGATAGGTACTGCTGGGTCGTAAGGTTCCTGACCTACCACAGCATAGTCGGTATTCAGACCATACTGCACCCGACCGCTCCAATACTCTTTATTGCCCCTTACATGGGTATGACCCGAGTGCTGCCCTGTCATGAAGCAGGCACGCGAAGGGGCAGAAACAGGACTGCCTGCATAGGCTGACGTCATGCGCATTCCCTGCGAGGCCAAACGGTCTATATTGGGAGTGCGGAAATGTTGCTGGCCGTAGCAGGACAGATCACCATAGCCCATATCATCACACATGATATAGAGGATGTTGGGCTGACCTCCTTTTGGCTGTGCCATAGCAGGAACAGCCAAAAGGGGGAATAGGAATGTCAGAGACTTAGAAATAGAATCCAAGACCTACCTTAAGACCTACCTTTGTGCCATCAGAGAACTTATTGAGACAAGGCTCGAAATAGATGGCAGGCTCTATGCTGACATGCTGGTTCAGATAGTAGCAGTAACCTACCTCTAAAGGCAACTGCAGATAATCTGCATTCACAGCAGCATGACAATACTGCAAGCCAGCACCCAGGAAGATACCGTTTGACTGGAAATAATAACGGGCTCCTACACCCAGGGTTACGCTATTAAGATCATTTGCAGGAGCTGACTGCCACTGGTGATTGTACTCCAAACGACCCGTAGCCATCCATGAATCAGCAAAGAAATATCCGGCTGTAGCCTGCAGGCCCAAGCCAAACTTTTCGCCACTACTATATGACAGATTCAAACCTGTGAGAGATGCACCCACATACTTGGTTCCTTCCTCGAACTGAGCATAAGAACCCATAGAAACCGCTGCGAATAACAACATCAAAAGACTCTTTTTCATAATAGTAATAAGGCCTCCTTTAACTCTGCAATGAGAGAACTGCTTTAAGGCCTGCGGCAGTTTTGGTTATATTGTTTATTAAAATTATTCTTCCAGATAAAGAATCCCATCGTACAGCAAACCATCATAACAAGGCCTGCTATCAAGCCCCAATTATAAGGTAAGCTAAAGCCCTCGGGAGCCACTATAATATAGGAAACGCATACCACAGTCATGAACATAGCTGGCAGAAGGCTGACACAATAGGCCTTGCGCTTGCGGGCCAACCAGACCGTTGCAGCCCACAGAGTGGTACAAGCCAGCGTCTGATTGAACCAGGCAAAATAGCGCCACAAAACATTGAAGTCCATAAACATCAGACAGGTAGCGATAGCAAAGAGGGGCAGACAAAGTACCAACCTTGACCAAACATTCTTCTGACCCATATGCAGGAAGTCGGCAGCTATCAGGCGGGCACTGCGGAAGGCAGTATCGCCACTGGTGATAGGAGCAGCTACCACGCCAAGAACAGCCAGGACGGCACCTATTGTTCCCATCCAACTGGTACTAACGGCATTCACCACTATAGCAGGATTACCCAAAGAGGCCAACTTCTCGTAAGCCGTTGCGCCGGCCTCGCCTGGCAGGGTGCTGGCAAACTTGATGGTGGCAGCAGCCCAGATAAGAGCAACAATACCCTCGGTTATCATAGAGCCGTAGAAGATAGGACGACCATACTTCTCGTTGGTCAGGCAGCGTGCCATAAGCGGACTCTGTGTACCGTGGAAGCCACTGATGGCACCACAAGCTATGGTAATGCACAGCATGGGGAAAATGGGCAATCCCTTAGGGTGATGAGAGACGAAAAGTTGGTCGGTAAGCTCAGGCATCCAACCCTCTCTCGTATAGATGTGCCATCCTATACCCAATGCCATTATCAACAGGGCCATTCCAAACAGAGGGTAAATCTTACCTATCAGTTTGTCTATGGGCAGGAATGTGGCAATAAGGAAATAGAACAGTATGAGAACAATCCAGAACCAGTTGCTCCAGAGCCAACCTTGGTCGGGAATCATATTATCAAGCAAAGCAGCAGGAGTGGTGATAAAGACGGTTCCCACCAACACCAGCAGAATCAGGGAACAGAGACGCATAAGGATACGCATTCCCATACCCAACTCATCGCCAATCAGCTCTGGCAAAGAGACGCCGCCCTTGCGGACACATATCATACCACACATATAGTCGTGAACAGCTCCGGCAAAGATACAGCCTAAGACTATCCACAGATAAGCGGCAGGACCAAAAAGGATACCCATGATGGCACCGAAGATTGGACCTGTACCAGCAATATTCAGAAACTGAATAAGGAAAACCCTCCAAGGAGAAATGGGAATATAGTCCACCCCATCGCGCTTGGTATAACAAGGCATGGAAGAGGTGTGATCCTTGGGTGCAAACACTTTGTCAACTATGGCTCCGTAGATAAGATATCCCAGGAGCAGAGAAATCAGGGCAAAAGTAAAGGTTAACATTTATTTACGATTTGATGATTTACTATTTACGATTTAATGATTTCTATTTGTTCTTTATGGCAAACCATATCGCCACCACTGCGGTAAAGATTCCGCCAATGATGTAACCCGTCATTGTTTCCATGCCGAAGCCGTTCTCCTTATCTATAAGGATAAAACAGGCACTAACGGCGCACATAAACACGGCTGGGAAGTAGGCAATCAGCCACGACCAACGGGGCAGAATACCCTTTCCGTCAGTACGATGGCGCAGGAAATGCGCAATAGTAAAGAAGGTAAAGGTGGCCAGTACCTGATTGAACCAGCTCACATAAAGCCACAGAACCTTGAAGCTGCTGACATTCAGCATGGCAACTGCAACGGCAAACAACGGAGCAGTGAGCAGAAGACGCTTGGCAAGGGGCTTCTGATCATAATGGCTGAAGTCGGCCACAATCATACGAGCGGCACGGAAGGCACTACCACCTGTACTCATTGGCGCTGCCACAATACCCAGCACGGCCAGCACAAGTCCGGCATTACCCAGCCAGTCGTTGCACATACGTTCTACCAAGAGGCCTGGGTTCATCTTCACCGTTCCGCAGGCAGTCATGGCATTATAGAGCTTCTCGTATGGCGTAGAGCCTGCGATATCCATCGTATCCACGAACTTCATGGCAGCAGCAGCCCAGATCAGAGCTACGACTCCCTCTGTTACCATGGCTCCGTAGAAACAACGCAAGCCATACTTCTCGTTCTTAATGCAACGTGCCATCATAGGGCTCTGCGTAGCATGGAAGCCACTTACAGCACCGCAGGCAATGGTAATAAACAAACCGGGGAACAAGGGAGTATAGGGAACAGGGTAATGATCTGTAAAGGACTCTGTAATACTGGGGATATTGCCCTCATGTGTGAAGATACCCACGCCTATAAGAACTGCCATGATAAGCAACGCAGCACCAAAGACCGGATAGACAGTTCCAATGACCTTGTTAATGGAGAATACTGTGACAGCCAGATAAAACACAAGAATTACAACTGTCCAGATTAAGTTGGTATCAGCAACGCCAAAAAGTCTCAGCGTCAGCTGGTCCATCAGACCGGCAGGAATCAGCACAAAGGAGGCTCCCACACAAATCATCAGCACAAGCGTTACCACACGCATTACCAGGCGACAGGTACTGCCCAGCTCATCACCGATGATTTCGGGAAGTCCCATTCCGTCCCGGCGAATGCTTATCATACCAGCCATATAATCGTGCATTGCACCGCCCAGAATACATCCTAACACTATCCACAAAAAAGCGGCAGGACCATAAAGGACTCCCATCATGGCACCAAAGATAGGACCAGTGCCTGCAATGTTCAGGAATTGCACAGTATAGACCTTCCATGTGGGCATGGGAATATAATCTGAACCATCGGGACGCGTGTAGCAGGGTGTCTTGCGGTTGGGGTCCAGGCCAAAAACCTTCTCAACAAACGTACCGTAGAGAAAGTATCCCAGCACCAGACAAGCCAATGCAATACAAAATGTAATCATATCTATTTTTACCTTATTTTTTTTCTAATCCACCGCAAAGATACGAAAAGTCGAGAGCAGAACAAAAAAACTCGTTTATTTTTTATGCCGAGACGGAGTATGTTCGCTATCTTCGATAGCAAAGATACGAAAAGTCGAGAGCAGAACAAAAAAAACTCGTTTATTTTTTATGCCGAGACGGAGTATGTTCGCTATCTTCGATAGCAAAGATACGAAAAATGTTCAAAGTTCGGCGTTCAATATTCATTTTTTTGTATCTTTGTAGCATGAAATATTCATTTTATATTATCGTCACCCTTGCAGCAGCTTTTTTCAGCACGAATTCAAGGGTACAAGCTCAGGAACTGTTCTCACCCGCCAACCCCTCACCCAAATACGAGGTACGCGGTGTATGGCTGACAACCCTTAGCGGACTGGACTGGCCCAGAATAAAGGCTACATCGGCAACGAAACGCGAACAACAGAAGCAGGAGCTCTGCCAGCTTCTGGATCAGCTGAAGGCTGCCAAGATAAACACCGTTTTTATGCAGACACGTATCAGGGGCGCTGTTATCTACCCCAGTAAGATTGAACCTTGGGATGTATGTCTGACAGGGCAGTACGACAAAGACCCCGGCTACGACCCACTGGCCTTTGCCATAGAAGAGACGCATAAACGCGGCATGGAGTTGCATGCCTGGGTGGTGACGGTTCCCAGCTTCAAGATAAAGGACGCTGCCAAGTTGGGCTCCAAGAGTCTGCTAAAGACACATCCGGATCTACTGAAGAAGCATAACGACATGTATTATCTGGACCCTGGTCTGCCTGGTGCTGATGATTACCTGGTAAGCATCTGCAAGGAGATTGTAAGCCGCTATGACGTAGATGGTATCCACTTCGACTACATCCGTTACCCGGAAAATGCAGAAGGATTCCCCGACGGGGCTACCTATAGGAAATATGGCGGCAAGCAGTTAAAAGCTGAATGGCGAAGAGCCAACATCACCCGTATGGTTCGCAAGGCATATACAGCTATCAAGGCTTTGAAGCCCTGGGTAAGGCTCAGTTGCTCGCCCGTTGGAAAGTTCAAGGATATGCGCCGGTTCTCCTCACGCGGCTGGAATGCCTATGCGGCTGTCTATCAGAATGCACAGGGATGGCTGCGCGACGGTATCATGGATATGCTCTGCCCCATGATGTACTTCCAGGGCGATCATTTCTACCCCTTTGCTGCCGACTGGCAGGAGAACAGCTACGGACGCACCATTGTCCCTGGCTTGGGCATTTACTTCCTTTCGCCCAGAGAGAAGGACTGGGACCTTGGCGTTATCCAGCGCGAGCTTTGCTATATCCGTGAACAAGGGCTGCAGGGACAGGCTTACTTCCGCAGCCAGTTCCTGACGGAGAACACAAAGGGGCTTTATGATTATGTAAAGACTGCCTATTATCCCTACCCTGCCCTGCTGCCACCTATGACATGGCAAAGCAGTACATTGCCCGCTGCACCTGAGGTCAGGGAAGAAAGAACAGGAGCTACAACCGCTTGCCTGAAGTGGAATCCTGTAGAGGGCTGTCGCTACGTTATCTATGCCAGCAAACAGCTGCCCGTAGATACCTCTGACCCGGCTAACATCGTAATGGTAACACCAGATTGTGAATACCATTACAACCTGCTGTCCTCTACCCTGCTGGGCCTTCACTTCGCCGTTACCTCCTTAGACAGATACGGTAACGAGAGTTTTTGAGTTGACAAACTAAACTCTAAACTTTAAACTTTAAACTCAAATCCCCTCCCCAACAGGGGAGCCCCCTCATCTGTAATCAAGAAAACACATGTTAATTTATTTTAAATCTCATTTTTTTGCACACTATACATTATTATTATATATTTGCACCGTTTTTCAGTAAAAACTTACACACCTAACATACACACTAATATAAACTAAGGTATTAAAGTTATGAAAAAAACACCTACTGAGAGTTCTTGGAGGCCGTGGTGGCGAGTGCCACTGCGCACCTATCCAAAGGGCAGACGGCTGCATCCTGCTGTCATGTTATTAATGGCATTGTT
>CAMKTJ010000072.1 GCA_946415645.1 uncultured Prevotellaceae bacterium
TCTTCATTCTTCACTCTTCACTTTTCACTCATCCTCTCCAACGCAATGGCAATCTCCTGTGCTACGCGGGTGACGTAGGGGATGATGATGTTGCAGTTGGGACGGTCCTCTATGAGACGCCAGAACTCCTCGAACTCATAGCTGAGGCGATGGCGTGAGGGGTCGGCCTTGTAGGTCTGGGGTTCCTGACCACGCAGATGCAGGGTGAACTCCTGCAGGACGCTGACAGAACCCTTAATCTCTATGTAGCCTTTCTCGCCCTGGATGCAGGCAAAGCTAAGGCCGTCTGAGTCCTTGGCTGCTCCCATGCTGACTACCGATGTAGGATACTGCATGAGCAATGTACCACTGATGTCAACACCGTTCCAACCTAAGTTGCGGGCATACTGGATGGTGCGTGGAGGACCAAACAGACCTATGGTGAAACAGAGGTTGTAGATGTTCAGGTCGCGCAGACAGCCACCTGACTGCTCAGGGTCGAAGACAGGGGTAATCTCGCCCTTCAGATAACGGTCATACCGACTGCTATACTGCGAGTAGCAACCGTTAACCATACGGATGGTTCCCAGTTGGGGTAGCAAATCAGTTAGCTGACGGAAGAGGGGCATATACAACAGGCTGAAAGCAGGCAGACAAAAGACACACCTCTGGATGGCAGCATCAAAGAGAGCATCCGTTTCTACACGGTCAACGGCTATGGGCTTCTCTATAATCACATTGTGTCCACTCTCTATCGCCTGCAAGGCGTACTGATAATGTACGTGGTTGGCGTTGGCGATATAAACAAAATCGGCCTCCGCCTCCTGCAGCATGCGTGCATAATCTGTGTACACGAATCCCGTTGGTGCGTAGGCCTGACATAGGTCTATGGCATGTTCTACACTCTTCTCGCGCGAGAAGATACCTGTTACCTCTATTCTCCCTGCAAATTCGTGCTGAAGCATCTTCAGCACCTCTTCAACAATTTTGCCTGTTCCGGCTATGCTTATTTTCATAATGTAATGCGTATTGTCTTGCAAATTACGCAAATTACGAAAAGAAAAACAACCGAAACAAGCAAAAAATGGGGGACAAACGGAGAATTTGTCCTTAGAAGTGGAGATTTACACCACCCATAAAGGTAGCCTTGGGCATAAAGTAGCCGTCGTAAGTCTGATAGCGCTCTGCCAGCAGGTTATCGCCCTTGGCAAAGACTGACATATAGGGTAGTACCTTGTAGCTGACAGTAGCATTCAGCAGGGTGAAGTTCTCCTTCTGTGCATTGGCTCCTGTTGTCAGGTACAGGCCACTGACGTTCTGCAGGCCTGCAGAGACGGTCCACTTCTGGTTGTGATAGTTGGCACCTATGTAAAGCTTGCCCTCAGGAGCACCTATGATGGGGGTATCCATACGCAGGAAAGAGTAGTTGCCGTTCACGCTCCAGTGGCTGTCGATAGCGTAGTCGGCAGAGAGCTCAATACCCCAGTTCTCGAACTCGCCTGTGTTCACATTGCGTGGACGTCCGTTCACCATGACCTTGTTGATAAGATTCTTGCCCTTGATGTAGAAAATATTGGCACCGATGCGAGCCTTGTTGCCAATGCGCTGGGTGTAGGCAATCTCGTAGTTCATCATGCTTTCAGGCAACAGATCTGTTGTAGCAGGTGGGAACATATACATATCACGGATAACGGGATTGCGGAAGCCTTTGCTCACCAAAGCCTTGATGTCGGCATTCTGGGTAGGGTGGAAGGAGAGGCCGCCCTGAGGAACCAGTTCTGTACCTACGACAGAGTGCCAGTCGACACGCAATCCTGCATCCAAGGTCAACCATTTGCAGAGGTCCTGACGGAAGTCGATGTATGTTCCCAGCTCGTGGGCATCCTGCTTCTCAACCAGGTTGCCATCAGCATCCTTTACCAGATAGGTTTTGGCTCCGGAGGTCTTGTCCTCGTTCCAGGCGCTACCACCGAAGTGCTGCCAGTCAAAGCCCACTGTTACGGTGTTTCCTGCGAAGAAGTGTGCATTCTGATACCATGTGATACCAGCTATGTAGTCATCATGTTTGTAGAGGGCAGTCTTGGGAGTGCCACCTACGTTGTAACCGTCATCTATATTGTGGTGACCCCAGTCGGCATAAATGCGCAGGGTACCGTCTGTGTTCTGGTAACTGTTGCTGAGGCTCATGCTAGCCAGTCCTCGTGTAATCTTGGCATCGTTGTCCAGCATGGGAGCTGTAACGGTTCCAGGGTTGCTGGCATTGAAGTGGATGACATTTGCATCGGCAAAGGCCTTCCAGTGTTCATCTATTTCGTAACCCAACTTCACGTAGCCGCCATACTGCTCGAACTCGCTGTTGGGACGGTGACCGTCTGTTCGCTGATATTGTGCTCCTATAACACTGGTGAAGCCATTCTTGCGGAAACGGTTCACGCCATCAGCCTGGAAGGTCCCGTAGCTACCGCCTTGCAGACGGATATCGGTCTTGCAACCATCCTGGTTCATCTGACGGGTTATGATGTTTACTACGCCTCCCATGGCATTGCTGCCATACAGCAAGCTGGCAGGGCCACGAACGACTTCTACCTTCTCTACCATCAATGTCTGGTAGGCATCTGGGATGGGATGTCCCATCAGACCTGCATATTGTGGCTGTCCGTCTATCAGCACCAAGAGCTGAGCACCACTTCCTACACCACGCACCTTCAGGTCGCCGGCTGAGCCTGTGCTGACGCCATAGCCCAAGATGCCTCTGCTGGTAGAGAAGAGACCTGGTGTCTGCTCCATAATGGTGGGCAGGACGGAAGAACGGTAGTTCTGGTTGAGTTTCTCGTTGCTGATACTGGTAACGGTAAGGGGCAGATGTCGTGCATCTGTGGCGTTGCGTGTACCTGTAACCACCACTTCGCTTATCTGAGTGGTGTCTTTGAGGGCTTGCGATTGTGTTGCTGCCTGCAGGGAAAGGCAGGCTGCGCCGGCTCCCAACAGAAATAAAGTTCGGATTTGCATGGATAAATGTGTCAGTTTGAAAACATTGTTAATAAATCTGGTTGCAAAGATATCAACAATGTACGCACGAAGCCAAACCTATATTTCGCAACGTGTTACCAATATTTCCCCTTACGGAAGTGGGGCTTATTTTAAGTTCTTGGGGTTAACTCCAAGATGTTCAGATACATAGCGGCTTAAGTGAGAAGAATTGTCGAAGTTCATTCTCTCCACAATTTCCTTTGCCGTGAGTTTTCTATGCATCAGCAGGTGACGGATTTCCATTACCGTAAACTGCTGAATCCAATAGCTGGGTGTACGTCCGCTTACCTGCGTCGATATCTTGTGCAGATGCTTGGGGGTTACGCAAAGTTCTTGGGCATAATAGGCTACGGTGCGGTGCTGGCGATAGCTTCCGCCCTCCAGCATCTGGATGAAACGCGACATGATGTCTGCTGCCCGTTGTGTGGCTTCCTCGTGCTCGAAAAGGGAAGCGTGGGCACTCATAACATCCAGATACAAGGTGCGCATACTTTGCAGCACAGCCTCTTTCCTGTAGGCCTCAGGGGTGTGCTCGGTGCGGAAGATGACATCACGGAAGTCGTGTTCCATGATTCTTAATGCGTCTCCCTCTAACTGGAAAATGGGGTGCATGAACAAATGCAACCACCCGCAGGTTCCGTAGCTATTGTGCGGCATGCAACTGGTCTGATGGTCGGCAGGTAAATAAAGCTGTAGGAGCTGGCAGTCTTCAGAGGGCCTTATATTACCAACGTGACTGGCCATAGCTATCATACAGCAGCCAGGCGTGAGCGTGTGCTCGTGCCCAGAGAAATGAAGCTGGCAGCTTCCGGCTATACACAAAAGGTGCAGAATCTGTTGCATGATTGTAGGCCCCCTCCGTCTCTCATTTTGATTTCTGAGGGCAAATTTATTGTTTTTAATTCATAATTCACAGTCCATAATTCATAAATTTCAGGTTGGTATGTGATTCTTCTCCTGTTTTTTGTAACTTTGTGGCGCAAAATAGCCTAAATATGAACCAACTATTAACCAAAAGCCGTGTTTTTCTTGTTTTCCTGCTTTGTTGCGGAGTGTGTTTTGCCGATGAGCAATGGAATCCTCAGGCCGACAGTGCTGCCATTGTGGTAAGCGGCAGGGCAAGATTCACAATCCTTACATCCCGTCTTATACGTATTCAGTATAGCAGCACCTCTAAATTCGAGGACAGGGCTACCTTTGCTGTTGTCAACCGTCGGTTGCCCGTTCCCCGTTTCACCCAGCGAACGGAAGACGGCTACCTTATCGTAGAGACAGACAGCCTTACGCTACGTTATAAGGTAGGCTCCACCATTACCGCTACACAGAAGAACAGTAAGATTCTGGGTATTACCTTCAATATGAACGGACGTACCATCCTGTGGTATCCTGGTAAGGATGATGCCATGAATCTGTTGGGGACGCAGCGAACGTTGGACGGTGATATTGGCGATACGCATCGTGTGTCGTTGGAGAAAGGCTTGCTCTCGCGCGACGGATGGGCCGTTCTGGATGAATCGCCCCTGACAACGCGTGGAGACGGCAGTCGTTCTTTTCCCTTCGGTGCTACAGTAGACGGTATTCCCTGGGTAGATAAGCCCGTCGACAGCAGGGCTATCGACTGGTATTTCCTGGGTTATGGACATCAGTACAAAGATGCTTTGGGCGACTATGTGAGGATTGCTGGCCGTCAGCCTCTGCCTCCCCTCTATATGTTCGGCTATTGGTACAGCAAGTATCAGGCTTATTCGCAAAGCGAGTTCCAGCAGATAGTGAAGGATATGGAGAGCAAGAAGGTGCCCCATGATGTGCTGATGCTGGATTGTGACTGGCATCAGAACTCCTGGACGGGATGGACATGGAACAAATCCCTCATCCCTACACCTAAGACCTTGCTGAGTTGGATGCATACACATAATACTTGTACAGCCCTGAATCTGCATCCTGCTGATGGGATAGGGAGCAGCGATGATAATTTCAGCAAGATACGTGATGATATGGGGCTTCCTGCTGATGCTACCACCGTCCCCTGGCAACTGGAGGACAGCACCTTCTACCGTACCTTCTTCAAGAATATCATCCGGGTACGCGAGAAGGAAGGAGTGGATTTCTGGTGGCTCGACTGGCAGCAGGATAAGACCAGCAGCTACATACCAGGCTTGGGACAAACATTCTGGCTGAACCATGTATTCTATAATGATATGCGTCAGAACCGCCCTGACCGTAGGCCTGTGGTCTTCCATCGCTGGGGCGGCATGGGTAGTCACCGTTACCCCTTGGGTTTCTCGGGTGATACGTTTGCGACTTTTGGTACATTGCAGTTCGAGTCTTATTACACTGCCACTTCTGCCAATGTATGCTTTGGCTATTGGGGACATGACGGTGGCGGATACCTCCAGCCCAATGATATAAGGACTGACCCTGAACTGGTGCTCAGATGGATGCAGTTCTGTGCCTTCCAGCCTATCTTCAGAACGCATGGCTCCAGTCAGAGCGGCTGTGAGCGTCGTATCTGGAAGTTCTCTAATTTCAACCTGCAGAATCAGGTCTTCCAGTTCCGCTACTCCTTGGTACCTTATATATACACAGCTGCACGTGAGGCCTATGATACCGGTGTTTCCATCTGTCGGCCTCTCTATTACGAGTGGCCGGAGGAGAACCGCTCCTATACCACAGAAGACGAGTATCTCTTTGGCTCGCAGATGCTGGTAGCCCCTGTCTCCACACCTGTCAATAGCGATGATACCAGCGAGCGGGACGTTTGGTTGCCGGAAGGGGAGTGGTTTGATGTATGCAGAGGCTATATGCGCGAAGGTGATACACGTTTTACAGATCAGTATGCCTTAAATGAAATTCCCCATTTTATCCGTAAGGGAAGTATCATTCCTACGTACGACCCCAGTATTCAGCACCTGAAGAAGCCTGTTGACAAACTGGTGCTATGGGTGATACCAGGTACGGAGGGCGAAGGACGTTTCTACGAGGATCATGGCGACAACGAGGAATACCGCAACGGAGCCTTTGCCATTACCTGTTTCCGTCAACAGCGCAATGGTGATATAGTAACGCTGACAATAGCCCCCAGAGAAGGTAGCTACGATGGAATGCCAGAGAATAGGGATGTAGAGGTGCAGTTCTGGGCCCAGGAACAGCCTTATCAGGTTACTGTAGATGGTCAGGAGGTTACGGAATGGACCTACGACGAGGTACTGCGCCGTCTGACTCTGCAACTTCCCAACAGGGCCTGCAATACAGAGACTGTTATCTGCCTATATGCCAATGCAACGGATATTGCCGCACAGACGGCTTCCCAAACACCCGTTTTGCGCTATCAGCCAGACAAGGCAATGCTGCAGCTGAAGAGCGACTGTACAGCTAACAGAATTTGCCTGAGTGTTGTGGACTTGTCGGGTCGTGAGTTGCTGCATCAGGCTTCTTCCCATACAGCAGAGGCTCAGCTCAGCCTATCTTCTCTTCCTGCAGGAGAATATGTCTGCAGGGCCAATGCCGATGGATTTGTTGTTACACGTAAAATCATTAAGTTATGAAAAGGGTTCTTAGCTTACTTCTTATATTCGTTTCCCTTTGTGCCACGGCACAGGATATGTCGCGCCTCTTTGCAGTAGGAAGTGCCGTACCGGGTGGTATTCAGGAACTTACGGCTTTCCCCAATAAACAGTTTAAATATACGGGTACGCTTTATCAGGGTACCTTGGCTATACGCAACCAGGGCAGCATTATCCGCTATTTGACACCTACTTACGAGGATTCTTACGTAGTTAACAATACGTTGCCCTATACCTTAGGTCGCGACAGCGTGGCCTCGCAATGGGTTGTGCCTGTCAGTGAGGATATTTACCGTATTACGGTCGACTTGAATGCCAAGACCCTTCATGGCGAGCTCTTTACGGCTTGGAACGAACTTTTCATCGTGGGAGGTGCTACAGAATGCGGATGGGTAACCTATACTTTCCTGCCTTTTGCACGCGACCCGGAAGAGGTCTGTGCTTGGGATTGGACGGGTGAGCTGAAGGAACGACCCGAATACGGAGAGCCTCGTAGGTTCAAGTTCAATGGGCAGAATGCCTGGGAACCTAAGGTGCTGCATCCCTTTACTTCGGATGAGGATGTGCTGAAGAGTACCCGGATATGTACAGGAGGTACAGAAGACCGTAAGTGGAGCGTCACCAAGGAAGGGTATTACCACATACGTGTGGATGTGTTCCGCGAGACGGTGAAGGCCGAGTATCTGGGAGCTTCAATGCCTGGCCAGAGCGATGCGACAGGAGTCCAGGAACCAATTGCACAGCCCGTTCTGAGTATTCGTAACAGGGAGGTGCTCTTGCAGAGTAATCAGCCTGTACAGCTTACTATCAGCAGCCTGGACGGTGTGGTGGTTACAAGTGCCAAGGGTACGGATCTAAGGACTTTCTTGCCCTCGTCAGGCATCTATCTGGTTCGCATTCAGGCCCCAGGTGTCTCTATTAGCAAGAAAGTGCTGGCTTTACCTTAGTTTATTCCTCTCAAAGTGGTTTCTGGCATAGGCAAAGTAGAAGAGGGTGCCAAGGAGGTTGCTAATCCATGCTGCCCAGAAAGCTATATTGTACGAGCTATGCTCTGCGATGACGCCACCCAGTATGATGCCTAATCCTACGCCCAGGTCCCATGCCGTCAGCAGGGTGCTGTTGGCTGTTCCTCGCTGGCTGTTGGGAGCCAGATTCAGGAACATTGTCTGGAAGGCAGGAAACATATGTCCGTTGCCTAAACCTATTATCAGTGCTGCTCCGTAGTATCCTATGGGATTATGGACGGCAGCAAAGAGCAGATAGCCGAAGAGCGATACCAGTATGCCGTGTGTGGCATTCTTTACCACAAGGCCTTTGCGTAGTGAGCGGGCACCCACCAGACGACTTGACATAAGGCCCAGACTCAGCAGGGCAAAGAAGATTCCCGTTCCTGTGGTGATGCCCAGTTCTTCCTTGCCGTAGATAGCCAGATAGGTACTGATAACACCATACGAGAAACTGAATCCTGTCATGCAAAGTGCCTGACTCCAACCCTTTAACAAAAGGAATCTATCCAACTGAATTTTAGGTCGTTGTACCTGCGTGCATTCGCGAGGCTTTAGCTTCAGCGTACTATTGATGAGCAAGCCTATACCGGCTGTCATCAGGGACACGCAGAAGATAAACGTATAGTTGTTTGTCCACTGATAGATAAGCAATCCTACGGTAGGAGAAATGGCCGTTGCCATGTTATTGCTCAGGCCATAGTAACCTATGCCTTCCGCTCTGCGAGTAGGGTGAAGGACGTCTATGGCAACGGTGCTGTTGGCAACGGTTGTGGCACCTACAGGAGCGCCGTGCAAGGTTCGGATAATGCAGAAAGAGAGCAGTGAGCCTGCCACTATGTATCCTCCAAAGAGGATGAAGAACAGGAAGTAGCATATCAGCAAGACCGCCTTACGTGGGAAACTGTCCACAAAGAAACCGCTGAAGGGCCTTATCAGCAACGCCGTTAGGGCGTATCCGCTCAGCACCATTCCTATCTGGTCTTTGTTGGCACCGAACTCTTCGCTCAGGTACAACGGCAACAGGGGCGTCAGAATCATGAAGGAGAAATATATCATGAAGTTGGCGCTCCACGCTTTAAGATAGTTGCTGTTCCAGAGTTTTTCCATCTTTCTGTTGGCCGTTACCTGATTTCAGGTTGCAAAGGTACGCACTTTTCCTTAAAAATAGGATAAAAACTAAAAAGAAACCATCTCTTGTGTATGACAA
>CAMKTJ010000073.1 GCA_946415645.1 uncultured Prevotellaceae bacterium
TCCATCTTTTAGGTATTAGTTTTGTTTAAGGTAAAAAGATTGTTTTCAGGATAACAGTTGCAAATTTAGGCGGTTTGTTAATATGATGCAAGAGTTGGTTATATGTTATATAACATATTTCTTCATTTTTTAACATTTTTCGCCCCAAAAAAGGTTTTTTCTATGAAAAATGGCTATTTCCTGAGCAGGTTTTTTCAGAATTTTACCAATTTTAAGCCTTTCTTTTGCAGCTGCATCCATTATTTCGTTTTCAAAGTAAAAAGCAATGCTTCCTACCATGTTAATTTCCATTTCGGGGTGGTTATAGGCCTTTACATTCCTGATAAAGAACTGGCGGAAAGCCCATACGAGCATATCGTGGATTTCTGCCTTTTCCCTGTTTTCTGCCAGGAACGGAACCAATGATGCCAGGAATCTGTTGGGCATGGGTTCCCTATATACCTTATTAATAATAATAGAGGGAGTGAGGTTGAACCTTTTCAGGAAAAGTTCCTGAATCTCTGGGCTGAAGATTTTCTTCAGAACATTGCCTACCAATGTCTTGCCCAGGAAAGCGCCGCTTCCCTCATCACCCAGGATGAATCCTAAAGGCGATGTGTTGCTGACAATCTCTTTGCCGTCATACAAGCAGCTATTGGAGCCTGTTCCTAGAATACAGGCTATGCCAGCCTTGTTGCCGCAGAGTGCCCTGGCTGCTCCCAGCAAATCACTTTCAACGGCAATTCCTGTATTGGGGCCAAAGACCTCTGCCAACACATCCTCGACAAACTTTTTGTACGGATTGATACAACCGGCGCCATAGAAGTAAATCTCTTGGATTTGGCTTTCCTGCGGAATCTTAGGTGCCAGGCTGTTCTTGATGACGTCAAAAATAGCATCCTGAGAGTCTCTGACCGGGTTGATGCCCATTGTCTCGACTTCCAGGATGCTATTATCTGCTGTAGTTAGTATCCAGTCTGTTTTGGTGGAACCGCTATCTGCTATAAGGATGCAGTTTACCATATAGCTGGATTATTACTGCTGAGCGGGTGCTTCTGCAGGAGTTTCTGCGGGTGTCTCAGCTGAAGGCTGAGCCATACCGGGAACGTTATTGGGATTGGTAGGAGCCTGCTCAATAGCGTTCTGCTGGATAACAGACTCGTTATTAGAACCCTCGTTCAGGAAAGCAACGCTGATAACGCTCAGTACGATCATAGCTGCTGCCAGACCCCATGTTGCCTTCTCAATAAAATTTGTTGTTTTGGGAGCACCCAGAATTTGATTGTTGTTTGAATAGTCAGCTGCCAAGCCACCACCTTTAGACTCCTGAATCAGTACAATAAGGCACATCAGGACAGATGCCAAGACAACCAAAATTACGATTGAAGTGTACATGTTTTATTTGTTATTTGTTTTTATTATTTATTATCAGTTTTTCCAAAAATCGGATTTGGTCTGCAAAGTAACGATTTTTTTTCGGATATTTCAAGGATAATTGACGTATAATTTTAATTGCATTCTCAAATTTACCTTGTTTTATATAAATTCCAGCCAAAGTTTCTGTCAAAATCTCGTTCTCTTCTTCTTTTTCTTCCTTTTCTTCAGGAACTTCTGGGTTGTCATCATTGTCTTTCAGGACTATTCTCTTGGGTTCCTGACTTAGGAAGTCCTCTACTACGCCGCCACCGTTCATGGGCATATCTGGCGTTTCTTCCTCCTGTGCCTCGTTCTGGAGCAGGAAGCCTATGTAGTCTTGGGTGGCGTCGATGGGGTAGCGCACAGTCTGTGGCTGTTCCTTGGGCTGACTCTCCAGAAAGTCAGAGATAAGCAGATCCGTTCTTTCTGATTTGTCGGTCTCCGTATCTTCTGTATTGAACTTCCTGCGTTCTTCTTTCTTCAGATAGTTAGGCTCTTCTATCAGACTGAATATAGCCTGCCTGTCTGGCAACAGGGGGGCACTGATGCGCAGCTCCTCATCGAATTGAGGGGAGTGGTGCTTGTAAAGTGCTTGCAGCAACAGTATGCGGGCAGAGTGAAAGTACGGATGCTCGTCTTTCATATTTCTCAGCATGGATATAGTCTGCTGATCCATACTGTTCGGCCTTCTGATGAAATCTATCAAATGTCTTGGCATAGGGTTGATGCTTGTTTCATGTTACCAGTTAGCTACTGTTGCGTTGAATATCTGTTCTACGATGTCCTTTGACATCTGGGTCACCAACTCTTCCTGTACGGCTGTCAGCTGCTGACTGGCATCATACTCTGTGGTGGCTGTGAACTGACGTTCAAAATCCTCCTCGTGTTTCTTGTTGTTGACAAAACGTACGTTAACCGTCATCTTCAGCTGTACCTGGCTGCTGTAGCCATCGCTGGAGATACCTTTGTTGTACTGGTCGAAATGGGTAATCTCGCCAGACAGTTGCAGGTCACCGTTTTTCTTTACTTGTCTTAATCTTGTTTGGCTGGCATATATGTCGGTCAGCTTGTTCTGAAAGATAGCCTGCATGGGTGCCCATACGTATGCACTACGGATGGGGAAGTTGTCAATCTGTATGGTTTTTGTTAATTGGTAGTCGATGCTTGCACCATTGAACTTGTACTCAATCCTGCATGCACAGAATATTATGCACATGCAGCAAGCCAGCAATATGCTCATCCGCTTTTTATTCCTCAATACCATATGCTTTCAGTTTTCTGTATAGTGTTCTGACGCTTATGCCAAGCTCGTCGGCAGCATCTTTTCTTCTGTAGTGGTTGCGCTGTAGTGACTTTATGATGTTGCGCTTCTCCATGTCGTTGATGTTCAACGTGTCGTCCTCCAATACCTCTTCTGCCGTCTGGAAGTCCATGTCTGTTGCGGGGATGGGAGACTGAGGGATATTAGGCACCTGATGCGTGAAGCTGGGTGATGTTGTGGTGGGTACGGATGTGGTGGCAGGAAGGTTAGAGGGTTCTCCGCCCTGAATCTTCTGCTTCAGTTCCTCCACCTCGTTCCTCAATTGTAGTACGGCATGAGCCAGCATCTTTATTTCCTTCTCGTAGTCGTGCTGCGATTCTGAGCTTCTGCTGCCTGTTATGGTGATGCCCATCTCGCTGTCCGAATTGGGGACGATACCGAACTTGGCCAGTACCTCTGGTGTGATGCTGCGTTCCTCGGAGAGTACGCTCATCTGCTCCACCACATTCTTCAGTTGACGGATGTTGCCTGGCCACTTATAGGATTTCACAACCTCCTCGGCAGCAGGTGTCAGATGGATGTATTCAGGCATCTGGTACTTTGTAGCCATGTCCATAGCGAACTTCTTGAACAGCAGTACGGCATCATCTTCTCTCTCCCTCAGTGGCGGCATGGTAATGTTCACACGGCAGAGCCTGTAGTACAGGTCCTGACGGAACTTGCCCTCGCGGATAGCATTGGGGATGTTGATGTTGGTAGCCGCTATGATGCGGGCAGTGGTCTTGCGTATAGAGTTGCTACCTACACGTATGTATTCGCCTGTCTCCAGCACGCGGAGCAGTCTGGCCTGCGTGCTCATGGGCAGTTCGCCTATCTCATCTAGGAAGAGCGTACCGCCGTCGGCCGCTCCGAAGTAACCCTCGTGTTCGCTGATAGCGTTTGTGAAGGCACCTTTCTCATGACCGAAGAGCTCACTGTCTATGGTACCTTCTGGTATAGAGCCGCAGTTGATAGCAAGGTACTTCTTGTTCTTGCATGGGCTTAAATCGTGAATGATGCGTGGGATAATTTCCTTTCCTACGCCGTTTTCACCTTCTATGAGTACGGACAAGTCTGTGGGTGCCACCTGAACTGCAGTCAGCAGGGCGGTATCCAGTGCCTTGTTCTTTCCGACAATGTTATACTGGTTCTTTAGTTTCTGTAGATCTATGTCCAGTTTCTTCATATCACAGAGTCACTTCTATTCCACATTATTGCTGTTTCTGTCCTCTCTCTTGTCGTGGAAAAGTTTAGGTAGAGGATTCTCGCGTTCCTCGTCGTATGATTTTCTGTTGCGATATACATCGGTTGCAATGTATGTGGCGTGGTTCATGCACATGGTGTCACAGAGGAAGGGTGAGGTGATAATCAGGTCCGTTCCGGCATAGAACCTTATGCCATATTCATATGCCAGGGAGCCGAAGGCTTCTGTGGCCTTTTTCTTCTCGCTGGTGATAATGCCGTCGTAGTACATGTATTTCTCTTCCTCGAAGAATTCCTTTATGGCATAGGGGCCGTACACGTGCATGTGCTTCTCCTCCATAGGTTCTTCGCTGGAGTTTTCCTGTGGCGCCTCGTCGCTGAGGATGGCAATACGTGGATGCTGGCAGTCGAAGTCGCGCACCAGTGTATTTCGGAAAGCCTCGATGGTGGTCTTGTCAACTTTCTCCACCATTGCCATGCGTATGTCTTCGTTGATGAGCATCTCTGTGCTGCCGGCAGGGCAGGGGAAGGGATTCTCCTGTGGGTTTATCACCAGGGCATCTATGTTGTTTGCCTGACAGTCCTCCATTGCTTTCTTCTCGCTTTCCTCGCATTGCAGCAGTGAAAGGCGTCCGTCTTGTACATCATCGGTGCTGTTTATGGTGATGAAGTTGGTGTTCAGGTTCATCGCCTTGCGTTGCTGTATGGCAGCTTCTTTATCACCATATATAATGGGGTGGCATAGCTCCAGCGAAACAGGTTCCTCAAATGCTGTCAGTATTAGGTTGTAACCTGTTTTGTCAGCTTTGCCTTGCGTGATTCCTATCTTAATCTTTTCCATAATCTTATTTCGTGTCCTTTTTCTCCTCCTCGACGCTGATCTCTATCAATGATTTCTGTTCCAGAGGTAGTTGTAATGTATAGAGCGATGCCTCAAGACGTCTGATGAGGTCGCGTTTCTTCTTCTCGGGGGCATATACAAAGGCCTCAACCACTACTACGCGGTTGCTTTCTGCATCCACTCTGCTATGGCTGACGAAGGGGCCGCCCATGCAGTCGTTCTTCATGTACCACAGTCCGCGTATCTCCATGGCGTAGGCATTGTGAACCACAATGGGTTTGATCAGGGTGCACAGCGTATCAGTCTGCATATACATACCCTCCTTCTCGCCAGGCAGGTTCTTCTCCATGATAGAGTCACGCTTGTGCAGAAGGTATTCCTTGTTGAAGGTCTCGGGACCCTCGTATTCATAGCTGTACATACAGATGTTCTCCAGTCCTGATGCTGTGTTGTTGCTGGTCCAGAAGAAGTTCTCGCCCTTCTTGTAGCTTTTCAGCTCGTCAGGTGCATTCAAGTGGCAGCCGAAGGTCAGCCACGCCAGGTCATCAGTGGTCTTGGAGTATTTCTTCTCCAGCTTCTTAATCAGACGGTTCATCTCTGTGCGGGTCAGGAAGTCCACCACTTCCTGTCTGTGCTGCTCGCAGAACTCTTTCAGGCTTTCCTGGCTGGGAGTGTTGATAGTCAGCACAATCTGCTCTGTGGCATACTTGTCTCTGGCAAAGCGCATACGCGTCTGGCTGAACTGGGTCTTGTCTATATTTACCAAGATGATGTTGCGGAAGAGCTGCATCAGATGGTCATAATGCTTGGGGTCGGTATGTGAGATGCGGAACGACCGTTCGCTCTGTGGCAGACAGGGAACGTCGGTATCCAGAATATCGAACAAGGCTCTTCCGGCCGGTGCCTCCCAAATATCATCTTCCAGTACCACCAGCACCTCATAGGGACGGCCGCTGGCAACGGGCAGCACCATATTCTTGGTACAACTGGCAAGGATGCAGCATGCCAGCATCATCAGTAGGTAAAGCTTGTATCTTTTCATGCTTCTGTAGTTTTCTTGTTATGTAGCAGTCCGCAGGCAGCATAGATGTCTTGTCCGCGGCTGGCACGTATGGTTGTTGTTACGCCGTGCTGAGTCAGGTAGTCGCGCAGCCATATCATGGTTTCCTCAGAGGCTCCCTTGAATGGCGTGTCCGGAATCTGATGGAATCTTATCAGGTTCACACGGCATTCTATGGGGCCCAGCAGTTTTACCAGTTCTTTGGCATGGCGTGGCATATCGTTCAGTCCGCCAAAGACAATGTACTCAAAGCTCAGGCGGCGCTGGTGTGTCCAGTCGTATTGTTTCAGCAGGGTCAGGAACTCTGTCAGGCTGTAGGCGTTCTCGGCAGGCATCATCTCTAAGCGCTCTGAGGGGAAGGGATTGTGCAGGCTGATGGCTAGGTGGCAGTCGCTCTCCTCTAGGAAACGTGTCAGTCCTTTACGTACTCCCACTGTAGATACTGTGATGCGTTTAGGACTCCAGGCATAGCCGTAGTCGGCAGTCAGCAGTTGGGTAGCCTTTAGCACGGCATCTATATTATCGAAGGGCTCTCCCTGTCCCATGAAGACCACGTTGGTAAGTGTGTCCCTTTCAGGTAACGAGTAGATCTGGTTCAGAATATCCGTTGCTGAGAGGTTGCCCTGAAAGCCTTGCCTTCCTGTCATGCAGAAACGGCAGCCCATGCGGCATCCGGCCTGACTGCTCACACACAGGGTAGCGCGTTCTCCGTCAGGTATGTAAACAGATTCCACCAGTTGTCCGTCTCGGGTGGGGAAGAGATACTTGCGTGTGCCGTCTATGCTGCACTGGCAGTCGGTATGGGCGGCACAGCCTATGGTGTAGCGCTCTTTTAGGGCCTCACGATTTTTCAGCGAGATGTTTGTCATCTCATCAATGCAGCTTACGTGTTGCACATAAATCCATCGTGCCACCTGTTTGGCAGCAAAGGCGGGCAGGCCTGCTTCTGTGACAGCGGCTTTCAGCTCGTCAAGATTCATTCCCAAAAGACTCTTCTTTTCCATGTGTCTGCTTTACGAAGTGCAAATATACATTATTTATTAGAAAAAATGTGCTTCCAAGTGTAGAAAGTTGAAATTTAAGCATAATTTACACTCGTAAAGCGTTTACTTTCGCAAATAATTTCTATCTTTGCTCCATAACAACATTGTGAATTACACGTTATGAACCTTAAGAGAAACATTTTTTTGACTCTGGCGGTCATTTCTGCCAGTGTTACAGTGTGGGCACAAAGCCTTAGTCCTAGTACCAAGTATCACTTCCAAGAAGGTACCATTGTCATAGATACACCGCAGCGTCCTGCAGGTCAGCAGCATGTATTGGGTCTTACAACTCCCAAGTTGTCTACCGTTCGTGTAGCTTTTGTGGGTTTGGGTATGCGTGGTCCGGGTGCCGTACAGCGCTTTACTCACATTCCTGGAGTCCAGATTGTGGCTCTCTGTGATTATTATGAGGAGAATGCCGAGAAGTGTCAGGAGTATCTGCGTAAGGCAGGTCTTCCACCAGCAGCTATCTATAGCGGTGAGAAGGGTTATGAAGAAGTATGCCAGCGTTCCGATGTCGATTTGGTTTACATCGCTACCGACTGGGATCACCACTTCCCTGTTGCCAAGTGTGCCATGCTGAATGGCAAGCATGCAGCTATTGAGGTGCCCTGCGCCATGAATCTGGAGCAGTGCTGGGATCTTATCAACCTTTCAGAGCAGACTCGTAAGCATTGTATGATTCTGGAGAACTGCTGCTATGACTGGTATGAGATGAATGCCCTGAATATGGCTCAGCATGGAGTCTTTGGCGAGATTGTCAGTGCCGAGGGAGCCTACATCCACAATCTGGATCCTTTCTGGGATGCATACTGGAAAAATCCTGACGGCTCAGACCCAGATAAGTTGGGTTGGCGTATGAAGTACAACATGGAGAACCGTGGCGACCTTTACGCTACTCACGGCCTT
This sequence comes from uncultured Prevotellaceae bacterium, assembly GCA_946415645.1. GTDB lineage: Bacteria > Bacteroidota > Bacteroidia > Bacteroidales > Bacteroidaceae > Physcousia. The sequence goes on from CAMKTJ010000073.1 coordinate 7,752, forward strand.
GGTCCTGTTGCTCAGGCATTGGATATCCATCGTGGTGACCGCTTCAAGACTTTGGTAGCTATGGATACCAAGAGTGCTCATGGCAAGGAGTATGTGAAGGCTAAGACCGGTAAGGAGCCTGCAAACTTCCGCAATGGCGACCAGACAACCACCCTTATGCGTACAGAGAATGGCAAAATGGTAATGATTCAGCACAACGTAATGACCTATCAGCCCTACAATCGCTTGTATAAGTTGATTGGTGTTAACGGCTATGCTACCAAGTACCCCGAGGCTCGCTTCGCACTGGATGGCGGTGCTGTCAAGGAGTCTGGCATTCCACAGGTGGATAAGCTTGATACTCATAACTTTATGAGTGCCGACCAGCAGA
>CAMKTJ010000074.1 GCA_946415645.1 uncultured Prevotellaceae bacterium
GGTTCCTACGCTTTCGCCAACAGCTTTAACCATAGTTTAACAAAAAAACGTATCACTATGATGAAAAATTCAAATTCAAATCCTTGGATGCGGAGCAAGGCGCTCTATGTCATCCCAGTGGCAGCCTTGGCACTTAGTGCTTTCGCTACACCTAAGTTCGTTGCTCCTATTCAGGAAGCAGTAACCAAGCTCGAGGGCAAAAGTACAGAGATTTCCGCAATCATGCAAACTTCGGAGGAAGAAAAAGGGAAAGTAACAGTAAAGGAAATCTCTGGCAAAGCCTATGCTAGTGTTGATGAGGCTCTTGAGGCAGATCATAAGGAAGCACAGCCCCTGATTGTTATCAATGATAAAATCTTTGAAATCCCTAAGAATGCCAAACTCACCAAAAGAATTGACTCCGAGGAGCAACTAACTACACTAATCAATATTAATACTGAGAATATCGAGAGCATTACCGTGATTCAGGAGGATGCTGCAAAGGCCAAGTGGGGTGACAAAGGCGTCAACGGTGCCATTGTAATTACTACCAAGGACAAAAATGTCATCGTCAAGGATCTTGTAAAGAAACTGCCTGGAGCAGAGGTGGATGAAGACGGCACTATTAAAATTAGGGGCAGAAAGATCTCCAAGATAAAGATCGACGACAAGGTGGTATTCAACAGGACTGACTCCATCTAGCAACTCTTGGAGATTGAAGTGACTTAAGGTTTAAAGATAATGATAAAGGTATCAAACAACTCCTGCGTTGAGAAACGTGGGAGTTTCCTATTGTAAACCATTTGTCCTCTTGTGGCTTATCTTTCATTCCCAACGTGGGAATGTTTTGTTCCCAGTGTGGGAATATTTTGTTCCCAACATGGGAATATAAAGCCAGCTTAACTCCGCGCTTATTTGTACCTTTGAACGATGTCAGAAAGTACTCTAGCTTGGGCATAAAAATAAAATTGGTTTTATTTTGTATTCCGCTCGCTTATTTGTAACTTTGCACCCGCAAAATAAAATATATTTTATTAATTCTAAATATGGCAAGTGTAATCAAATTACGTAAAGGCCTGGATATCAACCTGAAAGGCAAAGCTACGAAGGAAACTGCCAGCATTAGTTGCCCTGGAGAGTATGCACTCGTTCCGGACGATTTTTGCGGACTGAAACCCAAAGTGGTTGTCAAGGAAGGTGATGCCGTAAAGGTCGGGGATGCACTGTTTGTAGATAAACTACATCCCGAGGTAAAATTTGTTAGCCCTGTCAGTGGTACGGTTTCTCTGGTTGAGCGTGGCGAAAGGCGCAAGCTGATGAGCATTCGCGTTCAGGCCGACGGTAAGCAGGAAGCCCGCCAGTTTGATGTAAAGGGCGATGTTAAGTCTTTGCTCTTAGAGAGCGGCCTGTTTGGATTCTTCCGTCAGCGTCCTTATGACGTTGTGGCTAATCCTGAGGATGCTCCCAAGGCAATCTTCGTTAGTGCTTTCAACAGCATGCCTCTGAGTCAGGACTTCGAATATGTGCTGGCTGGTCAGGAAGCAGACTTCCAGGCAGGTATCACGGCACTGAGCAAGTTGGCAAAGGTTTATCTGGGCATCAGTGTTAAGCAGACCAATGCTGCTCTGACAGCAGCCAAGGACTGTGAGGTTAATGTGTTCGACGGTCCTGCACCTGCTGGTAATGTGGGTGTACAGATCAATCATGTTTCTCCCGTCAACAAGGGTGAGGTTGTTTGGACACTGGGTGCTGAGGAGGTAATCTTCGTTGGTCGTCTGATGAACAATGGTAAGGTGGACTTTACACGTACTATTGCTCTTGCAGGTAGCGAGGTAAGTGCTCCCAAGTATTACAAGATGCTGGTTGGTCAGAAGCTTACCACTCTCATCGAGGGTAATGCAAAGGTTGAGGGTAGCCGCATCATCAACGGAAACGTGATGACTGGCGTCAAGACCACCCAGGACGGCTTTCTGGCAGCTCATGCTACAGAGGTGAACGTAATTCCCGAAGGCGACCATGCCGACGAGATGCTGGGTTGGATTATGCCCCGCTTCAACACCTTCAGCACACACCGTAGCTACTTCTCTTGGCTGTTTGGCAAGAAAAAGGAATATGTTATGGATGCTCGTGTAAAGGGTGGTGAGCGCCACATGATCATGAGTGGTGAGTATGACAAGGTATTCCCTATGGATATCTATGCAGGTTATCTGGTGAAGGCAATTATTACTGGTGATATCGACCGTCAGGAGGCCCTTGGCATCTACGAGGTTGCTCCAGAGGATTTTGCTATCGCAGAGTTCGTGGACAGCAGCAAGCTGGAATTGCAGCGCATCGTTCGCGAGGGTCTGGATATCCTTCGTAAAGAAAATGCTTAATACATTATATTTATATGAAAGCGTTAAAGAAACTTTTCGATAATATACACCCCTACGTTGAGGAGGGAGGCAAGTTCCACGCCTTCCGTTCTTTGGTAGACGGATTCGAGACTTTCGCCTTCGTTCCCAATACCACCTCTCGTGCTGGAAGTGTGAATATCCACGATGCTATCGATAGCAAGCGCATCATGAGCTTGGTAGTGATTGCTTTGCTGCCTGCGCTGCTGTTCGGTATGTACAATGTGGGTTACCAGAATGCCTTGGCTGCTGGTCAGCTGGGAAATGCTACATTCTGGGGTATGTTTTTGTATGGTGCCCTGGCAGTTCTGCCTAAGATTATTGTCAGCTATGCAGTAGGTCTGGGTATTGAGTTTGTTGTTGCACAGTGGAAGAACGAGGAGATTCAGGAAGGCTTCCTGGTATCAGGTATCCTTATTCCTATGATTGTTCCTGTTACCTGTCCCCTGTGGATTCTGGCTATTGCCGTTGCGTTCAGCGTAATTCTGGCAAAGGAGATCTTCGGTGGTACAGGTATGAACATCTTCAACCCTGCTCTTATCACTCGTGCATTCCTATTCTTCAGCTACCCCAGCGCTATGACTGGTGATGCTACTGTATGGGTATCTCAGGATACTATCTTCGGAACCGGTTTTGCCGCTCCCGAGGCATGTACAGCAGCTACTCCTTTGGGTCAGGCTGTAACAGAAGGCTTTGCAGGTTTTGACTGCGCCACTATTCAGAACGCTATCACAGGTCTGATTCCCGGTTGTATTGGTGAGACTAGTGTTATTGCCATTGCCCTGGGTGCCATTCTGTTGCTTTGGACAGGTGTTGCCAGTTGGAAGATTATGCTGAGCGTATTCGTAGGTGGTGCTGCTACCGGTTATCTGATGCAGGCTGCAGGTCTGACAGCTATCCAGTGGTACGAGCACTTGGTACTGGGCGGCTTTGCCTTCGGTGCTGTGTTCATGGCTACCGACCCTGTTACCAGCAGCCGCACAGAATGTGGTAAGTATATCTATGGTTTGCTGATTGGTTTCATTGCAGTAATGGTTCGTGTACTCAACCCCGGATATCCCGAAGGTATGATGTTGGCTATCTTGCTGATGAACCTCTTTGCTCCGCTGATTGACTACTGCTTCGTACAGAAAAATATTTCAATGCGTGCTAAGCGCGCCATTAAAAAGTAAGGAGGACGACGATATGAAACTGAACACAAACAGCAATGTATATACTGTCTGCTATGCAGCAGTAATGGTTATCATCGTTGCCTTCCTGTTGGCTTTCGTGGCTTCTGCTTTGAAGGAGACACAGGAGGCTAATGTGGCAAATGATACTAAGGGACAGATCCTTTCTGCTCTGGGTTATGACAAGGCTACTATTGATGTGGCTAAGGTTTATGAAGAGAAGGTAAAGGACAACCTTGTTGAGAATGGTGAACTGAAGCCTTATGATGGCAAGTTCAATACCACCTATGGTTCACTCATCAAGAACGGTGAGTTGCATGTCTTCACAGGTACTACCGCTAATGGCGAGACTGCTTATGTTATTCCTGTTGTAGGTCGTGGCCTTTGGGGCGGCCTTTGGGGATACATCGCAGTAAACGAGACAAAGGACAAGGTGCTGGGTACTTACTTCTATCATGAGAGTGAGACTGCAGGTCTGGGTGCTCGTATTGGCGAGAAGTGGTTCCAGAACCAGTTCATCGGTAAGCCCATCTTCGATAGCGAGAACAATGTTGCTCTTACAGTTGTAAAGGCAGGTGCTGCCCAGAACGACAACGAAGTTGATGGCGTTACCGGTGCCACCCTTACAAGTAAAGGCGTAGCTGCAATGGTTAAGGACGGCCTGACAGCTTACAAGGATTTCCTGATTGCTCAGGATGCTGCAGCTGTTGATGCTACTTCTTGTTGTGGCGCTTGCGAGGGCAATTGTGAAGAAGGTGCTTGTCAGGAGGGCGAGTGCCAGTGTAAGAAAGATGAAGTTGAACAGTAAAATTAGGAGGAAAGAATATGAGTAAATTGTTTTCAGCAGAGAATAAGGCCGCATTCTCAAATCCTATTAACCTGAACAATCCTGTTGCTGTACAGGTTTTGGGTATTTGTTCGGCTTTGGCTGTTACCAGTCAGCTGGCTCCCGCAATCGTAATGGGTCTCAGTGTAACGGTCATCACAGCATTCTCGAATGTTATTATCTCATTGCTGCGTAAGACTATCCCCAACCGTATTCGTATTATCGTTCAGTTGGTGGTTGTAGCAGCTTTGGTAACTATAGTAAGTCAGATATTGAAGGCATATGTATACGATGTCAGCGTTCAGCTTTCTGTATACGTAGGTCTTATCATCACCAACTGTATCCTGATGGGTCGTCTGGAGGCTTTTGCTATGCAGAACAGTCCCTGGCCTTCTTTCTTGGATGGCGTAGGTAACGGTTTGGGTTATGCCTTGATTCTGGTTATTGTTGGTTTCGTTCGTGAGTTGTTTGGCTTTGGCAGTCTTTTTGGCTTCCAGATTATTCCCGACAGCTGGTACGTTGCCAATGGTGGCTGGTATATGAATAATGGTATGATGGTAATGCCTGCTATGTCTCTGATTATCGTAGGTTGTGTAATCTGGGCTCATCGCTCAATAAATAAGGAGGCTAAGTAATTATGGAACATATGATTTCGCTTTTTGTCCGCTCTATCTTTGTGGACAACATGATATTTGCTTTCTTCTTGGGTATGTGCTCATACTTGGCAGTTTCCAAGAATGTAAAGACTGCTTTGGGACTGGGTGTTGCAGTAACTTTCGTGCTGCTCGTTACCGTGCCTGTCGACTATGCTTTGCAGACATACGTACTGGGTCCTGATGCAATTGTAGCAGGTGTAGACCTGACCTTCCTTGCCTTCATCCTGTTCATAGCCGTTATTGCCGGTATGGTGCAGCTGGTAGAGATGATTGTGGAGCGCTTTAGCCCCTCGCTGTATGCTTCACTGGGTATCTTCCTGCCTCTGATTGCTGTTAACTGTGCCATCATGGGTGCCAGTTTGTTCATGCAGCAGCGCATTACCATGGAACCCACCAATGCTCAGTACATTGGCGGCTTTGGCGATGCAATTGCTTATGCACTTGGTTCTGGTATCGGTTGGCTGTTGGCTATTGTCGGTCTTGCCGCTATTCGCGAGAAGATGGCTTATACCGATGTACCTAAGCCTCTGCAGGGTCTTGGTATTACATTTATCACTGTAGGCCTGATGGCACTTGCCTTCATGTGCTTCTCTGGTCTTAACATCTAAAAGTAGGAGGAATATACAATGGATATGAATTTGATTTTAGCGAGCATTGGCGTATTCCTGGTTATCATCCTTGTGCTGGTAGCCATCCTGCTCGTAGCTAAAGCTTATTTGTCACCCAGTGGCAATGTGAATATTACAATTAACGGAAAAGACACTCTTTCTGTTGGTCAGGGTAGCTCTTTGCTGAGTACACTTTCTCAGGAGGGTATCTTCCTACCCAGTGCCTGTGGTGGTAAGGGCTCTTGCGGCCAGTGCAAGCTTCAGGTTCCCGAGGGTGGTGGCGAGATTCTCGATAGCGAGAAGGGTCACTTTACCCGTAAACAGATTAAGGAGAACTGGCGTCTGGGTTGTCAGTGCAAGGTGAAGGGTGACCTTCAGGTTAAGATTGACGACTCTGTAATGGGTGTTAAGGAATGGGAGTGCACCGTTATTGGTAACAAGAACGTGGCAACATTCATCAAGGAGTACAAGGTGGCTCTGCCTGCTGGCGAGCACATGGACTTCGAGCCCGGTTCTTATGCACAGATTAAGATCCCTGCATTCGACTGCATCGATTACGACAAGGACTTTGATAAGAGCCTTATTGGCGATACTTATCTGCCTGCTTGGGAGAAGTTCGGTTTGTTCCCTTTGAAGTGTACCAATCCTCAGGAGACTATCCGTGCTTACTCTATGGCTAACTATCCTGATGAGGGTGATATCATTACCCTGAACGTACGTATTGCTACTCCTCCCTTCAAGCCAAAGGATCAGGGTCCTGGCTTCATGGACGTTAACCCTGGTATTGCTTCTTCATACATCTTCAGTCTGAAGCCCGGCGACAAGGTTATCATGAGTGGTCCTTACGGAGAGTTCCGTCCTGTATACGGTTCTGGTCGTGAGATGATTTGGGTAGGTGGTGGTGCCGGTATGGCTCCTCTGCGTGC
>CAMKTJ010000075.1 GCA_946415645.1 uncultured Prevotellaceae bacterium
GCATTACCTTCAGCTTGTCCGTTACCAAAGGTGTAAACACGTTTTTGACTCATAATTTCAAATCAGTTATATTAGTTAGTTTGTTGTTTTTTGCAAATATAGACCAAATTCCTTATTATTCCAAAGAAAATGATGATTTTTGTTGATTTATTATCTAATTTTGCAAAATCAATCGTGAATAAAGTATTATGGCAAGAAAAAAGAAACAATTACCGATATACGAGGAGGTAGAGATTCAGGATGTTGCGGCTGAGGGTAAGGCGCTGGTTAGGATAAATGAACTGGTGGTCTTTGTGCCCTTTGTTGTCCCTGGTGATGTTGTGGATTTGAAAGTTACCCGTAAGAAAAATCATTATGCCGAGGCTGTTGCTGTTAAGTTCCATAAGTATAGTGAGCAGAGGGCTATTCCTTTTTGCGAGCATTTTGGCTTATGTGGTGGATGTAAGTGGCAGTGTCTTCCGTATGAGGAGCAGATACGTTACAAGCAGAAGCAGGTGATGGATAATCTGACGCGCATTGGTAAAGTGGAGTTGCCTGAATGTTCTCCTATCCTTGGCAGTAAGAAAACGCAGGAATACCGTAACAAGTTGGATTTTGCATGTAGCAACAAGCAGTGGCTTACTGAGGAGCAGATGCGTGCCGGCGTTCCCTTCGAACCTGGAATAGGTTTCCATATTAGTGGAGCTTTCGATAAAGTTTTGCCCATACAAAAGTGTTGGCTGATGGATAATCTTAACAACGAGGTTAGAAACTGGCTCTTCGACTATGCCCGAGCTAATAATCTTACCTTTTATGATTTAAGGGCTCAGCAGGGTTTCCTACGTGGAATTGTTATGAGGAATTCTCTTTCTGGTGAGTGGATGATGACAGTACAGTTCGGTCCTACGGCTCATGTTGAAGCCAGCAAGGAAGCTGCCGATGAGGAGATTCGTACAGAGAGTCTTTTCGACAAGGAGGAGGCTCACAAGCTCTTGCAGGCTATGCACGAGAAGTTTCCTCAGATTACCAGTCTGATGTATGTCTATAACCCCAAGTGCAATGATACTTTTGGCGATTTGGATGTCAAGTGCTTCTATGGTACGGATCATATCTTTGAACTGATGGAGGACCTTCGTTTCAAGGTCGGTCCCAAGAGTTTCTACCAGACCAATACCGAACAGGCTTATGAATTGTATAAGGTAGCAAGGGACTTTGCCGGACTGACTGGCAATGAGTTGGTGTATGACTTGTATACCGGTACGGGTACCATAGCCAACTTTGTAGCTAAGAAGGCTAAGAAGGTGATTGGTATAGAGTATGTGCCTGAGGCTATTGAGGACGCCAAGGTTAATTCGTCTATCAACAACATAGACAATACTTTGTTCTATGCCGGCGATATGAAGGATATCCTGAACCGTGAGTTCATTCAGCAGCATGGTCGCCCTGATGTTATCATTACCGATCCTCCACGTGCCGGCATGCATCAGGATGTTATTGACACCATCTTGTTTGCCCAGCCTAAGCGCATTGTCTATGTAAGTTGTAACCCTGCCACTCAAGCTCGTGACTTGCAACTTTTAGATGTAGATTACAAGGTGCTTAGGATACAGCCTGTAGACATGTTCCCACATACGCAGCATGTAGAGAATGTCGTTCTTTTGGAACGACGATAAGATACAGAAAATCAACGCCTCTCGTTTCTTTTGCTAATGAGGGGCGTTAACTTTTATTTCTCCTTGATTATTCCGTGTTGATAGGCGTATAGTAGCTCGCGTAGCTCCTTAATCTGACGCTGTAGGATTTCTCCCTTGTCAGTGTCCCTTACACGTACTCTCTTCCCAGTCATAACCTCAATTTGTGTACTGCTCTTGATGTCGGTTTCGTTGATGATGGCCTGTCGTGTGCTGGTGAATGGCTCATGCTGTATCAACAGGAACCCTCGGCTATGATAAACCAGTGTGTACCCGGCAATACCTGTTGTGTTATGGTATGCTTTTGCGAATCCTCCGTCTATCACCATCAGACGTCCACCGGCCTTTATGGGCATCTCACCTTCTGAGGCATGTACGGGTACGTGTCCGTTTATGATGTGACGGTTGTTGCCCTTTACGCCGAAGGCATCCAGGATGCTATCGCAGACTTCAGGCTTTTCGCGCAACTTGTAGTAATTGCCTTTCTCCTCGTGGTGCAGGGATTTGTCCGTCAGGAAGTAACGCTCAAAGGTGGTCATCTTGTCCTTGTCGAACAAGGGGCTGTCAGACCCGCACCACAGGTACCAGAAGTAATCCCTGGCTTTCTGGCGTTCAGCCTTGGGGGTATCATACTGGAAGGCAGTTCTCAGGTACATGCCTATATGGTGCAAAAGTTCCTTTCCTTTGTATGACTGACCATTAACTGTAACTTCCTTTAGGCTTCCATCGTCGTTCAGTGGTATGGAGGCGTGGAAGAGCAGATTGCCGTTGAATATTCCATACATGCAGCCGTGCGAGAGCAGGCATCTGATATGCTTCTGCAGTTTCTCTGATATACGGAACGAGTGGTGCAGTTTGCCCACCAAATCTTCCTCTTCGGGTGTCAGATGGTATGGGTCTTTGGCATCAACGGTGGGGAAGAGCTTGTCTTTCAGCTCGTATTCCTTGCCGTCTAAGACATACGCGCCCTTCTGGTAATCTATGTTCTCCAGCGTACCATGGTTGTTCATTTTCCACTCAGGGTATTTCCGTCGCATCTGTGCCTCCAACTTAAACTGTATGATGCTGATGGCCTTGTGCATCTGTGCTATCAGACGGGTAGTCTTGTCGTCCAACGGCTTCTCGGTATGTGGTATGAATTCCAGGCAGGGGTCGTTGGCGTAGTATTCCATGGCAAAGGTGGCCAGTGGCAGCAGATTGATGCCGTAGCCCTCTTCCAGAGTAGTCATATTGTTGTATCTTAGGGATAGTCTCAGCACGTTGGCTATGCAAGCGTCGCAACCTGCAGCGGCACCCATCCACAGGGCGTCGTGGTTGCCCCATTGTATATCATAGTTCTCGCGTGTCAGCAGATAGTCCATGATGATGTGGGCACCGGGTCCTCTGTCGAAGATATCTCCCAGTATGTGCAACTGGTCTATGCTGAGTCGCTGAATCACGTTGCAGATGGCAGTAATGAAGTTCTCTGCCTGATCCGTTTGTATGATTGTCTCTATGATACGCTGGAAGTATGCCTCCTTGTCATCGTCTATAGGGTTCTCGTGCAGCATTTCCTCTATGATGTAGGCAAACTGTTTGGGCAGAGCTTTGCGGACCTTACTTCTGGTGTACTTGCTGCTTACTGACTGCAGTACAGGAATCAGTCTGAAAAGCGTTGTGGCGTAGTAGGGACTCAGGTCATCGTCAGTTCGCTCTTTTATCATCTCCAGTTTCTTCTCCGGATAATAGATTAGGGTGCAGAGCTCTCGAATCTCGTTCTCGCTGAGTGATTTTGCAAACAGTTCTTTTACCTTACGTTTGATGTTACCGCTGGCATTGCGCAGTATGTGCAGGAAAGCCTCGTGCTCGCCATGAACATCGGCAACAAAGTGCTCTGTTCCCTTGGGCAGGTTCAGAATTGCCTCTAGGTTTATGATTTCTGTGCTGGCGCTTTGACTGTTAGGAAACGTTTGAGAAAGGATTTCCAGTAGTCGCATATCTGCTTCCATTGTTTTTGAATTCATGCTCATAGATTGAGGTTTCTTTTCTATAACTATACAAAATTACTCCTTTTTTGTGTTTTTTGCAAAGGATTACAGGTAAATTGTTTAACTTTGTGTCCCGAAAGGATAAAAAGATAAAGTATGAAGATAAAATGCCTTCTTTTGGTTTTCTTGACCATTTCAATAAATGCTTATTCAGAAGAAGGGCAGCTTAGCTATAGCAATTTCGATTCGTGGATTACCCGTTCCATCAAGGAGAGTGTCTTGGTTGGCGGTAACACGCGTACATTATATGAGGTAGGGCCTACCGGTACCTTCAACGGGGTCAGGGCATTCACCAATCAGGGTGGGTGTCCCTGGGCAAATAGCAATGTCTATGCCAAGGTTGCCGGCGTAGTCAAGACCAACGTCAGCGTTTATCCCGACGTGCATGCTGGCGGCAAGTGTGCAAAGCTATGCACACATATTGTTTCCTGCAAGGCTTTGGGGGTTGTCAATATCAGCGTCTTGGCGGCAGGCAGCGTGTTTACCGGCACTATGATAGAGCCTGTCACTGGCTCTTCCAATCCCTTGTCCAGAATCAGTTTGGGTGTTCCTTTCACCAAGCGCCCCAAGGCTATAAAGTTCGACTACAAGTACTACAACAATGGCAGCGATTCGCGTATCCGTGAGACAGGCTTCAGTAAGACCAAAGTCATCCCAGGTAAGGATATGGCCGGGTGTGTCTGCCTCTTGCAGAAGCGTTGGGAGGATGCCGATGGCAATATACATGCCTTGCGTGTAGGAACCATGAGAGTTCGCTTCGACAAGAATACCAAGGGTTGGGTAGAAGCAAAGGAATTCCCCATCCATTATGGTGATATCACCAAGGAAAGCTATTACCGCGACTATATGAGCCTCTTCACAGGCGAACATGTTCTGTATGCCCTGAACAGTAAGGGCAAGAATGTTCCTATTCTTGAGGAGGGGTGGGCTGATGCCACAGAGACTCCTACGCACCTGATTATCAAGTTCGACAGCAGCACCGGTGGTGCCTACATAGGTACGGAAGGTAACACCCTCTGGATTGATAACGTAAAATTTGTGTATTGATGAAACCCTATTATCTTTTAGAAGAAAAGTTGCTGCGTCGCAATCTGGAACTGATCAAGCATGTTGCAGATACGGCTGGTGTTGAGATAATCCTGGCTTTCAAAGCCTATGCCCTCTGGAAGACCTTCCCTGTCTTTCGTGAGTATATCAGCCATACTACGGCCAGCAGTATCAATGAGGCTTTGCTTTCCTATCGCGAGTTCGGAAGCTTGGCTCATACCTACAGTCCAGCCTATACCGAGGATGATTTCCCTACCATATTGGATTGTAGCGGACATATAACTTTCAACTCCCTCTCGCAGTACCAGCGTTTCATGCCTATGGTAAAGGCGTATCACAAGCACCCCGTAAGCATAGGCGTAAGGGTGAATCCTGAGTATAGCGAGATAGAGACAGAACTTTATAATCCCTGTGCTCCTGGTAGTCGCTTCGGCTTGTTGGCCGAACAGCTGCCTGATACATTGCCGGAGGGTGTTGAGGGATTTCATTGTCATTGCCATTGTGAAAGTTCTGCCGAGGCATTGGGCAATACTTTGGTTCATTTGGAGGCGAAATATGCCCGCTGGTTCCCGCAGATCAAATGGCTCAATCTGGGTGGAGGCCATTTGATGACGCGTGCCGATTATAATGTGCCATACCTTATAAATATATTAAAGGAGCTCAGACAGCGTTATCCTCACCTGCAGATAATCCTTGAGCCCGGTAGTGCTTTTGCCTGGCAGACGGGTCCTTTGGTATCTCATGTGGTGGATATTGTAGAGAATCATGGTATACGTACAGCCATTCTGGACGTTTCCTTTACCTGTCACATGCCTGATTGCCTTGAGATGCCTTACCAGCCAGCCGTCCGTGGGGCAGAAACCCTGCCTGCTGAGGCCGTCAAGACGGCACTCCCTGAGGAGAATGTCTATCGCCTGGGTGGCAACAGCTGCTTGAGTGGTGATTATATGGGTAGCTGGAAATTTTCTGAGCCATTAAGGGTGGGACAGGAGATTATCTTCGAGGATATGATACATTATACCACCGTCAAGACCTGTATGTTTAACGGAATTCCACACCCTTCAATCGTCTTTGAACGCCTTGATGGAACCCAAGAATTGCTCCGTGAATATGATTTTAACGATTATCTTACAAGAATGGATTAAAAAAGTCGGTAAAATGTTTGGCTGTTTCGCCAAAATGTTATACCTTTGCACTCGCAATTCAGGGGAATTGGTTAAATCCTTAGGGATACGCAATTGAAATATTGAGGAATATCTAAGATAATATCCTGCGGCAATAGCTCAGTTGGTAGAGCACAACCTTGCCAAGGTTGGGGTCGCGAGTTCGAGTCTCGTTTGCCGCTCACAGAGCGATAAAAACTTCTGTGTTGAGGATACAAAAATGCCCAAGTGGCGGAATTGGTAGACGCGCACGTTTCAGGTGCGTGTGCCGCAAGGCGTGCAGGTTCGAGTCCTGTTCTGGGCACACACTTATTAGACATCCTTTTGGAGAGGTGGCGGAATGGTAGACGCGCTACTTTGAGGTGGTAGTGCCGCGAGGCGTGGGAGTTCGAGTCTCCTCCTCTTCACTCATAATGCGGGAAATGTATTAGACATGCGGCAATAGCTCAGTTGGTAGAGCACAACCTTGCCAAGGTTGGGGTCGCGAG
>CAMKTJ010000076.1 GCA_946415645.1 uncultured Prevotellaceae bacterium
AGCAGATGCAGGCAGAGCGTAACAAGCGTGCACAGATCCTTACCTCTGAAGGTGAGAAGGCAGCAGAGATTTTGGCTTCTGAGGGTGAGAAGACTGCTATGATTAACCGTGCCGAGGCCAACAAGCAGCAGGCCATCCTGGTGGCTGAGGGTGAGGCACAGGCACGCATCCGCAAGGCTGAGGCCGAGGCAAAGGCCATTGAACTGATCTCAGAGTCTGTAGGCAAGAGCACTAACCCTGCCAACTACCTGTTGGCACAGAAGTACATCCAGATGATGCAGGAGCTGGCACAGGGCGACAAGGCCAAGACCGTTTACCTGCCTTACGAGGCTACCAACCTGATGGGCAGCATCGGTGGCATCAAAGAACTGTTCAAGACAGAATAATCCCTCTATTAGGTTACTAATACAGAACATCCCCGCTCAGGAATCCTGGCGGGGATGTTTTTTATTCTTTCTCTCGGGGGAAGGCCGATATGCGTAGTCGTGCCGCCCCCATGGGAACCAGCGTGATAGGAGTTGTCTCCGTGGCACGGGGCGCGAACTTGGTGGGCAGCATGTCTGTCATGCCCGTAGCGTCAAATTTCCACGAGGGAATCTGTCTGCCAACGGCAGTGAATTCCAGAGGTGTGCCTTCCAGGGTGAACGGACAGTCATTCTCGGGATAGCTCTTGCGGATGATGCTGAAGCTGACGGGCAGGTTCTGGTCATCTACTACCAGTCCGTAGTTCCAGTCGCTTTTGGCGCGCAGCACATAGCAAGGCCAGAGTGAGGCATCTACACCCTCCTGCCAGTGCGAGTCGTCCTGCACAAACTCATGGTCACGACTGTCATGGGCCTCATACTCCTCGTCAATCTTCAGCGATAGGGTGAGGGGGCCGTAGTTGACGCTGACACTCGATTTGTTCTGCTGCCATACAGTGGATTTTACCTTCATGGGCAGGCTCAGGGTTACCACATCACCCTCTTTCCATTGCTGACTCAGGCAAACGTATTTGCCGGCTGCATTGCCTGCGAACTGTGAGGCTCCGTTTACAGTTACTGTAACATCATCCGTCCATGCCGGTATGCGCAGGTACAGGGGGAAGGTGACCTCCTTCTCGGGGTGAAGGGTCAGGGTGATGGTCTCCTCAAAGGGGTAGTGTGTAGCCTCTTCTATTCTCAGGTTCACACCGTCGGCCACCTTGGCCGTTGTTTCGTTGGCGGCATAGAGCATCGTGGCCACGCCATTGTCGGCTGTTGCCATTATCAGATGCTCTGTAAAATAGGGCCATCCCATGCCGTGGTTATGCTGGCAGCAACGACTGCTGAAGGGGCTCATGGATAGCATGCCTCGCAAGCTGTTGTCTATGCTGGGGGCGTGGTTCTTTTCGTCGCTGATGGCCATGTTGGCGGATGTGATGTAACGCAGCGAGCGCATGTTGGGCATCAGGGCGGCAGGCAGTGAGTTGAAGGCTACGTTCTCGCAGTGATCGGCCCAGAAGATGTCTCCCGTTATGCCCATCATAATCTCATCGCTTGCCATCTGCTCTACCAGGGCGCAGGTCTCAGCACCGTTTCGGGGGTCGTAGTATCCGGCACGAGCGTTTTCGTCGGCAGCATACATACCACCGGGCATCTGTCCGTAGCGTTTACGCATCTCGTTGTGTGCGTTGTATGTAGCCTGTAGCATCTCCTGCTGTCCTGTATAGACATAGTATGTAGCAGGCTCGCGGAAGCCCTGTGCCACGTTCACACCATGATAGTCGGGTAGGTCGCCCTGCATAGTCCAGTCTACAGAGGCGTTGTGCAGCTTGTCTAAGAGGGGCAGTATGGCAGCATCGCCGTTGCGGTTGTAAAGCCAGATGACGCTCCACATATTATCGGCAGCACGTTTGCTCTGCCAGGCTCCTTTCAGGAATATATCATCATTGATGGTCTTCTCCCACTTGAAATGGCGGTTCATGGCCGTCAGTACCCGACTCTGCCCTGTACCCTCGTAGTAGGTCTGCAGTGCCCATAGCATTGGCATTTTGGCCCATAGGTCGGGACTGTTGCCATCATAGCCGTCAGGGCCCAAGCGGCCGTTGGAACTCTGGTTACTCAGTACAGCGTTTATCCATGTCTGCACCTCCTTCTTCATGTTATCATCATTCAGTATGAAAGCCAGGCTGCAGTATCCCCTCAGCCAATAGGGTACTTCCTCCCATCCGTGGTCGCCTTGGTTCGAGAGCCATTGGTTGTTGTTCTTGTCCAGCCATGCACTCACAGTTCCCAACTGTCCGTTCAGACCATCGCGTTGCAGTTCCAGGTATTTGCGCAGCCATCCCTTGGGCTGTACGTTACCCACGGGCAGCTTCAGCAATGGTGCCTGCTGCAGGGGTGCGCGGTAGTTGGTGTAGTTCACGCTGGTAGCGTTGCGGTTAGGACTTTCTACCACGCTCACAGTGGTCTGTGCCTGTACAGATAGCCACAGGCATGGGGAAAAAAGCAATAGAAATAGTCTTTTCATTGTTGGTTAATTGTTATTTATTTTAGAATTACTTTCTTGTTCTGTTTGACAAAAACACCCTTGCTCCTTGCCCCTTGCTCCATAATCTTCCGACCACTCAAGTCATAAATTGAATTTTGCTTTTTGAATTTTGAATCCAGAGCGTCTTCACTCCCCTCGGGGGAGATGGAGGGGCTGCGTATGCCATCATGCATAGGGTTGTATGCTACGCTCAGTCCGTAGTCTATGTGTCCACCGCCTTCACCTTTCTGTAGCGATACGCACAGCACATTGTCACCCTCTACCAACAGCTTCTTTCTGGTGCTGGTGAAGCGCAGGCTGGCATAGTTGTTGTCATTCCATCCCGTGGTAGAGACCAGCAGTGTGCCGTTGAGCCATATCTTGGGATTCTCATCGTAGCTATAGACCAACGTTACGGTGCCCGCCTCAATCTTAGCCAGGTCCTCAGCTGTCAGGTAGAAGTGTCTGCGTATCAGTATGGGGTGCACGGTGCTTTGCCATTGTGTTACCAGGAACTTGTTCTTGTCTATGCTGAAGGGTCCTATGCCTTCGCGCCAGTAGCTCTCGTCCTCATCCCGTAGGTACCACTTGGCTTTTTCTGCCACGGCGATGTCCGTGTTGTAGTTCAGCTCGTAGAAGAGGCATGGCCAGGAGCCTTCCCCGCTGTCTACGGTATCAAGGAAGTACTCTGTCACTGTTTCCGCCTTTGCTATATGAGTGGCAAGGGTGCACAGAAACATAGGTATAAGCAGGTTTTTAGGCAGCATAATGCATATTCATTAGGTTTCAGCGCTGCAAAGATAATGTTTTTTTCTTCACACAGAAAAGAAGTGCTCCAAAAAGTTGGGATATAAGCCATCATCCCCGCCATGAGAGTTTCTTGCTTGATGCATTGGCAGGGTAAAAACTTTTTTTGTAACTTTGCGCGAAGTTAACAATCCACGGAATGAAGACAGAGAAGCAGATAGCTGCCATAAAGCAATTTGCCGGCGAGAAGAGGATATCCATGAAGCGCCGTAGTGACTTTAACGACTACCAAGGACGTAAGATGTATATGATAACCATGGAGGTGGAAGGCCGCCACCCCTTGTTCGGACAGGTAGTAGGCAACCCATTAGTGCCAGCAGGCAGTTCAGATTATCCGCACATGCAGCTTTCTCCATTGGGAGAAGTCGTGCAGGCTGAATGGCAGGGAATCCCCAATTATTATCCCCAAATAGAAGTAATGACCCTTCAGCTGATGCCGGATCACCTACATGGAATTATCTTTGTACACGAGACCCTTCCCGTACATCTGAGTCAGGTGTTGGTAGGCTTTAAAAAAGGCTGCGAGAGAAAATGGCGTGCCATGAACGGTATAGCTGCGGTTCAACCACAGCCGACAATAAACGCAAGCGAGGGGAAAATGCCGCCAACTTCGTCGTCTGTTTCCCGGCAGGATGAGGCTGGGCCACAGCCCTATAATCGTCTTTTTGCCCTCGGCTACAATGATTTGGTGCTGAAGAACTATGATGAGTTTGTGAGGTGGAAGCAATACCTTGCCCAGAACCCTTACCGCCTGGCTATGAAGCGCGCACGTCCCGAATATCTGCGGGTTAAGGAGAATGTTGATGTCTGTGGCCGCATGTGTTCTGTTGTGGGTAATATGGCATTGCTTTTAGCGCCCAAGAAACTGCGTGTGCGCATATCCCGTAGCATAGACCCCGCCTTGTTGGCACAAGAGAAAGAGCGCCTGCTTTCTGAAGCCCGCAGTGGTGCAGTTCTGGTATCAGTAGCCATCAGCTCCGGCGAGAAGCAGGTTACCCGTGCTGCCTTTGATGAAGGTCTGCCCCTTATCATCCTCTTGGATAATGGCCTGCACCCTATGCAAAAGCCCAGTGGAGAACGTTTTCGTGCCTGCTCCGAGGGTCGCCTGCTACTGCTTTCCCCATTCCCTCATCACAACGAACGCATCCCCATCATCCGCACCATCTGCGAAACCCTGAATGGCCTGGCATGGGACATAAGTGGTGGTAAGTAAACCAAAATTTAGGTTAGAGTGCGTTAGAATCCCCATAGTTTTAAAGCAGGTTCTTGTTTGACAAGAACAAAGTATGAATACAAACATCCTCGCCAATGATAATCAGTGGGGATGGTTTGTCCTTTATGATTACACAATCTCGTTACTTGCATTGTCTAGCATGCTCTGATTGCTCTAACATGTGAAGAGTGGAGCGGGTGAATATTTTTGCCGTTGTGATGTCGGCTTATTCTACTATTGAGCAAAGTTGAACGAGATATTTCCCTTTGTCGTATTCTGCTATAACTAGATGCCGAAATTGATAATCTCTTACTACATACATCTTTTTACCTTCTCTAATTATCATTGTTACGATAGCGTCTTTCCATGTTGTTTTGCTTAGTTGCTTTAATTTTGGGTCGGGCATGTCTATCCAGAAAGTCACAATTCTTTTATCGTTATCTTTCTTTTGTTCCAAGTGCCATCTGCAGCCCTCGTCTGCATATGACATATCTTGAGGGTCTTCTGTTTCCCAAAACATTGTCATAGCTCCATTCATCTGGAAATCGGCTTCAAGTAGTTTTGCCTCTTGTGCCATTACTTTAAAACTGAGCAATAACACAGACATAACGAATAATCCTTTAAATCTCATATTCATGGTTGTTTAAATAGTAATACTATAAAGAAAGGCGCAGACCTTTGCCATACGCCTAAGAGGTTCACCACAAACCCACGTACAATACGGAAAAGCCTGCGCCCTATGGGGTCGGCTCTTTTTGTACGTGAACTTGCTCTCTTTTCTTCGAGGGGGGCTTAGGCAATCGAGCAAATATGTATGCATTCCTCGCGGAACACATTGCAAGAATACGAAGAGATTTTGAAACCGCAAAAATTTCGCCCCGATTTCTTTAAATTCTTTGGTAAGTCGTATATGTGGGGATGATAGCGATTCCACTAATTTGAACAACGGAAAAACAAATTGTTATGCCGCAGGTTTAAACAATTAAGTTTTATGCCCTTGGAATTTACCAAGAGGGGACGGTATATAACCATAAAGTAATTTGTGCCTGCGTATCCACTCGCTCTTATATTGATGTCCCTTCTAGCTGCATGTCCCCTTTTCTTTTAAGGATATGTCGGCATATAAAATATCTTCATGCGGCATAAATAGATCTTTACCTCTGCGTTTAAAACTATTTTCAAGCTTT
>CAMKTJ010000077.1 GCA_946415645.1 uncultured Prevotellaceae bacterium
CATTGAACATTGAAGAATCCTCTTGCCCCTTGCTCCTTGCCCCTTGCACCTTCCGACCAGATAGGTCATACACAGCGGCAGCCGATTCTTCACTCTTCACTCTTAACTCTTCACTAATTGAGGTCTCATACTCATTTGCTGTCTGACCATACAGGGCAAATTCATAGATACGGGTTGTGTAGCCGTCACCTTGCTCTCCGTGAACCATCTGCAGACGGAAACGCGTAGCAGTAACAGGTTCTTCCATTGAGCGGACAACCTTGTTCGTCTGGTTGGAAGTAACATCGGCAAAGTCTACCCATGTACCATCCTCTGCCTGATACTGTAGCTTGAATGCCTCAGCTACATAACCGCCACTTTCGCTGGCTGCACAGAGCACCATCCAACGGTCCACACGGACAGGCTCGGCAAAGACATACTGAAGATATGGAGTCTTACTCTGCGAGCTTGTGGCACACCATTTGGTGGTTGGATTCTTGTCGTTGGCAAACTTGGCTGCCTCATTGGTACCGTTCTGATGGGAGGCCGTTACGGTCTTAGGTACCAAACGATTGTCCTCTGTATCCCCTGCCAACTCCATGTAGTCAATCTCCGTGGTGACAGGCGTGAAGGCAACGAGGTCGTCGGCATGACTGGCAGATGTGGAAGCCGCCAGGACAAGAGCCTTACGGTCGGAACAGGTCAGCTTAACCTCATTCACTCCCTCGGGCAAGGGGATGCAGTATTTGTACATATACATGAATGCCATCGTCTCATTACTCTTACCGCTTATGTTATGTGCATGAGACGAGACAAAGGCAACGTTCTGCTTCCTGTATGTACCGCCCAGATTGGTACAGGAAAGGGGATTTCCTATCTTTCCCGAATAATAGGGAACCTCAACCGTAACAGGTTCCTCCTCACCCATCGCAACTGTTACGTTACTGCCTGCCTCCGTGGCACTTGCCATAAGAAGGTACAGATTGTTCTCGCCTGCCTGACGATTAAGGCTAATGGCATTGGTACCCGATATACGCATGGCATTTGTCTTGCCATCCGCATGGTTACCCATAGCAAAACGTATACCATCAATCATCATGGTATCAGGGATTAGCTCAGCAGGATAAGCATAGGTGCAGTAGGTGGCGTTTGCATTTCCACGCTGTTTGTCGTAACTCATTACATCTATGTTGTAAGTAAATGTAGCAGGAGTGCCGCCCCCCTCTGAAGTTCCCAGTAATGAGAGGTCTGAATCTATGGAAGGATTCTTTAGTCTTACGGCAAAGGTCTTAGGCTGATAATGGCCGATGTCGAAAGTCAGGCTGTCGGCAGAAAATTGAAAATTGAGAATTGGAAATTGAGAATTATTCCCAGATTGAGAATAATCTTCCTCCAAGGCATTTACTTCACGGGCAGAAACTATCTCTGCGGGGAAATGAATACTGACATCTTTCTGATCCTGGCCACACCACTCATAGACACGTACTATCAGTTCATCTGTCTCCTCAGCCTTCTTTAATGCCTTAATGCTTACCTTATCCGTATTAAGCGAAGCGAACTGCAATGTGCGTCCCATAGAACCTGCATGCCTGGGCGCCACAAAACCCATCAGGGGCTGGTTCAGGTGTGCTGCCTCCATCTGTGTCAGCTGACTCCATTTCCCGTCATGCGGGAAGATTGAGTAGGTATAGCTGTTAGGACCGATATCCATGTTAGCCTGATGGTCGTAGTTCTTGCACGAAGGAGTATGCTGCAACGTTAGTCGAAGATTCTTAGCATCGGGCTTGTCCCATCCATACTTACAATCGTTAAGAATAGAAACACCATAGGTAGAGGAACTATGGTCGGCCCACTGATGACCGCACACCTCGTACTCGTTGCTGGAGCGCACGCCACGCTGTATGGTTCCCAACGAGATATCATAGGTATCCTTTGTGACGGGAGAGGTGAAGTAGAAAGGAAAGTTAACTTTAAGCATACGCTCGGGTGTATGCCAATCCACCTCGTTCACACAGTCTATACGATCAGAAAGTGCTGTCATACGTACATATTGAACAAACGTAGAACCGGCCGTCTGCCTGTAGATACGGAACGATTTGCGTAGGGGACCGTCCTCCACGAGCTGGATATCAGCCTCTCCGCCAACATATTCAGATGGTGTCCTGCACACATCAGTATAGCTAATCTCCCATGCCGGCCATGTATCCTCATGATCGTAAATCATCTGTTGACGGATAGGACTATTGATAAGTGTGCGCGAGCGCTGAGCATCGTAAACTCTCTGTATATCACCGTTTACATTGATATTTACATTATAACGTCCATTGGAAAGCTGTCTGATAGATTTGTCTGCCTGAAGTGCTGACGTCAGTTCGCTCCTCTCGCCCAGTCGGACATCATAGACAGCATAGCCCAACGAAGGAACCGTTGCGGCAAAGATGAAACTCACCTGACCCGCCTTCTCGTCATAACCGGTAATCTGGGAAAGCACCTCCTCCCCGTCCGGACCTATAACCCTCATATTATACGGACGCCGGGGACAAGCCATGCTGCCTTCCACAATATCAGTCCTATTATGGGAGAGAGGGTTGTAAACCACCATCGGTATGCCCTCGACCTGAGTATCGAGCACCTGCGAGGCCGCTCCGACGGCATTGGCCAGTTGCCGGCCGAAGGTACGGTTGGCGATGTAGTACTCGTTGTAGGAATATTCGTTTGCCTTTAATGTAGAGGTACCGGTGATACCGTCATGGTGCTGTTGCCAGATGGTACGGATCCAGGCATCACGCAAAGCCTCCGTGGGATAGCCGGCCACTCCTAACCAATAGGAAAGCGACGAGGCCTTCTCTGCGGCATCAGCCAACAGTTCGTTCTTGCGGTTCCAACGCTTCAGCAATCCCCAGCTGGTATAGGAACCTACGCCATGCGTCTTCATGGGCAGTTCGCTGTTCCATACCTTGTATTTCGGGTTTCTGTATTGTTCCAGATAGTCGAAGAACTCGTCGGGAGTAGCCAACCTGACCTGTATCTTACCATCGGTCTTGCCTGCGTTATAGTCAAGCCAATAAGGCGTATTCTCTCCCTCCTTGTCGGCATTGTCCTGCAAACCGCCGCCGCGGTCGCCGCGAGGTCCCACATATCTGAACTGAGCGGCAACGCCGTAATTGGAATAGTTCTCCTGTATCTTCTTCAGCAAATCCGCATCCGAGGTCAGGTCCTTGTTGAAGTCCTCGTGCGAGTCGTAGGCCCCCGGCTTATATACAGCGTATATCTGACTGCCATCCACTCCCTGCCATATGCCGAAGGGAGGAAGAGAGTTATATGCTGCCGAGCCCCACCCTAACTTGGCCGTATGGAAGCCACGGATTCCTGCATGCCTGGCCAGCGAAGGAAGGGAATACGAGAATCCGAAACAGTCGGGCAGCATAATGTCATAACCGCCGCGTACGCCCAACTCACGCTGGTAGAACTTATTGGCATAGAGCATGCTGTGCAGGATACTCTCTGCCGACGACATCATAACATCCGTCGCATCCAGCGACATGCCGCTCACATGCCACTGCCCACGGGCAATATACTGCTTCATCTTCTCAAATTCCGTGGGGTAATACTCCTTCATCCACATGTATTTGACGGCCCCCTCATAGTTCAGCATAAAGTTGGGGTACTTGTCCATCAGCGCCATGTTCTGCGTAAGGGTATTCTTAATGTACTCATTGACGGTTGTCTTGACATCCCAGTTCCACTGGGTATCAAGGTGTGTATTTGAAATAAGAAAAAGAGTCTCTTTGTTGGCCTGACCGTAAACTACGGAAGATGCAACAAGAAGAATTAAAAGAAGGATTTTCCTCATAATAACAGTTGGTATATTTATAGTTACTTTTTACTTGTTTTCAATACCTGACTAAGCAGTTCAATAGTTTGTCCTGTGGGATATAGATTCCAATAGTTGTCAGCCTTATAGGTATCCATTGCCAATCGTCGCAAAGCATTGGGATGCTGCACTATATATTCCAAGTCGGATTTTGTGAACTGGAAGTGAGGATAGGCATAAAGGGGTTTATCCTCCATTGTCGCTCCTGGCTGATAATTATCGCCCGAATACGTCTGTGCCAGATGGTAATCGTTAACCTCATAGGGAGCCACGTCCACAGGGTAAGCATCCACCACGTTCTCCCATTGCATCAGCAGCTGATCCATATCCGTGAGTACCATCACTGTTCTTCCTGCCGGATACTCATCTGTTATACGATCCATCTTCACAGGCAGGATCAGTGTAAACAGTGTGTCGTTCAGTTGCTCTACCCAAGCCATCTGTTTGACATCAGTTCCCATATATATTCCACAGAAGAGCCCATCGGACTTCAATACCAGACGTTCTGAGCCAATAAGCGGCGATGTGCGGCGAGGCTCGAGTGTGACGTTGAACGACTTCTGTCCCAGCATCTTATGCGTGAACGTCCTATAGCCTGGCGCAAAGAACTGCAGCGAATGCTGTGCATCCCGTACCTGAAAAGAGAACAGGCCGTTCTTGTCTGCCTTGGTATGATTATAAATCCGTCGGTTGGCATCTATCTCCCTGACTGACACATTAGGGATGCGCCCATTGGGACCGCTTATACGGCCACTTACATTCTGTCTCTGTGCCAACAATGAAGCCGACAAGAGCAAAAGCAAAGAAGTTAATACAGTTTTCATGTTGGTGTTTTTTTAAGTTAATACCCTCGTTGGTTATAATAGAGATACCCGGAGTTCCCTGATTTCTCAGAGCCCCCCGAGTATTATA
>CAMKTJ010000078.1 GCA_946415645.1 uncultured Prevotellaceae bacterium
TAACCCATAACCCATAACCTATAACCATTTAACTTGCTCCTTGCTCCTCGCCCCTCGCCCCATTAGTTCTCATTGAACATTGACCATTAATGTTTAGGGGTTTGTCTGGTACTCAATGCAAAGAGAAGCACTGCCAAGAAACAACCCATTGGGACTAGGTAAGAGATATTGATATTAGATGCATCGCTGACCATTCCCTGAAGAGGGGTTAAAAGTGCTCCGCCCAGAATGGCCATGATGAGGCCGCTGGCTCCAATCTTCGCATCATCCGAGTATTTGCTCTTGGATACACTTTCTAAAGCTATGCCGTAGATGGTGGGGAACATCAGGCTCATGAATACACTGACAAATATTAGTGATATCACACATAGCCATCCGCCAGTCAGTACTACTAATAGTGCACATATTGTACTCAGTACGGCACCTGTTGCAAGTAGTCTTTGAGGTGCAATATATTTCATTAGCCAAGTATAGATAAACCTGCTGCTACAGAAGCCAACAATCGAAATAAGATACAATGTAGCAGCTTCAGCTTCCGTCATTTCCAGTTCTTTCATTACAAGTCTTATAGTGAAGCTCCAGACCCCAATCTGTGCTCCTACATAGAAGAACTGGGCAATGATACCTCCCGTATATATTCGGTTGCTGAGCAACCTTCGGATTGAGGTGAGCGTTGAAGATTGACCATTGAACATTGACCATTGACCATTGACCATTGAACATTGACCATTGCCACTTCGTTCTCGCTTCCAGCTCGCGACCCCTTCGGCGTTGACCATTGAACATTGGGAATCGCTGCCTTCAGGCATGCGAACGAAGAGCATCACTATCATTATGGCAATTAGTACAACTCCTACTGCTGCGTAGGTTCCGCTAACGGAGTAAAGGGAGATATCCTGCAGGATGAAGTATTTGCTTATCAGAATTCCCATGATGGAACCGATAGGGTTAAAACTCTGGGCTATGTTCAGACGTCTGGTTGCTGTCTCCTGGCTGCCCATGCTCATGATATACGGATTGGCTGTGGTTTCCAGTACAGAGCAACCGGCCGCCATAATATAGATGGCCAGCAGATAGAAAGCATAACTTTCTACTTCTGCCGCAGGTAAGAACATCATTGCCCCAGCTGCATAAAGGCAAAGACCCAAGATGATGCCCCCTTTAAAATTGTACTTGCGTATGAATAGGGCAGCTGGCAGTGCCAGACAGAAGTATGCTCCGTAGAATGCCATCTGGATGAGACTGGTCTGTGCATCGCTCATCTGCATAATCTTGCGGAAAGCAGCCAGCAGGGTGTCCGTCATGTTATTGGCCAGTCCCCAGAGTGCAAAGAGACTTGTTACCAGTATGAATGGTAATAAGTATTTCTTTTCGATGGTTCTCATTGGGAAGGATTTAAGTGTTTAAATGTTTAAATGTTTAAATGTTTAAAAGTTTAAGGGATTAAAGACCAGGTCTGCGAATAGTTAGGCGTATTGCTTCCTTATGCTCCTTGGCAAAAGTCTCTGCGTCCTTTACAACACAGGCAAGGTAGCCGCCACCGCCAGCACCAGGCATCTTGTAGGCAAGAACCTTGTCTTTATATTCGTTGATGTAATTGGGGACAGACCCCTGAATCATGGCGGGGAACATGGCTACCTGTGCATCGAAACTGGCTTTGTAGGCTGCAGCAAAGGCTTGCAAGTCCTTTTTCATGATAGCAGCCCAGCAATCATCAGCAGCCTTGGCAAGAGCTTTTACCTTAGGTTCTGTAATGTCTTTGCCTTCCACCACGCTACACCCGGGTCTGCGAGGCTCCATAGGTATCATTGCCAAGTGGCTTTCCAACCAGCTCAGCACAACTTCGTCCTGACATGTCTCTATCTTCTCCGGCCAGAAGCGGTTGTCGTAGTAATGACGGCAGAGGCCGGGTATGCAAATACCAATAGAGTCCTGAGCTCCGGAAATAATCCCGTCTGAACGCTCTGGGTCGTTTTCGAAACAGAAAACCAGTTTGGCCAGCATCTCGGGATTCATATTGGGAAGCGAGTACGGCCAGATCTTCTTGATCATATTGCGTGTGGATGTTGAGAGACCGCAGCGTTCACGAATCTCGAAAGTGGGTTCCAGAGAGATAGTTATAGCCCATCCGGGCGCATATTGGGAGACGTAAGGCTGGTCAATCCAAGTGCCGGCCAAGTCGAGGCGTGTGGGAATCTGACTCTCGGTTTTCTTCAAATCTGTAGAAGAACGTGCTGTCAAGCCTTCCTGCGGGGTACGTTGCAAAACGACATATTGAATACCTCTTTCTTCGCAGAGTTTCCGCTTGTCTTCGTTGCCTCCGTCCTCATTTACCACAAATACGTCGGGCTTGACAATATCCAATGTGGGAATGAAATCCATGATGCCACTACCAGCATTGATATAAGCATCTTTTACATACCGGATGCTCTTGACCATAAAGAGCCGTTCCTGTTCGCTGTAAACTGTTTTGTGGTGTTTATAGCCTTCAATAGTTTTATCACTTCCAATACCGACATACAAATCGCCATATTCCGCTGCCTGACGGAAGAACTCCACGTGACCGCTGTGCAGCAGGTCATAGCAACCGCTGACGAAGACTCTTTTCATTGTTTTGTTTGTATAGGTTTATTAGCTTTAGTTTAAAACTTGAGTGTAACAGATGCAAAAGTATAAAAATTCTTCTAATTTGTCGTTTATATCAAAAAAAAAAGTGTGTTGCATTGAACAACACACTTCTTGAAAAGTACCCAGAGCCGGGGTCGAACCGGCACGGGTTGCCCCACTGGTGTTTGAGACCAGCGCGTCTACCGATTCCGCCATCTGGGCTTTTGCGGTTGCAAAGGTACGTCATTTCTGTGAAACCGCAAAACTTTTGGCTCGTTTTTTTATTGATGTGACTAAAACGGAACGTCAATTCTTATACAAATCTGATACTTTCTTTACAAATAATTTGCATTTAATTATGAATATTTGCTATCTTTGTGCATTATTTGTAACAAATCTAAAGAAAATGAACCGACGAGAATTTCTACAACGTTCTTCGGTCTTAGCTGGTGCAGCCTATCTGAATGTACCTGCTTTTGCTGAAGCCCTTCGCACTTTGGGCAATCCCAATCTGGTTATTGGTATTGTCAGCGATATCCACATCCGCGGCACGGAGACTGCCGTGACCTTCAAACATACCCTTGAATACTTCCGCAGCCTGAAGGTGGACGGTGTCATTATAGCAGGTGATATGGCTGACCAAGGTCTTGAGCCCCAGTTGAAAGTTGTGGCTGATACCTGGTACAGCGTCTTCCCCAATGATGAGGGACTGGACGGCAAGCATACGGAGCGACTCTTTATCTATGGTAATCATGATTTGGAAGGATACTCGTGGAGCAGTGTCATCAACAGCGTAGGCAGTGAGACAGCACAGTCACAGGGTATAGGAAAGCGCCCTGCTGAGGTGTGGAAGAAATACTTCGGGGAGGATTATACACCCATTTGGTTCAAGACCATAAAGGGCTATCACTTCATTGGTGCCCATTGGCACACCAATAATATTCCCGGTCTGGAAGAACTGATGCAGCAACATGCCGGTGAGTTGGAGACGGAGAAACCTTTCTTCTACATCCAACATCCCCACCTGAAGAATACGTGTAACGGCCCGTGGGCCTGGGGACAGGATGACGGAACGGTGACAAAGCTGATGAGTGGTTATCCCAATGCAGTGGCTTTCTCGGGTCACTCACATTCGCCCTTGACCGATGACCGCGACCTATGGCAGGGAACCTTTACCAGTATAGGCACAGCATCACTACAATATTTATATCCCATGCCCGCGCGTGAGAATACCTATCAGGATGACAGTAACCTGCGTCCTGTCTATCAGATGCCCAATATGGATTGTTCAAAAGGTCGTCAGGGTATGATAATGCGCGTTTATGACAGTGCCATTACCTTGGAGAGAAGAGAGTTTGTGTATGATCAGCAACTGGATGAGAACTGGCTGTTGCCCTGGCCCATCTCGTTGTCTGAACCGCTCAGTT
>CAMKTJ010000079.1 GCA_946415645.1 uncultured Prevotellaceae bacterium
TCTTGTAGTAGGTGTGGCAGAGCAGCCTGAATGCTGCTCGCCAACCCCATTTCATATCACTAAACTGAAAGAACTCCCTATCTTCCTGCAGTGTTCTAAGTCCCTGCCACTTATCTCCGCTTCTGCGGATATTCAACGGATTGTTATTCCTAATACCTCTTGGTTCCATAATTTTTAATGTTTATTGGTTATAGGTTATTGGTTATTGAAAATTCGCTAACCCCTAACCGCTAACCGTTTTAATGTTTTAATTTTTTAACCTATTAAGCTACTAAGCTAATAAGCCATTAAACGTTTTTGCTTTTCGGAAACTGTATTCTGTATTCTGTATCACGTATCCACGGTTAATCCACGTTCGAATCATCTTAATGGCATGATTTCCACTGTTGGTTATACCTTGCTGCTGACGTGCTTTCATAGCATCCTCAATGGTGAAAGTATCAGGCAACAACTCCAGCAGATTACGTGGCCCACGTGTGCCCTGTCGGGTTGCAGCATTATTGGCCTGCTCTATGGCATCGCCAAAGAACTGCATCTTGCACCATAGGTCGTAGTTCAGAGACCAACGGATAAAGTCCTCGCACGTCTTGTCCCATTTGTAGTCGTTGGCCACAAAGAGCACACAGGCTTTCAGGTATGCTATCACGTTGGCACGGAAGGTGAAGTTCTCATAGGTACGGCTCTGACTCAGTCGGCTGAATTCTGCACATTCTTCATTCAGTTTCTTGGCGAGTTTAAAAGCCTGTGGGCAGTCAATCTCACCACGGGCAGCGCAGAGACGCTCTATGTAAGGGCGCAGTTCCTCATCAAAGCTGCTGTCATATTCACCGTAAACGGGAATCTCCGAGCCTATCTCCCTCTCAGGGATGGTACAGAAGTTGATACGGCTTAGCGGCCCGTCTGTCAGCACCCTGCTAAAGTATTTCTGTCCTTTCTGGATGGTAGTGGTTGCGTTCCAGTTGAAGCGGATACAGACGCGCTCTGTAACGCTCTGCGTACCTATACGCGTCTGACCGTAGCGGTTGTTAGGGTCGAAGGCCAGACACATGATCCTGAACTGCTGTCCGCCCGAGCCGTTGCCCTTCAGCGCATCAAACTGGTCAATCTCATTCAGTTTCACATACAGGAAATGCTCGTCCGCCTCTGCCATACGCATCACAAAGGCAGGGTTCGTCATATCCGCATCAATCTCCTGAATCACAAGGCCCTCTGGCCTCTTCCTCTTGTCCTTGTTGGCACCCTTGGCGTTTATCTCATCTTTCCATTCCTTTTCACGCTTCATATTCTCCGCATCGTTCTTACGGATGTCAGCCATGATATGGTCTATAGGTTCTGATATACAGTCCTTACCGGCACCCGTGCCAGCCATCAGGCAGTTCATCAGCGTAGCCTCATGCAGCTTATTGTCGATGTACCGGAATCGTGTCCTCCATAGGTGTGTCGCCAGCGCAGGAAACACGGCATGCGCCACAGCCGCCTTGTAGATGTCGGGAGTACGTGAGACAAGCAGGTTAATAAGGCTGGGCAGTTTCTTAGGCATCTCAGGCGGCGTCTGAGGCTCGATTACATCTTCCTTCATACATCTTCCATCAGCCATCCTCTGGCTCTGCGTAAAGAGCTGTTCCTGATATTTCAGCAGACGCTGGTTAGGGTTGGTGTAGTTCTGGTAGAAGTCGTTCACCAGACGCTGTATGTTCTCATCGCTCCAATGCTCAGGCATCAGCTCCTTCAGCACCCCGTTGGTCTCTTCCTTCGTCAGCAGTTGCGTAACTCCTGTCAGGAATATCTTAACGGTAGTATGCCTGCCACCCTCATTCAGAAAGTCCTGCTCCTCCAGTCCCTTCTCCTTCATCACACCTTTGGTGATGAACCTTACACGCTCATCTATTAGTTTAGAGTTGATTGTTGAGGGTTTAGAGTCAGTGGCTAGTTTAGAGTTGATAGTAGAACTGTTTGAACTATCCACTTCAGACTGACTCTCAACTCTACACTCTACACTCTCAACTTTATCCAGCCACGGCTTGTAGTGCTTATTCGCTTTCTTTGCCTTTGGCGGAACATCCTCCTGTTTGCGCATGATGCGCACCTTCAGGCGGTTGTGCTCCTGCACACACTCCTCTGGTGTCATAGGCTCTGTGAACAATTCATCATCCAGGTAGATAAGGTCTTCGGGTGCCCCGCTGGTAGAGAATACCACACGCTGCAAATCCTTGGTGCTGGTATCCATCTCTATTTGCAGAATAGAAGCCACACGCACCTGATTCTCCAGTATGGTAGTGCCCGGCACACGCCTGCATACCAGATGATAACCGCCACTGGCGCTCCTCTCCAGCATCATCAGCCCTATCTCCTCCTTCTTGGATAGAATCCATTCCTTCAGATCTAATTGAGAATTGAGAGTTGAGCTTTGAGTATTCTTGGTATCCTCTTGCTCCTTGCCCCCTGCACCTTGCCCCTTAATTGGACTGTAAAGATCCACATCGTGGAAGAAGAAGCTGCCAATGCTCCTGCACCCTGCCAAGGTGCCATCCACGTGTCCCAGATTGTATGCCAACTGTAGCAGATGCATCTTAGCTGTCGTATCCCCCTGTCGGGCTTTGGCAAGGTTATCCAGATTCTCCTTAGAGTTGCGCAGAGCCATCAGCTCCTCGCGGTTCTTTACCAAGTGGGCATGCTTGTGCCCGTCATTTGTTATCCTGTAGATCATAAGCACGCCTCCATTTCCTGTTTCATCAGTGCCTCCTTGGCCAGTTTGTTCTCTTGGTCAAGGATGGCCAGTTTCTCTGCAAAGGTCAGCTCCTTGGGCATACTGGTATGGCGTTTCAGTCGCATAGAAGATTCCTTCACCCATCCCCATGGCAGTTTAGCCACCAGCACATCCTTGCTACACTTAGGTGTCTTACGGAAATAAGGCTTAAAGGTTAACAACCTCGTGTTCTTGTCAACGTACAGAACACCTTCAAATCTCTTCCCTTTCTTTAGTCCTGAAATCATGTCCAGGACATTCAGAATAAAAATATATTTTCGCATAATTTGAGTTTTTAGCGAGAGAAGTATTCGAGAAAGGGCCCTACACCAAATGGTGCTCAATTGATTCTCTCAGCTTCAACTCATTTGGTTAATAACTAAAGTCTAATTTTGAATTTTGAATTTTGATCTTAGTAGTTGACGTTTATTCTCCGTACTTCATGATTATCTCTGTCAGAATATCCGCCGTTCTCCATGCACTGCAATTCATCGTTTCCATGTCAAGGCAATGCACAAAAACAATTCCCTTCCAACTGGTAAAACAGACAGGATATTTC
>CAMKTJ010000080.1 GCA_946415645.1 uncultured Prevotellaceae bacterium
CGAGGTTACCGAAGGCAGGATAACGACGCTCCAGATAGTAGTCGCGATCCTCCTCAGGAATATCCCAAGCCTGAATCTCGCCCTTCTGCAACTTCTTGGCATCCTCCAGCTTCTTGGGAACCCAGATACGACCGTCGTTACGCAGAGACTCTGACATCAGAGTCAGCTTAGACTGCTTGTCGCCATGAACAGGAATACAGGTGGGGTGAATCTGTACGTAAGAGGGGTTAGCCATCATAGCGCCCTTGCGGTAGCACTGGATAGCAGCTGTACAGTTACAACCCATAGCGTTGGTAGAGAGGAAGTAAGCATTTCCGTAACCACCAGTTGCAATAACAACAGCGTTAGCGCTGAAACGCTCCAACTTACCGGTAACCAGGTTCTTGGCAATGATACCACGAGCACGGCCGTCGATAATAACTACATCCTCCATCTCGTAACGGGTGAAGAGCTTAACCTTACCCTTCTGAACTTCCTTAGAGAGGCTAGAGTAAGCACCCAGCAGCAACTGCTGACCTGTCTGACCCTTAGCATAGAAAGTACGGCTTACCTGAGCACCACCGAAAGAACGGTTAGCCAGCATACCACCGTATTCACGAGCGAAAGGTACACCCTGAGCTACGCACTGGTCGATGATGTTGTTGCTGACCTCAGCCAGACGGTAAACATTAGCCTCACGGGCACGGTAGTCACCACCCTTAACTGTATCGTAGAAAAGACGGTAAACAGAGTCGCCGTCGTTCTGATAGTTCTTAGCTGCATTGATACCACCCTGTGCAGCAATAGAGTGAGCACGACGGGGTGAATCCTGAATACAGAAATTATATACGTTGAAGCCCATCTCGGCAAGTGAAGCTGCAGCACTGGCGCCGGCAAGACCGGTACCTACGACGATAACGTCCAGCTTCAGCTTGTTCTTGGGATTGACGAGACGCTGGTGAGCCTTATAGTTGGTCCACTTCTCTGCTATTGGGCCTTCGGGAATTCTTGAATCTATTTTCTTTGTCATAGTCAATTACTATTTTTCAGATTACACCATATTATTACTCACCCATCATACGGCCGCTTTCTCCGTGTGCCTTGCAACAATGAGCCTTATCCTGGCATCCGCCTTTCATCATTGGACAGTCGGGCAACATAGGACAAGCCTTCTGCGCATAGCATGCCTCCTCTGTAGGCTCCTCAGCAGCTTCGTTGAAGTCTGCAGGACGATAGCCGGCAGCAAAAGCAACCACAACGGCAATAAACATTGCAACGATGATAGTGGTATAAGCTGCGCTGATACACTTCCAACGGTTGAACCAAACCTTACCGTTCCAACCCAGTGTCTGAAGAGCACTCCAGAAACCATGAGTCAGATGGAACCACAAAGCAATCAACCATACTACATAAATAGCGGCATAGCAAGGAGAAGAGAAGGTCTTGGCAATGTAGCCAACACCGTCTGTTGCTGCAATCTCGTTCTCGATACCTGCCAACTCGGCATACATCATGTTGTACCAGAAATTGTACAGGTGAAGACCCATACCTAATACAACAATCAGACCAAGAACCAGCATGTTCTGGCTGGCCCACTCTACCTTGTCGGGCTTGCTGGTGATAGCATACTTGCTGGTACCACGAGCCTTACGGTTCTGAATTGTAAGCCAAATAGCAAAAATGAAATGAAGAGCTACCAAGCCTGCCAAACCGATAGTTGCCACAACAGCATACCAGTTGGCACCCAGGAACTCACAAATCATATTGTAACCCTTTGCACTGATAAGGGCTACTACGTTCATTGACGCATGAAAGGTCATGAACAGGATAAGCGCAATGCCAGTTACAGACATTACAACCTTCCTACCGATTGATGAATTGATTAACCACATAAATCATTGAATTAAATTATTGAATATTATGTTATTTTGCAGCCTTATACCTAATAAATAGGATATTATATCGTGCAAAATTACATTAAAAAAGTGATTTGAACAAGATTTTGGCTCAAATGTTAAGAGAAAGTCGTAATTTTGCAGCTAAATTGAGTGCCAGAATAATATGGAAATGAATTTTGATGTGGTTGTAGTGGGTGCTGGACACGCCGGATGTGAGGCTGCAGCAGCCAGTGCAACTTTGGGAGCGAAAACCTGCCTTATAACAATGGATATGAACAAGATTGCACAGATGAGCTGCAATCCTGCTGTTGGCGGCATTGCTAAAGGACAGATTGTAAGGGAGATTGATGCATTAGGCGGACATATGGCAGAGGTTACTGACCGTACCGCCATTCAATTCCGTATGCTGAACCGTAGCAAAGGACCCGCCATGTGGAGTCCTCGTGCCCAGTGCGACAGAGGAAAGTTCATCTGGACCTGGCGTGAGATTCTTGAGAACACGCGCAATCTGCATATCTGGCAAGATCAAGTAAAGGAACTCTTGGTAAAGGACAAGCAGGTAACAGGCGTACTTACCTACATGGATGTAATCATAAACGCCAGATGCGTGGTGATAACATGCGGAACATTTCTGGACGGCCTGATGCACATAGGCAGAACTAAACTGCCAGGAGGAAGATGCGCAGAGCC